>JABDAZ010000005.1 GCA_013288945.1 Bacteroidota bacterium | reverse complement strand
CATACACTTGTTTCAGGCCATCATCAAAAGTTATTAAAAAACTTTTTTCTTTTAAAGGAATTTTTTGCTGGTGATGATTAATAATATCTGTTAATGAAACCGGTGAAAAATGTTTCAATAAAAAATCGAGATCAGCTTCAAACTGGCGGGCGTTTTTATAATTGTATAAACTTTTTATATAAGGCACATCATCATCGGCAACAATATGATGATAGGGAATAAGAAGATCAACCGGTGATTTCTTTTTCAGCCATTCAATATTAATTTTTGAAACACCTGCAAAAAACGAATGTTTAAATAGCTTCATTTTTCAATATATCATCAATATATAAAACCTGTGAGTGGCTTGTTTTGAGAATAGATTTATTATTCATTTTTATTTTGAATAACGATCTCACCTGGTGAAAGAAAAACAAAGGCATGTAAAATATTGCTTTTGAAACAGATTTATTTGCAGCTTTGGTAATAACAATAATTATAAAAGAAAGTACAAAAAGACAAAGCACAGCGAGCCATCCAAGCATAAAGCCTTTATGTATAAAAAAATTAAGCTTAATAAAAAGTATTGCTGCCAACACCAATATAAAATATGGCGGCCTGATTAGGTTGTAACCAAAATAAGCCATACTGAAATTGCGCCGTTTTATACCTGTAAAAAAAAGATCTATAGACTCACTGAAAAATTTAAAATAAGAACTTATCCAGCGGGTGCGCTGCCTTTCAAAATTATTTGCATCAATTACTTTTTCATCATAAACAATGGCTGCGGGCGCGTACGCAATTGTTGAAACACTCTTAACAATTTCTGCCTGCATTTTTTTATCAAATCCGCCCATTTGGCTGCGGCCATCATAATTTATTCTACGATAAAT
This sequence comes from Bacteroidota bacterium, assembly GCA_013288945.1. Lineage (GTDB taxonomy): Bacteria > Bacteroidota > Bacteroidia > Chitinophagales > Chitinophagaceae > Puia. The sequence continues at coordinate 76,388 of JABDAZ010000005.1, read as the reverse complement.
ATTTGCATCAACAGAAACTCCGCAACCCCAAATCGAAACGCATAGCCCAAGCTCAGATCTTATATCACGATCAATAAATGTGTTGAAAATAATACCAATGGTATCAATTTTTGCGTATTTGCCCTGCGTATTTTTTGATTGTAAATTTCCCTGAACGGCTTTATAACCTTTGTTGTAATAAATATTTAAAACCTCAAGAAATTTTGGGTGAACCAAATTATCAGGATCAAATATTACAAGGATTTCATCCGTACTTTTAAAATGTTCAACAGCATATGCAATCGATTTACTGTTGGTATTAAATGCTACAGGAGGTTTCAATATATTAATGCGCGGATCATCAAAATGCAGGTTGGTAATATCGCAATCATCTGCAACGATGTAAACATTAAAATTCGGATAGTTCTGTTTTAGTAAAGAATCTACAATAGGTGGAATAAATACAGTTTCCTGGTGCGCAGTAACTACTATTCCAAATTGATAATTTTTTGTAATGGGCGTTGAAAAGATATTTTTTGGCTTAAACCCGAATGCCCTTTTGATAAAAAAAATGAGTATTAATACAAATGGGTGGATTAAATAAAGCGCAAGAAAAACCTGCAACAACACATACAAATACCACAAAATTTTTAAAGCCTCAGTCATAGGTAAAGCTTCCTTATTTAATTAAAAGTTATGAAAAACAATGCTGATTGAAAAATAAAACTAAGGGTAAAATAGCTCGGTGTTTTTCAGCGATTATTATCACTTCTTAAAAAACGTATTTATTTGCACTGCGGTTGCAAATGTACTCAATTTATTTTAGTAATCACAAAACCAAACCTTTAAAATTGATTTTTAAACAGTAATGTGAATAAATATTCAGTTCAATATTTTTATTTATTGAACTGAATATTTAATAAGAATTTTAATAAGTTTTTTTACTTAAAAATATTATTAATAGAAAAGTTCTGGCGTTGGCAAATCAAAGCCCTAATTGCTCTTCCAGGTATTATTAGCTTCATTCATATCAGGAAAATGTTTGTCTGGATCAATGGTAACTTCAGTTATTTTATCGGTTGAATTATAATGAAATTTCCAGATGCTTCCATGTTGCCAGATTTCAACGGGCAATTCAACACGGCCGGTTTTTCCATTCGCTTCTTTTATTTCAATAACGGCTGGCATTGCGAGTTGCTCAAAATTTTCAATAGTAATTATTGAACCTTGACTTGAATCATTTTTTACATAATCCACATTTGTTACTGCTTGGTCCAATTTCCAGTTATTTAAAAACCATCCGCGCCAAAACCAGTCCAAACTTTCTCCGCTGCTGTTTTCCATCGCATGAAAAAAGTCCCAAGGTGTTGGATGTTTAAATGCCCAATTATTAATGTAATATCGAAAAGCACTATCGAAACGTTCTGGCCCTAAAATTTCATCGCGCAGCAATTCCAGTCCCATGCCCGGTTTGCGGTATGCGTTTGTTCCAAGATTTGGGCCGCTCGTTACATCAGGCACCGTCATTATACTTTCAGATTTATCATTGAAAATATATTTTGCCGGAGAATGCCTGTTTATTTTTGCGTTAAAAAATTCTCCATTATTAAAATTTTTATCTGCAACGGTATTAATAAACGTATTGAAACCTTCATCCATCCAAGGATATTTTCTTTCATTACTTCCAACAATCATTGGGAACCACGTGTGGCCAAACTCATGGCTCGTAACGCCCCACAATCCGCCGCCCATTGCTTGTGATGAACAAAAAACAATTCCCGGATATTCCATGCCGCCAACAATACCGGCAACATTTGTTGCAACCGGGTAAGGAAATTCAAACCATTGTTTTGAATAATGTTCCAAACAACCTTTTACAAATTCAGTAGAACGTTTCCAACCATTGTCTTTCGCTGCTTCTGCAGGGTAAACTGACATGCCTAAAATCTTTTTACCACTTGGTAAATTTATTCTTGATGCATCCCAAATAAAAGCTGTTGAAGATGCCCAAGCAACATCGCGCGCATTGGTCATTTTAAATTTCCAGGTGATGCGATCTTTTGAAGGCCTGCTTGCTGGATCGGTTACTTCACTTTCAGATCTTATTACAACTGTTTTATCACTTTCTTTTGCTTCTTTTAAACGTTTAATTTGTTCAGCGGTTAATACTTCAGTTGGGTTTTGTAATTCTCCCGAAGCAACAACAATCTGGTTTGCTGCTGTATTAATACTGAATTCATAATTTCCATATTCCAGATAAAATTCACCTTGTCCTAAATATGGTAGTGTGTTCCATCCAAGCACATTATCAAACACACACATGCGCGGGTACCATTGTGCAATTTCATATATCCATCCATTTTTTGTTTTCAATCTTCCCATTCTGTCTGTGCCATACTGCGGAATAGAAAATGAATAATCAATTTTAATCTGCACAGAATCGCCGCTTGCTTTTATAGGTTTTGATAAATTGATTTGCATGCGCGTATCATTAATCAAATATTTCGCATCTTCTTCTTTTGCATGATTAATAATTTTTACAGATTTAATTGTATAACCACCATCAAAATCCCTGTTTGCCCAACGGCCACCGGTAATGGCTGTTGCTGCAACTGCGCGAGATTTTAAACTATAAATATTCTGATCCAATTGTAACCAAACGAATGGCAATTTTTCAGGGCTGTTATTTTTATAAGTTATAATTACAGAACCAGTGATTGTATTATTCACATCATCCAATGTTGCATTGATTTTATAATCTGCACGGTTCTGCCAATATTTTGGCCCGGGAGTTCCGCTTGCAGTACGCACTTCATCGCCAAAAGCAGGATAGAACATTGGCGCGAAAGCTTCATGCTGATCAAACTTAGAAGTTTGAGCGGCAGAAGAACTTTGCGCAAAATTTTTCAGGCTCATTAATAACAAACCTGAAATCGTTAGCAACGCATAAATTTTTCTCATAATTATATTGATATAAATTTTTTGAATAGCATTAAAGATATGCCTCTATTAATAAATGTAAAAGAAAATTGATAAGCGGGCAAAGGCTTTTATTAATGTTGAAATAATTATTAATAAGCGAATAAAATGTAACGTAGATTTTTTTTGCAATTAAGATTTTTTTGCAGATAAAATTTTAAACTATAAAAGTCATAAAAAATCTGCGTTCAATTGTAAAATCTATTGTTAAGCATCTTGAGGTAAAACAATTAATTTTGCGCGCACGCAAAAAGTATTTTTATAATGAAAGATAAGCTGCAAAAACTCGCTGCGCAACTGGAAGGTGAATTGTATGATGATAAAACAATGCGCATTTTGTATGCAACCGATGCATCTGCTTACCGCGAAATGCCGCTTGCTGTTGCCATTCCAAAATCGGTTGATGATATAAAAAAGTTAATTGCATTTGCACATGCACAAAAAACTTCATTAATACCAAGAACCGCCGGAACCTCGCTCGCAGGGCAGGTTGTAGGCAAAGGGATTATTGTTGATGTATCAAAAAACTTTACACAAATAATTGAATTAAATAAAAAAGAAAATTGGGTGCGCGTGCAGCCCGGCGTTATCCGTGATGAATTGAATTTGTTTTTAAAACCATTCAATTTATTTTTTGGCCCCGAAACTTCCACCGCAAACCGCGCAATGATTGGCGGGATGGTTGGCAATAATTCCTGCGGATCAAATTCAGTTGTGTACAGAAGCACGCGCGAACATTTGCTCGAAATAAAAGCATTATTAAGCGATGGTTCAGAAGCAGAGTTTAAAACAATAAACATTGATGATTTTCATACAAAATGTGAAGGCAATAATCTCGAATCGAAAATTTATAAAACAGTAAGAAGTTTATTAAGCGATTATAATAAACAAACTGAGATAAGAAAAGAGTTTCCAAAAAAATCAGTTGAAAGAAGAAACACAGGTTATGCAGTTGATGTGTTGTTAGAAGCAGCGCCCTTTACAGTTGGTGGCGATGATTTTAATTTTTGCAAACTCATTGCGGGTTCAGAAGGAACGCTTGCTTTTATTACTGAAATAAAATTAAATGTTGTTCCGCTGCCGCCAAAAGAAGTTGGTTTATTGTGCGTGCATTTTAATTCTATCGATGAAGCGCTGCGCGCAAATTTGATTGCATTAAAATATAAACCAAGCGCCAGCGAATTAATCGATCATTATATTTTAGAATGTACAAAAGATAATATTGAACAAAGTAAAAACCGATTTTTTGTGCAAGGCGATCCGGGCGCTATTTTAGTAATTGAATTTGCAAAAACAAACCGCGAAGAAATCACCACCATCTCAAAAAATGTGGAAGAAGAAATGCGCGCTGCAAACCTTGGTTATCATTTTCCATTGTTGTTTGGTGATGATAGTAAAAAAATATGGTCGCTCCGCAAAGCCGGGCTGGGCCTGCTTAGCAACCTGCCAGGCGATGCAAAAGCAGTTCCGGTTATTGAAGATACGGCTGTTGATGTAAACGATCTTCCCGCATACATCCGCGACTTTAATGAAATTTTAAAAAAGTATAATTTATTCTCCGTGCACTATGCGCATGCGGGTTCCGGCGAAATTCATTTGCGACCCATTATTAATTTAAAAACCGAAGAAGGCAATAAATTATTCAGGACAATTGCTGAAGAAATTGCAACGCTTGTAAAAAAATACAATGGCTCACTAAGTGGCGAACATGGCGATGGAAGATTGCGCGGTGAATTTATTAAACAAATGATTGGTGAAAAAAATTACCAGTTATTAAAAGAAATAAAACGCACCTGGGATCCTGAAAATATTTTTAACCCAAATAAAATTGTTGATACGCCTTCGATGAATAGCATGTTGCGTTATAAACCAAACCAACAAACTCCTGAATTCAAAACAATTTTTCGTTTTAATAATCAAAATGTTTTGCAACATGCAGAACAATGCAACGGTTCTGGCGATTGCAGGAAAACAGAATTATCCGGCGGAACAATGTGCCCTTCATTCATGGCAACGCGCAATGAGAAAGATACAACACGTGCGCGCGCAAATATCTTGCGTGAGTTTTTGACAAACTCTGATAAGATGAACCGTTTTGATCATAAAGAAATTTATGACGTGATGGATTTGTGTTTGAGTTGCAAAGGCTGTAAATCTGAATGTCCGTCAAACGTAGATGTGGCAAAACTTAAGGCAGAATTTATGCAGCATTATTATGATGCAAACGGCGTTTCGTTCCGTTCAAAATTGATTGCGAATTTTAGCAACTCAGCAAAGCTCGGTGCCATTTTTCCCGGTGCATATAATTTCATGATGACAACTTCTGGCATCAGCACATTAATAAAAAAACTTTCAGGTTTTGCAACGCAACGTTCTATGCCAACAATGTATAAACAAACATTAATGAGTTGGTATAAGAATAAGAAACAAGCAACAAGCTTTCAAGGCACAAGTAAAAAAGTTTATTTGTTTTGTGATGAGTTCACCAATTATAATGATACAGAAATTGGTATTAAAGCAATTTTACTATTAGAAAAATTAGGTTCCGAAGTAATTATTCCAACACACGAAGAAAGCGGCCGGGCCTGGCTTTCAAAAGGATTAATCCGCGAAGCAAAAAAAATTGCGAATAAAAATATTTCGTTATTACATTCATTAATAACTTCTGAAACACCATTAATCGGCATCGAGCCTTCAGCGATATTAACTTTTCGCGATGAATATATTGATCTTGCTGATGATGAATTTTTTGACGCTGCCAAAGCATTATCAAAAAATGTTTTTTTAATTGATGAGTTTATTGCAAATGAAATCACGAAAGGAAACATCAGCAAAGAAAATTTCACTAAAGAAAAACAGCATATAAAATTGCATGGTCATTGCCAGCAAAAAGCGTTGTCGTCTGTTGCGCCTTCTGTAAAAATTTTATCGCTTCCCGAAAATTATTCTGTCGAAACAATTCCTTCAGGATGCTGTGGCATGGCGGGTTCCTTCGGTTATGAAAAAGAACATTATGAATTGTCGATGAAAATTGGCGAGCTCGTTTTATTTCCCGCAGTGCGTAAATCGATCGATACAATCATTGCAGCGCCTGGCACAAGTTGCCGCCATCAAATTAAAGATGGAACCGGAAAAAAAGCATTACATCCAATTGAAATTTTATATAACGCACTCGTGTAGTTTTTTTTATTTTTTACCAATCATTTGTACCGCTATTTATCTTCATTGGCGTCGCACTCTTGTACAGTTGATTCTTTATTCAACAAAAAAGATTATTAATTATCGATTACTAATTATTGATCAATAAAAGTCTCTTCAAAAATTTGCTGAATGTATTTGTCGTTATAATCTTTAATAACCGCAAGCACATTGTTGTATTGTTCGAATTCATTTTTATCATGCATCGTTGTTAGCACAACTGCCGGCATACCCGCATGCAGCGCGGATTCCACGCCTTTTGGCGCATCTTCAAAAACAATGCAATCTTTCGGATCAACATGTAATAATTGAGCAGCTTTCAAAAAAACTTCAGGATGTGGCTTACTAACTTTTACATCATCTGCACTTACAATTGCTTTAAAATAATGTCGGATATTTAAATTGTCTAAAATAAAATCAATATTAAAAGGAATAGCAGCGGAACCAATTGCCATTAATATATTATGTTCGGCTGCGCTTTCTAAAAAAATATTTAAGCCATTAATCAATTTCAAATTTGGTAAAAAAGCTTTTTGATAACGCTTCTCCTTTTCCATAGAAATTTTATTCATTTCTTCCTGCGTAAAATGATTTTCGCCAAACACACGCACAAGCAACTCTTCATTTTTTCCATACATTTCTTTCTTCACTTGTTCGCGTGTGAGGTTTGCTTTTAAATCATTATTCAAAATTTCTTCCCACGCAGTTGTGTGATAAGCCATGTCGTCAATCATCGTTCCGTTTAGATCAAATAAAAAAGCTTTTGGTTTTAATAACATAATAAAATAGTATAAATGAAAAGAGATTAATAAAATGTTAGCCGCAGATTCGCAGATTTATTATTGAAAATCATCTGCAAATCTGCGGCTGCAATCAGGCCTGCAAAATACTCATTTACATAATCAATTGAAAAATGTTTGTCTGAATAACATTTTTGCAATTATAATTTTTATGTAATTATTTTTGCAACCGGTTAATCATTCATCGAAATTATATTGCTGATGTGGCAAAAAATCGCAGCGTTTGTTTTATTAATAGCTGTTGCAGGAAGCACCTTCAACAAAGCTGTTGTAATGCTCGATTATCATTTCAACCAAAAATATATTGCTGCCACACTTTGTGAAAACCGCGACAAGCCTGCATGTTGTTGCAAAGGAAAATGTTTTTTAAAAAAGCAATTGCAAAAAGATGAAGACAATGGCAAAAATAATTTGCCACCATCAAAAGATAAATCAGATATTTTATTTTTTTGCGAACAACATGTTGATCTGTCTTTTGTAACACAAAAAAATTCTTCCATACACGCGGCTTATTTATTAAAAAAATATTCCGCATCATTAACGCCGGTTTTTCATCCTCCAGGCAACGCATAATTTTTATTATTAAAAAATAGACAGCAAGTTTATGCAGCAATGTATATGCTTGCCTATGTACAATTTTGTTTATTAATAATTCAAAAAATTATGCGAAAGAAATTATTATTAACTGCGGTTATTATTATTACTTTATTTACTTCCATTAATGCATGCCCGTTTTGCGGCTGTGGCGGTGGCAATTTATACATGGGGATTATGCCTGATTTTCAGCGCCAGTTTGTGGGCATCCGCTATCATTATTCTCAATATCATACGCAACTTGTAAGCGACCCAACGCAATTCAGTACCAACTATTATAACATTGTTGAAGTTTGGGGTGGTATTCATCTTGGCAAAAAAATTCAGTTGCTTGCATTTATTCCATATTATCAAAACAAACAAATTGATGACGACGGAACCATGCGCCCGAGCGGCCTTGGCGATATAACGGTGATGGGGCAATATGAAGTTTTCAGAATTGTGACGCCATTAAAAGATCATAAATTAATTGATCAGCAACTGTGGCTTGGCGGAGGCGTTAAGATTCCGACAGGAACTTTTAATGTCGATTTAAATGATTCTACAACAACTGTTGCAGACATTAATGCACAACTCGGAACGGGAAGTGTTGATTTTTTATTAAATGGATTGTACAGCATCCGCATGGGAAACTATGGTATTAATGCGTCCGCGAATTACAAAATTAATACGATAAACAGCGATAAGTATAAATATGGGAACAGGTTTACCGGCAACTTAATTGCTTACTATCGCATCGCTGTGAAGCGGGATTTTATTTCACCAAATATTGGTTTGGGTTATGAAAATGTTGCCGGCAATACGCTGCAAAATAAAACGGTGCAATACACCGGAAGCAACGTTACCGCAGGCATTGTGGGTGTCGAATTTAATTTTAATAAAATAGGAATTGGCGTAAACGGGCAATTGCCGTTTGCACAAAATTATGCGGAAGGACAAACGAAACTAAAATTTAAAGGAATGATGCACGTAACATTTGCATTATAATAGTTACAGGATTTGTCATATTAATAACGAAGAGGAAACTGAAAGAATAATATTCATTATTATATTAACTGCCAATTAAAAATTGCATTCATTAATCAAACTTGAAACAAAAACTTATTCCATCACTTAAGGCCCAACCAAGTTCATGCTCTGTTTGAACATTGGTTGGCCTTCTTATTCTTTTAAAAGAAGTAAATTGTCCATTTTGATTATAATAACCAAGTTTCCATTGTGTGTTAAAAGCAAAATCATAAGCGGCAGTTGCAAACAACCCCAGTTGAAATTTTTTTGTTTGAATTGGATACCAGAAAAAACGAACAGCAGGCTCTGCTAAAAAACCCGTGCGGTGAAGCGATAATATTTTTTCGTATTGATGGGCGAGGCTGTCAATATCCGGCGGCACATTTCCGTTGAGTGCAATGCGATCTCCGTGTTTGCCCAAACCAGCGCCAGCCAATATCCAGATTTTTTTTGTTTCAAAAATTCTGCGGTACGCACCAAGCGTAAAGTTTGATGTAATAATATCCTGCCGGGAAATAATAGTCCCGGCTTTTAAACTGTACATCATTTTTGTATTGAAAGGAATTGCAGCGATTTCCAAATTTATACCAACCGGTATAATTTGTTGTGGCGTGTACCCATACTTTGTAAGAAAATTATTAATGCGCAAATCTTTTGCTGTATAAAACGTATTGCTTGCATTAAACAAAATAGAAAATGTAGAATCATCCTGGTAAATATGCGGACGTTTATCTGAATGATGAATGTAAACAGAATCTTTTTTATAAGAATTTTGTGAAAAAAGAATAGCTGGTAAAAAAAGACATATAGCAATAAAAGTAAAAAAGCTATTCATATACACAGTTGAATAGCTAAGTTACTTTATTTGGCAAATTTTTTATAGCATCTTGTAAGAAATTAGTTAAGGCGCTGTTATTGCATTTTAATTTGTACTGTGGGTTTGCTCAAACAATGCTTCGGGTAATGCGTTCCAAAAAATTACTACAATTCTCCTGCGTTCATCATCTGTAGTATAATCAGTGATTGTTTTATTTGGATAATCTTCGCCTTTTCCTAATTTAATAAAACGCATTTTTGTTAATGATGAATCTGGAAACTGGTTTATATTTTGCAAAAAAATCGACTTCATTATTCCGGCAATATCTTCACTGCGCAGGCGCGACAATTCTATATTTAATAGTTGGCGTGATGCATTTGTATCATTAATATTTTTTGTTAATGTGTCCCACAATTCAGATTTTTCTTTGATCGGTTGTTCATCTGCATAGCCATAACAAACGATGTTTGATAAAATTTTTCTTTGCGGATGTTTTTGTAAAAATGCAATAAGGCTGTCAAGAACCGGTTTAAAAACCTGCTTTGCCATTTCCAATTTTTCACCAGGAATGGCAAAGCCGCCCGGCGGAAAAAAAGTGGCCGTATTAAATTTTATAAAATTTTGTTGCTTCAGCAAATCATCAACAAATAAAACATCTTCATTTTTTTCATTAATAATGGCTTTGCCATTGGTGTTAAAAACAATTGCGTTTTTATATTGCTTTCTTTTCATGCCGCGCCTTATTGTAGCAGCGGTTGCATTTATATTTTCCGTTCTTTTTTTTGATTCCGCTATTTCTGTGCTTAATTTATTTTTTAAATTAGTTGCTGTACTATCGTCTATTTCACCTTTTTTATTTTTCTCATCGCCGGCATTATCCAATGCAATAAGTTTTTGCTGCATGGAAAGTTCAGCTTGTTTTTGGTTGTCAAGTTGCAGGTTCATTTTTGCAACTTTTCGTTTTCCCACGCAACTTGAAAATAATAATGCCGACAAAAAAATAAGTATAAAAGAAATGCTCGTTTTCATAGTAAATTATCTTGTGATTTGGGTGATTACGTTTATTATTAATAAAAATTAAAATCCTCCGGAACGAAATAGTTTATAATCTGTTCCTGTTTTTTCTGCTTTTGCTTTGCGCGGTTTAAAAGATGCAGATGAAACGTAATTTTTTTCTGCAATAATATTGTCTGTTATTACCAAATTATTTGGCGCAACATCTTTCTTAATGATTACCGGTTTCAATTTTTGTTTTTGAATTTTTTCCGGAATGCTATTTTCCTTTTTTACCTGCGGAATTATTGCAGCTGTACTTGTAGGATTTATTACTGGAGCATTTGCAGAAGTTGTAACAACGCTGTCTTTTTTTATCGTCGCAGGAGTTACAACCGCTGGTAAAATTTTTGGATGTACATTGTTTGCAACAATAATAATATTATTTTTTTCTTTAGCCGGCGTATAGAATAAAAAGCCTGCAACAACAGCAATTGAAGTAAGCCCGGCAAGTGATAATGAAATGTTTCTTTTTAATGCAGCCTTATTTTTCTTTTTTGTTTCTATCTCAATAATGGCTTCTTTTAGTTTTTTATTTTCAGCAAATAATTTTTCCTTCGTCATTATTTCTTTCGAAACTTCTGATTGCAGAATTTGAATTTGTGATGATGAATTTTCTAAATCTTTTTTTAATTCTTCCACTTCTATTTCCAGCAAACGGTTGTATGATTGAGAATCAAAATCAACTATGCAGGTTGATAATAATGGTATTTCAATTGTTTGTTTATTAATGGAAATAACAAACAGCCTTAAAAGATTTTGTAAATAAAAATCATTAATGTTTTTTAATTCTTTGTACACGGCAGATTTATCGCCTTCGCGTAAACTATTGGCCGTAAAAATTAAACCGCTTTCGTTTGTATAAGTTGAAAATAATTCGGGTTTAAATTGCAACGCTTTTAAACTAATTGCCAGCACAAGAATAGAAAACTGATCGGCAGCAAGGTTAATAACATGCTGGTTTCTTTTCGGATGCTGGAAATCATTATTATAAGGAGACTGGCCGGTCGTGTCTGTTAATTCGTCAAACAAAATATTATCATAATCTGCAAGCATTAATTTTCCTTGCGGCGTTACCATAATATTTTCCGCAGCTAAATTGCCATGCACAAATGTTTGCTGCAAAAGCCACACAGACATTTGCTGAAATTGCGTAAAAATTTCGTCAAGCGCGGTTCTGTTTTTTTCTTCGCAGCAACGCTGTACAAAATTATAAAGTGTTTTGCCTTCAATCCACGGCATTAATAAAACGCAATATGTTCCGTGAAAAGAATTTTCACTTTTTATAACGTACACTTCACTTTCAAATAATTCGAATGGAAGCATAAATGTTGAACTTATTTGCGCAACATATTTTTCAACTGCCTGTAAATAATTTGTCTGGTTATTAATCTCTTTTGTATAACATTTCAGTGCATAAAATTTTTCATTCATGCATACTTTAAAAATTACTGCATTATTTCCGACGCGCTTTACAGGTTGATCATTTTCATCAAGGATTACCTGAATTTTTTTTGTATTTAATAAAGAAAAAGGCGAAGGGTTTACGCGCGTAACTGCTTTTGTATAATCATTTTCTGTTGGCCACATAAAACAAATTTTTTAGTAAGCTTTAAAATCAAATTGAATTATCCGATTGATAAAATGAAATTTTAAAGGGCGTCGCAGAACGCAACTAAGCATGTGGTAAATCGCTTTACGAGCAAAATGATAATTCTTATTCACAAACTTGGTGCTAAGAATATAAATAATTGATTATTAGTAAAATAGAAATTTTAATAGTGCGAGATAAATCCCAAAAAAGGAAATAAATTTAACTTGGGAAATTTTATTTAAAGAAATTTAAATGCAAATCCAAACTGGCTTCCTTCGTTTAATTTGCTTTCTACCCAAATATTTCCACCTTGCGATTCGATAAATTCTTTGGAGATGGAAAGGCCAAGGCCAGTTCCGCTGCGTTCATTGCTTCCGGGAACTTTAAAATAACGTTCAAATATTTTGGGTAAAAACTTTTCGTCAATTCCTCTTCCAAAATCCTGCACCACAAAATCAACCGCATTATTTTTTTGATACACATTAATATCAATCACACTTTTTTCAGAAGAAAATTTTATGGCATTTGTAATAAAATTAATAAGCACCCACGTTGTTTTTTCTGTATCAACATTAATAAGCGGTAAATTATTTTGTATTTTTTTTTGAAGTAAAATATTTTTTTGCTGCGCCTGAAATTGTACGGTTTGTAACGCTTGCTGAACAATTGTTTCCGGCAATGTATGTTGTAATTTTAATTGAATGTTTCCAGTTTCTACCTGCGCCATATTCAATAATTCGCCGGTTATTTTTAGTAATCGATCTGCATCATCATTAATACTGTTTGATAATTCTTTTTGCTCATTATTTAATGTGCCAACACGTTCATCATTTAATAATTGTGCGCTCATTTTTATAGAAGAAATTGGCGTTTTCAATTCATGCGAAACAGTTGCGATGAAATTTGTTTTTGCTTCATTCAGTTCATGAAACGGAGTTATATTTCGCAAAACAATTACTTTTCCAATAACGATTTCATTATTGGTTACATTCAAAATATCTTTATTAAAATAGCTTTCTTTATTATCAGCATAAATCTTTAATTCCTCTTTCTCTTCAGCTTCTTGTAACAATGTACGCATTAAATCATTCGTTAAAGCCACGTCTGGCGCATATTTGCCAATAATAGACGATTCTTTTAATCCCAATAATTTTTCTGCAACTGCATTTAAAAATAAAATATTTCTTTTATCATCTAATCCAACAATTCCATCACGCATTTGATTAATGATTGTTTCAATCCTGCTTTTTTCAAATTTTATTTGTGCAAGATTGCTGTTTTCATATTCATCTAATTTGCCAGCCATTTCATTAAAGGCATTTGCGAGATCGCCAAACTCATCATTTTGTTCCAGGTAAATTCTTTTTTTATAATTTTTATCAGCAATGTTTTTTATGCCTTCTGATAATGTACTTATCGGGTTTGAAATGATGCCGGGCAAATTAAAAATAAAAGTAAACGCAATTAATGTAAGAATAGTGAAAATCACGCTGAGCCAGACTTTTGCAGTTTCTGCTGTATTTTTTGCGATGGCGCTTTTTCTTAAAATTGCCATCTCATTCAAATCCTGAATTTGTATTATTGATTGCCTTATCTCAGGATAATTTGTTGAATCGTTTGGATCAATTTTTAATTCATTAAAATTTTTTCGGAGTTCAGTTGTTGCTTCTTTTTCGCCAACTTCTGTAATGTTTGTTTCCTGTTTTTTTAAATTTTCTTCAAACAATTGTGTGGCATCTTTTTGAATTTTTATATTCTCCAAAGCCTTTAGCATATTATTAGAATACACCAACGACTCGTGATTATTTTTTAACACAAGGCTATTATCATTGCTTAGTTTATTAATACTGATTATTCCAAGAATGCCGAATAAAAGTATTACGACAAAAAGGAAGATTAATCCAATTGATAATTTTGTTTTTAATTTCATTAAGATAAAATTACAACATCAATATTTGATGATGATAGTTTCGTTAATAACTGATTGAATACAGCCGTATTTAAAATTACATTGAACAAACTTAGATGCGGTTTGCCAATACAAATTGTTGTGATTGATTTTTGTTCTGCAGTTTCCATAATCGCTTTCGCAATATTATTTTGTTTTACACGAATTACTTCTGCGCCCAATTCTGTGGCGAGTTTAAAATTATTAATTAAATGTCGCTGTGCAGCAAGCCCGATTTTATCGCCATCTTCTTTGGAAGTTTGCACATACAGCATAAACCATTTTGAATGATAATAAGAAGCAAGCCTCGCAGTTTTTCGGATAACTTTTGTGGCAATTTCATAATTGCTGCTGATGCAAGCCATAAAATGTTCGGGCCTCAAATGCGCGCCACGCGGGAGTTCTGTCTCAATTTTTCTTTCTACCTGCGATGCAACTTCTTTCAACGCCAACTCACGCAACTGCAAAATTTTTTCCGGTTGAAAAAAATTTTTCATCGCGATTTCAATTTTATCAGCCGTATAAATTTTCCCTTCTTTTAATCTTGTTATTAATTCATCTGCTGTAAGATCGATATTCACCATTTCATCTGCTTGCTTTAAAACATTATCAGGCACGCGTTCTGCAACATCAACACCTGTTATTTGTTTTACATCTTTATTTAAACTTTCAATATGCTGAATATTAATAGCGCTGATAACATTAATGCCTGCATCTAAAATTTCCATCACATCCTGCCAGCGTTTTTCATTTTTGCTTCCTTCAATATTTGTATGTGCGAGTTCATCTACAACTACAACTTCAGGATGCAAATTTAAAATGGCTTGTACATCCATTTCGTCTAAACTTTTTCCTTTATAAAAAAGATGCCTTCTAGGTAAAATTGGCAAGCCTTCTATTAATGCCTGTGTTTCTTTTCTATTGTGTGTTTCAATAAAACCGATTTTAATATCAACGCCATTTCTTAATAAAGTCTGCGCTTCCTGCAACATGCGAAAAGTCTTGCCCACACCAGCGCTCATGCCAATGTAAATTTTAAACTTTCCCCGCCGCGACTTGCGGATAAGTTCCAAAAAATGCTGTACGTTCTGATCTTTATCCATCAGTTCAATTTATCCAAATCAATATTCAATTTTAAAACATTAATAGTTGCTGGCCCAAACAAACCGAGCAAAGGTTTTTCCGTATGCATTTCAACCAAAGTTTTTACTCTGTCTTCTGTCAAATTTCTTGATTTTGCAATTCTTGCAATTTGAATATTGGCTGCATCAATTGATAAATCCGGATCGAGCCCGCTGCCAGACGCTGTAACTAATTCAGCAGGCACTTGGGATTTTTTTATTGAAGGATTATGAAATAAAAATGTGTCAATTTTTGATTCTACATCTTTTAAATAATCCGGGTTTGTTGTGCCTTTATTACTTGCGCCGCTTCCTGCTGCATTATAATTTACAGCAGATGGCCTTGATGAAAAATATTTATCGTTGCTGAAACTTTGCCCTTCCAATTCATAGCCAACAACTTTTCCATTAATACTGATCGTTTCACCGTTTCCTTTATTTGGCGCAAGTTGTGCAACTGCAAGTATTAATAAAGTATAAATACCGCAAAAAAATACAATGCAAATAATTGTAAGTTTTAATGCCGGTAAAATATGTTGTTTCATAATTTAAATTTTTATAAATTTTTTTATTCAGAATAAATTTTAAAACCAAATTGATACTAATAAATCAATCAATTTTATTCCGATAAATGGAACGATTATTCCACCTAAACCGTAGATTAATAAATTTCTCCGCAGCAATGCACTTGCACCAATTGGTTTGTAAGCAACACCACGCAATGCCAACGGTATTAATAAAGGAATTACGATTGCGTTGAAAATAACGGCTGATAAAATTGCGCTTTCAGGGCTGTGCAAATTCATAATATTTAAACTTTGCAAACCAGGAATAGATGCAATAAACAATGCCGGAACAATTGCAAAATATTTTGCAACATCATTCGCAATTGAAAAAGTTGTAAGTGTTCCGCGTGTCATTAATAATTGCTTTCCTATCTCCACAATCTCAATCAACTTTGTAGGATCATTATCCAAATCAACCATGTTGCCAGCTTCTTTTGCAGCTTGTGTGCCGCTGTTCATTGCAACGCCAACATCAGCTTGAGCCAGTGCTGGCGCGTCATTCGTGCCATCGCCCATCATCGCAACAAGCTTGCCGCCTTGTTGTTCTTTTTTAATATAATTCATTTTGTCTTCAGGCTTTGCTTCCGCAATAAAATCATCAACGCCAGCTTTCTCTGCAATAAATTTTGCAGTTAACGGATTGTCACCGGTAACCATCACTGTCTTCACGCCCATTTTGCGCAAGCGATCAAAACGTTCAAAAATTCCGGGTTTAATAATATCCTGCAATTCTATTACACCAAGCACTTGTTCATTCTGGCTTACAACCAACGGCGTTCCGCCGTTGTTAGAAATGTTTTTTACTTGTTGAATTGTTTCTTCAGGAAAAATATTTCCTGCTTTTGTAACTAAATTTTTTATTGAATCAAAAGCACCTTTACGAATGCGTAATTCACTTGGTAAATCAATGCCACTGCTTCTCGTCTCTGCAGTAAACTCAATAAACTTTGCGCCATTTGTACTGAATGTATTTGTATTAATGCCAGCTAATTCAATAATTGATTTTCCTTCCGGCGTTTCATCTGCAAGAGATGATAATGCACATGCTTCAATAAAAATATTTTTATCAATATTATTTGCAGGCCAAAAGTTTGTTGCCTTCCTGTTTCCAATTGTAATCGTTCCGGTTTTATCTAATAACAATGTATCTAAATCTCCTGCTGTTTCAACTGCTTTGCCACTTTTTGTTATCACGTTTGCACGCAGCGCACGGTCCATTCCTGCAATACCAATTGCACTTAATAAACCACCAATTGTTGTTGGTATTAAACAAACAAATAGGGAAATAAATGCAGCAATTGTTATTGGTGTATTTGCATAATCACCAAATGGTTTTAATGTAACGCAAACGATAATAAATATTAATGTAAAGCCAGCAAGCAAAATCGTTAATGCGATTTCATTCGGTGTTTTTTGTCTCGATGCACCTTCTACTAACGCAATCATTTTGTCTAAAAAACTTTCACCAGGTTCTGTAGTTACGCGCACTTTTATTTTATCGCTCAATACTTTTGTGCCACCGGTTACAGAAGATTTATCGCCGCCAGATTCTCTTATCACTGGCGCCGATTCTCCCGTAATTGCAGATTCATCGATCGTTGCAATACCTTCAACAATTTCTCCATCCATCGGAATGGTATCGCCAGTTTCACAAATAAATAAATCACCTTTTTTTAATTGTGATGATGGAACAATTTTTAGTTCATCAACATGTATTTCTCCAATAGAAAATACTTTTTTTGCTGGCGTGTCTTCACGTGTTTTTCTTAGACTGTCGGCTTGTGCTTTTCCTCTTGCTTCTGCAATGGCTTCCGCAAAATTTGCAAACAACAACGTTAATAAAAGAATGAAAAATATAATCAGGTTGTATGCTAAACTACCTTGTGATTTTTCTCCGGCAAAAATCCATGCGCACACAAACAACATTACAATAGTTCCGATTTCAACCGTAAACATTACCGGGTTATGGATTAATATTTTCGGGTTTAATTTTACGAAAGATTGTTTCAGCGCATCTTTCATTAATGAAGTTTCAAATAATTTATTATCTGTATTACGTTTCATTTTATTAATAATTATTTCTGTGAAAAGAATTCTGCAATTGGCCCTAAAGCAAGTGCCGGGAAAAATGATAATGCTGCGACAATCATAATGACTGCAAAAATCATTATGCCAAATGTTACGGTATCTGTTTTTAATGTGCCTGCACTTTCAGGAACAAATTTCTTTTTTGCCAAAATGCCTGCAATAGCGAGTGGGCCTATGATTGGAAGGTATCGCGCAAGTATCATTACAATGCCGCAAGTGATATTCCAGAATGGAACACCATCTCCCAAACCTTCAAAACCAGAACCATTGTTTGCGGATGAAGATGTGTATTCGTACAACATTTCAGAGAAGCCATGATTGCCTGGATTGTTCAACCATGATGCGTATGTTTTTGGATCATGCGCATATAAATGAGATGATAATGCAGTGAAACTTAAAATTAAAAATGTATGCAACAATGCAATGATGGTTGCAATTTTCATTTCCTTCGCTTCAATTTTTTTACCTAAAAATTCTGGTGTTCTTCCTACCATTAATCCGGAAATAAATACCGCGATGATCATATAAATATAAAAATTCAGAAAGCCCACACCAACGCCGCCGTAAAAAGAATTCACCATCATTCCAAGCATCGCAAACATGCCTGTGAGTGGCGTAAAACTATCATGCGCAGCATTAACAGATCCGTTTGATGTAACAGTTGTAGTAATTCCCCAATACGCTGAAGCAGCAGCGCCAAAGCGGGTTTCCTTGCCTTCCATGCTTCCATTATTTTGAGCGATGCCCAACTTTGCGATCGATGTATTTCCTTTCATTTCATAATAAACAGAAGGAACAACAAATGATAAAAAACCAATTGTCATCACACCAAAAATTACCCATGCTAATTTTTTTCTTTTCAAAATAAATCCCAAAGCAAACACGAGCGCAATTGGTATTAATACAATACAAACATTCTCTACAATATTGGTGAAGTAATTGGGATTCTCTAATGGATGTGCAGAATTTGCACCAAAAAATCCGCCGCCATTTGTACCCAATTGTTTTATTGCAACCATTGCTGCTGCCGGCCCGCGGCTCACGTTAACGGTATCGCCTTGCAAAGAAATGAATTTATCTTTTCCTTTAAACGTCATCGGCGTTCCGTTAAATAAAAGTATAACCGCAACAACAATTGATAATGGCAACAATATTCTCGTACATGATTTTATAAAGTAATTATAAAAGTTGCCCAACTTTTCTGTTGTCCTTTCTTTCATTGCATTAAACACAACTGCACACGCAGCAATTCCAACACCAGCGCTGATAAATTGAAACAACATTAATATCAATTGCCCCAAATATGAAACTCCTGATTCGCCTGAATAGTGCTGCAGGTTTGTGTTTGAGATGAAACTGATGGTTGTATTAAATGCTAAATCTGCACTCATCGAAGGATTTCCATCCGGATTCAATGGAAGCGAACCCATCGTCATTAATACAATCATCGAAAAAATAAACCACACTACATTAATCGTGAGCAACGCAAATAAATGTTGCTTCCAATTCATTTCTTTTTCTGGTTTAATACCGCCGAGTTTAAAAAATAATTTATCAAGCGGATTAAAAATTACATCAAGCCATGTGCGCTGTCCTTCAAAAACTTTTCCGATATAACTGCCCAGCGGAATCGCCAGCAGCACCATCGCAACGTACATAAATATTATTCCTGAAATTTCTGTGTTCATAATCTGGAGTTATAATTTCTTTTCAACTTTTTTTGTTTTTGTAACCAGCATTTGTTTTTCATAGCATCATCGTTGCGTCGCACTCTTGTACTTTTTGTTCGTTATTTATCGATTAATAAAATGCAACAACCTGTTACTATTAAAATTTTTCCGGCTTAATAAGTACATAACACAAGTACACAAAAACAAAAATTGAGAGAATAAATAAAATGGTCATACAATTAAATTTTATCAAAAAAATCAACGGATTTAAAAAATATCACAAAGCAAAAAAGCCCTGCAAGTATTAATATTAGTAACAGCATAATTGAATGTTTTGATTTCTGTTGCACCAATATTCCAAACGATATGCCTTTAATAAAATAAAAAGGCATTAAGCAGCTAAACTCAATGCTGTCAACGCTTTCAGGAGATATATTTTTTACGGAAGAAAAGTTGCAAGAA
Organism: Bacteroidota bacterium; assembly: GCA_013288945.1. Taxonomy (GTDB): domain Bacteria; phylum Bacteroidota; class Bacteroidia; order Chitinophagales; family Chitinophagaceae; genus Puia. The sequence continues at coordinate 56,511 of JABDAZ010000005.1, read as the reverse complement.
TAATAACCATATCATTTTGATAAGGTATTTTCAAATTGGAAATTTATTTTGCAGCTTTTTTATGATGAAGCACTTCGCGAAATTTAAAATAAAAAATTACAAATGAAGCGATAGAAGAAATGCCATTTGCGAGAATAATAGGAAGATCAAAAATAAGTAAACCATAAACTAACCAGCTTACTGTTCCCGCAAACATTAATGAATACATTGGCAATGAAATATCTTTTGTAGATTTTGATTTCACCGTTTTTATAACCTGCGGAAAAAATGCAGCGGTTGTTAATGACGCTGCTAATAAACCAATAATTTCCGTTGCAGTCATAATGTATTTTAAATGATAATAAAACGTGCGCAAGATAGTCAATGCAAATTTCACTTTCATTTAAAACAAAAATGCAGCTATTAATAACTGCATTTTTATTCTGAAATTCTTGTTGCCAAAGCAACCATCAAATCACCATTGCGTTTTTTATTATCAATTATCAATTATCAATTATCAATTATCAATTATCAATTATCAATTATCAAAACCGCATTATCAAATCCATCGAAGCAGTAAACTGATCTTTCTTCGTTCCATTATCGTAAGGCGTTGCACCATCTGCATAAGCACGCTCATAGCGGATTTCAGGGCGAACGCGGATGTAATCATTAAAGAAATGAACAAAGCCAATCGTATGGCTTGTATACATTGTTGCAAACCCAGTTCTGTTCGCTTGCGGATCATTCAGCAAATCATTTCTTATTGATAAATAATTTTTCTTTGAAAATAGTATTTGAAAATAATTTACAAAACCAACAGTGTTTGATGCGCCTGGTATTAATGTGCCCGCACCGACGCCTTCGTAAAATGGGCGTCCTGGCCCGTTAATAACTGTTCCGCCTGTTAATGCATTGTATTGCCACATATAATAAGCTTCCGTCATCATGTGAAAGGTTTCATTGAATTTATGCCCCCATGTAATAACAGCCATTTGCAAATCATCATGCTGATTTGTATACTGGCCACTTCCGATGGAATTGATTCCACCATACAGCGAGTTGTTATTATTTTTTGAAACCCATCTTGCCATTAATAAGCCATTCAATTTTGCAGAATTGCTCCATGGCGCCATGTCATTTCCAAAGTGTGCGCCAACTTCCAACTGCCAATAAGATCCCAATTTAAAAGTTGCCTGCACACCTGTGAACGTGTATGGATCGACAGTGAACATTAATGAATGCGAATACAAATAATTATCGGTTGCCCACTGCGCTTCAATATCGGCCGGCGAAATATAACGGCCAACTTTTAAAATCATTCCATCAGCAATCTTTGGAAAATAAATTATACCGTACAGCTCTGCAGGATCAAAACCATATTTGTTATTATGCGCAAGCAATTGGTTGCTGAAATAACCTTTTGCAGTTGTATACCTGTAATCAGTTCCAAAAATTGTGGTTAATAAAAAACCCCAATCAATATGATCTGTTTGCGCAGTATTTGGTTGTTTGTCAAACTTAATACCTGCCTGGTCAAGCACAACTGAATTCGGAATTAAGTCATAAGATGTAGGCGCATTCGAATGTTTGGATGTACTTAAATTTCCGCCGAAATCAATCCAGCCATAAATTTTTACTTTGCTTTTTGTAAGCCCTAATGCTTTTTGCAAAAGATAATTTGGCGCAGTTGCATCAACACCAACCAATGGGCCGCCATCCCAATCTGAAGTTGGAAATGGCGGATTAGAAAGCGGTGATGGAAGCGAGCGTATTACACTATCTTTTTTTATTTTATTTACACTGTCTGCATTTTGTGCACTCACGCAAAATGCAATACTTGCAAAGGCTATGATTATTATAATTCTTTTTTTCATCTTAAAATTATTTCTTAAAAAATAGTAATCTTATTAATAACTCAAGCTTTGCCAAAAGAATGCCTTAAAATATTTTATATGTTGAAAGCCTTGCTGTAACTGTGTTTTATTAATAAAGAGAATGTATGCTGCGTTCAACAACATATCAATTTGATATGGTTATTATCAAAATGAAAAGAATGGAAAGCTTTGCAAATGCAGTTGAAGATTTTTAAAAAAGAAAAGTGATTAAGGAAGTTGCTGTTTTCAAAATATTTTTTTAGAATTTAAAAACTGACAGCAATTGATGTAGTTAAAAAAGTAGAGTTGTTAGAAGTGTTGTTGTTATGGTCAGAAAAATAATTATCTTTTCCCACCAAATTTCTTGCTTCAATTCTCCACATTATTTTGGAAGTTATTTGCCTGTCGTAATTAATACTCCATCCAAAAATTTTAAAACCATTTGGCGTTCCTGATTGAACAATGATTTCATTTGGATCAGAATAATATTCTGCGCGCGCCACAATATTATTATTGCCGGAAGTAAACCGCAATAAAATCAGTGGCGCAAATAAATTATTAAAGGATGAACTTCCTTTTGCTTTTTGTTGCAATCCATAATCAAAACCAAGTTGCAAAGCGAGTGATTTGGTACATTGAAAAATGGCGTAAAGATTATTATAATAACGTTCCTGTTTTATACTGTCTGGTTTATCATTTCCAATAAACGTACTATAATTCAAACTGAAATTTGCTGACGGAGTAAAAGTAACTTGTGTCCCGAAAGCCGGGCTGGTATTGCTATTGGGCCTTGCAATATGTTGCCATCCATTTAAAAATAATGCGCTTAATAACCAGATATTATTTTTAGATGTATAACTAAATTTCACACCGCTTTCGTAATAAGGCGTGTTCTCTGCAACAATACTTCGTGTAAGGTTCCATGATGTTGCGCCAACAGCGCTTTCAGATCCGATATGCGAAGAAAAAATACCAGCATCAATCCACATATTGTTTTTCTTCGAAATTTTTATTCCTGCATTTGCTTCAAAAATATTTTTTAAAGTGCCGGGCTCAGAAGAATAAGCAGCATTCATATAAGTGCCCGCGGCAATGGAAAGATTGGCCCTTACATTTTCAGAATTATAAGATGCTTTAATAAAACCAAGGTTAAGGTTTACTTCATTGTTGCGGTTAAAATTGTAAATAAAACCTGGCTTTGTGTTGTTTTGCGGATTATTAAAATCGTAAGAATAATACAATTCTGCATAAGCCGATATGGTCAATTTATTTTTATTAATACTACTGTCTTGTGCAAAAATACAATTGCAAAAAAATGAACCAATAATGATTAGGAAAATATTTTTCATCGTTGAACTATTAATAAATAATCCTGATAATTTTTTTGTAAATATAAAGTCAAACACTTTTTATTTACAAAGAGAAATTTTTAAAACACAAGTTTATATTATGGAGTGATGTTGTACTCTTCAATTTTTCTATACAACGTAGTGAGGCCAATATTTAATAAACGCGCAGTTTCTGTTTTGTTTCCTTTTGTATGATTTAATACGCGCTGAATATGTAATTTTTCAACACTTGCTAATGAAAAAGCAGAGAGCTGATTGTTTGAAGATGAAGTTGTGTTTAATAAAAATTCAACAGGCAAACTGTCAATATTTAATTGTTCGCTGTTGGCTAAAATACATGCGCGTTCCATCACGTTTTTTAATTCACGGATATTCCCTTTCCATTCATGGTTTTGCAAATGTTCCATAAAATCCTTACTGATGCTGGTTATCCGTTGATTTGTTTTTTTAGAAAAGATAGCAAGAAAATGTTCTGCTAAGACAGGAATATCTTTTTTTCTATTGCGCAAAGCTGGCAATTGAATTGTAAAAACATTAATGCGGTAAAATAAATCTTCGCGAAATTTTCCATCGGCAACATCTTGTTGCAAGTCGCGATTGGTTGCTGCAATAATGCGCACATTTACTTTGGTAGATTTTGTATCGCCCACTTTTATAAACTCACTTGTTTCCAAAACGCGCAACAATTTCGCCTGCAAATCAATATGCATTTCTCCAATTTCATCCAGGAAAAAAGTTCCATTATCTGCTTCTTCAATCAAACCTTTTTTATCTTTTATCGCGCCGGTAAATGCGCCAGCTTTATGGCCAAATATTTCACTCTCTAACAATTCTTTTCCAAAGGCGCTGCAATTCAATGCCAGAAAGGGTTTTGCGGCACGCTTACTTTCATAATGAATGGCTTGTGCAAAAACTTCTTTGCCAGTTCCTGTTTCGCCAAGCAATAAAACGGTTGCATCAGTTGGCGCAACTTTTTTTGCCAACATAATTGCATCTTGTATTAATGAAGATTGCCCGAGTATATTTTCAAAGCTATATTTCTTACCAACTTGTTTTTCTAATTGCTCAATGCGCTTCTGCAATTTTGATTTTTCCATTGCTTTATTAAGCAGCGGAATAATTTTTTCATTGTCATCGCCTTTAATAATATAATCGAACGCGCCATTTTTCATGGCCTGCACGCCGTCAGTAATATTTCCATAAGCCGTCATCAAAATAATTTCAGCAGATGGAAATTTATTTTTTGCATGCTTTGTAAAATCAACGCCATTTCCGTCGGGCAATTTTACATCGCACAATACAATATCAATTTGTTCTTTATCTAAAATTTTATTCGCAGCTTTTAAATTGTTGGCTTCGTAAATAAAAAATCCTTCCAGGCTGATGATGCGTTTTAACAACGTCCTCAGTTTTTCTTCATCATCTATTAATAAAATATTTCCGGAAGCCAAGTGAATTAAGAATTAAGAATTAAGAATTAAGAATTAAGAATTAAGAATTAAGAATTAAGAATTAAGAATTATGAATTATGAATTATGAATTATGAATTATGAATTATGAATTATGAATTATGAATTATGAATTATGAATTATGAATTATGAATTAATTTTTGGATGTGTAAGTTAACTTATAACTTATAACTCATCACTTATAACTCATCACTCATCACTATTTTCATCCCCGAATATGATACGCTTTCGGTTGCACAAACGCACGAATTCCCTGAAAAGATAATGTTGTTCCGAGTCCAGAATGTTTTCTTCCGCTCCATGGAAGTGTTGCGCTTACTCGATCACAGCAGTTCCAATAAACGGTTCCTGTATTTATTTTTTTCATCATTGCTTCAGCACGTTCATAATTTTTTGAATAGATCGCTGCTGTTAATCCATATTCAGTGTCTTGCATTAATAACAATGCTTCATCATCATCTTTTACTTTTTGTATACCAACAACAGGGCCGAAAGATTCATCTTTCATGATCTTCATTTCATGATTAACGTTGGTTAAAACCGTTGGTTCAATAAAATAACCTTTTGATGAAATCGATTTTCCGCCAGCTAATAATGTTGCGCCTTTTTCAACTGCATCATTTATTTGTGACAATAAAAAATCAACTTGTTCTTTTCGGCTAAGCGGGCCAATTTCAGTTGATGCATCAACTGGGCTTCCGATTTTCATTTTTTTAATTTGTGATGTATATGAATCAACAAACTGATCATAAATTTTTTCATGTACATAAATTCTTTCCACCGCGCAGCAGCTTTGTCCATTATTATATACAACGCCTTCCAGCGCGGCTTCTGCGGTTTTACTAATGTCTGCCACATCATCCATTACATACAATGGATCTTTGCCACCCAATTCCAATTGACAAGGAACTAATTTTGTTGCAACTCTTTCTGCAATATATTTTCCGGTTTTATAACTGCCGGTAAAAAAATATCCGTCGAGTGGAAGTTGTAATAATAAATCGCCAACAGTTCCGCGGCCAACTGCAATTTGAAAAGCATTTTCCGGCACACCAGATTTGTATAATAATTGTTGAATGTTAATGCCTGTTAATGTTGAATATTCAGACGGTTTATAAAACACCGCATTGCCACCGATTAATGCAGGAATAAAAACATTTACGCCAACGAGATAAGGATAATTCCATGCAGAAATATTTGCGATAATTCCCAATGGTTCATAAACAATTTTTTCTTTGGTTGAACCTTCAGTTGTTATCAATTCTTCTGCAAGATGTTTGGCAGAATTATCTATAAAAAATTTTATACGATTGCGCGCACCATTTAATTCGTTGTGCGATTGCTGCAAAGGTTTACCTGTTTCTGACGTTAATGTATTTGCGAGTTCATCTTTATTTTCATCAAGAAGAGCATGAAATTTTGCAATGCACGCAATTCTTTCATCTACTGAAATGCTTGCCCACACTGGCTGTCCTTCTTTCAATAAAAAGAATTTTTTATTAATACTTTCTTCGTTGTCTTCATTAATTTCTGTAATTATTTCCTCAGTCGCTGGATTAATAATAGATAATTTTTTCATGGTTGAATTTCTTGTTTCTTCTAAAAATCTTTTTTTAATATTTATTGAAAACACATTTTCTTCTTTATTAATAATCCTTTCCGGATGCCATTGCACGCAAAGCATAAACGCTTTGTTGGTTTTATTTTTAAATTCCATTCCTTCCGCAGTTCCATCTTTTGCAAAAGCATTTATTAATAAATTTTCTCCCAAATTATTTTTATTAATAGCCTGGTGATGCGCGCTGTTAATATTTCCTTTTTGTGATTTTGTGATTTGAGATAACAAAGTTTTTTGCTCAATATTTACTTCATGTTGCTTATCAATATCTCCGTCTTTACGATGTGTAATATTTAATTCATCTAAATCCTGAATGAGTTTTCCGCCATGCAAAACATTTACTAACTGCATTCCTCTGCATATCGCTAACACAGGCAGGCTGCGGGTTTGCGCGTATTCAAAAATTATTTTTTCAAAATTATCGCGCTCAATTTGATAAGAAGATGGTTGATTATTATAAATTTTATTTCCATTATATAAAGATGGATCAACATCAACGCCGCCGGTTAAAATAAAACTATCGCAGGTAAAAACATCAGCAACATTATTTTTTACAAATGATAATTCAACGAGTTCAACATCATTTTGCAAATCATTTTCAGTAAACCAATTCCAGTAATATTGAAAATTAGTTGTTGTAAAACTGATGCCTATTTTTTTTTTGATCATTATAAAATTTTAAATCTTAAATATTCCGCACTAAATCTTGAAGTTTTATTAAAGAGTAAATTTTATCAGTGATTAATAAAACCTTCAAGGTTTATCAGGTTGTTTATAAAGCTTCGAGATATAATTTTTTGAAATCATTTTCATTAACAACCTTCGGATTGCTTGGATGACAAAAATCTGCGAAAGCCAATGCTGATAAAGTTTCTATATGTTCATGCTTAACGCCAATCGCGCTTAGTTTTAATGGCAAATTCATTTGTTTGTTTAATGAAAATAAATGTTCAACAACTGCTTCGCCTGTTTCATTTTTTAAATTCATTGCACGTGCGATACGTTTAAATTTATCTTCAAATCCTGCAATATTAAAACGCATTCCATAAGGAAGATTAACAGCATTTGCCAAACCATGATGCGTATCTAACAAAGATGATAACGGATGCGCCAATGAATGAACAACGCCCAAACCTTTTTGAAAAGCAACCGCGCCCATTAATGAAGCAATCATCATTTTGCTGCGCGATTCAAGCGAAGGATTATTAACTACATCAGCGATTGATTCATTTATTAATGTAATTCCTTCCAATGCAATTCCATCTGCCATTGGGTGGAAACCCTTTGCCACAAAGGCTTCCATGTTGTGCGTTAATGCGTCCATTCCTGTTGCGGCAGTTATAAAACCTGGAAGCTCCATCGTTAATAATGGATCTGCAAAAACAATTTTCGCCAATAATTTTGGTGAGAATAAAATTCTTTTTCTGTGTGTATCATCTTCAGAAATAATCGCGCTTCGTCCAACTTCACTGCCTGTGCCGCTTGTAGTTGGTATGGTTATAAAATAAGGAACATCTTCCGTTACATATTTATCGCCGCCAATTAAATCATCATAATCAAATAAATCGCGGTGATGATTTATGCGCAATGCAATTGCACGCGCAACATCCATCGCAGCGCCGCCGCCGATGCCAATAATACAATCGCGGTTTGTACTTTTAAAAACATCGCCACCTTTTATTACATCCGATTTTACAGGATTTTTATGGATATCAGAAAACACTTCAACAGAAATTGATTTTGCTTCGAGACTTTTTTTTATGTCTTGAAAAAAATTAAGTTTTGCAACCATCGGATCTGTAACAAGAAGTGCTTTGCGAAGATTATTATTAATCAAATGATCAGGAAGTTCTTTCACGGCGCCTGCGCCAAATCTTATTATCGTGGGAAAATTATATTGGCGGATTATATTAAAGTCAGTCATGTGTTTTATTTAATGTGCAAAATTAAGAATATCGCGCGGGCATAATTATTGCTTTGTGTGAAATCTTTATTAATAGAAATGCGCTTAAATTATTTCCATATATCTTTTCAATTCCCAATCAGTAACAACTTTTGAAAACTGGCGCCATTCCCATTCGCGTGTGCCGGTAAAATGATCAACAAATGTTTTTCCAAACAGCGTTGCAGGAAGATCAGATTCTTTCATGGCTTGCGTTGCGTCCCATAAATTTTTTGGCAACACGCCGTTTTTTTTATCTACATAACCATTACCATTTGTTGCAGCAATTTTTAATTTCAATTTATTTTTTATTCCATATAAACCAGATGCCAAACAACCAGCCATTGCCAGATATGGATTTGAATCTGATCCAACAACTCTTGTTTCTAATCTTGTTGAAGTTGCGCCGCCACATAAAACTCTTAATGCAGTTGTGCGGTTATCAATCGCCCATGTGATTGTTGTTGGCGCCCAGGCACCTTCTACCAAACGCTTGTAGCTGTTGATTGTTGGCGCATACATCGGTAAAATATATGGAAGGCAAAGCAGTTGACCCGCAATATAACTTTCCATTAATGGGCTGATATTTATTTTACTTTTTTTATCAAAAAACAAATTTTGTTTTCCATCGACAGACCATAAACTTTGATGAACATGCCCGCTGCAACCAGGTAAATTTTCATTAAACTTTGCCATAAATGTTGGCAAAATTCCATGACGATGCGCGATTTCTTTTACACCAGTTTTAAAAAGAACTGCACGATCCGCAGCTTCCAAAATTTCTGAATATAATATGGCAGCTTCATAAACGCCGGGCCCGGTTTCTGTATGGATGCCTTCGAGCGGCACATCAAATTTTTTTAAAAGATCAAATAAATCATGAAAATAATTGCTGTGTTGCGAAGCGCGCAATATCGAATAGCCAAACATTCCATTTGATAATGGTTGAATATTTTGAAATTTATTTTCATATAATTCATTGCCATTATTAATAAAATTAAACCATTCAAATTCCTGTGAAAAGTAGGGGAGATAACCTTCGTCTTTTGCTTCTTTAATAAGTTTTTTTAATAAACTTCTTGGGCAAATTGGTAAATCATTTCCTTGCGTGTCGCGAAAATCTGCAAGAAAAAAAGGCAAATCATTTTCCCACGGAATTTGACGAAACGTTTGCGGATCAACAACTGCATTTGTATCCGGATAACCCGTGTGCCAGCCCGTAAAAGATGCATTATCATATGCAACATCTGCCGCATCCCAGCCAAAAACAACATCGCAAAAACCAAAATTTTTTTCTGCAACTGATTTAAATTTTTCGAAACTGATTACTTTTCCACGAAGCACGCCATCCATATCAACAACTGCTAATTTTACTTTTTGTGTATCTTTTTCTGTAAGCTGTTTTATGATTTCAGGAATTGATAATTTGTTCTGCATCGATCGATTTTTTTACAAAGAAGTGAAACCAAATATAAGACAGAGCGATTATTGCAAAATAGATAAGCGATAATTTAATATTCAACGTTATCATCGCAACCAAACAAACTCCTGAAATGATTAATGCAATAATTGGAAAATAAGGATAAAACGGAACGCGAAATGGCCGCGCAAGATTGGGTTCTTTTTTGCGTAGCATTAATATACTAATCATGGAAATAAAATAAAGCGTCAACGCGCCAAACACAGACAGGGTAATGATGTCGCCGGTTTTGCCACTTATTAATGCGACAATTCCAATAAGCATATTTATGATTAATGCGTTAGCCGGAGTTTTGAATTTTGTATGAACATTGCCAAACATTTTTGGAATATATTTTACTCTTCCAAACTCAAAAGTGGCGCGGCCTGATGCTAAAATAATTCCATGAAAAGATGCGATTAATCCCATTAATCCAATCGTTATTAATAAGTGATACATCAAACTGCTGTTGCCTGCAATTTTTGATAATGCCATTGGCAATGGCGAATCAGAAGTTTCTAAACTGTTTGATGTATATACAATCGCTTCCCATCCTGCAACGCCGATAGATGAAATAAAAATAAGTACGCACAGGATTATTAATGTTATTAATGCTGATCCAAACCCACGCAAAACATTGCGTTGCGGATTAATGGTTTCTTCTGCAACATTGGCAACGCCTTCAAGACCGAGAAAAAACCAGATGGCGAATGGAATGGCGGCCCACACGCCGTTCCAGCCTTTTGGAAAAGCATTGTGTTGCAAATTTGCGAGATGAAAATGCGGAAGCGTGATGCCTGAAAAAAGCAACAATTCGAACACGGCAAAAATGGTTATTATTAACTCGAAAGTTGCTGCTGCTTTAACGCCATAAATATTTAATGCAGCAAAAATTATGTATGCAGTAATTGCAATTGATGTTACTGAAAGTTGCGGAAAAAAAATATGAAAGTATGCACCGATAGCTGCGGCAATTGCCGGTGGTGCAAAAACGAATTCTATAATTTGCGCAACGCCTGCAATAAAGCCAATATTTTTTCCTAAGCTTTTTGTTGCGTAATCAAAAACTCCGCCGGCTTTTGGAATGGCGCATGCAAGCTCCGTGTATGAAAAAGTAAAGGTGATGTATAATATAATGCTGAAAAAAGTTGCGATGGCTAATCCATAAGTGCCGCCTTCTGCGAGGCCAAGGTTCCAGCCGAAATACATGCCTGAGATTACATAACCAACGCCTAAACCCCATAACATAAACGGGCCTAAAGTGCGCGACAGGTGCGGCTTTTGAGTGATTTGTATATTTGGAACGGGCATATTTTTATTATTGATGAAGATAATGAAATTGAAGCGAATTTTATTGCGCCATAGTTTCCAACAGTAGCACAATATTATTCTGCACGCACCTTGTTTTCTTTTTTGCCTTGATGCAAAAAAGAAAATTCTTAATGACAAATAATAATCATGAATAATGAACTTTTAATGAAGAGCATTATTATAAACTTTATTAAAGAGAGTTTATAAAATTTAATTGCTGAGTAAAGAATAATTGTACAAGAGTGCGACGCCAATGAAGTTTAATTGAAATACTTCTGACGGGTCAAAAATATTTATTAATAAAAAATAAAAATTTGTTGTTGATAATTGGCGTGCATTATTGGGTTTAAAAAAATAATAATTAAAAAAGCAAATTGAATGAGCTGCCTTCGTTTTCGATGGAATGCACTTGTATATTGCCTTTGTGCAACATCATTATTTGTTTGCAAAGGCTGAGGCCGATGCCGCTTCCGTTTTTACGCGTGCTGAAAAATGGAATGAAAATTTTATCGATTAATTCGTTGGAAATGCCGCCGCCATTGTCGGTAACTTTTATTAATACTTTATTATTTGATGTGGAAGTTGCTGATAAAATAATGTGTGGTTCTGCTTTATCTTTCACTGCTTCGATGGCGTTGACAACTAAATTTATTAATACCTGCTCAATAAGGCTTGCGTCTGCATCTAGCCACAGGTCTGGATCTTTGAGGATTATTTCTATATCGATATTTTTTTGTTCGAGCGTTGGCAACATTAAATGATGTAGGTTTTCGAAAAGGTCGCGCACGTAAATTCGTTTGCGGTTTGGGCTTACAATTTTATTGAGGTTGCGGTAGGTTTCTGCAAATTTTAATAATCCTTCGCTGCGCCTTCTTATGGTTTCAATGCCCAATTCCAAGTCTTCAATCGCCGCAGGTTTATCGCGCAAATGCACAACGGAATTTTGCAAACGGTTAAGCATTGTATCAGCAAGTGAAGAAATCGGCGCGATGGAATTCATGATTTCATGCGTCATAACGCTTAATAATTTTTGCCATGCTTTTGCTTCGGTTTCATCAAGTGCTTCATCAATATTTTGAAAAGCAATTAATTTATAAATCCTGTCTTCCGTTTGAAACGCAGTGGCAGAAAGCAATGCCTTGAAAATATTATTATCGCGTGTTATAGAAACTACTTTATTTTCCCCCGGTTTTAAATTGATTACTTCATTATATAAAGCGTCATCTCTTTTTTCTAACGAATGAATTGTTTTTAAATACGGAATGGACAACATTTTTTTTAATGATTCATTCATCCATCCGATATCGCCGGTTTTATGTTCGTAAGAAAGAATGCCGGTGTCAACAAGCTCCAATATTTTTTGTAAATATTGATATTGCGTTTCGCGTTCGCGGCTTATTAATTTGAAGGTTGTATTAATATCATTAAAACCTTTGCGTAAAGGCTGTAACTCAAGCGGGGCGTGTTTAACGTCAAAATGACGCGAAAAATCACGGTAATGAACAGACTCAACAAATTGCTGTACTTCGTCCTGCGCTTTTTTATTAAAATTATAAAAATCAATAAGCTGAAAAATGATTACAGGAATCATTATTGCGAGATAAACCCACGGGCCTTTTACAACTAAAAAAGAAGTGGCAGTAAGTGTGATAAAAAGAAAACACACTCTTATTAATAAGCGGATGTGGTATTGTTTAAATATCATATTTGCTTAAGCGGCGGTATAATGCGGTGCGTGTTAAACCAAGTTCCTTAGCGGCTTTGCTGATGTTGCCGTTATTTTTTTCAATCACTTTTAAGATGGTATTTTTTTCAATAATACTGAGTTTTAATTCAAACGGTTCATCTTCTGTTTCTTTATTTGATTCGATGGGAGAGAAGATTAAATCTGTTGGTTGCATCACATCATTTTCTGCCATTATCACTGCGCGTTCAATAGTGTATTGTAACTCCCGCACGTTTCCCGGAAAATAATAACTCTTTAATTTTTCCAATGCCTTTGCATCAAAACCATTTGAAACTTTCATGTATTTTTTTGCATACACATTTACAAAATGTTTTGCAAGCAACACAATATCTTCATCGCGTTTGCGCAAAGGCGGCACCATTATTTCAACCGTATTAATGCGGTAAATTAAATCTTTGCGAAAACGGCTTTCATTGGCGAGTTCGCTCAAAGGCACGTTGGTGGCGCATATCAGCCTGATGTCAACATTAATAGGTTGGTTTGTTCCGAGCCTTGTAATTTTTCTGTTTTGTAAAACAGATAATAATTTTGCCTGCTGGTGCAAAGAAATATTTCCGATTTCATCCAATACCAAAGTGCCGCCATTTGCTGCTTCAAACAAACCGATCCTGTCTTCGCGCGCATCTGTAAACGCGCCTTTTTTATGGCCAAACAATTCGCTTTCAAATAAACTTTCCGTAAGTGCGCCAACATCTACTTTAATAAAAGGTTTGTCTGCGCGCAATGATTGTTGATGAATTGCTTTTGCAATTAAATCTTTTCCCGTTCCGTTTTCTCCAAGTATTAATATGTTTGCATCGGTTGGTGCAATTTTTTCTATCTTATAAAAAATATCACGCATCGGTTGTGATGCGCCTATTAATTCTGTTCCAATCATTGAGTCGGCAGAAATAATATTTTCAGTTTCATTTTTATTACTGCCATTTTTCTTTAATGCATCTTTTATGGTTCTAATCAGTTTTTCATTATGCCAGGGTTTTACTACAAAATCTGTAGCGCCTTCTTTTAATGATCGCACGGCGAGATCAATATCTCCGTAAGCCGTTATCATTATCACGGCAGCTTCTGAACCAAATTCTTTTATTTTTTTCAGCCAAAACAAACCTTCATTGCCCGTATTAATAGAGCTGTTGAAATTCATGTCCAGTAAAATAATATCAAAGTTTTGCTTTGCCAGTTGCGCACGGATGTTTTCCGGATTTTTTTCAATCACCACATCTGCAGCTTCAGTTTTTATTAATAATCGTACAGCCGTGAGCACATCTGTGTCATCATCTATCACTAATACGGACGCGTTTTTTAAAACCATTTTCTTTGTTGCTAAAATATTTTTATAAATCGGTGCAACAATTTACAACTATAAGTACACCTTAAATATAAAGCTGTGGCAATTAATTTTTTAGCTGTAAACAGGGTAAATAAAGTGTATCAAAAACGGACAGGTTATGTATCAATAACGAACTACTTCGTATATAATATATGGCTAAGAAATTGTAAATCACGCAAATGGATTCTGGCATGTGATTGAATACAATAGGATAGAAAAATTCTCAATGTAGTATCCAGAGTTGCCGCCCGATATCTTTATACCGGGCGGCTTTTAAAAAGTGAAAATGAAAAGTGAAATTGAAAAATGGATCTGCTTGAAAAAAATTTATTAATGCCAGCATCAAAAAATTAAAATTTTAAAAAAGTGGACAGAGTTATTGAACAAAAAAAATGGCCGGCAAAACGCCTGCTAACTATCGGCGGAATACTTGCATTGGTTTTATTAATAGCAGCGAGCTATTATTTTACATCTGGCAAATCAAAATTAAATGTGCCGGTTGATCGCATTACAATAAGTGAAGTAAAAAAAGGGCCTTATAAAGATAATATTCCGGTAAACGGAATTGTGTTGCCATTAAAGAGTATTTATTTAGATGCAACAGAAGGTGGGCGTGTGGAAGAAAAATATGTAGAAGACGGTGCGATTATGAAAGCAGGCCAACCGATTTTGCGCCTTTCCAACTCCACATTAATGATGACGATGATGAGCCAGCAAAATACGGTGTACAATACATTAACGCAAATGCAGATTAATCAAAACTCTGCCTTGCAAAACACGGTTAATAAAAGACAAAGCATGGCCGATGTGCAAAGCCTTTTTAACGAAGCTGAACGTGTGTACAATTTAGATAAACGTTTGTTTGCGCAAAAAGTAATCGGCTCGCAGGAATTTAAATCTGCAGAAAATAATTACAATTATTTAAAGCAGAAAAAAGATTTGACAGAACAGATTTTATCGCAAGATTCTATTTCGCGCACACAGCAGGAAGCGCAGGATAGAAAATCATACCAGGGCTCGCAGGAAGCGCTGAATATTATGAAACAAAAAGTAAACGATTTGATTTTGCGCGCACCGGTTGATGGGCAATTAACGTCAATGGATGCAGAAATTGGTGAAAATAAAACACAAGGCCAAAGGCTCGGGCAGATAGATGTTATCAGTGGTTTTAAAGTGCGCGTTAATGTTGATGAACATTATTTGTCGCGCGTTTTTATCGGGCAAACAGGCACGTTTACTTTTGCAGATAAAGAATATAAACTCATTATTAAAAAAGTTTTTACACAGGTAAATACCGGTGGAACATTCCAGGTGGATATGGATTTTGTTGGTGCTGTGCCGCAAGGTTTGCGGCGCGGGCAAACTTTGCAAATCGTTCTCGCATTAAGCGATGAAACAACTGCAATCTTGGTTCCGAAAGGCGGTTTCTTTCAGCAAACTGGTGGCAACTGGATTTTTAAAGTAAGAGATGATGGCAAGTCTGCATATCGTGTAGACATACAACTTAATCGCCAGAACACAGATTATTATGAAGTATTGCAAGGTTTAAAACCAGGCGATAAAGTAATAACAAGCAGTTATGAAACATACGGCAATATGCAGGAGCTTGTTCTTGAAAAATAATAAAACAAAACCATTAACCATTAAACAACTTGTTATGAAACTGAAATTTATTGTTGCACTGCTGCTTATTTTGTTTGTGAACAGCTTTGCTTTTTCCAAAGAAAATTGCAAGTGTATAAAATCTGAAATGGGTTGTAACAATGGAAGTGGAAAAAACGTCTCAGTAAATAAGGAAACAGTTGCTGATAATGAAGACATAGAAATTTCGCCATTGAAATTGTTGTTGTTTCAAATCTGATAAAAATTATTATTAACAGCATTCACTATTTAAATATTCACACCTAAACAGTACATACAATGATTAACATCACCCAACTCGAAAAAATTTACCGCACAGAAGAAGTGGAAACCATTGCACTTAATAAACTTACGATGGAAGTAAAAGATGGAGAATTTGTTGCGGTAATGGGCCCGTCTGGTTGTGGCAAATCTACTTTGCTGAATATTCTTGGTTTGCTTGATGATCCTGATGCAGGAAGTTTTATGTTTAATAATATTGAAGTTGCAAAATTCAATGAACGTAAACGTGCAGATTTGCGCAAGCACAATATTGGTTTTGTATTCCAGAGTTTTAATTTGATTGATGAATTAACGGTGTTCGAAAATGTAGAATTGCCATTAATATATACCGGCGTAAAAGCTGCAGACAGAAAAAAGAAAGTAGAAGAAGTGTTGGACAAAGTGCAAATCATGCATCGCCGAAACCATTACCCACAGCAGCTTTCAGGCGGCCAGCAACAGCGTGTTGCAGTTGCGCGCGCCGTTGTTAATAATCCAAAATTAATTTTGGCGGATGAGCCTACCGGAAATTTGGACAGCAGCAACGGTAATGAAGTAATGCAATTGCTTACAGAATTAAATGAACAGGGAACAACAATCGTAATGGTTACGCACAGCGAACATGATGCGCGCTACAGCCACAGAATTATCCGCATGCTCGATGGACAAACGGTTACGCAAAATATTTTGATTTGATTTATTAATGTGAAAAATGTGATGAATTTGGAGATGTGAAAATGAAAGATTAATTAGTAAAAAATAAAAAGTAAAAATTAAAAAGTAAAAAATCATGTTTGGTTTTTAAAATTGGATCGGTCAACTGTCATCTGTCAACTGTTATCTTTTTTTGTCCAAACATTTGAATAATAATTTAGCTTCATTGGCGTCGCACACTTGTACTTGAGTTCTTTGTATGAACGGGTATTTATTTTATTAATCTGCGCATTTGCGGCCAAAAAAATGTTGCCACAGATTCGCAGATTTTTTGTTTAAAGAATTTTTTTGCTCACCAAAGCTTCCAATGCACAAGTGTGCGACGCCACTGATGATCATTAATGAACCAAAAGTTCGGACAATAAAAAAAGCCAACAGCCAATGGCTAATAGCTATTAGCCTGTAGCTTTAAAATTATAACACCATCCTTCATAGCTCATACTTATGATAAAAAATTATTTCAAAATCGCTTTTAGAAATTTGCTTCGCAATAAAGGGTTTTCTGCGCTTAATATTATCGGGCTTGCGGTTGGCATGGCGAGCGCCATTCTTATATTGTTGTGGATACAAAATGAAATCAGCTATGATAAATTTCATAAGAATAAAGATGTTTTATACGAAGCGTGGAACCGCGGAACTTTTAATAATAAACTAGAATGTTGGAACAGCACACCAAAAATTCTTGGCCCGACTTTAAAACAAGAATATCCTGAAATTGCTGATGTGGCAAGAGTAAATAATCAATGGTTTGTTACAACAGTTGGGCTAAAACAATTGAGCAGCGCTGGCATTTTTGCTGATCCTTCTTTTTTAAATATGTTCAGTTTTCCCTTGGTGCGCGGCGATGCAAAAACTGCACTTGCAAGTGTGTATGATGTAGTGATTACACAAAAGATGGCCATAAAAATGTTTGGCACAGAAGACGCGATGGGAAAAGTGTTGCGAATTGACAGCAACAATTTTAATGTAACAGGCATTTTAAAAGATCTGCCAACCAATACAAAATTCGATTTTGAATTTATAATGCCGTGGGCATTTTTAACGAAGATGGGCTGGGATGATAATTACTGGGGAAATAATTCTGTAAATACTTATGTGCAACTGAAACCGAATGTAACAGAAGCTGTTGCTGATGCACGAATAATGAACATCACAAAAAAGCATAGCAACGGCGATGAACAACAGGAAGTTTTTTTGCACCCGATTGCAAAGTGGCATTTGTATTCAAACTTTGAAAATGGAAAAAATGTTGGCGGATTAATAGCTGTTGTAATCACGTTTGCAATTATCGCTGCATTTATTTTATTAATAGCATGCATCAACTTTATGAACCTGAGTACAGCGCGCAGTGAAAAACGCGCGAAAGAAGTTGGCATACGTAAGGTAGTTGGCGCAGGCAAAGGATCATTAATAGCGCAGTTTTTAGGCGAATCAATTTTGATTGCATTAATATCCGGAATGCTTGCATTGTTATTTGTGCAGCTCGCCATTCCATCATTTGATACACTTGCAAACAAGCAACTTTTTGTTCCTTATACAAGCATTTATTTTTGGGGCGGTTTATTATTGTTTATTGTTTTTACAGGAACTATTGCAGGAAGTTATCCTGCATTATTTTTATCATCCTTCAAACCTGTGGTTGTTTTAAAAGGAAGTTTTAAAAAAGCCAATGCATTTATTAATCCCCGCAAAGTGTTGGTGGTACTGCAATTCACGTTTGCAATAATATTAATCGTATCAACAATTATCGTTACGCAGCAAATGAAATATGCGCAAGCGCGAAGCACAGGTTATGAACGCGGGCAACTTGTTTATCATTTTATTACCGGCGATTTGGATAAAAATTTTAAGATGGTAAAAAATGAATTGCTTAAATCCGGCGCGGCAGTTTCTGTTACCAAAACAAGTTCGCCACTAACAGAAGGCTGGAGCGATACCTGGGGAATTAGCTGGGCTGGAAAAGCTGCAAATGATAAAACAGATTTCGATCGCTATAGTGCAGATGAAGGTTTGGTAAAAACTGCGGGCCTGCAAATTGTTGAAGGGCGCGATATGGATCTTACCACTTTTCCAACAGATTCATTGGCAATTATATTAAACCAATCTGCAGTAAAAGCAATGGGCTTTAAAAATCCGATTGGACAAATTTTGCGTGACAATAATAAAGAATGGCATGTAATCGGCGTGATAAAAGATTTCGTTTTGCGCTCGCCTTATGAACCAACAAGGCCAATGTTTATTGCAGGCGTGCAATCTGGTTTTATTAATGTGATTAATATAAAATTAAATGCCGCCAACACCACGCCGCAAAATATGAAAGCGATTGAAAAAATATTTAAATCATACAACCCGAAATACCCTTTTGAATATCATTTTGTAGATGAGCAATATGCAAAAAAGTTTGATGACACGCAACGCACAGCAACACTCATCGGCGTGTTTGCAGCATTAACGATTTTTATTTCCTGCCTTGGTTTATTTGGACTTGCAGCATACATGGCAGAAAACCGCATCAAAGAAATTGGCGTGCGCAAAGTGCTTGGTGCATCTGTGTTGAGCATTACTACTTTATTATCAAAAGAATTTTTGGTGCTTGTAATTGTTTCATTAATTATCGCGTCGCCGGTTGCATGGTTTTTTATGAGCAAATGGTTAAGCGATTATTCATACCGAATAAATATTGAATGGTGGGTTTTTGCATTGGCAGGAATTTTATCAATCGTCATTTCATTAATAACAGTAAGCTTCCAGGCGATTAAAGCTGCTATTGCAAATCCTGTGAAAAGTTTGAGAAGTGAATGATTTGAAAATTTGAAAATGTGGAGATGTGAAAATTGGAAATGTATACGTGTGAAAATTATTAATAAAGTAGAAAGTAAAAAACAAAAAGTAAAAAACAAAAAGTAAAAAATAAAACCCAGTTCAGAAAAAAAGTTCAGTAGAGAAATAATGTACAAGTGTGCGACGCCAATGAAGATCATTAATGAACTAAAAGATCGGACAAAAATTTTAAAAAGCTAATAGCAAACAGCTAATGGCTATTCGCCAATTCATAATCACAAATTGTTTTTTATGCTGAAGAATTATATAAAAATCGCATGGAGAAATTTGTTACGCAACAAAACTTTTTCCATTATTAATATTGCTGGTTTGGCAATTGGTTTGTGCTGCTTTTTGCTGATTGCTTTGTACGTGCTTGATGAATTGAGTTATGATAAATTTAATGAAAATGCAGATCGCATTTATCGTGTTAATTCTTACATACGTTTTGGCGGAACTGATTTGAAAATGTCTGAATCGTCGGACATGACGGGACAGGTTTTGAAAAAAGATTATCCGCAGGTAGAACAATACACGCGCATTTATACCAACAACGGCAGCAAGCTTATCAAAAAAGACAACTCCTTTATTGATGAGCAAAAAGTTGCGTATGTTGATTCCACTTTTTTTGATGTGTTTACTTTTCCTGCGATTGCCGGCAACACACATACTGCGCTGAATGATCCGAACACAGTGGTGATAACAGAATCTGTTGCAAAAAAATATTTTGGAACAACGGATGTGCTTGGAAAAACCATTGAAACAAATGAAAAGGGAAGCACTTTATATAAAGTAACTGCCGTGATAAAAGATATGCCACATAACGGGCATTTTAATTATGATTTTTTGTTTACGATGAAGAGCCTGGATTATCAATGGGGCCAATTTGCCAGCCATAATTTTCACACGTATTTATTAATGAAAAAAGGGACAGATTATAAAGCGTTTGAAAAAAATTTTGATGCATACATTAATAAATATGTGTTGCCTTTTATACAACAATTTGTGCAAATAAAAAGTATGGCTGAGTTTAGAAAAGCTGGTAACAAATTAGAATACTCATTAATTCCGCTCACAAAAATTCATTTGTATTCTGACCTTTCTTCCGAGCTTTCGCCAAATGGAAATATACAATTCGTGTATATTTTTTCGATTGTCGCATTAATAATTTTAGGGATTGCATGCATCAATTTTATGAACCTCACAACCGCGCGTTCTGCCAACCGCGCACGCGAAGTTGGAATAAGAAAAGTATTGGGAACAGAACGCAAAGAATTAATAACGCAGTTTTTGGCAGAGTCTACATTAATGGTGTTTTTGTCATTAATCATTGCAATTGGTATTGCATCCATCGTGTTGCCATTGTTTAATAATGTTGCCAGCAAATCAATGGTTTTAGGCAGCCTTTTTTCACCGGTTATTTTACCATTATTAATCGCACTTCCGTTTGTTGTTGGTTTGCTTGCGGGAAGTTATCCTGCATTTTATTTATCCGCATTTAAACCGATTGAAGTATTAAAAGGCAAATTAAAAGCAGGTGAAAAAACTGTAACCTTGAGAAGTGTGTTAGTTGTAGTTCAATTTTTTACTTCTATCATTTTGATAATCGGAACAATTGTTATTTACAAGCAATTAAGTTTTATACAAACAAAAGATTTAGGTTTTAAAAAAGATCAAGTGCTGATTATTAATGGCACGGGCGCATTAAAAAATACGGAAACTTTTAAAAACGACATACTGCAATTGAGCGGTGTTCAAAGCGGAACTGTGAGTGGTTATTTGCCTGTCGATAATTCATGGCGGAACGATAATAGTTTTTCTACATCATCTGCCATTGATGTTTCAAACGGGTTTGATATGCAAAACTGGACAGTTGATTATGACTATATCAAAACGATGGGCATGCAAATTATTAGCGGAAGAAATTTTTCAAAAGATTTTGGCAGCGATTCAAGCGCTGTTATTATTAATGAAACTACAGCAAAAGTAATCGGCTATAAAGATCCAATTGGAAAAAAAATATATGGTATTGGCAATGATAAAAAAACAATTGCTTATAATATTATCGGTGTTGTAAAAAATTTCAACTTCGAATCATTGCGGCAAAACATAAGCCCGCTGGCCTTTTTCCTTGGCAAGAGCGATGGTTTTGCATCATTTAAAGTAAACACATCAAATATTAATAATCTTGTTTCGCAGGTAGAAAATAAATGGAAAGCGATGGCGCCGGCAATGCCTTTCAGTTATCGTTTTATGGATGCATCATTTGATGAAATGTACCGCTCTGAACAACGCGTTGGAAAAATTGCTATGATATTTTCTGTACTTGCAATTTTAATTGCATGCCTTGGTTTATTTGGCCTCGCCACATTTATTGCAGAGCAGCGAACCAAAGAAATCGGCATACGAAAAGTATTGGGTGCAAGTGTGCAAGGCATTGTTCAGTTGCTTTCAAAAGAGTTTGTGAAACTGGTGGCCATAGCATTTATAATCGCAGTTCCTGCGGGTTGGTATTTTATGAATAAATGGTTGCAGGATTTTGTGTACCGCATAAGCTTAAGCTGGTGGATTTTTGCCGCAGCAGGATTAACCGTATTAATAGTCGCACTCGCAACAGTAAGTTTCCAAGCAATAAAAGCCGCGCTTACAAATCCGGTGAAGAGTTTGAAAACGGAATGATGATGATTAATGTGGAAATATGAAAATGTAGAAGTGCGGAAATCATTAATAAAGTAAAAAGTAAAAAATAAAAAGTAAAAAATAAAATTGAAGCGATATAGAAAATAAATTTGTCAACTGTCATCCGTTAACTGTCAACTTTTTTGAGCCAAACGATTGAATAACGATTAAGCTTCATTGGCGTCGCACTCTTGTACTTTTTGTTCATTATTCGACATAATGTAAAAATGAATAAATGTTCATTTGTAAAAAGCTTAAAAAAAATAAAAAATTACAAACAAAGATTAAATAAACGAAATATTTCGTACATTTAGTTTAAGTAAAAATTAAAAAGTAAAAAAGCAAAAAATCTGCGCATCTGCGGCAAAAGTTTTTAGCCGTACATGCGCAGATTAATAATAAAATATAAAATCCCAAGCATCCTATAAATCCGCAAATCTTTGCCAAGAAAAAAGTTGAGTAAAGAAACAAAGTACAAGTGTGCGACGCAATTGAAGATCATTAGTGAACTAAAAGATCGGACAATATTAATAAAAGCCAATAGCTAAAAGCTAAAAGCCAAAAAATATTTCATCACTCAAATATTATACTCCCCACATGATAAAAAACTATCTCAAAATTGCGTTTCGAAATTTGTGGCGGCACAAGGCTTTTTCGTTTATAAATATTATGGGATTAACGGTTGGCATCACTGCTTTTTTTCTCATTTTTTTGTATGTAAAATTTGAAATGAGTTACGATTCGTTTCATCCGAAAGCCGATAGGATTTATCGCATTGTTGCTGATTTGAAAACGCCAACGGAAACTATTAATGGCGACAAACCTGCGTGGGCAGTTTCGCCGCATCTTAAAATGGATTTTCCGGAAGTGGAAGCGAGCGTGCGCGTGAGCAATGCAAGTTTGCTTGTGCGCAAAGGCGATATAAAATTTCAGGAAGATAATTCGCTGTTTGCTGATTCATCTTTCTTTAATGTGTTTGGGTTTAAGTTGCTGCGCGGCGATCCAAAAACTGCATTGAAAGATCAACTGAGTATTGTGTTTTCAGAAAGCGCAGCGAAAAAATATTTTGGCAATGCCGATCCAATCGGGCAAACTATTTTATTAACTGATGGAAATTTTAGTGCAAAAGTTACGGGTGTAATGCAGGATATTCCGGAGAACTCGACGATAAAAGCAGACATGCTTGTATCGATGACAACGGTGACTGAAAAATTTAATAAAGGCCTGGATGATCAATGGGGAAATTATGGCGCGAGCGCTTTTTTATTATTAAAACCCGGCGTTGATGCAAAACGTTTGGAAGCAAAATTTCCTGCTTTTTTAGAAAGAAGAAACGGTGGTGAGATGAAGCAAATGCAAATGTTCCCGACATTATTTTTAGAACCTTTGCGCGGCGTTTATTTATATTCCACACGCGATGGAAATAAAAGCGGCAACATCACCAACGTGTATATTTTTTCTATCGTTGCGATTTTTATTTTATTAATAGCTTGTTTTAATTTTGTAAATCTTACTACAGCAAGATCTGCAGAACGCGCAAAAGAAGTAGGGATACGAAAAGTAGTGGGTGCCGGAAAGCTGCAACTGGCGCGGCAATTCATCGGTGAAAGTGTTTTGATTTGTATTATATCTTTTTTATTATCCGTTTTATTTTCTGCATTATTACTTCCGTTGTTCAATCAATTGTCGGGCAAAATTATAAGCCATAATATTTTTTCGCACCCGCAATATTTATTAATGTTATTAATAACATCAATCGGCATTGGTATTTTGGCGGGACTTTATCCCGCGCTTGTTTTATCATCTTTTCAACCGGTAACAGTTTTAAAAGGGCGATTTTCTACAAGCACAAAAGGCATCATTTTGCGTAAAGGTTTGGTGGTTGCGCAGTTTACTATTTCTATCGCATTAATCATTGCAACCATTGTTGTTTCCAGCCAAATGAATTTTATGCGCAGCCAGGATTTGGGTTTTAATAAAGAACAAAAAATGATTTTGGACACGCATGGCGATTCTTTAAAAATTGCATTGAAGCAGGAAATTGCTGCGCTTCCAAATGTAATATCAACGGCTATGGCGGGCAGCGTTCCCGGCGGCGGCAATCCTGGTGCGTATTCGAAAATTGAAAATATAAAAGGTGAAATGCAAATTGCCAACCTCGATTTATATTTTGTTGACTACGATTACATTCCTCAATATAAAATGAAGATGCTTGCCGGGCGAGCGTTTTCAAGAGATTTTGGATCCGACACAACACAAGCGATGGTTGTGAATGAAGCAACAATGAAAATGTTTGGCTATACTTCGCCACAACAAATCGTTGGTAAAAAATTTGATCAGTGGGGCAGAAACGGAATGGTGATTGGCGTTGTAAAAGATTTTCATTTCCGTTCGTTGCAGGAAGTTATAAAACCGTTAAGCATGCGCATTGAACCGAATGGTTGCGATTTAATTTCTGTAAGTGTATCGCCGGTAAACCTTCAATCAACCATTGCATCAATAGAAAACAAATGGAAAGTATTAATACCGCACAGGCCTTTCAGTTATTATTTTTTAGATGAATTTTTCGACAAACAATATCGCAGTGAAGACCGCTTCGGTAAACTGTTTTTAAACTTTGCCATTCTCGCTATTTTTATTTCATGCCTTGGTTTGCTTGGGCTTGCAAGTTATAGTACGATGCAGCGCACAAAAGAAATCGGCGTGCGCAAAGTGATGGGCGCAAGCGTTGCAAATATTGTAAACTTATTATCGAAAGATTTTTTAAAACTCGTCATCATTTCATTTGTAATTGCGGCGCCCATTGCATGGTATTTTATGCATAAATGGTTGCTTGGTTTTGCATACCGTATTAATGTAAGCTGGTGGATTTTTGCCGTTGCAGGAATCACCGCATTGCTGATAGCCTTGCTGACAGTGAGTTTCCAGGCAATAAAAGCTGCCATAGCAAACCCGGTTATGAGTTTGCGAGCGAATGATTGATTTGGAAATTTGGCAATTTGAAAATTTGAAAATTTGAAAATAGCTCAATGAGAATAAGTAAAAAGTAAAAAACAAAAAGTAAAAAACAAAAAGTAAAAATTATAAAGCAGAAATTTAAATCAGAAATTTCAAACATAGATCGGCCATCGGCCATCGACCATCGTCAACAGTCATCCGTCAACTGTCAACTGTCAACTTTTTTAGAGCCGAACGATTGAATAACTATTAAGCTTCATTTGCGTCGCACTCTTGTACTTTTTGTTCTTTATTGAACAAAAGGTTTTATAAAAGCAACATTAATATTCTTTATGCGACTCTGTTGTTATTAATATCAAATGTGAAAATGTGAAAAATATGAAAATGTGAAAAATGAAATTTGATTAAAAAAACCTGTTAGTCTGCAATAAAAATTTTTAGCTGCACATTCGCAGATTAATAAAAAATAAAATCTCAATCATCCTATAAATCCCAGTTCAGAAAAAAAGTTGAGTAAAGAAATAATGTACAAGTGTGCGACGCAACTGAAGATCATTAATAAACTAAAAGCTCGGACAAAAATTTAAAGCCAATAGCTAAAAGCTAAAAACTTTTTGCAAAAAAATTATAACTCATAATTCATAACTCATACTTCAACCTTCATACTTCAAACCATGATAAAAAACTATTTCAAAATTGCCTGGAGAAATTTGAAGCGCAATAAATCTTATGCGGCTATTAATATTATTGGATTGTCGCTTGGTATTGCGAGCAGCATTTTGATATTTACGCTGGTGTCTTTTCATTTGAGTTATGAAAATTTTAATAAAAATAAAGACAGGATTTACCGCGTGGTTACCGAGTTGCACAGCGATGAAGTAAGTTATACGCCGGGCACGCCGCCGCCATTTGCAAAAGCAATGCGCGATGATTATTCGTTTGCAGAAAAAACTGCACAGGCTGTTACTTTTTGGGATGAACTGATTTCGATTCCGGCATCAACGGATAATAAAAAGTTTCAGGAAGAAAATGGTTTTACATGTGTTGATCCGGAATTCTTTGATATTTTTAATTTCCCGCTTGTGCAAGGCGATATAAAAACTGCGTTGAATGATCCGTTCACGGCTTTGGTCACTCAAAAAATTGCAAAGAAATATTTTGGAACAGAAGATGCCATCGGAAAAGTTTTTCGCGTTGATAATAAAACTGATTTTAAAATTACCGGCATATTAAAAGACATACCATTAAATACAGACAGGAAGCAGGAAATTTATGTATCTCATAAAAGTTTAAAAACACTCAGCGATTTTTTAGCGAGCGATAATTGGGGCGGCATTAATAGTGAAACACATTGTTTTTTATTATTAAAACCTAACGTAACTGCAAAGCAAGTGGAAGCTGCTTTTCCGGGATTGAAGAAAAAATATTATAAAGAAAATGCAGCCGGCCCTCATGGCAATTTTTTTAAAATGCAACCACTTTCTGATATTCATTTTAATCCGGATTATGATGGATATGCAGACAAAAAATATTTATGGGCATTAATTTTTGTTGGCATTTTTTTAATTGTAACTGCTTGTGTAAATTTTATTAATCTCGCCACTGCACAAGCACTTAACCGCGCAAAAGAAGTGGGCATACGCAAAGTGCTTGGCAGCATGCGTTTCCAGTTGTTCTGGCAATTTATTGCGGAGACTGCATTAATAACTTTGTTTGCAATATTGGTTGCGTATGGTTTTGCATTTATCGGGCTGCCTTACTTAAATGGATTATTTAAAACACAATTAAGCATAAATCCGTTTGCAAATATTGGCTTATTAATATTCATTCTTGTAACGGCTGTTATTGTAGTTTTTTTATCCGGCGCATATCCGGGATTGGTGTTGTCGGGCTTTCAACCAGTAGCTGCGCTGAAGGGGAAATTATCACAAAAAAGTATTGGTGGTTTTTCATTAAGAAGAGTGTTGGTTGTAACGCAATTTGCCATTTCACAAATATTAATTATTGGTACAATTGTAATTGCCGGGCAAATGAATTTTTCAAAAAAATCTGATCTTGGTTTTCGCAAAGATGCTATTGTAATGTTGCCTGTTCCGCAAAATGATTCTGTCGGGCTTTCAAAAATGCAAACGCTGAGAGACAGGCTGGCAGGCATTTCCGGCGTGGAGAAAATTTCTTTTTGTATGCAGGCGCCGGCTTCGCAATCAAATAACGTGAATGATATTACGTATGATAACCGCCCTAAACCAGAACTATGGGGCGTTAATGCAAAAGATGCAGATGAAAGCTACGTGCCAACATTTGATTTAAAAATAGTTGCCGGAAGAAATTTATATAAATCAGATACAGTGCGCGAATTTTTAGTGAACGAAACTTTTGTACGCAAACTGAATTTAAAATCGCCGCAAGACATGGTTAATAAATTTGTTACCATTGGTGGTAAGCATGCGCTTGTTGTTGGCGTTGTAAAAGATTTTTACAATTATTCTTTCCGCACAGATATTTCGCCGGTTGCTATTTTTTCAAACTTCCACCAGTATCAAAACTGTGCTGTAAAAATTAATCTTGCAGATATAAAACCAACACTGAATGCCATCGAAAAAATATGGAATGATACGTATCCGCAATATGTTTATAGTTCGCAATTTTTGGATGAACGCATTGCAAAATTTTATGAGCTTGATGATATCATGCTCAAACTGATTGAAACATTTGCAGGCATTGCAATATTTATTGGCTGTCTTGGTTTGTATGGATTGGTTTCTTTTATGGCTGTGCGCAAAACGAAAGAAATCGGTGTGCGTAAAGTTTTGGGCGCAAACTTATCGAGTATTATCTGGCTGTTTGGCAAAGAGTTTTCGAGATTATTAATCATTGCATTTTTTATTGCAGCGCCACTTGGCTGGTGGGCAATGACAAAATATTTGCAGGATTTTAAATACCGCATTCCAATTAGCGCAGGCATTTTTGTGCTGGCAATAGTTGCAACATTTATAGTTGCCGCATTAACGGTTGGCTACAAGTCGCTGCAGGCCTCGCTTGCAAACCCGGTTAAGAGTTTGAGAAGCGAGTGAGTAATTAATTTGAAAATTTGAAAATGTGAAGATTTGAAAATGTGGAGATGTGAAAATGTGAAAATATCATTAATACAAACCCCAACGGGGTTGAACAAAAATAAATAAAATTTTATTAATTCTATTAATCCTAGGTCAGACAAAAGATCAATAAAGAATAAAAGTACAAGTGTGCGACGCAACTGAAGATCATTAATGGACTAATAGATCGGACAATATATTAATGTGAAAATATAAAAATGTGGAAGTGTGAAAATGAAATACAATTAATGTAATTGTTTTGAAGTGTTTAATTAAAAACTCATAACTCATAATTCATAACTCATAAATCTCTCCCGTGTTTAAGAATTATTTTAAAATTTCGCTGCGCAATTTGTGGAAGAATAAAACTTCTTCTGCTATTAATATTTTCGGTTTAACTATTGGGCTTACGAGTTGCTTGCTGATTGCTTTATACATTAAACATGAACTGAGCTATGACAATTTTGAACAGAACGGAAAAAGAATTGCGCGCGTGATTATGGAATATAATTTCGATGGCAGCCCTGAATCGAACAAAGGAAATTATACAAGTGTGCGTGTGGCGCCGGTGATGAAAAAAAATTTTCCTGAAGTGGAATCTGCAACCAGGATGGCGCTGCGCGAAAGAGTGGTGAATTATAATGATAAATATATTGATGAGAAAAGGTTCATGTTTGCGGACTCAACTTTTTTTGATTTGTTTTCTTTTAAATTGTTGCAGGGAGACGTTCATAAAATTTTGGCTGCGCCATATACAATTGTTGTTACAGAATCAACTGCGAAAAAATATTTTGGTGATGAAAATGCGATTGGCAAAACGCTTCATTTGGCAAGCGACAGCAACGCTTACCAGGTTACAGGCGTGATGGAAGATTGCCCGACAAACTCTCAAATTAAATTTGATTTTCTCACGTCGTTTGCATCATTTGGTATTGATAAAAAAAATGAAGAAACATATTGGGGTGCAAATTATACCACGTATTTATTATTAAAAGATAAAAATTCAATTGCTTCATTGCAAGCAAAACTTCCGGCATTTATGAAAAAAGAAATGCAGGGAAAAGGCGCAACCGTAAATTTTTATTTGGAACCATTTGATGAAATTCATTTGCACTCGCCGTATGGCGGATTTGAACCGAATAATAACAGCAGTTATATTTATATTCTTGCTGCAGTTGCATTGCTTACATTAATAATTGTTTGCTCTACTTATATTAATCTTAGTACTGCACGATCAATTGAACGTGCAAAAGAAGTTGGCATCCGCAAAGTTATTGGCGCTGATAAAAAACAATTGTTCTGGCAATTTATTGGTGAATCTTTTTTTGTGTGCTTGGTTGCTGTGTTATTGAGCTTGATCGCATCAGCATTATTGTTGCCATCTTTTAACCAGCTTACGGATAAACAATTGCATGCGCAATCATTGTTTTCATTGCCATTTATTCTTTTTTGCCTTGCAATAGTTGTTTGTGTGAGTTTTGTTGCAGGCAGTTATCCTGCGTTGGTGCTTACAAAATTTCAACCTGTAAAAGTTTTAAAAGGATCATTTAAAAATACAAGTTCCGGGCAATGGTTGCGCAAATCATTAATCGTTTTTCAATTTGCGATTTCTGTGTTTTTGATTGTATCAACTTTTATGATTCAAAAACAATTGTATTATATACAGCATAAAAATTTGGGTTACGATAGGGATCATGTAATTGTGTTGCCAATCACAAAAGCAATGCAAAAAAATATGGCTGCAATCAAATTGCAGTTTAAAGAAAATCCAAATATTATAAGCGTTGCAAGTTGCGACAGATCTCCGGTAGAAGGTGGCGGCGGTTATAATATGCGATCGGCTGAAATGCCCGCCAATCAACAGATTGCGGTGTTTGCAAATCCCATTGATGAAGATTTTATTAAAACAGTAGGTTTTCAAATTATTGCGGGAAGCGATTTAACGCAACAGGATTATAAAGATGCAACAGATACTAATGACAGCAGGAGAATTTATCATTTTGTTTTAAATGAATCCGCCGCAAAAAAACTTGGATGGACAGCGCAGGAAGCGATTGGTAAAAAAATGTTTCTGGATGATTCGCGCCCGGGTTTTGTAGGAGCTGTTGTAAAAGATTTTCATTTTCAATCATTGCATGATCCTATAAAATCTTATGTATTATTTCCTGATGACTGGAACAGGGAATTGCTTGTAAAAACAAGCGGCCATAATCTTTCAAACACCATTTCTTTTTTAGAAACAAAATGGAAAAGCCTTGTTCCTGCTATGCCATTTGAATATCATTTTATGGATGATGATTACAATAAATTATACGATGCAGAATTGCGCCTGGGCAAAGTGATGAATTTATTTTCAGGCATTGCGATTGTACTTGCGTGCCTCGGGTTATTTGGTTTATCATCTTACACTGCGCAACAACGTTTTAAAGAAATCGGAATACGCAAGGTACTCGGTGCATCCGTTGGCAATATTGTAATCGCACTTTCCAAAGATTTTATAAAATTATCGCTGATTGCCATATTAATAGCGGTGCCAATTGCATGGCTCGCAATGACAAAGTGGTTGCAGGATTTTACATACCGAACTGAAATGAGTTGGGGAATTTATTTGTTGGCTGTATCATTAACGATTTTATTGGCAGTTGCTACTGTAAGCATTCATGCAATAAAAGCTGCATTTACAAACCCGGTAAAAAGTTTGAAAACAGAATAATATTTATCTATTAATGATAGACAATAATTTTTTATAAAAATCATAAACTATTAATCATGTATGGGGGTTATAACGAATCATCCTATTAATAAAGAATAAAAGAAACAAAAAAAGTGCGAAAAATGCACGTCTGTAAAGGGTTTCATGTGAAACAGTCAAAAATTCGCCGCAAAACGATTCATCCTATTAACTCCAATTTAAGTTCCATTTAAAAGCTTTTTATTAATCGTTCAAACGACTATAGTCCCGCTTTTGCCAGCCTAACCTTTAATTCTGCCAATTCCCGCTGAAATGCTTTAAAATAGGCCATTGTGTTGGCATCGATTACAACCGAATCGGAGGCAGTCCCGGTCTTTTTGCGCGAGCCAGTCCTACCGTCATTTGAAGTCTCAATTTCTGAATTAGGGGCAACAATAGGGGCAACTTTAGGGGCAATTTCTGCAAAAATACCAGTCGCAAAAAACACGTCTTCTATCTCTTCATTGAAGAGAAGGTTCAAATCAATCTCTTTTTTATTTAAAAATTTAATATAGTCCAGCGGGATAAATTTTTTATACCCGTTTTCCATTTGGCTAATATCAGATTGTGCAATACCAGACTGCATTGCAGCTTCTTTTTGCGTAAGCTCCAATAGTTTGCGCGCAGCAATTAGTTTATCTGAAAGTGAAGTCATTAATATTGAAAAAATAAATAAATAAAGTTTGGGAATATTGAAATTTTAAATATCTTAGTGCCACAATTCGGCACAATATGAACGAAAAGTACGGCAAGAAAACGAAACATCATAAAAAAATATTTAAAAGTCAAATAATTGCCGAAGTGGTAGGTTGCTCAGAAAGGCATGTACGCAATGTAAGAGAAAAAGAAAAGCTCAATAAACCCATTGAAACACCCCTTGAGCAAACAATACAGGTAGCGGATATGCTGATGAATGACGGCTTTGACAACTTGAGAGAAGCCGTAAAAAAGGCGGTGAAATTCTAAACCCAGACCATGAAGATTGTAGAAAACCAGTTATTCCTTGAATTTAAAGAGTGCAATGCATTGGGCATTCCCGAACGCACTTTGAAGGAATGGAAAGAACCTTTAAAAATATCCGACCCTGCTGATGCACGGTATAAACTTATTAATTACGAGCTGCTACAGGATAAATATAAAATTTTAGTGCGTGCAAAGTTTGGCAATCCATACGAGCACGTGGTAAAAGAGCCGATTAAAAAGTTAGTCAGAAAAGATTTTAAAGCAGAAGAGTTCTTTGAAAAGTTTGAATTGGAAAATGGTTCGAGGCTTCCAAAACAGCCGAGAAATTATGTGCAGGAATATTCGACCGCTGCGAGCTGGCTTAATATGATTGTTGAAACGCTCAGCAATAAATTAATCCTGAAGAAACAACTTCATATTTCATTAGAACAATTCTGGAAAAATACTTGTGAACTTATTGAAGTTTTTAAAGTTGAGTTGCCTTCCAGCGAACGCAATTTGCGGGAGCGCGTGAAAGAATATAAACTGAAAGGTTATGAATGCCTGGTCAGTAAAAAATTCGGCAACTCCAACTCCATGAAGGTTGGTAAGACAATGGATGGTACAATTGATGCAGATGTGGCTGCGAAGCAAATTGCCATGATTCGCCGAGCAGCCTCATTGCATCAGAATTTCACACCGGAAGAAATAGCCATCAATGTAAATCCGGTATTCAAAAAGAACGACTGGCAGATGCTTTCCCGCGCAACAATTTCAAACATCCTTGATGCCAATAAACATATTATAACTCCTGGTCGTGCTGGTACAAGAATTTATAACAGCACTATCGCAAGGCAGGTGGTGCGCGAACGTCCGCACCACCCTTTGCAATATGTTACACTGGATGGCTGGACTGTAGAATTGTTGTACCAGGACGAAAACGGATTTGATAACCGGTTGGTGGCTGTTATCGTGCTGGATGTAATGAATAATTATCCGCTCGGTTATGCAATCGGTGACAGAGAAAACGTGGAGCTTATCCGTGCAGCTTGCCGCAATGCCATTGCACACGCTAAAGACTTGTTTGGCGATAATTACAGGCCTTGGCAGATACAAAGCGACCATTACGGAATGAAGGCTCTCACGCCCTTTTATGAAGCAATGGGACATCTTTTTACACCAGCAGCAGTTGGCAACGCGAAATCAAAGGTTATTGAACCTTTTTTCAAGGATTTAAATAAAAAATACTGCAAATATTACCCCAATTGGAGTGGTTTTAACATCAATTCACGCAAAGAAAACCAGCCAAACAGTGAGTATTTAGACAAGATAAAGCGCAGTTTTCCCGACAAAAAAGGGTGTGAATTGCAGATAAAACAAGTTATTGAATGCGAAAGAAAAGTAAAACGCATTGAATATATGGAAGCATGGGTAACTATGCCGCCTGATTTAAAACCTGCTTTGCTTGATACCAAACAACTGATAAATGTTTACGGAAAATCAACCGGCTACCTCAACACAATAACAGGTCGTGGATTGCTTCCAACTATTGAAGGTGAGAAATTGATTTACGATTCATTTGAACCAGAATTCCGCGCCCTACAACATCTCAAATGGCGTGTTACTTACCTCCCTGATAACCTCGAAAAAATTGTTGCCACAAGTGAAGACGGGAAGTGTAGTTTCTTACTTGACCAGACAAAAACTGTTGGCATGGGCTTCATGAACCGCAACGAGGGCGATACAGATTATGTCGCAAAAATCAACCAGTTCAACAAAAACCGCAAAGAAGAAATCATTGATACTTACGCAAGAGATGCAGCACTTGTTGAAGACATTATGCGCAGCACGCCGCTTTCTATGACTGATGAAAACGAGACCAGGATAAAATTAATGTTCACACAAAACGGCCAGCAAAAAGAGCGCTTGCAGGATGCAAAACATTTAGGCCATGCAAGAAAAATAAATGCAAACCGTGAACATAAAGATTTGAAGCGTGAAGAAAAAAGCTTGCTTGAAAAGCAGGTGGAATATTTAGACAGCAAACAAAATTTTGAAGAATATCTATAACCTAAAAACAATCATCATGAAACAACTCAACGCAGAAAAATTTATCCGGTACACCTTTTTTATCGGGCTAACAATTGTTGTTATCGTATCATTTAAAATGATGCACAGTTAAAAAGAAATAGCCATGCGCGGGAACGCATGGCCATTAATTAATTCATGTAAAAAATCAAATGTATGAATTCAGAAACTAAAATCAAAATCATCGAAGCGGCAAAACGCTACATGGATGATCATAAGCATGAAGGTATGAGCCAGATAAAATTATCTGCTCTTGCCAGTCTTAATAACGCTTATCTGAACACATTAATGAACGGAAAATTTTCCATTGGCACCGGTGGAAAGCTCTCCGAAATAAAAGACAAGGTGTTTATAAAACTTGCCGACGCCATTGGATTTAAAATATTAAAAAGTTATTGGGAGCCTGTAGCAACGCCGGAATTTAAACAAACAATTGTAACGCTGAAAGAAGCAAAATTGTCGGGTCGTGTTGCAATGCTTATTGGTGAAACAGGTTGCGGAAAAACTTTTACAACAGACAAGTTTGTAATGCAAAATCCGGTGCACACATTTCGTGTAACAGCAAGCGCAGTTTACAACCTCAATGATTTGCTGTATGATTTATTAAACAAGTTGGGTCTTGAAGTGAATGGCACAAAAGCAAGGCGGCTCGCGCGCGTTGCAAATAAGCTCAATGATATTTCTATCAGCGGTGGCAATCCTATATTAATTATTGATGAAGGGGAGAATCTGAAACAACCGGCATTCCAGATGGTGAAGGCTTTGTATGATGGCGTTAAAAATCATTGCAGCATCGTTCTTATTGGTACTTCACAATTGTACAATAAGATTGAAAAAATGCGCATCAAAAACAAGGAAGGTATGCCGCAACTGGCTCGCCGGTTTAAAGCTGGTACCATCTTTTTACCAGAGATGGATAAGAGTTTCAAACTGTTTATTGAGAAATACAATTTCGATAGCTCATTTAAAAAATTACTGCTGGAGCTCTGCGATAACTACGGCGAACTGAATGATTACATAGAACCTTTTTTGCGTGAAGCTGATTTGCGCAATGAGCAACCAACAGAAGAATTATTCAGACGCATGTATCATATTCCAACCAGATTAAGAAGGGCTTAATAAACTGCATTACATGACACAGATTAACCAATACAAAAAGGATATGGCCGCAACACGTGAAGTTGTTTTAAAAAAGATTGGCTGGCAGGAAGAGCAGCTAAACAACTTTTACATTGACCAGGCTAATGCGTTTTTAAAAATGTATTTCAATGAAGATGAAATACCCGTTGAAGCATTTTATAAGTGTGAAATATTCTGGCAGTGGTGGAAGAATGAATGGTACATGCGCGATAAAACTTTTGTTAGTCATAGTGATGTAATTGACCGGACAAGGCTTGAAGATATTTACTGTTACATGCATAGCGCAAATTACCTGCACAAAAAACCGCAACGGCCTGTAATGGAAAAGATGATGGGCATTGTTACTTATGAATTGCAAAAACAAATACAGTCAGAAAATACCGCTGTATATGCAGTGCAGGGAATGATAAATAATCTTCAAAAACAAGCAAGTTAAAATCATCATGACAAGCAAAGAACAATACGAGCAATTGCAGATGATTATTGATGAAGCGGAAAGAAAAATTTCATCCATCATTGAAAAGCCTGTTAATGTTTTTTATACACCAAAGAGTAATTA
Organism: Bacteroidota bacterium; assembly: GCA_013288945.1. Taxonomy (GTDB): domain Bacteria; phylum Bacteroidota; class Bacteroidia; order Chitinophagales; family Chitinophagaceae; genus Puia. Next base: position 20,804 of record JABDAZ010000005.1, on the reverse strand, counting down.
TTCGTCAGCAGATGTTATACGTGCAATAAAAAAAGTAATGGGGGTGACGAAAGAACAAATGCAAGAACGTACACGAAAAACAGAAATAGTAAGAGCGCGTCAAATTTTTTGTTACCTCATGAATAAGCGGACAAATAATATTTCAATGGGAAAAATAACCTATCAATTTGACAGGCATCGCACAACGGGAATTCATTCAGTTGATACAATAAAAGGATTATTAAAAACAAATGATTTTCAAACAACAGTATGGGTTTCACAGATTGAAAAATTAATCAACCAATGAAATTAAAATTAACATACAGCGGCTTCATGTTCCTTTATGAATTATTAAGAGACGAGACTTTCAAACCGGAACCGAAAGAAACAATTGCAAAAATTGTGCGCCTCATTTTAGTAGGACTATATAAAAAATTTTATAGCAAAGCCCATACAAAAGAAAGTAAATACAATATCAAATTAAATCCTGTTGAAGCACTTGCATTCAAACTTTATTTCCGCGCGCACAGTTTTCCAAATGCAAGCTTCGAGGGAAATCTTATTAATCAAATTATTACCAGCATTCATCAAAAATATCAACTATGAAACATATAATCGGATACACAGCATTAATATTTATGCTGATATCATTTTGCAGATTTCTTTTCCATGAATGGAAGTATAATTCAAAGTTAAACAAGCACGTGAGAGAGAAGATTGACAGTTATCCAAAAGCATATCGCGAACAGTATACCAAAAAATAAAAAACACAACATGACCATCAAACAGCAAACATCAAAAGATTTAATCTGGAAAGATGAAATCGAAACACCGGTGCCTTACAAGCGCATTACGGCCAGCGAAAAAATAAAAGAGAAACATGCATACACGCTTGCTAAAGGCGCGCTGGCACTAAATAAATCAATCACAGATTATAAAACAACGATTGCCTTATTGTGTGACCAGGTTGTTTCTTCTGTAATGACAGAAAAAGAACAGAAGAAAATTACCAAGGGAAATTTTACCTGGTACAATTTCGATGGTTCTATAAAAATAGAAGTTGCCATTAATGAAAATATTGAGTTTGATGGTTTGCTGATTGAAAAAGCAAAGCAAAAATTGTACGATATGATCGGCGAAGGCATCACCGAAAAAGCAGAATTTTTAAAGGAACTTATAATGAGCGCTTTTGAAAACAGTGGCGGCAAACTGGATACAAAAAAAGTACTTGGTTTAAAAAAACATGCCGCGCGCATTACTGATAAACGCTTTCATGAGGCAATGACTTTTATTGACCAGAGCATTCGCCGGCCAACAAGTAAAACATACTTCCGCGTATGGATTAAGAATGATGAAGGCCAGTACGAAAGCATTGATATGAATTTTTCATCTATCAAAATATAACAATGAGAAACGCCAAATTAATGTTACTGATAGATATGATTGCGGTTATCGTTTTTCTCTTTGGCATTTGGAAAATAATTGAACTGATTAAACACTTTTCTACGGTTTAGGGTAGCCCCGGTGTTTCTACACAGGGGATTTATAAAAATCAAAATATAATCATGAAGCCTTCCGAATTAGAATTTAAAGAGATAGCCCATTTTGATCAGAAAGAAGTTGTGTGCAATTGTTGCGGAGTTGCAGAGGTGCCTTTTGGCTGGTATAGTGCTGAAATTTTTATTGCAGAGAATGCTACGTGGGATGTATTTATTTGCTCAGATGATTGCATGGACACTTTCATCCAGCATCCATTAACCGAAAGTTTATTGGATGAGAGGACTGCTTATTTAACATCTCTTCATCAAATGATTCACTAATAAACTCAACTATATGTTCGGCAAAATATTTTTTAGAACGCTGTTTTCAAAACTCGATTTAATCATCAAAAACCAAACAAGAATCATGGACAATTTAAAAGACCTGCAAGACGCAGTAGCACAGGAAGACGCAGTAATTGATTCAGCCGTTGCGCTGATAAACGGAATGGCCGAAAAGATTGCGGCATTGCCACCAGATGCAGATGCGATTGCTGCACTCGCAACAGATGTAAAAGCTAAAGCGGGAATTCTTGCAGCAGCGGTTACAGCGAACACACCAGTAGAAGCTCCTCCCACAGATGCACCACCAACATCTGACAATGGTACAGGAACTGGAACATCAGACGCGCAGAGTTAATTATTAATTTAAAAGCCCGGCGCAATGCCGGGCTTTTATTAAAACCAAAACCAGTGGAAAGAAAATTTCATCCGATACTTGACTATAAAGACGGCATTTGCGATGGCTATACCGGACAGATAAATTTTAAACAACCAGAACTTTCAATTTTCTCTATTGATGATATTGCTTGCGGCCTCAGCAAGATTTGCAGGTTCGGCGGACAGATTCATGATTTCTATACTGTAGCACAGCACAGCGTTTTAGTAATGCACCTCGCACCTCCTGAATTAAAAAAAGAAGCATTGATGCATGATGCAGCAGAAGCTTTCCTGGGAGATGTTGTAAAGCCTTTAAAACATCTTATCGGCGATAAGTATGAAGAGCTTGAGAACAAATTCACAAAAGTTATTTGCGACCGTTTCGGGCTTAATGCGCACAAGCTGCATATTCTCACAAAGCAATACGATATACAAGCGCTGAAATTGGAAAGTGAAGCATTGCAAAAAAGAAATGCCATCCCGCTTATGATTGAAATGAATAAACATGAAATGATTGATGGTGGCGAATTTTTTGCATGGACACACGGCCAGGCAAGGTTCGAATTCATGTCAGCTTACCGCAAAGCATTCAACATACCAATTCGGTAAATAAACGTAGTCTTAATACCCTTTTTTATCCAGTAAAAACGAAAAATGCAACAACAAAACGACCCTAATGCACCGAAAATCAGGCTTAAAAGAGCCTTAACGGTGAAAGATATGTATGAAGCAAAGTTTGATAGTTGGGAATTGCCGGACGAATGGAAACGCTGTATAGGTCAGGTATCCAACAATTTCAGCATGATAATATGGGGCAATAGCGGTAAAGGAAAAACAAGGTTTGCGCTGATGCTTATTAAAATACTTTCTGAATATGGCAACGTGATAATGGATTGCCTGGAAGAGGGCAAAAGTTTAACAATGCAAAAAGCATTTCAGGAAATGAACATGATGGATATAATGGGCAAGATGCTTCTTGTTGACCGTGAAAAGTATAGTACGCTCGTATATCGTTTGAAGCGCAAGAAGAGCCCAAAAATAGTCGTGATAAACAGTTTGCAGCACATGCGCATGACATACGAACAATGGACAGAGCTGCGCGAAAAATTCAGAAAAAAATGTTTCATACTCATAAGCCATTGCGAAGGTAAAGAGCCCGCTGGTGCCGCTGCAAAAAGCATACGGTATGATGTAGATATAAAAGTTCATGTGCAGGATTATGTAGCGTATCCGGTAAGCCGTTTCGGTGGAAGCACTCCGTTTGTTATCTGGCCAGAACGAGCGGTTATAAAACCTGAATGGAAAAATTTATGCAGCAACAAAAACCAAAAAGCGGTGACCAGTTGCCATTGATTGAAAATGATAATCAAGAAAAAAAATAGCTATGACAACAAAGGAAACAGAACATTATTACGAATTCAGTTCATCAGACGAAAACGGAGAATTCCTTTTTCGCATTTGCCATCAAGGCATGAGGCAGCTTCAGGTTAAAAGTGGACACAGTGAGGTTTTTATAAATATTGACCTTAAAGAATTGAAAGCAATTCGTGATTTAATAAACAAAGTAATAGCGTTAAAAAAATAGTTATGAAATACTTTAAAAAAATCAATTCAACTAAAAAGCTAATCATAAAAATATTGGAAGAAAACGATCGGTTAATGGAAGTGAAAGAATTGTTTCGGGACAAAAGATTATACAACACACCTTCCATTTCGTGTGGATATGCTTTTGCTTATTTGGAATTTGAAAATAAAATTTTGTCTGACAGTAATGGTAAAGTTTTTCTTTTAAAAAAATAAATAATGGAATTCAGTAGCAAGGTAATAAACGCAGACCAAACACTTCACCAGTTGATAGAAGTTTTCGAGCATGACCAACAGGAATTAAATCCACTTGCGAATTACCTGATTGAAAAAATCAGAGATGATTTATTAACAGCGCATCGGCGCGTACATAACCTTGGCTTCTTATTAAACAAAAAATAAAATACATATCATGGAATCAATTTATCTAAAATTCGAAGAGGTCGTTAGACCCAATGCAAAAACAAAAATGTTTTCTGTTTTGAATAAAGCAGGTAATGAAACACTTGGTCTTATTGCATGGAAGGCGCATTGGCGCAGATATGTTTTCAGTCCTTCAAAAGCAGAGTTTGACAGTGAATGCTTAAAAGATATTGCAAAATTTTTAAGCAAATTAATGCTTGATATAAAACTTGAAAAACAAAACGCAGAGCAGCAAAAATTATAATCATGGGAATGTCAGAAGAGGAGCTTCAAGATTATCAACAATGGGAGCAAAAGCGATTAGATATAAAAAACACAGCGCTTACGTTTCAGAAAACAATTTATTGCTATAAAGCAAAAAAGCAATCAGTGATTGATGAAGTGGTTGAAATGGAAAAGGAGTTTTTATTGAGAACAAATCCTGGGCACCAATTGCAGCATGATATAATCAAGCCGGTTGTTCATCAAAGCAATTTGATTTATACATTTCGTTTAATAAAAAAATAATGGAACTATCATTAACAGCATCATTGCAAGTAATAAAGGTTGATATCGTTGCAATACTTGAGCAAGAAAACAAGCCACTTTCATTTGAAGAAATTCTCGAAAAGAAAAATCTTCAGAACACATCGTGGCTCGGGTATCAATATGCTCTTCGCCAAATGGAAGAATCTGGCAGGGTTGGAACTTTTCCTGATCAAACTACACGTGACATAAAATATATCATTCTCAATCCTTAATAATGCCGCATATTTTAATACAAGGTTCTGATAAGCCGAGAGTAATTGAACAAACAACTATTCATGCTCATGTTGTTTTTAGTAAGCCGTGCTTTAACACGAATTGTGCGGAAGTTCGGTTGCAACAATTAAAGGCAGAGCTTGAGGCCGTTATTGAAAAATATTTTGACAATAGTTACAGTTCTGAAACTTATTCTAATCATGAATGGAATGTAAACTTTAAGTAATGGAGCGCAACACAAAAACATTAATAAAGGAATTGCAAATTGGTGATCGGTTTTATAAATGCAGAGATAAAAATAAAATTGTTTTTGAAAAAGTTTATGAGCCTTTTAAACGAACCAATTACAGAACCTACGCCAATTTTGCAAAAACTGATGTACAGCTTCGTGGAGTTCCAATGAATGGTGATACTGAAGTGATTTTTTTACGACACAACGAAAACTAAAATGGAAAAACTTACAATAGAAAATTTCTGGAAACCATTAGCGGAAAAATATCCTGATGCATTAGCGGCTTTTTACAAATGGATTGATGAATATAAATTAAAAGAAAAATGGGTTGTGCTTTTCAACTTCGGAAATCCGCACTACTCAAAACAAGGATGGCATGATCCAAAATATCATGAATTGCCAATTGCAATGCAGTTCGGAATATTTCTGCAATTTGTTTCAGAAGGCATAGAGAAAGATTTTGCGATGGATGGCATTAGTAGCGCTATTACCGAGTACTTCCAAAATGAACAACATTTTATTGAAACAGTAAAACCTTTATTATGAATGAAACTTTACAGGCAACATCTGTAGATGATTTGAGCTCTTCATTTAAATGCAGCATTGAAAGAGTATCTATTGATGATTTGCAAACGGCAAAACTTAATGAAGCAACTGGAAAGAACCGCAAGTCAATTATTGCGTTATATACACGAGCTATTAATGCAAAAATGAAAGGCAAAAAAACTATATAACATGCGGCGCTTTATTGTAACATCATCAAAATTTAAAGGACAGGCAGAATTATTTTATACTGCTGGTGGCATTCTTTGTAAGATAGATTGCACATCAACAGAAATGTCAGCAGTAACGATTGACCATTTTAAAAAAGCTGTACCAGCAACACTTGCCGGATTGATTGATGGAAAAAGTTTTTCAAATGATACTACAATTATAGAAGCTGAATACGAAGTAACGTTTGATATGTTCTGGAATGATTATGATAAAAAAATTAATAAAGCCCGTTGCACTTTATTATGGAATAAGCTTAACAAGTTTGAACAGATAAAAGCTTTCAATGCAGTGAAAGATTACAGCAGGTATTTAAAGAAAGAAAGTTGGAGAGGCAAAGCTGACCCGGAAACTTATTTGCGTAATCAATATTGGGAAAACGAATACAAATAATTTTATGACAACAGAATTAAACAAGCGCCTCCATTCATTATTAAATAAAACAAACCTCACACCATTAAAACCGGATTTGGTTTGCAGTTTTACTGACGATCGCACAACGCACAGCAGCGAGATGAATGATGAAGAGGCTACAGAGCTTTGTAATTACTTGCAGGATGAACTTAACAAAGGCACAGGTGAAAACGAAGGTGTGAGAATGAACCGCATGCGCCGCAGTGTTATCAGCATGGCCTATGAAATGGGTTGGGCAAGCGCCGGTGATTGGAAAACAGCACTTGATAAGATCAATTTATTTTCTATTGGCAAGCATGGCAAATTTAAAAAGGCTTTGCAAGACCATTCTTACCAGGAATTAGTACAGGTCGTTACCCAATTCAGGCAGTTATATAAAAAGCATTTAAAAGCTATTTAAACCGCTATTATGGCCGTAACAATTCTTGATGAAATAGAAAGTGCGTTAACAGAAATCAGCCCGAAACTGCTATGGGAAAAACAATTTGCGCGTATATATATTCCTATAGAAAAAATTAATGATTTGATTGTCCAAAATCAACTCACAAGATGGGAGATTTACGGGATTAAAATACTTGAAGGTTATGAGAACGCAATAGTAATTGTACATGTAAATTACCCAGTCGAACGAAAAGAATGGATGCTCAAAAAATATCCGTTAAAACATGAAGGCAATGTCCAGCGCGAATAGTTAAATAGTAAATGCCACAGTATTTTATACACTCGTTTTATAACAATCAATAATACACTTACAAGTAATAACACTCAATTTTTAAAACTCAATTGTTAATGTCAAATGAATTAAATAGTTTGCTTTCCGAACGTCACCAGCAAATGTTTTTATACCACAAGCCGAGATGTATAATCAAAACATCCCGGAAGGCGGTGAGCAGTAATGCCACCCGGCTTGCTTGTGCGTATGCATTTCAGGTGACGTTCACTTCCGGGTTTTTATAGCCCGTTTAATCCAACCTACTTTCAAACAACCTCTGATCATTTACCCTTCCGATTATTATTATTTTAAACCTCCTTAAAAACTACCACCTATGGTTCTTATAAAAGACGAGCAAATCGTTATAACTATTGATTCAAAAACACCTATCGAAGATTTGTACGAAATGCAACAAGCGATGATGGCAATACTTGAAACGGCTCAGTTTGATAAAATAGAAGATAAACAATTATCAATTTTTTATTACACAAAAATTTTAAAAAACCTTTTGCCAAACCTTCGACAGCAGGAAACGGCTTTATCCTCAAATTAATTATTATGAAAAAAATTCTACTATTTTTTGTTTTTTTATTTGTGCTGAAATGTTATGGACAAAACAGAGTAAAAGATTCAATTGACGAAGCGAGAGAAAATAATAAAAAAAAGGAAGCTCAGGAACAAAATGGTATGACAACAAACGAAGCGTCAGTTTTGCAAGCTTTTAATTCGGCGGCATGGCATCATCATCTAACGCAGTTTACAAACATTTCACTGAACTTCGCAAACAATAGATTACAATATTTTCTTTCTCACCAAATGGAACTTGCTGAAACAAATACAAGCGGTCATTTTAATGGAAAAAAATCTTTCCAACTTAAAAGTGATTACATCCATACTGTCGGTTTCACTAACGTCAAAGCTTTTACAATTACAATATTTGCAGATACTACAAAAACACTTGGTGAATTAAAAATAAAAACAATGAATATAAGCGGTCAACTAACAGAGGTGATTGAATTATATATAAAATATTGGCCACAGCCTCTAAGCGAAGGAGATTTTAAAAAAGGAGAAATTTTTAACTATGAATCTTTTGGTGACCATGTTGCTTTAAAAATTAATAGAGCTTTACGCATTGCAACGATCAATATTACACCAAATAAAATGAGAATTTACGATGATATAGTTCATTGAATAATTTTTATTATTTTTACGATGAAAATTACGTGAATCCAAATGGTCGCAACCCCGCGAAGACCCCTTGTTGATATAAGGAATGAAAGAATTATACTCCGCTATTACTATTGGCGGGAGATAGAGCGCCGCCGCTCTGATGATGTAATAGTAATTCTTAGCAACAATGAATTTTTCCTCGAAGAAATAACAATACAGCGCATCATTAGAAAAAATCTTGATAAATTTTTTGCATTGAAATCTGAAAAACCATCAGTAAAAAAACTGCAAAACTATTCTTGGGAATAAAATTATTTTTATGTCTGAATTAAGAAGTATAGAAGATTTAGTTGTAGACAATTTGCAATACAAAAAGTTTGAATTTTGGGGACGTGAGGGATTGAGGACTTTTATTAATATTGAAACTGCAATTAAGGATGCGCTGGACACTTTATTTAGTAAAGGTGAAGCATACGCCCAACGCGATGAATACAGAATTTCTATGCCTCAGTTTTTGATTGATAATTTTTTACTCCCGCCACACTTAAGCGCCGGCTCCAATTTAATTTTTATGGGCGTTCCTGTAATTGGTTCTTATGATAATTTTATAACAATATTCCATATTGATAATTGGAGAATCGGAGATGATAAAATGGTTATCAGAATTCAGCTTAACTAATCACTCCACTTTATCAGCAAACATCCCATCAATTTTATATTTAGGAACTACAGTAGTGCGAACAGGGACTGCACTGTTGTCCGTTAATCTTGTTTCGTAAATTTCATTAAAAACAAGTAAGCCATCAGCGCGCTTTTCTTCTTTGCTTTCAATATGCACCAACTTTTGAAACCATGTATCTTCAAAGCCACTAAGCCCGGCGTTTAAATCATCAACAATATTCATTCTGCTTAATGCAGTTGCCCTGTCAGGAGCTGTAACATTACCAACAGTGTACGTATCATTATACATATCAATTGCAACCCGGACATTAACGGTAACAACGCCATCATAATAGCCGCCCTTCAATTGATTCCAGGGAATGTCAGGAAAACTCACCAGTGCGCACGGAAATTGCAGCGGATAACTTTCAGCAGGTATTTCAAGCTGACCCCAGTCTTTATCAATCCATATAATTGCAGGTACTTTAGCTTCTATTCTGTCAAGGATTGCTGCAAGTAAATTCGTGCGCATAAAAATTATTTAAAGCATTTATTAATTTCAAGTGTAATCAGCCTTCTTATCTGCAACCGCAAATACGGGCTGTCACCCATGAAGCGCCTTTGCGGCATTTGCATATTATTTTCTCCGTAAGAAAATCCGTGACCAGGTGTTGTGCCTTTTACAAATCTTCCTTCTTTCCTGTTACGTACAAAAACTTCCGAACGAGCATAGTGTTTTATATCGCCGCCTTCATTGTGAATTTTTGCATAAGGCAAATCACTTCCGATAGTAACATTGTCTTCTGTTTTTGCCACCACATAAACACTTCGCCGCAATGCGCCGGATTTAATTAAAATAGCCCTGCCAGGGTCAGTATTATTTTTGCGTGCCTGCCACGGCTGCATGACAGTTCCAGCCCAGCCCTGCTCGCGAAAACGCTGTTCAGTAAATTCCAGCATAAGCGCACCAATCTTTGTCATTAGTTGCTGGCGCATTGCCTGGTAGCGTTCAGTAATTATTTTAAGGTCTGTTTCCGGCATTTAAAAAAGTTGTGTATATTTACAATACCGCAGTAATCTACGGGTTACTGCTCCCGATAGCCACTTGTCACAGAGTGGTTATTGCTTTTTATAGAAGTCCTTTCTTTCAAAGCGTATTACTTTACCATGCATTTTAAACTCAATTGAATTAAGCGCTTTATGATGGTTAAATTTTCCTTTTGCAACGCGTGATAATAAAGATTCATCAACATTATCAGGCAACACAACAACTACATCATCAGCCTGTTTACTTCCGGCTTCAATTGCATGGCCGATTTTGTTACTGTGCACCGGTGATGATACTTTTTCCACTTCCACAAATCCGTCATTCACCTTTAAATCAGGGTTTTTATTTGCCTTCGCTCCTTTAAAAATGGTTTCCCTTGCCGGGTCTTCCGGCCTTAACTCCGGCAATAAATCAACCTTATTTCCCGCCGCTGCTTTGTCGATAGATACCCCCATAATGCCCTCTTTTTCTGCATTTGCAGCATCAACTTTTACGTGTTTCCTCAATATTCCACCGCTGGAAAATTCTTTTACAATCTCGTAAGCCTCGCTCTGGACGGGCATCAGCGCCACCGCTTCCTTTAAAATGGATGCAGGAACGTCCCGGTAATATGGATGGTCTGGTGGCAAAGCCAGTCCTTTTTGGGCAATTGGCTTGCGAAAAATGGCCGGAACATCGTCCGGGGTAATAATCTTGTCGTCAGCGGTTTCCTTGCCGTGAAGGCTTTGTATTACGTCACAGCGGCAATTCCAGCCATTTGGTGGAAACCATTGAAGCCAGAACGAATCATCCACCGGTTTAATAATACCGTCCAGTAAGGCATGTGATGGCCTCACGCGCGCATCACCGGCTGTCCGGTATTGAAGGTTTGGAATAGCGCCTTTTTGTTCTTCAAACGTTGCCCATTTTGCGGACATCTGTGAAGCGGCCATTGCTGTATTATATTCCGTTTTCAGCCATGCGCCGTTGTAAGTATCATTAATTTTTAAAACTTCTTTTTTGAAATCTTGAAAACTTCTACGCTTGCCACCATCCATTAAAAGTTGGCTGATGCTTTGCATCTGCTGGTAAGTTTTCGCGCCCGAAAACTGATACACTGAAGTTTCCAGTTTATTTAAAAGTTTGTAATTCGGACTGTCATATTTAACATCACTGTAGTTCTTTCCGAAACCTTCAAACACAGCTTTTGCCAAATCAGCAGCAACCAGTTTTGTAAGCCTGGCATCTAATTTTCCGGCTTTAATTGTACCATCATAAATTCCTTTGGCAATGCGTTCAGCTTCTTTAATCATTGCCGGTGACGGCGCATCGTCGTTTGCATTAATAGCATGTTTAATCCCGCCGCAATGAGGGCACTGATGCGAATACATAGCATCCATTCGCTTCTTTGTGATCATTGCCTGCCCTTCTACAATCTTCATTTGTTGCGAAGGGCTTAGTCGAAAAAATTTGTAGGAAAAAAAGTATTTGGTTTCGGGGTTTGTACAGCTTTCTTTTTAACCGGTATCTGAACGATTTTATTGATGTAGTTTTCGTCAATATCAAATTCTCCCATGAGCGCAGTTAACAGCGCTGCTAATTCTTCGGGTGAATATTGTTTGCTGTCATCAAAAACAAAAGTGTCCCCTTTTTCCAGTGGGAAACCATGACGAATCATTAATGGAATTAAATATTCGTTGGTTACTTCAGCAAGCATATCTGCATCGCTTTTTGTAACCAAATCTTTCTGGTCATTATGTACTTCGCCCTGGCTTCTTGAACTTCCCTGCTTCATAGTCATGCTTTCCGTAAGTATGATATAAGCAAGCCTGTTTTCACTTCGTTCAATGCGTTTATCAAAAACCATCCAGCTATCAGTCCGCGTGCTTTCTTTAATGTCAATTTCAGTTCCGTCAGGAAACAATCCCCATGCTGCTGAACCCATTTTCGAAAGCATATCAGAAATTTTGCTGCGTTCTTTTGGGTCTCGGCTTGAAGTTTTACCAATGCGGATTGGCATTCCAAAAAGCTCTGCGAACTTATCCCAAAACGCGCCCATGTGGCGAATACTTATACATTCAGGAACGCATTTTAAAAGCAATCCCAAATCATATTTTTCACCAACAGGAATGCACCAGTTGTTAAATGGTGCAACGGTATAATCATAACCATTTTGCCATAACGATTCCTGGTAAGGAATGATGACATTGAATTCAGGCATTACATGTTCACGCGGAACTACTTCCGCATTCTTAAAACGATAACCATTTTCATCAATTATTACATCGCCAAGTTGTATTAGTGAATGGCCATAGTATGGTGTATCAAGAGTGATATACATGAATTGCCTAAACCAACTTTTCTTAAACAATTTTGTTTTTTCTGGTTGCTCTTCTCCTGCTGTATTTGTTATTTTAAAAACCTTTTGAATGGTTGATAATTTTCTTTGCAACATCAACCCGCTAAGACTTCCATCAACAACTGCATCTCTGTAATGCATTAGTAAATTTAAGCGGCGCGGATTAAGAACAAAGATTGCTTGTTGCCATGCTTGCCGCCATGTCGCATTATCCTGTTTAACCAGACTTTGCGTCATTTGCACAAGGTCAATTAAGATACCTTTTATTTTTTCCTGATCATCAGCACTCATGCGTACTGCATTGGGATGATCACGAAAATCATACACGTCATGTTCTTTAATTTCTTTGCGGCCTAATAAACTTTTTATTGAAGGAAGTTTCATGTCAGATTATTAAAATGAATTCTTGAAAAAAATGATTACCAGTCTGTGCGATAAGGGCAACTGGTGCTATCATATATTATAGCATTTAAACTATCAAGCTGGCCAGTAATAGGGTCTGTTTTTGTTGGCATCCCATCAGGAACAACTTTGCCATCAGCCACCATAATCAGCCATTGTTTTGCATCGTTGTACCTGTCAACACGTTCCTTTGGAGTTTGCATTCTGTTGACACCTGAATACAAATGATATAATGTTATGTCAATAGCAAACATTACAACAAGGCTTAACCTTGCATCACCGGTGGCGGAAAAAATTGCATCGGTATCATACTTGGTACCCAGATAGCTTTTCATTTGCTGAATAGCGCGGTCTTCAGCAATTTCAAGTGTTGCCTGGTCGGAGCGGATTACAGCATCCAATATTTCACTTCTTACATTGGGCTTATAATCATCAGGTGTTAAAAAATCACTCATAAAAAAAATTAATCAGTTATGTAATATGCATTTTGTTCGATGTGCTTAAACGAAACCCCTTTTTTAAAATAGCCCCCTTTTCTAATAAGCTCTTTTAATTGTTGTTTTTCAAAAATTCTAAACCCGCCATTGAGATATAACACCAAGTGCTTCTTATGATTTTTATATCTTAATTCTTTTGCAGCGTCAATAGCTATTTTTAAATCTTGCTTCAATGTGAACTTGTGATAAGCAGTAACAATTTTGATAATCAGTTTTTTCATAATGTTTTTTTATGTTTTACCATACATAGCCGTTTTCCCTTTCGCCAAGTTCCCAGCCATCAGCGTTCTTATTAACTTTCCTGTTCAATATATAAATTGCACCTTCGTCCGCATCTGGTGCGTCATCGTGAATTGAACTGCCTTTTTCGAAACCCATATACTGGAGGTAACTTGTTTGCATGTCCGGCAATTTTCTTTTCTCTTCATTCCAAATCATATTACCGCGTTCATAAAATGCAGTCATACTTTCAATGCGTGCGAATTTATCGGGCTTATCACGCTTGTCACCACGTATGGGAAGTATATAGCCGCGGTCGATTCCTTCAATTTCAAAATCTTCAAAAAATTGATCCTGTAAAAAAACATCTTCCATATAAAAATCAACAATAACACCAGCAGGTAATGAACTGTATAAATCATACATCCATTTTACAGCCTGGGTTATTGAGGTTTGTTTTACAAAACAATCAATGCGGTAAAATTTATTTTTTAGTTTTCCCCAGAAGACAATTGCTTTATAATCGCTTGTTGTTTTTGGTTTGTATGATGGGTCAAAATAACAAACGAGCGCATCCATTTTATCAAGTGCAGGAACCTTATCCCAATGGAACCATTCCTGTTTAAACCGCTTGCCTTTTAATATGTATTTATGAAAATATTCACGTAGTGCCATGAAGGAACCAACGCGTTTGAAACGTCTTTGTAAATCTTCCTTTTTAAAATTCTGGTACCATGTAGGTTCTCCGTCGAGCTCGCCGTTTGTTGTTGCAAATATTTTTGAATGGTTGTAGCCTTCACGTTTTGGATCTTCCTCTTCAACATCACCAACCATGTGTGCAAGAATTGATTTTGGATGGATGCGGTTGCCGCACATTACAAACCTGCTGCTCTTTATATTTAATGCGCCGATAAATCCGCCGAGTATCCATTCAATAACCTTAGAAACCCTGTCCTGGTTGTTTACAATTTCATCATCATCTATATCATCCAGCACACCATAGTTGGGCCGTTTAGCTCCTTTGCGCATCCCGCGCGGTGACTGGCCGCGACCGAGCGCAACAAAGAAAGTTCCGTCCTTGCACATGAAATCGCCATCTTCCCAATGGCCTTCATTATACTGCTCGCCAAAATCATTTATGAAACGCTGGTTATAACAAAGCTCTGCTTGTACATCGCCAAGTAACCGGCATGCATCATCAGAACTTTTTCCGCCGAGCATCATTCCATCAAGCTTGTTGTCAATTTTGAGCCACAATGGAAGAAAGATTGTATTGTGTGTACTCTTTGCATGTTCACGCGGCCACTCGGCAATACCATAAAAATTATCATCTTTCTTAACATCATTTGCCCAGTCAATATGAAAGTCAGCGCAAGGGATATTTGCATTTCTTTTTGCATCGAAAACGTAGTGCGGAAAATATTCATTTACAAAAAATGCATAATCTTTCTTGCTCCTTTTAATGCGTTTTTTTTTGTCCTCTTCAGTACCAAAAATGCCGGAAGTTGTTTCCTGTATGTAGCGGCAATGTTGTTGCCACTGTTCATACATTTCTTTGAATTGCTTGCTGCTTTTATCAATCATGATTTATTGTGAAATGCGTTCTGTGATATACTTGTCCTGAAGTTTATTGATTGTCTTAATTAAATCGTGCGTTATGCTTTTATCATCTTCACTCCACGTTTTTAATTGCTTACTGAAACCAATAAAAGTTTCCATGTCATCAACAACAGAATTTTTCTTATCAAGCCTTTCAATGAATGCGCCCATCTTGGAGAGCTGATCGCTTATGTCAGTTTTGTTTTCAATAGAATCTTCTAAAAGATTATTGATTGTTTGCAGTGCTTTATTAACAAGTTCTGTGCGTGTAATATTTTTTGCACTACGTTTTTCTTTCCAGCCTCCATCATCAATCCAGCGCTGTAAAGTTTTTGAAGTTGTGGCAACCCGTTCGCAAATATCTTTTTGCAATTCACCAGCCATGAATAATAAAAAAGCCAAATCATGTTTTGAAGAATCAACTTTTCTGCTCATGTAAAAAAAGTATTGTTATAGCACAAACTTACTTGTATCAACAGGTTTTTGCGGCTTTCCAAAAACGTGTTGTGCTTTTAAAAGCACAACACGTTCTTTTTTTCGACCATGGCGTTTTCATGATTTTTTGACGGTAAAAATCGCTTCTATGTTTGTGTTGCAATCGTTCAAAAACAAACAATAGAAAATGTAACAAACACAATTGATGAAGAAAAAATTTTGGATAGTAAACCTCTTAAATAATTCAACCGCAGAAATTCTGCTCTATGGTTACATAGGCATGTGGGATATAACGGCTGCTGATTTTGTCCAGGAGCTTATCCAGTTGGCAGCAACAAATAATACAATTAATGTCCGCATCAATTCAGGTGGTGGAAATGTATTTGAAGGCGTTGCTATTTACAATGCGATTGTAAACCTCATCAAACTTGGCAAGGACATCAATACTTATGTTGACGGTATTGCCGCAAGCATGGGTGCTATACTTGCGCTTGCAGGTAAAAAAGTTTACATGAGTAAATATTCGCGGCTTATGACCCATCCGGCAAGTGATGGCGGTAGTGGTGGCGATGCAGATGCATTAAGACAAAATGCAGATTTACTTGATGGCCTCAATAAAAGTATGGCATCAATCCTTGCAAAAAAAACGGGCTTAACTCCTGATGATGCACAAAAACGTTACCTGCAAAAAGGAATTGATAAATGGATAACTCCAAGTGAGGCGCTCGCCGATAAATTAATTGATGGCATTTATGATGGTGAACCGGTTGATATGCCTGCAAATACTACAGATGCAAAAGCAATGTGGACTGCATTCGCGGCAAAGTTTGATAATTCAATTGTAAATAATAATTCAAAAAATATGGAATCAACCGCATTGGCGCTTGGCTTGCCTAAAGACGCAACCGAAGCGCAGATAAACGCAAAAATTGCAGAGTTAAATGCTGCAAAGAAAACTGCTGAAGATAATGCAGCTTCAATTGCAACGAAACGTATTGAAGCAATAATTGATCAGGCTATAACTGATAAAAAATTGGTTGCTGCTGATAAAGATGCCTGGACAAAAGCGTATGCAAATAATGTTGATGGTCTTTTGTTGGCTACAGGAAAAATTGTTCCTGCATTAAAACCTTTGCAAGTGATAAATCAAACAACACAAAATGTAATTGGTAGCGAACAGGAACAAGCAAAACCAACAGGAAAAAAAGCATTAAGCGATGCATGGGATGCATTATATGCTGAAGGTATTGACGCGGTTGCAAAGAAAAAGACGGAAGACCCAGCCGGTTTCGAAGCAATGTATCAAGCCAAGTATTCCCGCAATATGAGTGAAATGGGTTTTAGAAAATAGGTAAATGATTTTTTGAAAAAATCTTGTTGCTGTACCAAAGAATATTAGCAACCGATTAATCAAACATAATCATGAACATGAAATCTTTTAACAGAATTATTGCAGCACTGTTGTTTACGCTTGCCACTGCATTTTTATTAATGTCTACAGGATTGCGACCGATGCCTTCCTTACTGACAGCTGGTGGAACGGCTATATTACTTGGATTAACATCGGCACCTAAAGCAAGTTTTTTTGCAGGTCTTTATCCTGAATTATGGACTGGTGAATTGATCAATAAATTTCGTTTTGACAAGAGCTGGCTTTCGCTTATTCCTCGTAGAGATGACTTGGTAAACTCAAACGCTGTGCATTTAGTTGATATCGGCGTTGACCCTTCAGTTCTGATAAACAACACAGCATATCCAATTGCTACCAGCGGCCGGACGGATTCGGATATCACTTTATCGCTTGACAAATTTGATACTGTCAATACAACTATTACTGATGATGAGTTATACAATTTGCCATACGATAAACCGGGCAGTGTATTACAGCAACACAGACTTGCATTAGAAGATGCAACGGCTATAAAAAGTGCATGGAGCTTAGCGCCGGCCTCAGGAAAAACAGATGGTTCAACCCCTAACACGCCAATTGTTTTAACAACCGGTGCAAGCGATAACCGTGTAAATGCAAGAAAAATATTTACTCCAAATGATTTAATCAGGGCAAAGGAAAAGCTTGATGAACTTGATGTTCCATCTACAGGCAGAATTGTATTGCTTGATTTTTATCACCTCAATGATTTATTAACGCTTGATGAAAAGTTCAGACAGCAATGGATGAACAAAGATTCAGGAACATTGATGACACAGATGTATGGCTTCACGATAGCTGAAAATTACAGGCCTCCAGTATATACTGTAGCCGGTGGAGTTTATACAAAGAAAGCATTCGGCGCAGCTTCAGTTCCAGCAACCGACCAAAGATCATCTCTGTTTTTTTATAGCCAACGTGCGGTGCAAGCGGTAGGAAGTGCAAAAATGTACTATAGCGATGCCGTAATAAACCCAACAACCAGGCAATCAACTGTGGGTTTTAGAATATATCAGTTGTGCTTGCAGAAAAAAGCAATGGGTTTTGGTGCTATTGTTTCCGACACAACCGCATAAACTTCTTTGGTATAGCAATAAGAGCCATGCGAAAAAAGGTAAAGAAATGCCCCAGTAGCATGGCTTCTTTTAAAACTTTTATCATCAAATAATTTATATGAAACGCTTTACAAAAGACGAATTACAAAAACAGGCTGATGCATTATTAAAAGCTTACGATGCTGAATTCGTAACGGCTACTGTAGATGGCAATTTCTTTTTGCCTGACCAATCAAGCCAGAGCCTTGCCAATGATCATCATCTCAAACATGTGAAAACAAAATTTGCTGACGCAGAAGTTTTCAAATTCGAAGCTCCCAAAAAAGAAGGTGAGGCTGAAAAGCCAGTTGAGCCAACTCACGCAGATAAAATTGCAGCCGTGAAATCTGCCATCGCAGAAATGCAGGCATTTAAAATCACTAATCCGGAAGCCTTGAAAGCAGGATTACTGAAAGCAAATTTTGAACCTGCAATTGTTGCTGAAGTATTAAACGAAATGTCAACACACTCTTAAGCAAATTGAAATATATAATTATCATACCACTGTTGTTCCTGTTCGCATCATGCACAAAAAAACTTGCGCCGTCAAGTAATATTCAACTGCATGACACAGTAACAACAGTGGTAACTCGTATCATAAATAATTCGCCAAAAGATACTATCATAAAAATCAATCAGGATGCTTCGCTTATTGATATGCTTTTTGAGTGCGATAGTCTCAGGCAAATGCAAATAAAAGATGTGCTTGCTGTAACGCCTGGTAAAAATGTACGACCGGCATCAGTAAAAGTAAATGGTGATACACTTAAAGTGAGTTGTTATGTAGATAGTTTTTCGGTTTACATGCAATATAAAGAGCGGTTTGAAAAAACGGACAGCACCATACACGAAGAGCACGATTCTACTATTTCAAAAACAGTAACAACAACTGTTGATTGCATTACATCATTTGAAAATTTTGAAATATGGGCAGGGCGCATAGCATTAATACTTCTTGTGCTTGCTGCAATTTTCATGATTTTAAAAACCTTTTATAAGTTTTAATATGGGTCAGATAAATTTTCAAAAAGGACAAGGCGGATTAAAAAGACGTGCTCCCGGAACTGACCAAATCAGTTCATTGATGTTTTACAGCAATGTACTTCCGTCCGGCTTTACCACTCAAAATAATATTCAGGTTGTAAACCAGTTGCTGGATGCGGAAGCTCTCGGCATCGTTAAAACAACCGGCACGGATATACTTATCCGTATCATGCATTATTACATTTCTGAATTTTACCGCGTCAGTCCTGGTGCAACTTTATACGTTGCAATTTTACCGGAAGCAGTATCTACAGAAACATTTGTTCAAATAAATGACGTTTATTATTTCGCTGAAAAGAAAATAAGGCAAATTGGTATTTTCAGTAAGAAAGCTTTTGCCGCCGCCTCGTTATCGTTAATCCAAGGTATCCTTACCGCGCTTGACCTGGAGAATCAGCCAATCAGTTCTGTTTTATATGCATCAAACCTTGTTGGAGTTGCAACATCTGCATTGGTGAACCTCCGGGCTTTGTTTGACCCGAAAGTTAGTGGCGTGCTTGCGCAAGATGGCGACCAGCTCGGCGCATCACTGGCACTGGAAGCGGGTTATTCAGTTCCTGCACTTGGCGCATTGCTCGGCGCTATTAGTTATTCCAAAGTGAGTGAATGTATTGGATGGGTTGAGAAATTTCCTATGGATGCAGTTGAACTTGGCAACCCAGCGCTTGCAAATGGTACGCTAGTTAAAACACTTGATGAAACAACTCTTGGTGTTATTGATGGTAAAGGATGGATTTTTCTTCGCAAGTATGACAGCGATGGCCAGGTTTATTTCAATGACTCCCACACAGCCATTGCCATTGACAATGATTATGCATATATAGAAGCCAACCGCACTATGGATAAATCAATCCGTGGAGTACGCGCTGCATTGCTTCCAAAATTAAATGGCCCTGTTAACGTCGATGCTGAAACCGGCAAGCTTGACCCGGACTATGTTGTACATCTTGAAAATTTAGGTGATGCTGCATTGTTGATTATGCAACAAGCCGGTGAGCTTAGCGGCTACATGACATTTGTTGACCCAGACCAGAATGTGTTAAGCACAAGCACTATTGAAATTGCAATCATAGATGTACCAATGGGCGTGAGCAGAATTTTCAATGTGAAAATTTCTTACGCAACAAGTACAAGCGGTTCATAAAAACTGCATAGCAATTTAATTATTCAAATCTTTAATTTTTTTAAAATATGCCTCAAAATAATGTCCCGCTCATCAATGGCCGCGAATATGCCTGGGGCGATGTTATCATAAACATTGGCGGCGTTGTAATCATCGGTGTAACTGCTATTGATTATGATGAAGACCAGGTGAAAGAAGATAATTACGGACAAGGTACTGTTCCTGTGAGCCGTGGTTATGGCCGCGAGAAAGCAACTGCATCAGTTACGATGTATGCTTCTGAAGTTGAAGGCTTGATGGACAGGGCGCCGAGTGGTAAGCTGACAAAGTATGGCGTGTTCGAAGTTATCGTTCAATTTATGGTTGGCACTGATATTAAAACGCACGTGCTTAAAAATGTTGAGTTCACTAAAAATGCGCGCAGCATGAAAGAGGGCGATACAAAAATTGAAGTGCAGTTGCCATTAATCTGTAGTCACATTATTTGGAAAAAATAATTTTTATGAATGGCACACGAACAGGATATAGACTTAAACAATCTTTCTCAGAGAGAACTATTAATACTGCTGTTAAGGCGTGTTGATATTCTTGAAAAAAAAGTTGAAATGATAGGAACTGAAAACACACAGATGAAAATAGAGCAGGCAGTTTTTAAAACAAAATTGCAATTCGGTTCAGCACTCATTGGT
>JABDAZ010000004.1:1605-84799 GCA_013288945.1 Bacteroidota bacterium | reverse complement strand
CAAGTTGAAAATGGATGGAAGGTTGGTTGATAAAAATTTTATAATAAAAATTAATACAAAATTAATTGTCAGAAATAATTTCAACATATTATAAATCGCCATTGGGGATGCTGAAAATTTCAGGCAATGATTATTTTATTAATGAAATAAATTTTGCTGATCATATTGATGAATCAGTCGTTATTAATAAAGAATTATCCGAAAGCATTATTCAGTGCATTGAACAGCTCATTCAATATTTTAATGGTGAAAGAAGGGTTTTCGATTTCGTTATAAACCAGGATGGCACTGCATTTCAGAAAAGAGTGTGGACAGAACTCAGCGGAATTAATTATGGAAAAACAATCAGTTATTTAGAATTGTCTCGACGGCTTGGCGATACAAAAGCGATCCGCGCAGCGGCTTCTGCCAATGGAAAAAATAACTTAGCCATCGTTGTTCCATGCCACCGCGTTATCGGATCAAAAAATGATTTGGTTGGCTACGCCGGTGGCTTATGGAGAAAAAGATGGCTGCTCGAACATGAAGCGAAAATTATGTATGGCGTGCAAACACTTTTTTAAAAAATCAAGATTCAAGGGACAAGGCGCAAGAAGTATTCTTCAAGTATGAAATATGAGCTATAAACTATTAAGTATGAATGATACCAGTTTTTTGCCTGATTAACTTTTTGCCAATTTCATAAACTATATTTTATATCTTATACTTTATAACTCAAACTTATCAATTCTTATTTTACAAAAAGCTAAACGCCATCGGCAATAAGAAACTTGCTTTATTAATAACATACACTTTTCCTTTGCTGCCGCTGAGAATGAGGCGGATGGGGTGTTTCAGGCGTTGTTCGTATTCGTGCAATGATTGTCGGCAAATTCCACAGGGAGAAATTGGCTCATCACTTTTTCCGTTTTCATTAAAATAAGTAACTGCCATTGTATCAATCGCAATGGTTGGGTATAATGATGATGCAACTGATAATAAAACCCTTTCTGCACAAATGCCAACAGGATAAGATGCGTTTTCCTGGTTGGTTCCTGTAATTATTTTTCCGTTAATCAATCGCGCAACAGCACTTACACGAAATTGTGAGTAAGGCGCGTAAGCCAGCGTTGTAGCCTTTCTTGCTTCATTCAATAATAAAATATCTTCCTTGTTTAATTCTTCAGCAGAATCAAATATGTCGAATGAAAAACTTTGTTGCGATTTTTCCATAAGTGTATTGTCAATGGTGAATGGTGAATCGTGAATAGAAAATTCACCATTCACAATTCAGAAGATTACTTAATCTTTTTAAATATCCTGCTCCAGCGCAAACCTTTGTCGTAGCTCATCCATATTAAAGAAGCTTCGCCAACAATATGATCTTCGGGAACAAATCCCCAATAGCGTGAATCCTGCGAATCCTGGCGGTTATCGCCCATCATCCAGAAATAATCCATTTTAAAAGTGTACTGGTTTGTTTGTTTATTATTAATGAAATAACTACCATTTTTTTCTTCTAAAGTATTGCCTTCATACCTGCGGATTGCGCGTTCATAAATACTAAAATTTTGCGGCGTTAATGTAATGATCGAACCCTTTTTTGGTATCCAAACCGGGCCAAGATTTTCACGCGTCCATTTGTGCAAATCATCATAAGGAAAAACAGATCCGCCGCCGCCATTATAACTATGATCTACTTTAATATTTTTTATAATGCCGGCCTTAATCATTTTATTTTTTGAAGTCGGCGTTAATGCCATAGAAAATAAATTCTGGTTGCCCATTTCAGTTGCGTATTCACCTTTGTCGGCATCCAAATCATATTCTTCTTTCATCACGTCCGCATCCAATTGCTGGCCGCCGGTGGTAACTATATAATGCAATTGCGAAAAAGGCGGCGGTTCCTGCATTAAACTATTTATATAAACAACATCTTCTTTAATTTCAATCGTGTCGCCGGGTGCGCCAACACAACGTTTAATATAATTTTCCTGTTTATCAACCGGGTAAACGATTAATGGATATTGATCAGGATCGTTTAAAATAACTTTTCTGCCGATATCAATATTTCCATTTCCTAATTCGCGCGCCACATCGTAATATGGATGTGCAGATTGATATTCATCTTTATTAATAATCGTATCGCCTGCGGGAAAATTGAAAACAACCACATCATTTCTTTTCACAGCACTTGGAAACCAGCGCGTGTAAGGGATTTTAATCCACTCCAAATAAGATGGCGCATTTGAAAATGGCAATGCATGGTGAACAAACGGAATTGCCAGCGGAGTATTTGGAATACGCGGGCCGTAACTGAATTTGCTTACAAATAAAAAATCATTAACCAACAATGTTTTTTCCATAGAACCAGTTGGAATAACATATGCTTCAAAAACAAATGTGCGTATTAATGTAGCTGCAACTATTGCGAAAACACCAGCATCAATCCACTCGCGTGCGCCGGATTTTTTATGTTTTTTTACAACATCAGTTCCAACGAATTTGTCTTTTTTATTAAAACCGATATATGGAAAATAAAACATGCCCGCAAACACCGTAAGTGCATGCTGGTACAATTTAAATTTGTTGAATGTTTTTACAAATTCCACGCAAATTCCAAGAGCGATAAACCAGCCAACTACCGGGATGAGCATTAATAAAAACCAATATTTTGGGCGTTTTGCAATTTCGAGCATCGTCCAGAAATTATAATATGGAACAAGGCCTTTCCATGCAGGAACGCCGGCTTTGCGAAACATTCCATATAAACCGATTGAAGGAAGTATAACTAACAGCAACCCGATAAGGATTACTGTCAACAATTCATGATGGGTCATTAATAAATTTTTTTTAAATCCGGGCAAAAATACCATAATAATTTCGCCACCAAAATATTAGCGGCGAAAGTTTTGCTAAAAGCGGATGAGTGAAGATTAAAATTGATGTACGTTAAACGTTGGCTGGTGTTCATTGACAAAATTATATTCGGCCAACGATCATCGGCCATTGGCAAACGAATTAATGATTTCACCAATCAGCAAACTAATTTCATCCGCGCGGTTCATTACCATAAAATGGCCGGCGTTATAAATGATGTGTGTTGGGCGAATATTTTTTATGGGAAATGTTTTATCGTTTGTTCCATGTATTTGAAATATGTTGGAAGGAACGATTTCATTTTTCCAATTGATAATGGTGGCGATTGCCCAATGCAAATAAATAGGATCTATTGTTTGCCGAAATTCGTTTGCGAGGTTTTCTTCTTCTTTGCTTTGCGTTCCTAAAAAATTATTTTCAAAACCTGCCATCCATTTAAACGGCCTTCTTGCGGGAGCAATTTTATTCAATTTTAGCTGGCCGCAAAGTTTCATCCACCGCGGCATTTCTTTGTGTGATTTTATACTTGATAATAAAATAATTTTTTGTGCCGGGATATGTTTTGCAATTTCTACAGCCATCATGCCACCAAATGAAACGCCCATTAATACAGGGTTTTCATCATCTATCTGCAAACTCATTCTTTTTGCATAAGAATCAATGCTTTCATTTTTTTCCGGTGTAAACCATTGCAAGTATTTTAATTCAACTCCAGCAATTTTTAATTTTGAAAAAATTCTTTCATCTGCGCCTAAACCACTTATGCAATAAATCCGCTTCATTATTTATCAAATTATTTTTGCGGAAGCACATAATTTTCAACATCATTTTTATTAATAATTTTGCCAGAGAGAATGATTAATCGTTCAACAACATTTCTCAGTTCGCGGATGTTGCCCGTCCAGTTATGTTTTTGCAAAGCCTTTATTGCATCATCATCAATAGCTTTTTTTGACGTACCATAATCGCTGCAGATGTCTGATAAAAATTTATCTACCAACAATGGAATATCATCATTGCGTTCATTTAATGAAGGAACGTGAATAATAATCACACTTAAACGATGGTATAAATCGAGCCGGAAATTTTTTTCTTCTACTTCTTTTAATAAATCTTTATTGGTTGCAGCAATCACGCGCACATCCACACTTATATCCTTATCGCCGCCAACGCGCGTAATTTTTCCTTCCTGCAATGCACGCAAAACTTTTGCCTGCGCACTCAGGCTCATGTCGCCGATTTCATCTAAAAATAATGTGCCGCCATTTGCCTGCTCAAATTTTCCGATGCGTTGTTTTAATGCAGATGTAAACGATCCTTTTTCATGGCCAAACAATTCGCTTTCTATCAATTCACTTGGTATGGCTGCGCAATTTACTTCTATTAATGGCGCGGTAACGCGATTGCTTTTTTCATGCACCCATCTTGCCACCAATTCTTTGCCGACACCATTTTCACCCGTTACTAAAATGCGTGCATCTGTTGGTGCAACTTTTTCAATCGTTTCTTTAATTTTTAAAATACCGGCAGATGCGCCAACCATTTCCTGCGTTTTTGCAACGCGCCTTTTAAGCACTTTTGTTTCTGCAACCAAAGAAGTTTTATCTGTTGCGTTTCTGATTGTTATTAATAAACGGTTTAAATCCGGCGGTTTTGAAATATAATCGTACGCACCTTTTTTCACGGCTTCCACAGCGGTTTCTATTGTGCCGTGGCCGGAAATCATAATGATGGGAATGTCCGGATTTATTTCTTTTGCTTTTTCTAAAAACTCAATGCCATCCATTTTTGGCATTTTGATATCACACAAAACAACATCGTATTCTTTGTCTTTAAATTTTTTCAATCCTTCTTCGCCGTCAGAAGCCTCTTCCATTTTATAACCTTCGTAAGATAAAATTTCGCCAAGGGTTTTGCGGATTGCTTTTTCATCATCAATAATTAAAATGCTCGACATGTGCTTTAACAATATTTAATAAGGAATAAAAACAGAAAGGAATCTTTCTGATTAATCTTCAAAAATAACAATATGAAACCGAACCTCATAGAAGCAATTATAAAAACATCAAAAAATTATCTTAAAAAAAAAGAGTACAATCCCTTAGTAAAATTGCTTTGCAAATAAAAAAACGATGAAGTATTTTGTAGGTGTTAATCAGAAATTTTGTTAATCGTATTTCAGAAACCCATGTTTATAATCCAAATTACCCTTTATGAAAACCAACCCTCCAATCCACTTTCATGCGCCACGCAAATTGTTTTTTAAGTTAATCATTTTCGGCTGTTTTTTGTTGGGTTTTGTTTATGTGTTTTTGATATTATTTAATACAGCAGTAAAAGTATTTCTATAAAAATCTTGGTAGTATATGAACATTGATCAAAAAAAATCCCGGCGTAAAAACCGGGATTTTTTTGTTTTTATTTTTATATCAAAAATTATTTTATCGTTTCGATTTCTATAATCGTATCAATCGCATCTTTATTAATATTTTTTACATCAAACAATACATAACCATCTGCAACCAACTGGTATTTAACCGCATTATTTGTTGCAAATAATTTAGCAGCTTTTATTTTGTATGGAAATTTTATTAATAATTTCTCTTCATTTTTATTAAAGAGATGCAGGTAAATTTTATTTCCTTTTTCTGTAATGGCGCCCCAGCTTTGAGGTTTCATATATCCGCCTTGCGTTCCATAAATTGTTTCTCCATTAATCTTTAACCAATCGCCCATTGCTTTTAATCTTTCTGTAAACTCCGGTTGAATTTCTCCATTCGGCAAAGGCCCGATATTTAATAAAAGGTTTGCACCATAACCAGCATCTTTTATTAATAAATGAATAAGGTCTTTTACAGGTTTATAACTTGTGTCTGTAATATTAAAACCCCATGAACCATTTATGGTGATGCACGATTCCAACGGCATTTTTGTAGATACTTCCTGGAAGGTTAAGCCGGACGTATTTTCTCCCGGTAAATCCTGTTCAAACATTTGAAAATCTTCGCCGGCAAATGGTGCCATGTGATGGTTGTTTCCGATTAATGCCTGCGGTTGCAACTTGTGTATTAGTGCATAAATTTCATTCAGCTTCCAGTCAATACGCGAGCTTCTGTCTTCACTTCCTTCCGGTGCAGTTTGGTCCCAATAACCATCAAACCAAACGCCGGCAATTTCTCCATAGTTCGTTAATAATTCTGTCAATTGATTTTTCATAAACTGCAAATAGCTTGCATAATCGCCGTGGCCTTTTCTGCCAGAATATTGCCCCGTGCGGCCCGTTTCATGCGGATAATCTTCGCGGTACCAATCGAGCAATGAATAATAAACAAACAATTTTAAACCTTGCTTATGACACTCATCTGCAATTAATTTCACAGCATCTTTTCCCCAATGCGTGTTGGTAATTTTCCAGTCGGATTGCTTGGTATCAAAATCACTAAAACCATCATGATGGCGGGTTATTAATGTAATGTATTGCATGCCCGCAGTTTTTGCAGCAGCAACCCATTTCGCTGCATCAAAATCTACTGGGTTAAAAATATGTTGCAACCTTTTATATTCTTCCACACGAATTTTTCTGGTTTGCATTACCCATTCGCCATCGCCGGGAACGCTGAATGCACCCCAATGAATAAACATGCCGAAACGCGCGCTGTCAAACCATTTGCGGGCTTGTAAGTTTTCTGCCGAAGGCGTATAATTTGTTTGGGAAAAAAGAAAAAATGAAGAACATATAAACGCAAGTATAAAAAAATATTTTTTCATAACATTTTTTTTAAAAGACAATGATAGTGATAATTCATTAAGCACTTTAAAAAAATGTGTGTTATTAATAATCATATCGCAATCTATTTTACAACTAACTTTATAACAAATTCATTTCTTAATTATTAAATCAACATTAATGAAAACAATTCTAACTAGCTTTTTATTAAGCTTTTTTGCTTTCGCCTATTCTCAAGAGAATCCACCTGTAGTTTTAACTTTATCTGCTATTCGTACTGTCGTTAACAATCAAATAACGAGGTATAACGGTACAGAAAAAGGTGTGATAAACATTTCTTTACATACCAATGGAACATTTGGTTATACAATAGAAGGTGGTCCAGGCGGCAGGTCGAATACTACCTACGGCTCATATAATTTAGTAGGTAATAAAATTAAATTGAATTATGATAATGGAACAACACAAGAATTTACTATAATAAAAATGGATGATGTAGTTACAAAATTAATAGCTGGAGAAAGAGCTATGTATTTTATTAGGTCACGAGGTAATTAAATGATTCGATTTTATCGTTTTAAAAATATTAATCCCGAAGTTTTACAGCTTCGGGATTAATATTTTTTAAGGAATTTAATAATATAAATAACTGTCAACTGCCATCTGTGAACTGTCAACTATTTTTTCAAGTACATCACTTCTTTCACCAACTTCACAGTTCTTGCAACATCTGGCAATGCAAGCGCTACCAAATTTGGTGCATAATGCAAAGGCGCATCAGCAGAAGTAATTCTATGAATCGGTGCATCCAAATAATCAAACCCTTCTTTCTGAATGTTGTAAGTTATTTCAGAAGATACAGATGCAAACGGCCATTGTTCTTCAACAATTACCAAACGGTTTGTTTTCTTTACACTTTCTAAAATTGTTTTCCAATCCAGCGGACGAATCGTTCTTAAATCAATCACTTCCGCACTAATGCCTTCTTTCTCCAGCTCAGAAGCCGCGCCCAGCGCAACTTTCATCATTTTATTATAAGAGACAATCGTTACATCTTTTCCCTGCCTTTTCACATCAGCTTTGCCCAATTCAATATAATATTCTTCTTCCGGCACATCACTTTTATCTCCATAAGTCGTTTCACCTTCCATAAAAATTACAGGATCTTCTTCATAACGGATGGCTTGTTTCAGCAAACCTTTTGCATCATATCCATTGCTCGGAGAAACTACTTTTATACCTGGAATATTTGCATAATAACTTTCAAAAGCAGTTGAGTGTTGCGCACCAAGTTGTCCCGCAGATCCATTTGGCCCGCGAAAAACAATCGGGCAACCAACTTGTCCGCCGCTCATCGCAAGCATTTTGGAAGCTGTATTTAAAATCTGATCCAATGCAAGCACGGCAAAATTCCATGTCATATATTCAACAATCGGGCGCAATCCATTTTGCGCAGCGCCAACCGCAACTGCAGTAAAACCCAATTCAGAAATCGGCGTATCAATCACGCGTTTCGGGCCAAATTCATCCAGCATTCCCTGGCTCACTTTATAAGCGCCGTTGTATTCAGCCACTTCTTCGCCCATTAAAAAAACACGATCATCGCGGCGCATTTCCTCGTTCATCGCCTCGCGTATAGCTTCCCTAAAAGCAATTTGTCTCATTCGTAAAAATTTATAGGTGGCAAAAATATCGTGAAAGCCCCAAATCAGCAAAAATACCTCGTATGTGTAAAATAGGGTTTTACCAAACATTAAATCTCTGCTCATCTGCATTGGCGTCGCACTCTTGTACATTTTTTCTTTATTCAGCAAATCAGGATTTGATATTGCGATATTGGATATTAAGATATTTTTTACTTTTTTTATTATCATTTTTTCCGGCCTCGAAACAAAAGCGTTAAGAAAATTCTGTTGCTGGCCGTTAAGAACGCAAAGTTGTTTGAGCCATTCGTGATTAATAACAATACCATTTTGCGGCGAGTTCTTTGCGTTCAGGCCGGCAACAGAATTTTTAGCTTTTGTTTCGCAGCCTTGGATTTTTTTGTTTCTTTTTTTATCAAGAAAAAAAGAAAATGCAACGCATTAATGAGATGCATGAAAAAATCATCACAGAGTTTCTCAGAGAAAAAAGAGAACCATCGAAACGCACTTGCATTTATAGTTTACCTTCGGAAAATTATTAATAAAAATTTCATGGTAAAAATCGGCGAATACAATACATTAAAAGTAATGAAATCACTTGCGTTCGGTTTGATTTTAGACGACGGCAGAGACGGCATTTTATTACCAAAACGTTTTGTTCCGCAAGGCGCAAAAATTGGCGACGACTTAAAAGTTTTTTTATACCACGATGGCGAAGACCGTATAATTGCAACAACGCAGGAGCCAAAAGGAATTTTGGGAGACATTGTAAAACTGCGCGCAGTAAGCGTTACAGAGCAAGGCGCTTTTTTAGACTGGGGATTAATGAAAGATATTTTTGTGCCCAAATCAAAACAATTATTGAAGATGATGCCCAACGGCGATTATCTCGTAAAAATTTATTTGGATGAACAAACAGGAAGGCTTGCGGCCACTGAAAAAATTGAATATTATTTAAGCAATGAAACATTAACCGTTAAAGAAAAAGATATTGTTGATTTGGTCGTTTACCGAAGAAGCGATATCGGTTATGTTGTCATCATTAATAACCAGCACACAGGCGTTTTGCACAGCAATGAAATTTACAGAAACATACAACCCGGCGATCGTTTTAAAGGATTTATAAAAAAAATATTACCGGAAAATAAAATAGATGTTGCCGCCGGAAAACCAGGCTACGAGCGCGTTGAAGATGAAACTGAAAAAGTAATGCGTTTATTAAAAGAAAATAATGGTTACTTGCCTTACCACGATAAATCTGCGCCGGAAGATATTTATTCATTCTTTGCAATGAGTAAAAAAACTTTTAAAATGACGACAGGCAATTTATACAAACAACACAAAATAGAATTTACAAAAACCGGCATCAAGCTGATTGAATAATTCATTAAAATCAGTATTTTCAATTCACAAACTCCAAAACTGAAAATACTATGAACATTATCATTATCATCCTAATCGTCATCGCATGCATTGTTGCACTCGTTTTAGTCGTTGCATCTTTCTCCAGGAAAATTTATAATGTGCAGGCAAATATTGTTATTAATGCGCCGCGCGAAAAAGTTTTTGATTACATAAAATATTTAAAAAACCAGGATTATTACAACAAATGGGTGATGGCGGATCCAAATATGAAGAAAATATTTACCGGCACAGATGGAACTAGAGGATTTATTTATGCATGGGATGGAAATAAAAAAGCTGGCTCCGGCGAACAGGAAATAACAACGATTAATGAAGGAAAAAATATGGAATCTGAAGTGCGCTTTGTTCGGCCTTATGAAGGCATTGCAAATATGAATATGATTACAACATCCATATCATCCGGCGAAACAAAAGTAGATTGGAGCAGCACCGGCAAAATAAAATACCCAATGAATATTATGATTTCTTCAATTGAAAAAATGCTTGTGAAAGATATGGATACATCGCTTGCGTTATTAAAAAATATTTTAGAAAAATAATTTTTTAGAATTAAAAAGCTTCGCAATTAACGGCTGTATCAAATTGGAGATACAGCCGTTTTCTTTTTAAAAGTAAAAGCGTAAATACTAAATGCACACAGCATTAATAAAATTCCTGCAACACAAATTCCTGTCCAGGAATATTTATCCCAAACCAACAAACCAATTGCAGAGCCAATTGAAGTGCCTATAAAACTTATAGTCATATAAACTGTGTTTAAACGGTTTCTTGCTTCGGGCATTAATGTAAAAACGCGGCTTTGGTTTGATACGTGAATTGATTGCTGCCCGAGATCCAACAAAATAATTCCAATAACAAACCCGATAATTGACATTGAGAAAACATAGAATAATAAATAAGAAAACAACATCGCGCAAATGCCGTAACCAATAGCAATGCGCGGATTATTTTTATCTGCAGAGCCGCCGATTAATGGTGCAATCAATGCGCCACAAACCGCTGCCAGCCCAAACAAACCGAGTTTATCACTATGAAAATTAAATGGCGGCGCAGCAAAATGCAACACCATTGTTGTCCAAAACATTCCAAATGCGGAAAAGGAAAAAAAACTAATTGCAGCAGCTTCGCGCAGCAAAGGTTGTTTAATAAATAACGTTAATAAAGATTTCATTAATGAACTGTAACTGCCTGCAAATTGTGGTTTACTAACGGGCAATGCAATTCTCATTAATAACAACAACGATAAACTTATTCCTGCTGCAACCCAGTACATTCCGCGCCAGCTAAGCCATGCACCAATGAAGCCGCTTAATGTGCGTGATAATAAAACGCCGATTAATAAACCGCTCATGATTGTGCCGATAACTTTGCCTCTTTTTTCCGGCGCGGCCAGATGGGCGCTTAGTGGTAAAATTAATTGCGCAACGATAGAACATGCGCCGATACACAGGCTCGCGATTTCTAAGGTTAATAATGATGGTGAAATGGCTGCAGCTATTAATGCGGCAACAGTTAATCCCGTTGTAAATAAAATATGTTTTTTGCGTTCGAGTTTATCGCCGAGCGGAACAAAAAATAATAAACCAAGTGCATAACCAAATTGGGTAAGAAAAGTTACAACACCGGCTCTCGCTTCTGTAACGTGAAAACTTTTGCTTATCAAAACTACAAGCGGCTGGCAATAATAAATATTTGCAACAATCAACCCCGTGCAGAAAGCCATTAATAATATTTGCGGGCGGCGCAGGTAAACATTTTCATTTTGCATATTGGCTGCAAAATTAAAAAGATAGAAACAGAAATGTTATAATAATTTCTTCATCATTTTCCAGTCGTTTTGAACATCATCGCCAAGCATAAAAACGTGATCGCTGAATTTTTCAAAACCTTTCTTTTTATAAAAATCAATAGCGCGCTGGTTATGTTCCCACACGCAGAGCCAGATTATTTCTTTATTTTTTTCAACAGCAACATCACAGCATTTTTGCATTAATGCTTTTCCAACGCCTTTGCCAATGCTGTTTTTTGTTGCATAAAAACGCACAATTTCTATGGCGTTTTTATCTTTTAATTCAATCACGTTATTTGTTTCGCGCATCATTGCGTAACCTGCCAATTCATTTTCTATATAAGCCAGCAAAAAAATATTTTCATCAATGCCCACTTCTTTCATTAATGATTCTACAGTGAATTGTTTGCTTAAAAATTTATCCATATTTTCTTTTGTATTAAAAGAAGCAAACGTATCAAAGAAGCTCTGGCGGCTGGTTTCAGCGATTAATGCTGCATCATTTTTATCTGCGAAGCGAATAACAATTTCATTCATGTTCTATATTCTTTCAATTAAAAAAAATGAAATTACTATAAAATAAATTTCATGCAATTATATAAATAAAAAAACTCCGCATTAATGCAGAGCTTATTCTTTATTAAAATAAATTTTTTTAAAAATTAAAAATTGCAGCGAGCCCGGCAATGTCTGATTTTGTATCATCAAGCCCTTTCATATACGAAGCTTTAATTTCTATATTATGCGAGCGGCGGCCAACGCCGAAACGCACACCGACATTACCAACAGGGCCATAAGATTCAATATGAACCTCACCATCATCGCCATAGGTATCAACACTTTCATACGCTGCACTGTGATAGCCAAATCCGCCACCTGCAAAAAAACCAACCCTGCTTTCATTATGTTTTGTAGAACCGCAGCCAAAATTATAATTGATTATTAACGGAACATTGAAAGCTGCGCGTACACTGCTGTACGAATCTCCATCCGGCGTGTAACCAATTGTAAGGCTGAAAGGAATACCGATTGATACAGATGAATTATCATTTTCATACACATTAACGCGCGGCGAATAAGTAAAACCAAACGTACCAAACGAAGGATAACCAGCGCCACTTGTAGAAAATCCACAAACACCAACTCCATTAATAAACCGTTGCGAAAAACAAATGCTGACACAAAAAATTAAAAACGCAGAAAGAAAAATTTTTTTCATAAATAAGTTTAGGGTTAGTAAATACCAAAAGCTGAACAAAATAATTAATCATTTCGATTAATCAAATTGCCACAGCTTTTATTTATACTCATTAATCGTTTTATGGAAGGCTTATCACCATTGCACTTGCGCCGCCGCCGCCATTGCAAATTCCTGCAGCGCCATATTTTGCATTGTTTTGTTGCAACACATTTATTAATGTAACAATAATTCTTGCGCCGCTGCAACCCAATGGATGACCAAAAGAAACCGCGCCGCCATGCACATTTACTTTTGATGGATCAAGTTTCATGCGTTTTGAATTTTCAATTCCAACAACTGCAAAGGCTTCGTTCAGTTCCCAATAATTAATGTCTTCCATTTGCAACCCTGCTTTGGCAACAGCTTTCGGCACTGCGATAGATGGCGAAGTCGTAAACCATTCCGGCGCTTGTTCTGCATCTGCGTAGGATATAATTTTTGCAATCGGTTTCAATCCAAGCTCATCTGCTTTTTCTTTGCTCATTAATACAAGTGCAGCAGCGCCATCATTCATGGTGCTTGCATTTGCAGCAGTTACTGATCCATCTTTTTGAAATGCAGATTTCAAATCTGGTATTTTATCAAACTTTACATTGAAAGGTTCTTCATCTTTTGAAAACAAAATTGCATCACCTTTTTTTTGTGGAATTTCTACAGGAACAATTTCATTAATAAATTTTCCATCATTAATTGCAGCTTGTGATCGCTTATAACTTTCAATGGCAAATGCATCTTGTTCTTTGCGAGAAATGCCACATTCTTTTGCACACAATTCAGCAGCGTTTCCCATAGCTTTTCCATCATACACATCTGTCAATCCATCTTTCGCCAGGCCATCAATCATCGTTACATCGCCATACTTATTTCCCCAACGCATTTTGTTTGAATAATAAGGAACGTTGCTCATACTTTCCATGCCGCCGGCAACAACAATATCCGCATCGCCCAACAAAATACTTTGCGCTGCTTGAGCAATCGCTTTCATTCCGCTGGCGCAAACTTTATTAATAGTTGTACAGTTTACACAATTTGGCAAGCCCGCAAATTTTGCAGCTTGTCGCGCAGGAGCTTGTCCCAGCCCGGCTTGCAGCACGCAGCCCATCAATACATCATTAACCAATTCAGGATTTACATTTGCTTTTTGCAATGCGCCTTTAATAGCAATCGCGCCAAGTTGTGTTGCCGAAAAATCTTTTAATGAACCACCAAAACTTCCAATCGGCGTGCGCACTGCGGAGATAATATATACTTCTTTCATATAGCTTTTTTTACAGGATAGCAAAGATAAATATTCTTTACTTGAACT
Source organism: Bacteroidota bacterium (assembly GCA_013288945.1). Classification (GTDB taxonomy): domain Bacteria; phylum Bacteroidota; class Bacteroidia; order Chitinophagales; family Chitinophagaceae; genus Puia. The sequence continues at coordinate 70,810 of JABDAZ010000004.1, read as the reverse complement.
GGGATTTGTGTGATTTATAAGGTTAATGAAATTTTATTTTAAATGAAGTTTTATACGAAATATTAATAACCAAGCAGTATATCTCTATTCATCTTCATTGGCGTCGCACACTTGTACAGCGGTTCTTTGTGAACAATTTTTTGGATTACACAATTAAAAAGTAAAAAATAAAAAAAATGACTTCGAACGTGAGGAATATTATACTCATATAAAATATTTTGCTATTGCATTTTGATAAATTTATTAATGATTAAAAATAAAGTTCTTTTAATAGTTTAATAATTATCCTTGCAAACTTGTGCCTTGAATCTTGTTTCACAAATACATCTTACATCCCACATCAAACACCGTACATGCCCTACGTTATTAATGGGTTAAGCAGGCATTGTTTTTGATTTTATAGAGATATAAAAAATAAATTTGACTTCAGATTTTTTTATAAAACTTAATTTACTATGAACAAAAAATTACTTGCAGCTTTTATAATCTGCATTTCAGTAACGCAACTACACGCACAAAAAATTGACACAGTCGCCATTTCAATTCTTGATCACATGAGTGCTGTAATCGGCGATTTGGGATCGTGCAGGGTGCATGTAAATTCCAATTACGATGTGCCAAGCCAACATCTCGGATTAATAAAACACGCTGATCAGGAAGAAGTATATATGCATGGCCCGGATAAATTATTAATAAAATCAGACGGCGATAAAGGCAGCCGCGATTTTTATTATAATGGCAAAACGCTTAGTTATTATTCAGGAGATAATAATCATTTTGCACAGGTAAAAACGCCTGCAACAATTATGGCAATGGTTGACAGCGTTCATAAAATCTATGGTATTGAATTTCCTGTTGCAGATTTTTTTTATCCATCATTTGTTGATGATATTATTGCAGAATCAAAATCGCTCGTTTATCTCGGGCTAACGAACGTTGATGGCAAAGAATGTTTTCACATTGCAGGAAAAGCAGATGATAAAACTTTTCAATTTTGGATTTCAAACGACGCATATTATTTGCCGGCAAAAGTCGTAATCGTTTATACAAATAAAGAAATGAACCCACAGTTTGAAGCAACGCTTTCTAACTGGCAGATAAACCCAAGTTTACCAGATGCAGTTTTTGAATTTACCGCGCCGCCAAAAGCCAAAAAAATTAAACTGGCTGCAACGGCTTTTAAGAAATAATTTATTTACGCTATAACTCACTTTTATGAAAATTTCAATAAACAAAATATTATCAATTTCATTTTTCGCATTGATGCTTGGAGCATTAATGCCGCAACAAATAATGGCACAACGCTTCAATCACGGAGGCGGCGGTGGTGGCGGCTTTCATGGCGGCGGTGGTATGCCAGCGATGAGGCCGTCTATTAATGGTGGCGCGCAAAATATGGGCAACCATAATTTTAATCGCCCGGCGCCTGGGCCTGCACGCGTTAATACGCCGCCGGTAAATAATCGTCCTGTTGAAAATCGCCCGCCAGTAAATAATAACAGGCCAAATAATAATGGGCATATTAATGGTGCGCGCCCGGATTTTCATGCAAATGTAAATGTGTATCATGGTGGCAGAGGTGGTGGACGTGCGTATGCATATCATGCACATCCTTATCGCCCTTATTCATGGGGTCCGCGCTGGCATCCGCTGGGATTTTTCTTGTCTTCATTAGCTGCTGATGCATTTTATTTTTCATTGGCAAACCAGGGTTATTATTATGATGATGGTGTTTATTATGAACCTTACAATGGCGGCTACACAGCAGTAGCAGCGCCGATGGGAGCTGTTGTAAATTCATTGCCGGATGGGTATGAAACTGTTCAGCTTGGCGATGGCAATTATTATTACTATGGCGGAACTTTTTATGTTGATGGCCCAAATGGTGGTTACCAGGTTGTGGCCGCGCCGGTTGGTGCAGTAGTTTCGCAAATTCCTGATGGTGCGGTTGATCAGCAAATTAACGGGCAGGATTATTTAGTATATAATAATACATATTATCAACCTGTGTCTGCAGATGGACAAGATGCTTACCAGGTTGTGCAGGTGAATTAATTTATTAATGGATAATTTATTAATTGATATTTTTTTGATCATTAATAAACTGAAGCACAAGTGTGCGACGCCAATGAAGATGAATTTTGTACTAATGATTGGTAAATAATAATAACAATAATATTTAGATTTATAAAAAAGGTTTGCATGATAACATGCAAGCCTTTTTTATTTTTTACTTTTTACTTTTTACTTTTTAATTTTTACTTGAAACAAAATTATAAATCATCAACGAAATATTTGCCATTGCATCAATGGAGGCTTTATCATCAGTTGTATTTTTGGAAAGCAGTACTAAAATATATTTTCTTCCATCTGGTAAAAAAACAATTCCTGAATCGTGGTTGATGCCTTTTATCCAGCCGGTTTTATGCGCAACTTTTACAGTTGATGCTAATTTTGCAGGAATGATTTCATTATACTTTTGATCCAATAAAATTTTTATCATTGCATCGCATGATGTTTTATTAACAGCTTTTCCATTGGCGATTTTTTCAAATAGTAAGGCAAGATCGTAAGCGGTAATAACGTTATTTAAACCTTTATCATATGCTTTTTGATCTTCAACACCGCGCAAAACTTTTAGATCTTTCAATCCCAATTGCTGCATTGTTTGCGTTACATTTTTTGCATTTACCAATTCAATTAATAAGTTGGTTGATAAATTACTGCTCACCGTAATCATCAAATAAGTAAGGTCATTAATGGATTTTTTTTCGCCGATATGTTTATATAAATCCAGCTCGCTATCGTCGTCAGGATTTAAACTAAAAGAGCTGCTATCGACAATACTTTTAAATTCATTTTTTATTATTAATGAATCTGATAATGAAAATTTTTTTTCATTTGCCTGTTTATAAATTTCAACAAGCACCGGCGTTTTCATGGTACTTGCTGCATGAAAAATTTCATGTTCATTAATAAAAATTGTTTTGCCGGTTTGTACATCTTTAAATGCAACTGCAAAATTTCCCTGCTGATTTTTTATTAATGTATCTATATTAAATTTTAATTGTTCAATAGAAATTTTTTGGCTGAAAGAAGAAAAATAAAAAAGAATAAGAATTATTAATGCGGAATATTTTTTCATAAACAAAAAATTGCATTTAAAAATAGCAACAAGTTTTGAATATTAAAGTAAATGCAAAAAATTAAGGGTTGGCTTTTTCAAGCACAACCCTTAAGGATGTTGTAAACAGATCGATGTATAAGCTACTTAGATCAATTTAACGTTTACTGCATTCAGGCCTTTTTTACCGTTTTGCAAATCGAATTCAACATGGTCATTTTCTTTAACCTGGTCAATCAATCCGCTTGCATGTACAAAAGTTTCTTTGTTGGAATCATCATGTTTGATGAAGCCAAACCCTTTGTCGGCGTTAAAAAATTTTACTGTGCCTGTTGTTTTTGTGCTCATTTTGAAAATTGTATTGATAATAAAATAATGGTGCAAGTTATACTATTTTGTTTATATTTTTGTTTTATTTGAAATAGATTGTTCCTTGCTCTGCTGTTTCTGTTTTAACAATTAGTAACTACTGTTTTACGTTAAGAAGTTTAATTGCTTTTAACCATTCTAAATAATCTGATAATATTTATGTGTAGACGTTTTATTTTATTAATCGTTATATTAGTTCTGAATAAGTTTTCATCAATAGCCCAGGTTTATGATAAAAAAATAATAGAAGCCGGCCACACTTTGTCTGAGTATAATTTTTATCTTTTTGCAAAATTTGATACTGCCAATGTAAAATTGAAAGATGGCAGGCATACATTCATAAAAATGAATTTTAATTTGCTGCTTTGCAAAATGGAATTTATAAGTCCTGTTGGCGATACATTAAGCGTTTCAAAGCCTGAAGATATTGATACAATCTATTTGCATAATAACTTGTTTTTTTACAATAAAATCTGGGTTCAAATATTGGGAGGAAGCGATTCTGTCAATATCGCTATACTGAGAAATATAAGTTACGATGCTGTTAAAATTGGAGCGATGGGACTGGCTTCACACGCAAATGGTATTCAAAGTTATACTTCCTTGGATGATGGATCAGGATTGAGACAACTTGTAATGAACGAAGATGTTGATATTACTAAGGAAACTACTTATTATTTACTGCATAACAATGTCGAAATGATAAAAGCAACTAAATTGAATTTTTTTAAATTATTTCCAAAAGATAAACAAAGAATTGAAACGTACTTGAAATCTCAAAAGATAAATTATAATAAAGAGATGGATTTACAAAAGCTTCTTTTTTTTATACTTCACCAGCCCACGCAGGCATAATTTTAATTTGAATATAGTTTATTAAAGCGTGTGATTGTATCTTTCACTACAACCTAAAACTAACTAACCATGAAATTTTTGTCAAATTATGTTTTTGCAATTTTTGTAACTTTTTTGTTTATTAATGTTGATGCACAAACTCCGCCAACTGTTCCAACGGACACAATTCCAAAAGCTGAAAAATTTATTTCCAAACACAGCAGTAAAATCGGCGATAAAATTATTAATTATATAGCCACTGCCGGAACCATTTTATTAAAAAATGAAAAAGATGAATCCATCGCTTTGTATGGCTTTACTGCGTATACAAAAGATGGTGAAAATGATGCAACAAAAAGGCCGGTTACATTTGTTTACAATGGCGGCCCGGGTTCATCTTCTGTGTGGCTGCATCTTGGTGCAGTTGGCCCGCGCCGTGTTGTTGTAAATGATCCTGATATTACGCCGCCACCGCCATATAAAATGGAAGACAACGCGAATTCAATTTTGGATGTTTCAGATATTGTAATGATAGATCCGGTTGGTACGGGATTGAGCCACGCCGTTGGCAAAGCAAAGAACAAAGATTTTTGGGGCGTTGATCAGGATATAAAATCTGTAAGCCAGTTTATTAAGCAATATGTTACTGATAACGATCGCTGGAATTCTCCTAAATATTTATTGGGAGAAAGTTATGGAACCATGCGCTCAGCGGGCGTTGTAGACTATCTGCAGGAAAATATGGGCATGGCTGTTAATGGTGTGATATTGGTTTCTGTAGTGCTTGATTTGCGCACGCTTACTTTTCAAAAAGGTGATGATATTTCTTTTGTCCTGCATTTGCCAACGTATGCAGCGGTTGCATATTTCCATAATAAATTGGCAAATAAACCAACTAACCTCGAAGCATTTTTAAAAGAAGTACGTGAGTTTGCCGGCGGAAAATATGCTGATGCATTAATGAAAGGTGATAAAATTGATGCAACTGAAAAAGAAGAAGTACTTAATAAATTAGTTGCATATACAGGATTGAGTAAAGAGTATTTGATGAAAGCAAACATGCGTGTAAACGAACCACAATTCACACAGGAATTGTTGCGCAACGAACACCAAACCGTTGGAAGATTGGATGCAAGGTTTAAAGGTATTAATCAAAATTTATTAAGTGAGAATTCTGATTTTGATCCGCAAAGTAGCCAAATTAGCCCGGCTTATATTGCAAGTTTTATGAATTATTATTATGGCGATTTGAAAGTGAATAAGAAAAATGATTACCATATTTCTGCATACAGCACAGAAGGTTTTGATTGGGATTGGAAACGACATGGCGGCGGCGGCGATCCCACAACACCCAATACTGGCGTGGATATGGCTGATGCCATGTCAAAAAATCCAAACCTTAAAATTTTAGTTTTAAATGGTTATTATGATTTGGCAACGCCATTTTTTGCAACAGAATATACCATGGATCATTTAGGTTTGGAAAAAAATATAAAATCAAATATTACGATGAAATATTTTGAAGCCGGCCACATGATGTATGTTAATCCTGCATCATTAATATTGTTTAAAAAAAATGTAGCAGATTTTATTTTGTCGACGAGCAAATAAAATTTTCTTATAAATCATTAATAAAAAACCGGAATGATTTTCCGGTTTTTTATTTTATGCGCATTAATGTTTTCCCAAAAAATAAATTAAACAACAAAGTAAAATAGTTATCAAAACGATTAATAAAATTTTATACTTTTCCCACTTTGCTGCAAGCTTTTTTTTTAAAATAAATTTTTGAATGAGTTCTTTCGCTTCATCATTATTTTCAGTAAGCTGATATAATTTTTCTATTAATGATTCTGAAAATTTTAAATCCAGCAATAATGCCGCAGTTAATAATTCTTTTATTATTGCTTTATTAATAATAACATCATTAAAATTTTTCAGGATAGAAATATTATGATCAGAAAGAGTTTGCATGATTTGATAATTCAGCGCTTCTTCATTCATCCGGAAAATATCTACTTTAGATACATAATCTCTTAAGGAAATACTTTCCTGCAAAATTGTTTGCGGAGAGAATGCAGGGCTCGTATATTTTTTCCCGGTTCGCCGCAAACTCCATCTTTCATAATTATAACTTTCGCGCTGTACAGGATTTGACAGCGTTTGATAGGCTTCAATAACTTCTTTAAAATATGCTTCAGCAGCAGGATTATCCGCGTTTTTATCTGGATGATATAAATGCGCAAGCTTCCTGTACGATTTTTTTATTTCCTGCAATGAAGCGGTTGGCAAAACTTCCAGTATTTTATAATAATCTTTTACGCGCATAAAATATAAGGGCCAAAATTAAGTTCATTGCAATAAAATATTCTTATCAAAACCGGATAATTAAAATAAGATATTACACGTTATTGTATTTAATTTATTTTTGCGTTATTTTTATCACAAATCATTACCCTTAAAATATAAAAATTACCCTGACCGAACATGAAAAACCCTTTATTATTATTGCTTCCGGCAATGCTGTTTTTTTTCGCGCCTGCCACATTTTTTTCTTCTTTTAAAAATACCGACATTAAAAAAATTGATGCGCGAACTGCATCTGTAAATAGCAATGTAAATTATAATGCCACAATTATTAATGGCCCTTCGGCAATAATTGCGCGCAAGCAGGTTCCCATTCTTTGTTATCATCAAATCCGCGATTGGAAACCGACTGATTCGAAAAGATCGAAAGATTATATTGTGCCTGTTGATGTTTTTAAACAACAATTAAAAATGCTTGCAGACAGCGGCTACCACACGATTTCGCCCGATCAGTTGTATGATTATCTTACATTAAACAAAGCATTACCATCAAAACCGGTAATGCTGACTTTTGACGATACAGATCTTGGACAATACACGGTTGCTTTTTCTGAAATGAAAAAATATAATTTCAAAGGCTTGTTTTTTATTATGACTGTTTCACTTGGCCGCCCGAATTATATGAGCAAAGAGCAGGTAAAAGAAATTGCAGATGCAGGAAATGTAATTGGTTCGCATACTTGGGATCATCACAACGTAAAAAAATACCAGGGCAAAGATTGGCAGATACAAATTGATAAACCAACCAAACAATTGGAAAGCATAACCGGCCAGCCCATCCGCTATTTTGCATACCCGTTTGGCTTGTGGAATGTGCAGGCAATACCTGAATTGCAAAAAAGAAATTTCGCTGCCGCATTTCAATTAATAACAAAAAGAGACGACAACCAACCTCTTTATACAATCAGAAGAATGATTGTTCCCGGCTACTGGAGCAACAAAACATTAAGCCATTCTATGAGTACAAATTTTCAGTAATTGATTTTGCAAGAATAAAAATGTGTAATCATTCAGTTGCGCATTTTATTAATAATATAAAATGAAAATGCTACGGTTTTATCGTGGCATTTTTTTATTAATAAGATAAGCGGCGCAGCTTAATGAATTAAAAATTGCGCAGGTTTTTATTGAATAAAAAATAATTAAATCAATTTTCTATTTTTTTATTGATTACTTTTTCAAGAAACCTTTTTTGCGTATTCATAAACAGTTATTATTGGTATTTATTTTGTTGTTAATAAACCGGTTTATCAAAAATTTTCATTCATCCAAAATATTTTGTTATGACAACTAAAGAAATTGCACACCGGCTTGTTGAACTTTGCAAAAAAGGCGATTTTGAAACCGCACAAAAAGAATTGTATGCAGATGATGCATTAAGCATTGAACCTTATGCAGGAATGGGTTTTGAAAAAGAAGTAAAAGGTTTGAAGGCAATTAAAGAAAAGTCAGCTTTATGGAATAGTATGGTTGAAGAATATCACGGCATGGAAGTTTCTGATCCGATAATTGCGCCAAACTCATTTGCACTTACTATGAGTATGGATGTAACGATGAAAGGACGCGGCAGATCAACAATGTCAGAAATCTGTTTGTATAAAATAAAAGATGGAAAAATAATTTCAGAAGAATTTATTGTTTAAATTTTATTTGTCGTTAACGTCATAAGAATAAATTATAACAAAAATGCCACGATTAAATCCGTGGCATTTTTATTAATAAGAAAATATATTTTATTAAAACGCTTTCTTGTCTTTTTCCATTGCTTTTTGCATTGGGTTGTTGCTTTGCGGGATGCTGCGGAGCAATTGTTGTTTGGCTTTAAACGCCTGGAACTTGCTTTCAACGGCTACATTCGGCCAACTGTTATTTGTTACATCAATATCCGCAGTTTCACGGTTTGGATCCAATCTTATTGAAGCCACTTCTTTATCTTTCATAAATACTTTGGTAATGTGGCCTTCATTTTTGCGCCAAACCTGCGCCGGGATTTTTTCTATTTCTTTCGTGCTGTCTTTGTAAGTCCACTCGATTATTAATGGCATTACCAGGCCGCCTTTGTTGCTAAATTGTAATTCATAAAATTGTTTTCCGGCAATTTTTTGTTTTGTTGCTTCATCCAATGGTTCATCATATTGAACATTATGCACGGCATATTTTGTTGTATCATAAGGAACTTCTCCACGCACATATTTCCAATAAAAATCTCGCAAAGTTGTATCTGCATCAGTTGCAAAAGTGATGCTCTTGTCAGCTTTATTTTTTTCTTTAGAAACATCTTCAGGAAATTTGCTCATCATTGGTTTAGCAATGCTGGCCATTATCGTAGTATCAATTTTTGCAGGAGGGTTTGCAAAATCTGCACTAAAATGTTTTACACTATCCAAAGAAATATCACAAGCATCAGTTCCGTAAAACCATCCGCGCCAGAACCAGTCGAGGTTTTCAGCACTTGCATCATTCATCGTGCGGAACAAATCTGCAGGCGTTGGATGTTTAAAAGCCCAGCGGCGCGCGTATTCTTTAAATGCATAATCAAATAATTCGCGGCCCATAATTGTTTCGCGCAAAATATTTAAACCAGTTGCAGGTTTTGTATAAGCATTCGGCCCAAAGCCAATAATGTTTTCAGAATTCGTCATGATGGGTTCCAGTTCATTCTTCGGCAGTTTCATATAATCTGTTATTGCCCAAGCCGGCCCTTTGCCACGAACAGGAAATTTATTATCCCATAATTCTTCTGTGAGATATTCAACAAAAGAATTCAAGCCTTCATCCATCCAGCTCCATTGTCTTTCATCACTATTAATAATCATCGGGAAAAAGTTGTGGCCAACCTCATGTATCACCACACCAAGCATTCCATATTTTGTTGCTTCGCTGTAGCTGCCATCTTTTTCTGCGCGGCCATAGTTAAAACAAATCATCGGGTATTCCATTCCGTTAGATGCTTCCACACTTTGCGCTACAGGATAAGGAAAAGGAATAGTGAAATGAGAATATGTTTTAATAGTATGTGCAACTGCTTTGGTAGAAAATTTTCTGTAAACCGGATATGCTTCTTTTCCATAATAACTCATGCACATCACTTTTTTTCCTTCCACATAAGCTGGCATTCCATCCCACACAAATCTCCGTGATGATCCCCATGCAAAGTCGCGCACATTATCAGCTTTAAAAATCCATGTTTTCTTTTCTTTGCTTTTTGTTTTCAATCTTGCATTTGCTTCATCAAGCGTTACTATTTCAACAGGCTCTTTTGAAGTTTGCGCCTGCTGCCAGCGTGCATATTGCGCTGGCGTTAATACTTCTTTATAATTCTGGCATTCGCCTGTTGCGCCAATCACATGGTCTGCAGGCACTGTCATTTGAACTTTAAAATTTCCGAAGGTTAATGCAAATTCTCCACGGCCAGTGAACTGGTTATTTTGCCATCCCTGAAAATCGCTGTACACGCACAAGCGCGGGTACCATTGCGTGATGGTGAATAAATAATTACCATCTTCCGGAAAATATTCATAACCGCCACGGCCGCCAAATTTCATGCGATCAGAAATATGGTAGTTCCAGTCAATTTTAAAAACAAATTTTTGTCCCGGTTTTAAAACAGTTGGTAATTCAACACGCATCATCGTTTTATTAATGGTGTATTTTAAAGCCTTGCCAGATGAATCTGTAATCTTTAAAATATTATCACCATAATCGTTTGGCTGTTGCATTCTATCCATGCGATCAATAGTTTGATCACTTACAATTTTTTGCATCGTTCCACCATCCTGATAGTTCGCATTATTTTTTGTGTTGTGTTCATTCTCATCCAGCTGCAACCACAAATACGTTAACTCATTCGGCGAGTTGTTGAAGTATTTAATCGTTTCGCTTCCGGTTAAAATTTGTTTGTCTTCGTCAAGGTTCGCTTTGATATCATAATCGCAACGCTGCTGCCAGTACTTCGGGCCGGGCGCGCCGCTTGCAGTGCGGTATTCATTTGGCGTTGGCAAAATTGCACCAAGCGCTTCAAACTTATTACCATGATTGGAACCGGGATTGTTTTGAATATTTTGTGCTATTAATGTAGTTGCACAAAAACACAAAAAGATAAAAAGTAATTGTCTCATTGTTGTGTAGTTTGGTTTGTTGTTTTTTTATTTACAGGAAATCTTTCAATAGCCATTTTTACAGATGCAACGAGGATAAGGATTGATGCAATGCGAACCCACCAAAGTTTCGGCAGTTTTAAAAGCTGTACGAATATAAATGAAATTGTGAGTATGATGGCAACCACTAATAATTGCGCTACTTCTATGCCAACATTAAACGCGAGCAAATGTGCTACAAGGCCTTCACTTCCTTCTAAACTTAAAAAAGTGTTCGCGTAAGCAAGCCCGTGAATCAACCCAAAAAATAATGCGAAAAAATATATTAAAGGAAGTTTTGTTGGCTGGTTAACGTCTGCATTTTTTTGAATTAAATTATTAATAGCCGTTGCAACAATTGTAATTGGAATTAAAAATTCAATCCATTTTGTAGAAAAGTGAACAAGCTGAAACGCGCTCAGGGCAAGCGTTACAGAGTGGCCGATGGTAAATGCAGTTACTAAGATGACCACTTTTTTCCAGTCTTTAATTAAATACCTAAGGCACAATGCAGTTACAAATAAAATATGATCCAGCGCTTCCCAGGTAAGGATATGTTCGGTGCCAAGTTGAAAGTAAAGTTTAAAATCCTGCATGTTAATTTTGAAAATCAAAAATCAGATTAATCAAATTTATTCAGACTTTTGCAGCAGTAAAATTTAATTGTTAAATGGCAGCATCTTTATTTAAATGGTTCGCGGTATATGCATTTCTTTTTTCATACAATGGAACGAAAAATAATTTTATAAAAGAAGATATAGTGAAACATCCGTTGTACGTAACGGTGACGGAGATTAATCACAACGCAAAAGATAAAACGCTGGAAGTAAGTTGTAAAATTTTTACAAACGATTTTGAAGGCGCATTGGAAAAAACATTGAATACAAAAGTTGATTTAGCTGAGCCAAAAGATAAAGTTGCAGCAGATAAACTGGTGAACGATTATATTGTAAAACACCTGCAAATTAAAGTAGACGGAAAGCCGCTTACATTACAGTTTGTTGGCAGCGAAAAAGAAAAAGAAACAGAAGCAACGTGGACTTATTTCCAGGTTAATAATGTGCCTTCGGTAAAAAAAGTTGACATCATTAATAATCTCTTATACGAATCTTTTAATAATGAGATCAACCTCATTCATATAACTGTTTCCGGCAACCGCAAAAGTACAAAGCTCGATTATCCTGCAACGGCTGCTTCATTTGAATTCTGATTTATTTATTAATAAAATCAATTCAAAACTTCAAATTATTATTTAGCATTTTATATTGCGAAAAACAGATTTGATGTATTATTTTTAAATTATGCAAAAAGATATTATTAATAATTTACTGGACGCGCTTGCATTGTCTTCAACAAATATTCCATTGCGTTTGCAGGTTGCATCAATGATGTTGCAAGAAAAAATGTTCGATGAAGCTGCCACGCAATTTGGCGAAGTGCTGAAACAACAATACGGCAATATCCCCGCCCAGCTTGGGTTAGCGGAATGTTATTTCAACCAGCAAAAATTTTCTACAGCAATTGTTATTTACGAACAGTTACAAAATAATTTAAAAACAGAAGATCGTATTCGGTTGGTGAAATCATTAATAAAAGAAAATTCGATGCCGCAGGCGATTGAAGAATATCAGAAATTGATTGTGATGCAACCCGGTTTTAAAGATGATGAAATTGATGCACAATTGCGCATGCCATCGATGAATGAAAGTTTTAATGAAGAAGAATTTTTAAATGACGACAACGCGTGGTTTATGGAAAAACCAACAATAAAATTCAGCGATGTTGGCGGCATGCAAAAAGTAAAAGAAGAAATTTCCATAAAAATAATTCAGCCACTTACAAATCCTGATTTATATAAAGCCTTCGGCAAAAAAATTGGCGGCGGCATTTTATTATACGGCCCGCCGGGTTGCGGAAAAACTTTTATTGCGAAAGCAACAGCCGGAGAAATAAATGCGAAGTTTATTAATATCGGACTGCACGATATTTTAGATATGTGGATTGGCAACAGCGAAAAAAACCTGCACGAAATTTTTGAACTTGCAAGAAGAAACACGCCGTGCGTTTTATTTTTTGATGAAGTAGATGCAATGGGCGCAAGCAGAAGCGAAGTAAAACAATCTGCCATGCGCCATGTTATTAATCAATTTTTAGCAGAGCTTGACGGCGCAGAATCCAATAATGATGGTGTATTAATACTTGCCGCCACCAACGCGCCATGGAGTGTTGATGCGGCTTTCAGAAGGCCGGGAAGGTTTGATAGAATTGTTTTTGTTGAACCACCTGATGATGTTGCACGACAGGAAATTATTAAATCGCAATTGCTTCAAAAACCTGTTGGTGAAATTGATATAAAAAAAATTGCAGCAGCAACTCCTGAATATTCCGGCGCAGATATTAAAGCGGTGATTGATATTGCAACAGAAGAAAAATTGCGTGATTCAATGAAGGCTGGATCTATTCAACCTATTAATACAAAAGATTTACTAAACGCCGCAAAGCAGCACCGGTCCACAACTTCAGAGTGGTTTGCTTCCGCGCGCAACTATGCTTTGTATGCCAATGAATCTGGTTTGTACGATGATATTTTGAAGTATTTAAAAATGAAACGTTAGTGTTCAGCAATTCCGTACAAATAGAAAGGGCAACATTATTACTTGAGCAAGGCCGTGTGAATGATGCAATAAAAGAATTAAAAACTTTTTTGCAACAAGAACCAGAAAACGATCATGCATTATCTATCTACGCGCGTTGTTATTTTAAGAAAAAAGATTTTGATAAAGGCATCGAAACCATTTTACAGGCAATAAGAATTGATCCTGAAAACAGTTATTATTTTTATTTGCTTGGCTTTGGTTATTACAGAAAAAATAATCACGCTGCTGCTATTAATAACATTAATAAAGCAGTCAGCATGAATCCATATACGCCGGAGTATTATGGCATGTTATCGCATGTTTACATTGCGGAAAAAGATTTTCAAACTGCATTATTAAAAGCAAATGAAGGGCTGGCGCTGGATGCAGAAAATATAAATTGTTTAAATGCGCGATCAATTGCATTGAATAAATTAAAACAAACTGATGCTGCAATAGAAACGATGCAAAATGCATTGGCAAAAGATCCTGAAAACGAAGCCACGCATGCAACAGTTGGATGGAATTATTTAGAGAAAGGAAAACACAAAGATGCAGCAACACATTTTCGCGAAGCCTTGCGCATCAATCCAACAAGTGAAAGTGGGCGCGAAGGTTTGAAGGAAGCATTGAAATCAAAAATTCCACCATACAGATGGATTCTTCAATATAGTTTTTGGATTAATAACAAAGGGAAAAGAACCACACGTTTTTTTCCGGTAATGATTTTTGTTGTTGTGCGCATTTTAGCTTCCGCACTTGCATCAAATAATACAACCATGATTTTGGGCGGAATTATTATTGGATTATATTTTTTATTTGTAATCACCACATGGATTATTAATCCGCTGGCAAATTTCTTTTTATTGTTTTATAAAGATGGAAAATATGCATTAAACAATTCAGAAAAATGGTCTGCAATCACAACTGTTTCATCAATTGGTTTTGGGATCTTACTATTGACTTTTGGATTTATCTTTTCGCGTTATCACATTTATCAATCATTATTAATTTCCGGAATCGCATTTTTAGGAATGGCTGTACCGCTTGGCCAGCTTGAGTTTCCGCTAAGTTGGAAACTGCATGGCATTAAAAATAAAATCTCATTAATATTAGTTTCGCTAGCGCTGATAACAATTTTAACAGCCTTTATATCTCCATCTTACGCCGTTGTTCCAGGATTTTTATTCCTTGTTCTTTTTGTGTTGAATACCTGGTTTAATGTTTTTAACAGGAAAAATTAAAGACATTTTCTTACGCATCTCCATCAACATCAGGTTCCAATTCTTTATTAATAAGTGTTACAAGCACTTTATCGATGCGTTGTGCATCCATGTCAATTACTTCAAACTTAAAATCTTTCCAGCTAAATGTTTCACCGGTTTCGGGAATGTGTTCGAGTTGATGTAAGATAAAACCAGCCAGCGTATCAAATTCATGCGCGCCTTCATTCATCCAATCGGCTTTATCAAAGTGCGTAAGAAAATCATAAAACGGAATTTGTGCATCCACCAAAAAAGTTCCGTCTTCACGTTCTTTAATTTCATAATCCTGAACGTCGGGTTGTGGAATTTCACCAACAATTGCCTGGAGAATATCATTGAAAGTTATCATGCCCAACAAACTTCCATATTCATCAACAATAAAACAGCAATGTATTTTTTGAGCTTTGAAAGTTTCTAAAATTTTATAAGCACTATTATTTTCCGGAACAAATAATGCAGGTGTCATCAATTCTTTAAACAAAACCGTATCATCAGAAACGTATAAATCTTTAATAGAAACAACGCCTTTTATATTATCAATTTCGCCATCGCAAATTGGGTAAACTGAATGCGGTTCTTTAATAATTTTTTCTTTAATAATTTCTTCATTTTCATTTTGATCGAACCAGATAATATCACTTCTGTGCGTCATTAATGAAGTTATATTCCTGTCGCCCAAATGAAAAACGCGTTCAATAATTTCCTGTTCTGCTTCTTCAATTGTTCCCTGTTCCGTGCCTTCATTAATGATTGCTTTTATTTCGTCTTCCGTCACATTGCTTTCTGCAGAAGCTTTTACAGGAAATATTTTAAAAAATAAATTGCTTGTAAAATTTAATAAGGATACGATCGGATAGCCAATTTTTGCAAGGAATTTCATCGGCCTTGCTGCAATGCGCGAAATTGTTTCTGCACGGTTCAGCCCAATTCTTTTTGGAATTAATTCCCCAAAAATGATGGATAAAAAAGTTACAAAAATTACGATTAATACTGTTGAAATGCTTGCAGCATACGGCCTGGCAATTTCAATTTTTTCAATCCATGGTTTTAAATAACCGCTAAATTTTTCGCCCGAATAATAACCGGTTAATATCGCAACCAATGTAATTCCGAGTTGCGCAACGGGTAAAAATAAATCAGGATCTTCTGCCAGTTTTAATGCTGCTTTTGCGCGCGTGTCGCCTTTTTCGGCCATGCTTTCCAACCGCGTTTTTCGCACGGAAACCAGTGCGATTTCGGTCATTACAAATAAGCCGTTCAAAAAAATCAGTAACAGTAAAATTAAAAATTCAATCATTTATGTATGCTAATGTTGTAAGCTAATCAATCCGATTTGTTTATTAAAAAAAATACTCATTATATAACCAATAAAACAACCAACAATGGTGCCACCCAAAATATCAAGCGGGTAATGAACGCCAACATAAACCTGCGCATAACAAATTATAGCCGCCCACAAAAATATTAAACGCCACCATTTACTTACATTTTTTAAGGTAAGAAAAATAAATGTAGCCAATGCAAAATGGTTGCATGCATGCGATGATGTAAAACTGCTGCTCCCCGGACAATAAGGAACCAACAAACGCACGGTATCTGCCATTAATGGTTCATGGCATGGGCGCAACCTGATGATGGTATTTTTTATATAACCACTGCTTACCAAATCGCTGATGATTGCCGTCATAATAACTGCGCCAGACCACCACCAGCCTCTTTTTCCGAAGTTGAGTGTTGCATAAAAAAGAAGGAATAAATAAAATGGCGCCCATATTTCTCCTTCGCGAACCAATGGCAAAAATGTATCTAACAAACCATTTGTCCATTGCTGGTTTATTTTATGAAATAGCCAATAATCGAAATGAAGAAGATGTTGTAAAAAACTTAAATGCGCTGGCGCGTCGAGTAAAATCATTGTTACAAAAATAATTGCTATAATTTTATCACCAATTTTAAAAGCTATGATATCAGCGTTAAAGATACCTAAATTGATCCGTTGGATTTTTTCAACCAGTATTATTTTTTTGTTGATAATGACATTGCTTCGTTTGGGTTTGTATTTCGCCTTCGGAAAACAAGGAAATCATTTCTCAAACGTGCTGCCAGCTTTCGTTCTCGGCTTGCGATATGATTTGCGAGATGTTTGCATACTCGCATTACTATTAATGATACTAGGAAGTTTCCCTGCATTAAATCCATTTCAAACAAAAATTGGAAAAGGCATTGCTTTTTTTTTAATAACACTTGCTGCTTTTTTACTCGTATTTTTTTATGCTGTAGATTTTGCGCATTATAGTTATTTAACGCAACGATTAAATGCAAGCGTGTTGAATTATTTAATGGACGCGGCAATTTCTGCGCGCATGGTTTGGCAAACATATCCTGTCATCCGCATCATAATTTTATTAATCGTTGGCACATGGCTCATTCGTTTATTAATAAAAAGATCATATAAAAAAATTCAAAACTCAACTGCAATAATTGCAAAAAAAAACCGCATCACGTGGTTTATTATTTTCTTCTTATTATTTGCTTTAGCAATTTTCGGAAGAGCCGGGCAATTCCCATTAAGATGGAGCGATGCATTTTCTTTGGGTGATGATTACAAAGCAAATATTTCTTTAAACCCTTTTCAATCTTTTATAAGTAGTTTAAAATTTTTGCACAGCAGTTATGATGAAGCGAAAGTTAAAAAAGCCTTTCCGTTGCTCGCGCCTTATTATGGTTTCACACAAAATGATTCAGGTAAAATAAATACAGAAAGAAATATTTCTCCGCGCAGCGGCGCGATAACAACAACGCCAAATATTGTTGTTGTAATTTGTGAATCTTTCAGTGCATATAAAAGTTCGATTTGGGGAAACCCATTAAACACAACGCCGTATTTTAAAACGATGTGTGATAATGGAATTTTTTTCGATCATTGTTTCACGCCAAGTTATGGAACTGCGCGAGGAGTATGGGCCGTGATTACAGGAACGCCAGATGTTGAAATTTCAACAACAACTTCAAGTAGAAATCCTTTGGCGGTCGATCAGCATACGATTATTAATGATTTTACAAACTATAATAAATTTTATTTCATCGGCGGAAGTACAAGCTGGGCCAACGTTCGCGGGTTGCTGACAAACAACATTAAAGATTTGCATTTGTATGAGCAGCAGGATTATGATGCGCCAAAAATTGATGTGTGGGGCGTGAGTGATAAAAATTTATTTTTAGAAGCAAACAAAGTTTTGGCAAAGCAAGACAAACCTTTTTTTGCTGTAATACAAACTGCAGATAACCATCGGCCATATTCAATTCCGCAGGAAGATTTGAATGCATTTCATAAAATTAATTTGCCGCAGGATTCATTAACGAAGTATGGTTTTATGACGAACGATGAAATGAATGCCTTTCGTTATACAGATTTTGGTTATGAAAAATTTATTGAAGCAGCGAAACAACAACCCTATTTTAATAACACGATTTTTTTATTTGTTGGCGATCATGGAATTTTTGGTGATGCACAAAATATGTTTCCAAAAGCCTGGACAGATCAAAGATTAACGATGGAACATGTGCCGTTATTAATCTATTCGCCAAAATTAATTTCGCCGAAACGCATAACCAGCCT
The DNA here is from genome assembly GCA_013288945.1 of Bacteroidota bacterium. Classification (GTDB taxonomy): domain Bacteria; phylum Bacteroidota; class Bacteroidia; order Chitinophagales; family Chitinophagaceae; genus Puia. The sequence goes on along the minus strand of JABDAZ010000004.1, from coordinate 52,460 downwards.
GTGTTCGCAGGTAGACGTGTTGCCAACGCTTGCAGGCTTGTGTAATATTTCATATAAAAATTCAACACTTGGAAGAGATGTTTTAGATTCCGCAAAATATGCTGATAAAGAATTTTCATTTATTTACAATCCCGATCAATATTATATTGGTTTGATTAAAGACGGATATTTTTATCGCAAGCAAACCAAAACAGGCAATGAAGAAATTGTTTCCATCATTAATAATAATCCGGTTGCTGACAGCATAAAAAATGGCGCAAAGGAAAAAGAATTGCAACAATTAACCGACGGCATTTATGAAACTGCGAAATATCTTTTATTAACAAATAAAAAAAAGAATTGAGTTGGTGAATTGGTGAATGGCGAATTGTGAATGATGAATATGAAATGTGATTCAATATTTCGTTTTTAAATTGTCATTAATAATATTCACCATTCACCATTGACCATTCACGAAATATCTAATCACCACTCACTACAAACCTCACGCTATGCTAAAATATATTCCTTTGTTTTTTTTAATAATAATAATTTGTTTGTGTTGTAAAAACACAAAGCCGCAAATCGTTACGGTGAGTAATACAACGTGCCCGGTGCCGCAAAAAATTATTATTTATAAAGAAAATGTTTTCGACCTGAGTGGTTACGAAAATGGCGGCGGTGGAAGGCCTTTTAATTTGTTTGATGAAAATGCATTTGTAGATCCAAAGATGGAAGATAAAAATTCATCAGGCTATATTCCTGTTACTGATCCGCAACCGCAAATTCAACCGGCAATGTATTTTCCTGCAAATAAAGGCAACAGGATTGTTACCGATTTGCTGGTGAATTATAAAATTGCAGAAGTGTATGTGTATGATTGTTCGCGCAATGGTGACAGCGTTTGGATTTATACAGGCACTATGCAAAACTGGAAATTAAAAGCTGCTTTCATTTCTAACGAAAGCCGTGGAAGTGAGGGCTGGCGCAAGTTTGCGATTAATGATAGTGCACAATATGTAATGATCCGTTTCAGCAGTAATAAAACAAAAATTACTGAAATGGTTTTATACGGATGTTCTCCATCAGCTATTCCGCCTGCACAAAAACACATTAATGGCGATGCGCCGTTTACAAAAAAAATGATGAAAGAATTTTTAGGCGCTAATGATTTTAATGGCATTGAAGCAAAGTGGACGAAGCCTTTTTATTATAATCGCTTGTATGCTTTTACAGGAGATTTTGATCATGACGATGTGCACGAATATCCGAATGTTCAATATAACATGCTGCGTTTTGGGTACTGGAATAATGGCATTAATGATTATTATTTTATGCCGGAAGATGCTGAAAAAATGTATGGCCACAAAGTTTGGTATGCAATGAATGGCTTACCATTTTGGATGAGCAAAGGCGATAATGGCATGAAAGGACGGCCGGTTACAAAATTGGGTTTGGATAGTGAAGACCCAATGAGTTACGCGCGCAATGCAAACATGATGTGGAACATGGCTGCTTTTTTTGGCAACACCAAAGTGGATACGAATTTAATGTCGCTTTCTCACAGCCCAAAAAAATCTGGCCGTGGTACATTAAGTGTGTATGAAAATGGCAATGAATATGATGCTACATGGATTGGAGATAAGTATTGTAACCCGGTAGAATATTACGCGCAAAGTAGCGCCGATTATGATGGCAACGAAAATGCACTTGGAAATAAATGTGGTATAAAAAACGCCGACAATACAAGCACATTAATGACTGCAGGATTAATAGATTTAGATACAAACAGAATCCGTGTGTATAAATTTTTATGCAATACATTGCGAAAAGATAAATATTTTTTATGGAGCGGCGGTGTGCAATACCACCATTATTGCAATAGAAATAAACATGGCATTACGCCGGAAGAAGATTCGTTAAGATGGCGTTTGTCGGAAGTAAAAAAAGTTACTGATCGCATACAACCCGGCGTGCCATGTATTCTTGGCGAAAATGGATATGATAAATTTCAAGGTTCCACGCAAGCTGCACCATTATTGCCCGGGCTTTCGAATGCAGAATGCCAGGGTGTTTTTATTTTACGTTGTATGAATGCTACTGCGTTTTCAGGATTTGATTCTTACATTTTATATTGGCTTCGCGATACAGAAGCAGAAGATAATGCAGGCATTTATTTAACCAGCGGCCTCGTGCGGCAAATGCCTGATGGAACGATTAAACCTTATGCTTCGTGGTTTTATGTAAGTGCTTTTGAAAACAGGCTTGCCAATTATGCGCCCGATAAAATCATCAGTGAAAAAAATAATGTTTGGATTTATAAATACAGAAATCAATTGTCGCCAGATTCCGTTGCGTACTTTATTTATTCTCCAACTCATGATGGAACAAAGGTTGACAACTATTCATTAAACGTTGGAAACACAACACACACAGACGCGGATGAAATCAGTTTTGCAGATAATAAAGAAGCAGGAAATGTTATTAATAAAAAAATCGTGAATGGAAATGTGGTTATTAATGTAGAAGAAAAACCGAAGTTGGTTTTGGTGAAGGAGAAATAAATTTTTCAGCCGCAGATTAAATTAATAGATCTATAAATCAGCGGCTAATTTAATTGCAAAAATCACATTTCTTTCTTCGCGACCATTAATAACCTAGGCGATTTTTTTTCATCATATTTATTCAACTGGTAATCGCCAAAAACTTCCAGGATTTTAAAACCCTGGTCTGCAAACATTTTTTCAAAATCTGTTAATGTAAACCGCGCAACTTTTTCGGTAAACTCCAAATTGTTTGGCAAGCCTTCGTCTTCAATAATTATTTTTTTATAAAAATTATTTTCATCAAACCATTTAGTAAGATGAAAAGTGGTGCCTTCAATTTGTTTAATGGATTCATTCACCAAATGATTATCTGCAAATTGCACGTTCAAATAATCAAGCACAAAAATTCCATTATGTTTTAATGATTGTGAAATAGATCGAATGGCATTATTATGTTCGCGTTCAGTTTTAAAATATCCGAAGCTGGTAAAAAAATTAAACGCGTAATCAAAATAATTTATCCAGAAAGGCATGCGCATATCATGCTGGTAAAAATGCAAATGATCATTTTCTGAAGCAAGCGCATATTCAATATTATCCGGGGCAATATCAATTCCCGTTACGTCAAACTCTTTGCTGGCAAGTATTTTAGCGTGTCGCCCGCGCCCGCAGCCAATATCAATCATTAATGAATTTTGCGGCGGTTGCAAATAATTTATTAAGCGCTCAATAAATTCTGCCGCTTCTTTATCATCGCGATCCAGATATAATTTGTGATAATAAGGCGAGTTAAACCATTCCTGGAACCAGTTTCCCGGAGTTTGCATAAAAAAATATTTCAGCAAAAATAGGCGGCGATTTTTTATTTGGGGATAATACTTTGCGCTTTGTGTATATTTTGCAAGCTATATTTTGTTATTTGGTATTTTACTTGCTGTATAATGTGCGCTGAAGGCTCTGTAAAATATTTAATTTTCCCCATCCTTTATTAGTAAAAATTCAAATCCTGTGAAATACCCGAAAGGATGCATTGCGCATTTCTTAAAACCCTTATTTTTGTTAATCTAAAACCGGAGCAATAACGTGGCATTGATAAAGAGCATTTCAGGAATCAGGGGAACAATTGGCGGAAAACCGGGCGAAAATCTTTCTCCGTTAGACATTGTAAAATTTGCTGCCGCATACGGCAGTTGGATTAAAGAAAAAAATATTGGTAAAAAAATTATAATCGGCCGCGATGCACGCATCAGTGGCAAAATGGTTTGCGACCTTGTTGTAAGCACGTTAAACGGTTTGGGTTTGGATGTTGTTGATCTTGGTTTATCAACCACGCCAACTGTAGAGCTGGCGGTAATTTGGGAAAAAGCTGCCGGTGGAATTATTATTACTGCAAGCCACAACCCGCGCGAATGGAATGCATTGAAATTATTAAACCATCTCGGAGAATTTATCAATGCAGATGACGGATTAACGATTTTAGAAAAAGCAAAAAAAGAAGATTTCACTTTTTCTCCGGTTGATAAATTGGGAACTTATTCTATTAATAATTCTTATTTACAAAAACATATTGACGCTGTTATCAATCATCCGTTGGTTGATGTTGAATCGATAAGGCAGAAAAATTATAAAATAGTTTTGGATGCCGTAAACTCAACCGGCGCCACTTTTATTCCGCCATTATTAAAAGCGTTGGGTGTTGAAGAAGTAATTGTTTTGAATGAAGAAGTAAATGGAAAATTTGCGCACAATCCTGAACCATTGCCGGAAAATTTAGCGGGATTAAGTTCAACTGTTTTAAAACAAAAAGCAAGTTTGGGAATTGCAGTTGATCCGGATGTTGATCGTTTATGTTTTGTAAATGAAGACGGAAGTATGTTTGGCGAAGAATATACTTTGGTTGCTGTTGCAGATTATGTGCTGAGCAAAAAACCGGGCAACACGGTGAGCAACATGAGCAGCACAAAAGCTTTGAAAGATATTACGATAAAACGCGGCGGCCAATATTTTCCTTCTGCAGTTGGCGAAGTGAATGTGGTTAATAAAATGAAAGAAGTAAACGCCGTAATTGGCGGCGAAGGAAATGGCGGTATTATTGTTCCGGATTTGCATTATGGACGCGATGCATTAATCGGCATCGGGCTTTTTTTAAGTGCATTGTCATATCATAAAAATGGCATCAAATCTTTCCGCGCAAAATATCCTGACTATTTTATTTCTAAAAATAAAATTGAATTACAAAACGGAATTGACGTGAACGGAATTTTTGATAAAATAAAAAAGAAATATAAAAACCAGCCATTAAATACAGATGATGGTTTGAAAATAGAATTCGACAGCGATTGGGTTCATCTCCGCACATCCAACACAGAACCAATTATACGCATTTATGCAGAAAGCAATTTTGCCACAACAGCAAATAATATTGCATTAAGATTAATGCAGGATATTAAGGAATTTATTTAGCCTTATAATTAAATTTAGTTGACGGTGGACAGATGACTGTTGACGGAATTTGATAATAAAATATAGAAAATAATCGGCTAATAGCTACCTGCTATTAGCCATTTTTTTTCTGTCAACTGTCATCTGTCAACCGTCAACTTTTTAATATCTTTGCATTTTTTACAACTTATTATGCAAAGAATTTATTTCGATAATGCTGCAACAACTTCACTCGATCCTGAAGTGCTGGAAATAATGATGCCTTATCTCACAGAAAAATTTGGGAATCCATCATCAATATATTCTTACGGAAGAGAAAGCCGCATGGCAATTGAAACCGCGAGAAAATCTGTTGCAAAAATTTTAAATGCGCATCCCGCAGAAATATTTTTTACATCCGGCGGAACCGAAAGTTCTAACACAGCTATTAATGCGGCGATAAAAGATTTAGGTTGTAAACATATCATCACGTCTCCGCTGGAGCACCACGCCACGCTGCATTGCACAGATTATTTACATAGCAAAGATGAAATAAAATTAAGCCACGTAAAGGTGTTGCCAAACGGACATATTGATATGGAAGATTTGGAAAAACTCGTTTCTGAAAGTGAAGAAAAATGTTTGGTAACATTAATGCACGCAAATAATGAAATCGGAAATATTCTCGACATTAATGCCGTTGGAAATTTATGTAAAAAATACAACGCCATTTTTCATTCCGATACCGTGCAAACTGTTGGCCACTTTCCATTTGATTTAAGAAATACGCCGGTGCATTTTATAACAGGCGCGAGCCATAAATTTCACGGGCCAAAAGGCGTTGGCATTTTATACATTAATGAAAACGTAAAAATAAATCCATACATACACGGCGGTTCGCAGGAAAGAAATATGCGCGCAGGAACTGAAAATGTGTATGGCATTGCTGGCTTTGCAAAAGCCCTTGAACTCGCCACGGCAAATCATGAAAAAGACAGTGCATATATCAAGAGCCTTAAACTGTACATGAAAGAACAACTCGAAAAAAATATAAAAGGCATATCTTTTAATGGCGATACGCTTGGAAAAAGTTTGTATACGGTACTGAGTGTTTCATTTCCAAAGTCAGAAAAATCTGAAATGATTTTGTTTAACCTCGATATTAATAATATTTGCGCATCTGGCGGAAGTGCCTGTACAAGCGGCGTTGAGCAAGGTTCTCATGTAATTCGCACTATTACTAATAATCCAAATTTAATAACGGTTCGTTTTTCTTTTAGTAAACACAACACAAAAAAAGAAGTAGATTTGGTTGTAGAAAAACTGAAAGATTTTATTTAATAATTATTAATAAAATATTTTCAAAGTTTCATTTATTGCTGCAAATATTTCATTCCATAAATTAATACTACTTTAGTTTTTCATCTGCATCTTCACAAATGAAATATATCATCGGAGTTGATATTGGCACATCTGGAACAAAGGCAGTTGCATTTTCATTAACCGGAAAAGTAATTGTAAGCGCACATATTTCTTATTCTCCATTAATAACAAAAACAGGTTTTCACGAACTCGATCCTGCAACATTATTGCAAGCTGTTACTAATACATTAAAAGAAATTTTAGAAAAAACAAAATCAACAGAAGGCTTGTCTGGCATAAGTTTCAGTTGTGCAATGCATAGTTTGATTGCAGTTGATAAAAATGATTTGCCAATAACAAATGCAATTACATGGGCCGATACAAGAAGTAAAAATATTGCAGCAAGAATAAAAAATACATCGGTTGGAAATAAAATTTATGAACATACGGGAACGCCCATTCATTCCATGTCGCCGTTGTGTAAAATAATTTGGTTGAAAGAAAATGAACCGCAGATTTTTTCAAAAACAAAAAAATTTATTGGAATAAAAGAATATATCTGGTTTCAATTTTTTAATAAATATGAAATTGATTATTCAATCGCATCTGCAACTGGTTTGTTTGATATTTATAATTTTAATTGGTTTGATCAATCGCTCGCACTTGCAAATATTAATGCTAATTATTTATCAGAACCAAAACAAGCAACATATTTTGAAACGAGTATTAATAAAAAAATTCAGTCACAATTAAATCTACCTAATAATATTCCTTTTATTATTGGCGCAAGCGACGGCTGCCTTGCAAACCTTGGAAGCAATGCCGTTAGCGAAGGCGATGCATCGTTAACAATCGGTACCAGCGCGGCTTTGCGGATGATCTCTGCAAAACCAAAACATGATGTGAAGCAACGCATTTTTAATTATATCCTTACAGAAAATAGGTACGTTTCCGGCGGCGCGGTTAATAATGGCGCAGTTGTGTTGCAATGGTTTGTCGAAAATTTTATTAATAAATCTTCAAACTGCAACAGAAATTTTTCTGAAATTATTGATGAAGCAAAAACAATTCCTGCAGGTTCGGAAGGTTTATTATTTCTTCCTTATTTATTAGGAGAACGCGCGCCGATTTGGAATGAAGATGCACGCGGTGTTTTTTTTGGTATTAATACAAAACATACCCAACAACATTTCACGCGCGCTGTTGTTGAAGGCATATCTTTTTCATTGCTACAAGTTGGCACTTCGCTTGAAGAAACAATTGGTGCGATTAATAATATTTATGTGAGTGGCGGATTTATTCAATCTGAATTTTGGTTGCAGATGATTGCAGACATGTTTAATAAAAAAGTATATATAACCAACAGCGCTGATGCTTCCGCCATTGGCGCGGCTTTCATAGGTTTTTTAGCTACGGGATTAATAAAAAATTTGGAAGAAGAAAAAAAAATAATTTTTATTAATAAAACTTTCGAACCAAATATTAATGAGCATAAAATTTATCAAAAATATTATTCCATATTTATTTCTTTGTATGATAAACTGAAAGATGAGTTTACGACTTTAAATAATCTTCAGTTACAAACAAACATTGTTTAATAACAAATGGCTTAATAAGCTTTCACTAATTTTGTTTTTATTTAATTATTTATATGAACAACGAATTGCAAATACCATTGTTTTTTCCGCGCCAGTCGCAGGTTCCAGAGAAAGGAATTAAAATTCTTGCAGGTGATGTTGGCGGAACAAAAATAAATATGGCGTTGTATAATGCTACGCAAAATAATGTTGAGTTGATTAAGGAAGCAAAATATCAGTCAGCAGAACATCATTCATTTACAGAAGTGATTCAAAAATTTTTGAAAGAAAATAAATTAGAAACGCCTGATCGTATTTGCGCAGGCGTTGCCGGCCCTGTGTTTCATGGCAAAGTAAAAATTACAAACCTGGAAGAAGAAATGGATGCGGCGGAAATTAAAAGCTCAATTGGCGCTCAAGAAGTTTCATTATTAAATGACTTGGAAGTAACTGCATACGGTTTGGCTGCGTTAAAAAAAGAAGACATTATTACTTTGCACAATGGCAATCCTGATACAAAAGGAAACATGGCGATAATTGCGCCAGGCACGGGTTTGGGCGAAGCTGGTTTATATTGGGATGGAAAAAATTATTTTCCATTTCCAACTGAAGGTGGCCATTGCGATTTTTCTCCGCGTACAGATTTTGATATTGATATCTTTCATTTCTTACAAAAAAAATATGGCATTGTTAGTTGGGAAAAATTAGTTGCAGGTCCGGGCATTCATGATATTTATTTATTTGTCCGTTCGTTAAGAAATAAAAAAGAACCGCAATGGTTAACTGAAGAACTTGCAAAAGATGATCCTTCGGCAGTGATAAGCAAAGCCGCCGTTGATAATAAAGATGAAATTTGCGTGGAAGCAATGGAACATTTTGTTCGTTACCTCGCGCGTGAATCTTCTAATCTTGTTTTAAAAATGAAAGCAACCGGCGGCCTATTTTTAGGTGGCGGCATTCCGCCAAAGATTGCTCCGTTATTACAAAAAGAAATTTTTCTCACCAACTATTTTGATTGTGATCGCATGGAAGATTTATTAAAAAATGCGCCGTTACATATCATCACACAAGATAAAACTGCTTTGCTTGGCGCAGCATATTATGGTGCTTACGGCGCGCAGGTTTAATAATATTATTGTCAAGTAAAATATTCTGTCTTCTTGTTCGTCTGCATGTAAAATGATGCGGCAAAAAATCTGCATTTTATTAATAAAAATAAATGGCGAGAAATAACAACAACAGCAATGGTACTGCAAAACCTGATTTGCCAAAAGCAAAATTTACAAAGGAAAATTTAAAGCAGGCGTTATTAATATTCCGGTATGTAAAACCTTATCGCTGGCAGTTTGCAAGCGGTTTATTATTCATTGCATTGTCCGCTTTGTCGGGGATGTCTTTTCCTTATTTATTAAAAAAATTAATTGACAGCGCGAATGCAAATATTATAAAAACGCCGGTTGATTTTACTCCGGGAAATATTGCAATAATAATGATGTCTGTACTTGGCGTGCAAATGATTTTTTCATTTATGCGCATCTATCTTTTTACTTCCGTTGGTGAAATGGCATTGGCAGATATGCGCAAAGATGTGTATCAAAAAATGATAACGATGCCGATGGAATTTTTTGCGCAACGAAGAGTAGGAGAGTTGTCAAGCCGCATCAGCGCTGATTTATCGCAGATTCAGGACGCAGTAAGTACAACGCTTGCAGAAATTTTGCGCGGCTTTCTTACATTAATAATCGGCATCATCCTCATCTTTTATATTTCTCCAAAATTAACTTTATTAATGCTTGCAGTTGTTCCGATAATTGTTGTGATTGCAGTTGTGTTCAGCAAATACATTCGCAAAGCAGCCAAGCAAACGCAGGACCAGCTTGCAGATTCAAACATTATTGTGCAGGAAACTTTGCAGGGAATTACAAACGTAAAAGCATTTTCAAATGAATGGTATGAGATAAGCCGTTATAAAAAAAGTTTGCAGGAAGTGGTGAAGCTTGCAGTAAAAAATGGAAAGTACCGCGGCTTGTTTGTTTCATTTTTATTGTTCAGTACGTTTGGTGCAATCGTATTAGTTGTGTGGTATGGAACAGGAATGATGCAGGCAGGAAAATTATCTTTCGGTAGTTTAACTGCATTTGTTTTATACACTGCATTTGTAGGCGGAACAATGGCTGGCTTCGCAGATTTATATAGCCAATTACAAAAAACTTTAGGTGCAACGCAACGTGTGCGCGAACTGTTGGTATCAATTCCTGAAGATGTGGTTATTAACGATGAACCAGTTGAAGAAAAATATAAATTGAAAGGAAATGTAAGTTTGCAAAACATCGCATTCAGTTATCCTTCGCGGCCGGAATTGAGTGTATTAAAAGATGTAAGCATTGAAGCAAAATCCGGGCAACGCATTGCAATCGTTGGGCCAAGTGGTGCAGGCAAAACAACCATCGCATCTTTATTATTGCGTTTTTATGAACCACAAAATGGAAAATTATTATTCGATGGAAAAGACGGAACACAAATTCCTTTATCACAATTAAGAAAACAAATGGCGCTGGTGCCACAAGATGTTTTATTATTTGGCGGAACCATCCGCGAAAATATTGCCTATGGAAAACCTGGCGCAACGCAGGCTGACATTGAATCTGCAGCAAAGCAAGCGCACGCACATGAATTTATTAATAGTTTTCCCGAAGGTTATGATACGATTGTTGGTGAACGCGGAATAAAATTATCTGGCGGGCAAAGGCAGCGCATCGCGATTGCACGCGCAATTTTAAAAGATCCTGTTTTATTAATACTTGATGAAGCAACAAGCGCACTTGATTCTGCATCTGAATCGTTGGTGCAGGAAGCGCTGGAAAATTTAATGAAGAACAGAACATCATTTATAATTGCACATCGTTTATCAACAATAAGAACTGCCGATCAAATAATTGTTTTGGAAAAAGGAATTGTAAAAGAAAGCGGAACACATCAGCAGCTTATTAATCTTGATGAAGGTTTGTATAAAAATTTGAACAAGCTTCAAATGGAATGGAACCTTGAGTAGTTTTATTTTAGTAATAAATAAGATATCAACCGTTAATCATTCTTTATTGGTAATAATTTGCAAGATTAGTAATTTGTAATCCCTTATTACAAAACTAAACTGCATGAACACGCTGATTGCTTCTCCTAAAAAAAGAATTACTTCTATCGATTTATTGCGCGGAATTATTATGGTCATCATGGCGCTTGATCATGTGCGTGATTTTTTTCACGTGCAAGCGATGACGGGCGATGCAACCAATTTGCAAACAACAACGCCGCAACTTTTTTTTACAAGATGGATAACACATTATTGCGCGCCCATTTTTGTTTTTCTTTCAGGCACTTCCATTTATTTGCAAGGGTTGAGAAAAACAAAAAAAGAACTCAGCATCTTTCTTATCAAACGCGGGCTGTGGCTCATTTTAGCAGAGATAACAATCCTTACACTTGGCTGGACTTTTAACCCGCTTTATAATTTATTATTTATACAAGTTATTTGGGCAATCGGAATCAGCATGGTTATTATTGGTTTATTAATACGCACATCTTTTAGTGTGATATTAATAACAGGTTTGTTGATTGTATTCTGTCATAATTTATTGGATTATCCGGAAGCCGCGCGCAACCAGCAGGTTGGTTTTTGGTGGAATTTTTTACATCATGCGCGTTTTTCTATTTATGAAATTTTTCCAAACCATTTTGCATTGATATTATACGCGTTTGTTCCGTGGACTGGATTAATGTGCCTTGGATATTGTTTAGGAAAATTCTTTGATCCAAATATTACTGTTGAGCAAAGAAGAAAAAAATTATTAATGCTTGGTTCGCTTACCATTTTGTTTTTTATTGCAATAAGATTTATTAATCTTTATGGAGATCCAGCGCCGTGGAGTGTTCAGAAAAATTCCGTATTTACATTTCTTTCTTTTATTAATGTTACAAAATATCCGCCATCATTAATGTATATCAGCATGATAATTGGGCCTGCATTAATCGCACTTGCATTATTCGAAAATGTAAAAAATAAAGTCTCAGATTTTTTCACCGTGTTTGGGCGCGTTCCTTTTTTTTATTATATCCTTCATTTGTTTTTAATTCATGGATTAACTGTAATCGGATTTTATATTTCAGGATATGGATCAAAAGATATTGTTTCACCAAATATTCCATTCTTATTTCGTCCCGCAACATTTGGTTATTCATTAAAAATTGTTTACCTGATTTGGATATTTGTAATCCTCACTTTATATCCATTATGCAAATGGTATAATAAATACAAAAGCACGCACCAGCATTGGTGGCTGAGTTATATTTAGGAGTTGAGATTAGGGAAATTGTTGTACGTTGTTCGATGGCTGATGGCAGTTGGCCGATTCTATTTTAATTCATAAAAAAATCGGCCATCGGCCAACGATTACCAGCCATCATTTTTACAACTGTCAACAGTCATCTGTCATCTGCCAACTTTTATGAAAACTCCCGCCAATTCGTTACCTTTGCGGCTTCAAAAAAAGAAGTTATGATTAGAGCGAACAATATTACCCTTTCATTTGGCAAACGGGTTTTATTTGATGAAGTTAACCTCACATTTACCGAAGGAAATTGCTATGGTGTTATCGGTGCGAATGGCGCTGGTAAATCTACCTTTTTAAAAATATTATCCGGGGAAATTGAACCGAATAAAGGAACTGTTGAAATTACGGCAGGCCAACGTATGGCTGTGCTAACGCAGAACCACTTTGAGTTTGATGAAACGCCGGTATTAACAACCGTGATGAAAGGCCACAAAAAAATGTGGAAAGTGATGCAGGATCGCGATGCGATTTACAGCAAAGAAGATTTTACTGAAGCAGACGGAATCCGTGCTGGCGAACTTGAAAGTGAATTCGGAGAAATGGGCGGCTACACGGCAGAAAGCGATGCTGCTGCATTGCTCAGTGATTTGGGTGTTAAAGAATCTTATCACACTGCGTTATTAAAAGAATTGCCCGGCGCATTTAAAGTGCGTGTGTTATTGGCGCAAGCGCTTTTTGGAAATCCTGATATATTAATACTGGATGAACCGACAAATGATTTGGACGTGGAAACAATCAGTTGGCTGGAAAATTTTTTAGCTGATTATGAAAACATCGTGATTGTCGTTTCGCATGATCGTCACTTTCTGGATGCAGTGTGCACGCATGTTGCAGATGTGGATCGCACAAAAATTAAAATCTTTACGGGCAACTATTCTTTCTGGTACGAATCATCACAATTGATGGCGCGGCAGATGGGCGATAAAAATAAAAAGACAGAAGACAAACGCGCTGCATTATTAGATTTCATTGCGCGTTTCTCTGCGAATGCTTCTAAATCAAAACAAGCAACGTCGAGAAAAAAAGCATTGGAGAAATTAACGATCGAAGAAATCGAACCATCTAATCGCCGTTATCCTGGAATTATTTTTAAACAACAACGCGAAGTTGGCAACCAGATTTTGAACGTTGAAAAATTAGCAAAAACTGCTGAAGATGGGCGCGTGTTATTTTCTGATGTAAACTTCAGTATTAATAAAGGAGATAAGATTGCTTTTGTAAGTAAAGATCATACAGCGCTTACAAGTTTCTTTGAAATTATTAATAATAAAATGAAAGCCGACAGCGGCAAAATAGAATGGGGAACGACGGTTACTACAGCTTACTTGCCAAATGATAACACAGAATTTTTTACCAATACAAATATCAATTTAATGGATTGGTTGCGCCAATATGTGCCGCCACATGTTACGGATGTTGATGAACCTTTCCTTCGCGGTTTTTTAGGAAAAATGTTGTTCAGCGGAGATGAAGTGATGAAAAAAATATCTGTATTAAGCGGTGGCGAAAAAGTGCGTTGCATGCTTAGCAGAATGATGTTGCAGGATCCGAACGTTGTTATTTTAGATGAACCAACAAACCACCTTGATCTCGAATCGATACAAGCGTTCAATGAAAGCATGAGCAATTTTAAAGGCATCGTTTTATTAACATCGCATGATCATACTTTTATGCAAACCGTTGCAAACCGTGTAATCGAATTAACACCGAAAGGAATTATCGATCGCTTAATGTCGTTTGATGAATATCTGGAAAATGATCGCGTAAAACAATTGCGCGAAGAATATTACGCCAATTCAAATTTTGTAACTGCATAATTTATGAGCTACAAAATTCCTGATCAAACGCATATCGGCCACGTTCATTTGAAAGTTTCAGACATTAATAAAGCGCTTGCTTTTTATAAAGATTTGCTCGGCTTTGAAATCATGGCGCGTTATGGTGAAAGCGCCGTTTTTATTTCTGCCGGCGGTTATCATCATCACATTGGTTTAAATACTTGGTACAGCAAAAACGGCCCCCAGCCTGCATCTAACGCGGTTGGTTTATTTCATACAGCCATTGTTTATCCAACAAGAAAAGATTTAGCCATTGCATTGCAAAGATTAATCGACGCAAAATATCCAATAACCGGCGCTTCTGATCATGGCGTTTCCGAAGCGATTTATTTAAACGATCCCGATGGAAATGGCGTTGAATTGTATTGGGACAGGCCAAAAGAATTATGGCCTTTTGATGCTGCCGGAAATTTGCAAATGTTCACCGAGCGCTTGGATTTGGAAGATTTGCTTGCGCAAATAAATACGTGATGGATTATAAGTTATGAGTTATATTTTTCAAATAATAAAAACGTATTAATAGATCTTCATTAATAAAAAATTTTTTACTGAACATTTGTTCATTAATCATCTTCAGTTGCGTCGCACACTTGTACTTTAGTTCTTTATTCATCTGCGTTTTATAATCAATCACTCAATTATTTTCGCAAACTTTTTTATTAATGCAAATGAATTGGAAAAATAAAATGTCGTTTTATTTCTTTCCCAATTTATAATTCACTCCAAATTGTATATTACCAGCATAGCTATTGCTCAAATTGATTTGAACAAATCCGGTCACTTTTTCTTTAGTAAAATGAAAAGTATTTGAAAAGTAAGCAACAGGATTAATCGAATTCTTGCTGTAAATATGTGAATAATCTGATTCCGGGTTCAGCATAAAACCCCACGACATTTTATAGCCAAACTCCGCGCCGTGCCTGGATTTGGCGATAATATCCGTATACAAACCAACAGTTCCCGTTACGTTTTTTCTGAAAATAACAGTAGCCGAAGAGTCTCCTAAATTTTTTCTGAAAGTATAATAATTGCCAAACTCTTTTTGCAAAGATGTTTCAATGCCAATCGCTCTCCATTCACCGCCATGCCTTGTTGGAACAACTACATTAATGCCGCCATTAAATCCATAAGAGCCATAAAAAGTATTCTCAGCATAATTGTGATAAACAGTCGTGTCGTAAGGATAATAATTAACGTGATCAACATCGTAGAATTCGGCAATATGATAACTGCCAACAGAAATATTAGCGCCATAAAAAGTTTGGAAATTTCCAAAATTATTGCTCCGGTGAATGCGCCCCTGGAATCCAAAAACACAATCGCGCCAATCCTGGTTGGCGCCGCCTACATTAAAAATTCCGCTTGCATAAGTTGCACCTTTTAGTGAATCCGACTGCAAAGGAATTGCATGATAAGGAACAGAAGTTGCGTTTGACGGGCTATAAAAATATGCACTTGACGAACAGCTGCTAAAAAAAACTACAATAGAAACAATCAACAATAAAAAGGTATAATTTTTTTTCATAAATCGGTGAGCGTTTTATTTATTAATAAGCATTGGATGATTTACTTTTTTGTTCCCAACTTATAATTAATGCCCATTTGAAATGCGCTTGTATATGAGCCGATATTGAATTGCCAGAATGCAGTAATATTTCCTTTTGTAAGATGCAATGTGTTGGAAAAATACATGGGCCTTTGATAATTTTCAATGCCATTAAAATTTTTATCTGCAATAAAAAATCCGCCAATTGCCATTTTATAACCGAAGACAGTTCCGCGTCTTTTTTTCCATAAAAGATCCGTGGTTCCACCAACTGATTTTGTAAAACTGTTTGTTTCGCGCACGCTTGAAGTGGAGTCGGGCGCAGATTTTCTATAATTCAAATATCCGCCAAACTCATTGTACGCAGCGCCTTCAATACCAATTGCACGCCATTCAAAAGAACCGAAATTGAATACAACATTTATTCCGCCATTAATACCGTAAGCTCCAAAAAATTTTGGCGGTATTCCATGATAATTGGTAGATGGATATGGAATATAAGAATCAAACTGATCGAAGCGGAACGAACCTGCCGTAATGCCGGCGCCATAATAAGTTTGTATCATGCCAAGGTTATGGCTTCTGTGAATATTTGCCTGGAAAGAATAAATAAAATCATTTGACTCCAAACTGCTTCCAAGAGAAATAGTACCGCTGATGTATGTTGCCGTTTTTATTGAATCTGTTTGTAAAGGAATATCATAATAATGAAATGCAGTGCTTTCGAGTGGGCTTACATAGTTGGGATAATTTGTGCCGCAACTTTGGATAATACATACAATTAAAACTAGCAGGCAGCATTGCGTTTTTTTCATAAAAGCAGTTTAGGTGTTTCAGGTTAAAGAGTTAACAGTTTGACAAAACTTATTCATGCTATGCTGCAATCCACTTGTTAAAATTTTCTTTAGTGATATTATCTTTCATTCAATTTGCTTTAAAATTTGTGTTTTAAAAAAAGTATTCCACAAATGCAACATAACTAACTGATTTTGTCAGCATTAACACAATAAAATCGCGGTTTTTGCATTCTTATAAAAACCATTTTTTGTTTACCAGGAAGCTGCTTATATTTCTTATTATTTTATGCGGTTTTCACTCCGTAATAATGGCGCAGCGGCCGCAGTCAAAAACTGGTCCCGTTCTACCAAAAATTCCTGTTTCTAACCTGCACAAAAAATTTATCCGAATCAGCAATTCAAAAATTCCTTTTGATTCATTAAGCATTATTCCGGAAACTTTTTCTATTCTTGGTTTTACAGATTCTTCTTACACTTTGGATTATATTAATGCAACTATTTCCTGGAAAAAAAAGCCAGCAGTCGACAGTGTTTATATCGCTTACAGAACTTTTCCTTATAAATTAAATGCAGTTGTTAAACGGTTAAATTATGACAGTATCCGCGATAATTTTATGGTGCAGCAATCAACCATCACAGGCCGCGGGCAAAGCAGCGACAACTTTTTTAATTTTGGAAATATAACTTACAACGGAAGTTTTGGCCGTGCCATTTCTTTTGGCAACAGCCAGGACGCGGTCGTAACATCCAACCTTAATTTACAAATCAGCGGATATCTTGCTGATAGCATTCAAATAACGGCGGCATTAACAGATAACAATATTCCCATTCAACCAGATGGAACTACTGCGCAACTGAGTGATTTTGATAAAATATTTTTACAGTTTAAAAAGAAAACATGGGCGTTGAGTATGGGCGATATTGACCTGCGCCAAAACCAGAATTATTTTTTAAGTTTTTATAAAAGATTAGAAGGCGCATCGTTTGAAACAACCGATCAGGTTTCGAAAAATGTAACCAATAAAACATTAATAAGCGGCGCCATTGCAAAAGGAAAATTCAACCGGAATATTTTTCAGGGACAAGAAGGAAACCAAGGACCATACCGATTAACTGGCGCTAATAATGAATTGTATTTTGTTGTGCTTGCAGGAACAGAAAAAGTTTATATCGACGGGCAAATGCTGCAACGCGGAGCCGACCAGGATTATGTAATAAATTATAACACTGCAGAAATTACGTTTATGCCGAAGCGCATGATAACGCAGGATTCCAGGATACAGGTTGAGTTTGAATATTCAGATCAAAATTATTTAAACGTGAATTTGTATTTGTATGATGAAGCAAATATTAATAACAGGTTGAAGTTGCGGCTTGGTGTTTTCAATAACAGTGATTCAAGAAATTCTCCTATTAATCAAACGCTGGATGCAAATCAAAAAAAGTTTTTAAATGGTTTGGGAGATAGCATTAATAATGCATTTTATCCTGTTGCGCCGTTGGATACACTTGGCGCTGGCAAAGTGTTGTATCAAAAAATTGATACAACATATATTGCAGCAAACGGTTTGGTTTTTCATGATTCTATTTATGTTTATTCAGTAAACCCAAACGTTAATTTATACAATTTATCTTTTGCAGATGTTGGCGCTGGCAAAGGAGATTATGTACCAAATCTCAATGGCGTTAATGGAAGCGTTTACATTTGGGTAGCGCCTGTTAATGGCGTAAAACAAGGGCAATTTGAAGCCGCGCAATTTTTAGTAACACCAAAAACGCAACGCATTATTACATTTGGTGCAGACTATATTCTTAATAAAAGAACAACATTAAGCGGCGAAATTGCATCGAGCCATTATGATGTAAATACACTTTCATTAATAGATAAAGCAAATGATGATGGTTATGCTACAAAGTTTCAGTTTAAAAATATTTATCCTTTTTCAAAATCAAAAAGAGGTTTGCAACTTACAACCACTGCAAATTATGAACATGTGCAATCAACCTTTGCGCCATTGGAACCATTGCGCACCGTTGAGTTTACAAGAGATTGGGGTTTGCCATTAATCGTTGCGCCGGCAAACGAAACTTTATACAATACAAGTTTTGAATTGACAGATAAAAAGAAAAATACCTTCCGCTATGATTTTGCAGGATACAATCGCGGAAGCAGTTTCAATGGAATACGAAACAGCATTTTTAATACACAGGAAATTGCCGGCTGGCATATTACTGACCAGGTTAGTTTGGTAAATAGTAACGGCACAACAACAAGCGGTTATTATTTTAAACCTTCGGTTGATGTTTCCAAAAAATTTACAAAGTTTGCCGATTATTTGGTGGGCGTAAATTATTCTGTTGAAAGAAATGAAAGCAGGGATAAAGTTGGCGATAGTTTATTTGCAAACAGTTTTTCCTACGAAATTTTCCAGGCATATTTTAAATCGCCGGAAAAAAATCATAATCAATGGGGCGCCACTTTTATTGCGCGCGATAATGCCTATCCTTATGGAAAGCAATTGGAAAAAGGCGACAGAAGCAACAGCATTAATGTGTTTATAAATATTCTGCGAAGTAAACATCACCAGTTAAGATTTAATGCAACGTACCGCGACCTTCAAATTATAAATACAAAAGTAACTGCGCAAACGCCTGATAAAAGTTTGCTTGGCCGTGCAGAATATGTTATTAATGAATGGAAAGGTTTGCTTACCGGAAATGCTTTGTTTGAAGTTGGCTCCGGGCAGGAACAAAAGAAAACATATACTTATTTGCAAGTGCCTGCAGGCACAGGGCAATATGCCTGGATAGATTTAAACAACGATGGCATTCAGCAGTTGAATGAATTTGTGCTCGCCCAATATCCTGACCAGGCCCTGTTCATACGCGTTTACACACCAACCGATGATTATATAAAAGCCAATTACAATACTTTCAATTATAGCTTTAGCATTAATCCGCGCACACTTATTAATCCATTAAAGAGTAAAGGCGCAATAAAAGTTATTGGAAATGTTACGCTGCAATCTTCTTTACAATTAAATCAAAAAGTGCAGGCAACCGGTTTTGTACAATTGAACCCGCTTAAAAAAGTTTCATTAACAGATACTTCATTAATAACGCGCGCGTCTGTTTTTACAAATACATTTTCGTATAATAAATCCAGTCCTAAATGGGGTTTTGATATTAATAATTCACAAAACACCAGTAAAACTTTATTGACTTACGGTTATGAAAGCAGAAGCCTTAATGAATGGACGTTTCGCTCGCGCATGAATTTTTCTCGTTCCATTGCTTTGAGTGGTATTTTTAAAACAGGACGCAATCAATTGTTTAGTTCAAGCACAGATATAGACAGCAGCGATTACAGCCTTAAACAATATTCGCTTGAGCCAGATTTAACATACACGCATGGTTCCAACCTGAGGATTTTAATCGGTTATAAAATTGAAACAAAAAAGAATGATCCGCATTTTGGTTATATTTTATCTACGTCAAGTTCTATTAATGCAGAAGTGAAATATAATATTTTGCAAAGCACTTCTATACAAGCGAAATTTACCTACAACAATATTTCTTTTGCCGGAAAAGATCCTTCATTAACAACAGCAGCCGTAAATTCTCCCGTAGGATATATTATTTTAAATGGATTATTACCGGGAAAGAATTTTTTATGGAACCTTGATTTAACCAAAAAATTAGGTGGCAATTTAGAATTGAACCTTCAATACGAAGGCCGACAACCCGGACAGGGAAGAATCATTAATACAGGACGTGCTTCATTAAGAGCATTGCTATAAAAAAAGTATTCGCATAAAAAAGCCGGTCAACTTTTGTTAACCGGCTGTAATTAATATATCAGGTTTTTCAGAGACTCCTGTGTTGTAGTCAAAAATTGACTAGCTAAATAAGCCACCTTTCTTCAACTCTTTGCTTCCTTCACCAATTTTGAAACCATTATGATAGATAGAAATTTTATAAACACCTTTCTGGAAATCAGAATTTTGTTTCCATGCAAACTGAACTGGTTTAGTTTTGCCAGCTTCGATATCTACAGCAACTTTTGCAGTGTAAATTTTATCGCCTTCTTCACGTGTTGTAAATGTGCCAGAACCTAAAGCTGGAACAGATATTGGCTGTCCGTCGGGTCCGATAATAGATACATAAACATCAGTTTGTCCTGCTTGTGCAATGCGATTATTAACATCGAAAGAGATAACCAATTTATCAACTCTTTTTGCAGTTGTAGTTATTTTTTCTTTACCGTTCTTTTTATCATGAACCGGAGTAATGGTAATGTTGTTTGCATTTAAAGTAGAAGCTACATCAACTTTCTTTTCCAAATCCTGTTTTGCAGAAGTTGTAGTTTGTAAGTCTGTAGTCAATTTTTCTTTGTCCTGAGTCAACTGAGTTTTATCAGCAGTCAACTGTGTATTTTGAGAAGTTAATTCTGTTACTTGTTTTTCAAGGTCAGAAATTTTACCATTCAAATCAGTAATCAATTGTTTTGCTTTGCTTAATTCAGCAGCAGTTGCATTCTTTTTATTTAAAATGCTGCGGATTTCAGTTTTCTTTTTTGCAATGTCTGAATTACTTGCATTTAATGAAGCTTGTAATTTGTTGTTAGTTCCTGTTAAAGAATCTAATCTTACCAATGCATCATCAAAGTTTTTTTGAATCTGGCCTTTCTCGTCAGTTACTTTAGCAATCTGTGTTTGCTGAGTTTGCTGAACTTGTTCTTGTTTGTTGTTGTTATACAACAAATAACCCCAAGTTCCTAAGAAACCTGCAGCCAATAAACCTATAACAAGATTTTTATAATCTTTTCTTGGGGGTTGGCTTTGTGGTGTAGCGGATGGATAGTTGGTAGTACTCATGTTTTTGTAAGTTTGAAGTTTATGATTTTTGAAACTTGAAGATGGTTTTAAAGTTTCAATTCACCTTTTGTCTAAAACCGTGCCAAATTTTATATAATCTATATAAACGCCTATAATAAAAGCAGTTACCTGATTTTTTAACTAAAATTCGGCAATTTTTTAAGCTTTCAGCAAGCCGGATTTCTGTAATATTGCAGCACTCAAACAAATTACCGTGTCGGTTGAAAAAATTTTAAGCAGTTGGAAAAAAAAGAATTTCAAACCCGTTTACTGGTTGGAAGGTGAAGAAGAATTTTATATAGATAAGCTCATCGATTATGCCGAGCACAACATACTTCCGGAAAGTGAAGCGGCATTTAACCTCACCGTTTTTTATGGAAAAGATGCTGATTGGGCTGCATTAATAAATGCATGCCGGCGCTACCCGATGTTTGCAGAAAGGCAGGTTGTAATATTAAAAGAAGCGCAGCAAATGCGCGACATCGACAAGCTGGAAGCTTACATCGAAAACCCGCTCTCATCAACAGTTTTAGTAGTTTCTTATAAAGAAAAAAAAGTTGACGGACGAAGCAAACTCGCGAAGCTGCTTAAGGATAAAGACAAAGCCGAAGTTTTTACCACAAAAAAAATGTACGATAACCAGTTGCCGGAATGGATAAATGAACTGGTTGAAAATAAAGGTTTCAGCATTTCTCAAAAGGCCGTGATGTTGTTGGCAGAACATATTGGAAACGATTTAAGCCGCATTAATAATGAAGTAGAAAAAGTTTTGGTAAACCTTGCAGAAAGAAAAAGTATTAATGAAGATGATATAGAAAAATATGTTGGCGTAAGCAAAGAATATAATGTTTTTGAATTGCAGGATGCGCTTACAAAAAAGAATTTATCAAAAGCAATACGCATTATTCAATATTTTGAAAGCAACCCGAAAGCCGCGCCCATACAGCTTATTTTGCCTGCGCTGTATAATTTTTTTAGTAAAACATATATGCTTTTCGGACAATCATCAAACGATGAAAAAGCAATGGCTGCGGCAATTGGCGTTAATCCATTTTTTATAAAAGATTATAAAGCTGCGGCAAATAATTATAAATATGAAGGCGTGGAAAGCATTCTATTATTGCTGCACGAATACAATTTAAAAAGCGTTGGCGTAAACAGTATTAATACAGAAGATGGTTCGTTGCTGAAAGAAATGGTTTTGAAAATGATGGTGTGAGTGAGAAACGATGATCGTTGATTGATGGCAGTTGGCCGTTTATTATTTTTTGAAATTATTTTTATTATAGGCCATCGGTCAACGATTCGATTGCATTTAATTTATCTTTTGCCAATTGTTCTTTCAAAGCATCAAGTCCGTTAAATTTTTGTTCTGCACGCAAATGTTTTTTTATAAACACACGAATTGTTTTTCCGTAAATGTCTTCATTAAAATCAAAAATATTTACTTCAATTGTTGTTGATGTTCCATTAACAGTCGGGCGGTTACCGATATTCATCATTGCCTTGTAAAAGATCGATTGCGAATTATTAATGCCAACATTTTCTTTATTCATCAGTGACAATTCACCATTCACAATAAAAAGTTCAACTGCGTAAACGCCATTTCCCGGCACCAATTTTTCTTCATTAATAATTTTTAAATTGGCTGTTGGGTAACCAATTGTTCTGCCGAGTTTTTTGCCTTCAACTATTAATCCTTCAAAGAAAAAATCGTAACCAAGCAATGTATTTGCAGTTGAAATATCTGCATTAATAATTGCTTCGCGAATGCGTGTAGAGCTTACTGACACAGCGTTTAAAACATGCGCGGGAATTTCGAGCAAACGATAATTGCAACGTTCACAAAAATCTTCCATCAAATGATAATCGCCTTTTCGGCCTTGCCCGAAACGATGATCATACCCAATAATAATTGTGTGTGGATGAAATTTTGCGACGAGAAAATCATTAATATATTCTTCAGCAGTTTGTTGCGAAAATTTTTCAGTAAACGGAATGACAACAAGATGATCAATACCTTTTGCAGCGAGCAATTCTATTTTTTCTTCAATGGTATTAATGAGTTTTATTTCTTTAGAAGCGCCTAAAATTTTTCTTGGATGCGGATGAAAAGTGATAATAATACTTTCTCCATTTACATTTTTTGCTTCTTCAATTAATTGCTTAATAATTTGCTGATGGCCGGTGTGAACGCCATCAAAAGTACCGATAGTAATTACGGCATTAATAAAATCGGGCAGGTTTTCCAGTTGATAATGTACAGTCATGGTTTAAAAAAGTGCTGCGAAAATACAATAACAAGTTTCAAGAAACAAGAATCAAGTTTTATGAAACATCGCTAAAGGCGCAGGATTTACGCGATAAAGTTGTCTGCTAAAATAAAATCAACATAATCATTTAATTTCGCGCAACATCTAACAACACACATCTAAAATCATACATCACAAATGTCTTTGTATTCCCAACGCGGTGTTTCGGCGCAAAAAGAAGAAGTTCATAAAGCAACAGAAAAACTGGATAAAGGTTTATATCCTTTTGCATTTTGTAAAATGTATGCAGATTATTTAGGCGGCGATGAAAATCAAATAAATATTATGCACGCAGATGGTGCAGGCACAAAAAGTATTTTGGCTTATTTATATTGGAAAGAAACCGGCGATACCAGCGTGTGGCGCGGCATTGCGCAGGATGCAGTCGCAATGAATTTGGATGATTTATTGTGCGTGGGCATTTATGACAATTTGTTGTTTTCATCAACGATTGATAGAAATAAAAAAAATATTCCGGGAGAAATTTTAGAAACGATTATCAATGGCACGCAAGATTTTTTCGATGACATGAAAAGGTTTGGCGTGAACATTCAATACCTCGGCGGCGAAACTGCTGATGTTGGCGATGTGGTAAGAACCATTGCAGTAAATGGAACAATGACTGCGCGCTGGCCAAAAAATAAATTAATAACGAATGAAAAAATCGGTGCCGGCAATGTGATTGTTGGTTTGGCGAGTTATGGACAATCAACGTATGAAACAACTTATAATAGCGGAATTGGAAGCAATGGATTAACAAGTGCGCGGCATGATGTGTTGCATAAAACTTATGGTGCACGTTTTCATGAATCGTTTGATACTTCTTTAGATGATCATGTTGTGTACATTGGCCCGCATAAAATGACGGATGAAATAAAAGTTGACAATTTGCAATTGACAATTGGCAATTTATTACTTAGCCCCACAAGAACATATGCGCCAATTATGAAAATTTTGTTGGAACAACATTTTGATAAAATAAACGGATTAATACATTGCAGCGGTGGCGGCCAAACCAAATGCATGAAATATTTGCCGCACGATTTTAAAATTATAAAAGACAATTTATTTGAACCCCCAGTAATTTTTAAACTCATTCAAAAAGCTTCCAAATCCGATAACCGCGAAATGTACCAGGTTTTTAATATGGGCCATCGGATGGAAATTTTTACCAATGAAAAAGATGCAGAAAGTATTATTAATGTTTCCAAACAATTTAATATCGATGCAAAAATTGTTGGCAGGGTAGAAGCAAATAATAAAAAAGAATTGCTATTAAAAGTTGGCGACGAAGAGATTGTTTATTAATAAAAATTTATTCGCCGTTTAATTATTTCGCTTTCTTTTTTTGTTTTGATTTTACATATGCATATGCCTTTTTTTCATCGGGCGTTTCTGGCTTTGCAACTGATAAATATTTTGCATAATATTTTTGCGCAAGTTTTATATTATTAAAATTGCTTTCATAAATCCTCCCGCATTCATACAGCATTACCGGGTTTTTAAAAAGATAAAATGCAGTATCATAGTTCGCAACGGCTTGTTTATATTCTTTTAATGCTTCATAATTTTCACCAAGGTTATAATAATAATTTTCCGCCGTTTTTGAAATAGCAAACGCAATACATTTTTGATATAATTCATTGCTCTTTTTATAATCTTTCAACTTTGCAAGCGATTTTGCTTCATAAAAATAAATGGATTCGCCAGCAATTTCGTGATCATCTAAATATTCGCAAACACGAATACAGTCGCTGTACATTTTTAAATAATAATAGCTTAATGAAAGCTGGGTTAAGGCGGTTAAAGAAATATCTTCCAATTGAATTAATTTTTCGCCTGCTACCAGCGCATTCTGATAATTTTTTTGTTCATAAGCAGAACGTATTTTCAATTTTAAATAAAAAATATTCAACGAATCTTTTATTAATCCTTTGTTTATAATGCTGTCTGCATTAATAAAATTTTTTGTATCAATTAAAATTTCTGCGAAGCCTGTTCCGTTTTTATAATCATCAGGCGCAAGTTGATAAGCTGTTTTATAAAAAATCAACGCAGAATCTTTTTGATTTTTTCTATTAAAAAAGCTGCCCATATTTCTATAATGCAACGCTTTGTTTGGTTGAAGATTAATAAGCCGCAACGTGTACTGTTGCGCTTCTTCCGGCTTTGAAAAACTTTTAATGACAGATAAATAATTAAGCGCATTAATGTTGTTTGAATCGATAGAAAAAATTTTCAGGTAATATTTTTCAGCCGTTTTTATATTGTCATTCATATAATTTGCGTAAGCCAAAAAACTAAGCGCCTGAATATTTGTAGAATCATTAATAACAATCGGCGACAGATAATTGACAGCTTCGTCAAACTGTTGGTTTTGAAAAAAATCCATCACTTTATTTTTATCTAGCGTGATGGATTGAGCGTTGAGTTTATTAAAACAAAAAGTAAAAATTAAAAAATAAAAAAGATTTCTTTTCATAAGAAGGATGTTATTTATTTGGGCGCAAGCACAAAATGAATTGGTTGTCTTTTATATGATTTTACTATTTCTCCATTGTTGGATGCAGGTATCCATTTTCCGCTATTTTTTATAATGCGTAATGTTTCATCGCTCAAAATTTTGCTTGGGCTTTTGATAATTTTTATATCACTCAATGCGCCGTTTGTGTTTACCACAAATTGCGCAACAACCAATCCCTGGATTTCTTTTTTTTGTGCTTCTTCCGGGTATTTTAAATGCGTCATTAAATAGTTTGACCAACCTTTTTGCCCGCCGGGAAAAACAGCTTCAACTTCAACTTTTGAATATATTTTTTTTGAAGAAGTGTCATTAATAAAATCATTTTGTCGCTGCATTAATAACATTGTTGTACTGTTATTTTTATCTGGCAAACCTGCTGAATTATTGTTTGCATTATCAGCAAATTTTACAACGCCTTCCAAAATATCTTTTGCAATTTGTTCCTGGTTTTTTTCATCAATAATAAAATTGAGATCTTTTTTATTGGTCATATAACCACATTGAATCATTAATGCCGGCATGGAAGGCGATTGTAAAACAAGAATTCCTTTTTGCCTTTCTTTTAAATCAGGAGACACAGAATATGTTTTTTTTATTTCTGCTGTTAACGCAGATCCTAACTGAATGCTTTTTTGATAGTTTGAATTTTTGTTGGAAACATAAATGGAAAAACCACTTTCAGGTTTGTTATTAATAGCCGCATCCATGTGGATGGAAATAAACATTGATGCGTTATTTTTTTCAGCAATATTAACCCTGTTTATTAAACCATCTTTTATAGTAGTTGCATTGCCGGGAAGCATATCAGTTTCTCTTGTCATTATAACATCAACATTATAATTTTTACTTAGCGCTTCAATTTTTTTTGCCAGCGATAACGTTATGTTTTTTTCTAAAAAACCTGCATTGGTATAAACGCCATTATCAACTCCGCCGTGGCCAGCATCAATTACAATGGTTATTTTTTTGTTTGAATGAATGGGATTTATTTTTTTATTGCCGGCCTTAAATGCAAATGCACAAAAAATAATAAATAATAATGGCAAAGCCATAATGCGGCTGATGTAGCCGTATCGCGGGTTTTTGAATTTTGTAATCATCATAATGCGGCGTTTTATTTCGTTGTGGAAAAAATAATTGGTGATATTTATTTGTTTGGTTGAAGCAGATTGAAAAACTAATAATTCAGAATAATCATATTTGTCAGTTGATGATGCTGCATATTGATCTGCAAGAAATTCATGGATAACTTTTATTTCTTTTTTAATAAAATGAAAGAAAGGATTGAACCAGCAAACGATTGTTATAATTTCTATTAATAAAATATCTTCCGTATGTTTTTGTTTTACATGAAATAATTCGTGCCGAAAAACCTGTTCGCCTTTTTTTGTGTTCATGGCTATTTCATGGTTCCAGAAAATATTTTTAAAAAAAGAAAATGGCGTTCCGTTTTCCGTTGTTTGAAAAAATTTTATGCCTTCTATTTTTTCATATTTATATTTTTTGCTTAACCTGATTATGTAAAAGAATGACTTCATTAATAAATAAAAAAGAAGCAATGACACGATGAAATAAATTGCGAGTAGTATATTCTGAAGGTTGAAAATGGAATGTGCCCAATTGGTGGTTGCTGTTATCACAACTTCCGGTTCCCAATCATTAATGGTTATTACTTTTAAAATTTTTAATCCAGCGTTTGGGTTTGATTGTGATAAACCCGGAAATGGAATATTAAATAATGGAAGCAATAATGAAATGACAGGAATGCTTAATAAATAAAACCTATTGTATTGATGAAATTGTTTGTTGCGCAAAAAGATTAAATAATAGGCGTAAAGCAATCCACTTATTATTATTGTTTTAAAGAGATAAATAAACATTGTCATTGCTGATTGTTTTTGGCTGATTTAATTTGTTGTAGTAAATCTTCCAGTTCCTGCTGGCTCAATTTATTATCGCTTACAAATTGCGAAACCAGTTTTGCCGGCGAATTTTCGAAATAACCTTTTACGAGTTGGTTAATCGTTTTCTTTCCATAATCTGCTTTGCTTATTTTTATTTTATATAAATTATTGCGGCCCTGCACTTCATAATTCACAAATCCTTTTTCTATCAAAATTTTTAAAATAGTTGCAACAGTATTTGGGTGCGGTTTTGGTTCGGGAAAAGAATCGATAATATCTTTTAAAAAACCTTTTTCCAGTTTCCATAAAAGTTGCATCAATTGTTCTTCTGCTTTTGTAAGTTGTTTTGGCATAACTAATTTTTTAGTTGTAAAACAAATCTATAACTATTTTTTTAGTTACAAAATTTTTATTCATTTTTTATAAGTGAAAAATTGTTAAAAAATTTTTTATTAATAAAGAAAAAAATGGGATAATAAAGCTGGCAGCGGTTTTCAGCGAAATTGCTGCGACAAAACAAACGATTGCATGGTGATGTAAATAATTAATTGAGAATATTTTATTTGATTTTTTTCAAAAAGGGCTATGAATTTCCAGTATTGCAACGTATTTTTGTATATGGTTCTGGACGGATTGTACATTTAATAACATACTTTTTTGCACTTCCCCTGAACTCTCTCAGTTTATTGTTGTTTGATCCCTGTACCCGACATTATTTTGTCATCTTTTTATACATTAATATGAGGCAACTCAAAATTGCGACGCAAATTACTAACCGTGATTCCCAGGCGGTTGAGAAGTATTTACAGGAAATCTCCAAGATTCCAATGATTACTCCTGAAGAGGAGACCGTTTTAGCTCAGCGAATTAAGATGAGCGACCAGCGTGCATTGGACAAATTGGTACAGGCGAATTTACGTTTCGTGGTTTCTGTGGCAAAACAATATCAGCACCAGGGTTTATCACTCAGTGATCTTATTAACGAGGGCAACCTCGGCTTAATTAAAGCGGCACAACGCTTCGATGAAACCAAAGGTTTCAAGTTTATCTCTTACGCTGTGTGGTGGATTCGCCAGTCCATTTTACAAGCGTTGGCAGAGCAGGGCAGATTAGTCCGCCTGCCTCAAAACAAAATTGGCACCTACAACAAAGCAAACAAAGCGTACATGGCTTTTGAACAAGAGCATGAACGCGAACCAAGTACAGAAGAATTGGCTGAATTGCTCGAAATGAGTGAAACAGAAATTAACAACATTTTCCAAAGCAACACGCGCCACAGTTCATTGGATGCTCCGGTTCACGAAGCGG
The DNA here is from genome assembly GCA_013288945.1 of Bacteroidota bacterium. Taxonomy (GTDB): domain Bacteria; phylum Bacteroidota; class Bacteroidia; order Chitinophagales; family Chitinophagaceae; genus Puia. The sequence goes on along the minus strand of JABDAZ010000004.1, from coordinate 23,081 downwards.
AAGATGTGGCCATGGGCGATTTGCTGCAGGGCGGCGACGACACGGATGATGATGTAATGAAAGATTCACTGCGTGCTGAAATACGCCGCGTGTTGAAATCATTAAGCCCGCGCGAAGCTGAAATCGTAAATGCATATTTTGGCCTTGATGGCGAAAATGGTGTAACGATTGAACAAATTGGACAGAAGTATGATTTGACAAAAGAACGCATTCGCCAGATTAAAGAAAGAGCGATTAAGCGTTTGCAAAAAGCACGGTATAGCAATGCTTTAAAAGCATATTTAGGATAATAACTCCTTGTATAATTTTTATAAAAGCCCTGGTTTTTACCGGGGTTTTTTTTATTGATTGATTACAGTTCAGTTTGATAGTTCATTTAGTAAAAGCGCAACCAATTTATTCCATTATAATTTATTTTGCAACGCTATACTATATTGCGTTTGATATTAAATCAACATGAATTTATACGTTCTTGTTTTAGTACTTACTGCCGCTGTTCTTCATGCGTCATGGAATTTACTGGCAAAAAAAACAAAAGGCAAAACGCCTTTTATCTGGCTTCAATATGCAGTAGGTAATTTTTTGTATTTGCCATTTTTGGTCTTTCAACCAAACCTTAAGCATGATCTTAATTCATTGCCATTATTAATGTTTTCTTTAAGCAGCGCGGTAATTCATCTTGGATATTTTACTATACTTCAAAAAGGTTATAGAAACGCAGATCTTTCCGTTGTATATCCGCTTGCAAGAGGATCTGCGCCATTGATTTCATTTATTGCGGCCATTATATTTCTTCACGAACAATTGAAAGTAAGTTCTGTCGCCGGGTTGTTATTAATAATCGCGGGCGTTTTAATAATCACCGGTCTAAGTTTTAATAAAAACAACAGCAAAATAATTACTGGGATCAATTATGGATTGTTAACGGGTTTATTTATTGCATTGTATAGTTTTAATGATGCAGTTGCTGTAAAAAGATATGGCATATCTCCATTAATATTAACGCTCGCTACAAATTTCTTTAGCACCATACTTCTTTTGCCATTTGTGCTGCGGCAAAAAGCTGAAATAAAAAGAGAAATAAAAATGCATAAATGGGTGATTATTGCTGTTGCAGTATTAAGCCCGGCTGCGTATATATTAGTATTGGAAGCATTGAAATATGCACCGCTTTCAGTAGTGGCGCCCGCAAGAGAAACAAGTATTTTGCTTGGTGTATTTATGGGTTCAAAAGTATTTAAAGAAGAAGATGGAAAAAGACGGCTTGTCGCGAGTATATTAATACTTGGCGGCATCGTTGCATTAAGCTTGAGTTAGTATAAAATCATTTATGTAAGCTGCTTTTTACACACAAGATTTTTGTTGAAAACGAAATCATTCTTTTATTAATAAACTTATGTGTTGCATATTGATTGATAATTATTGAATATAAAATGCGATGATGAACATTAATAAAAACATTCAAAAACCAACATTCCAATTTTCATAAACAATGAACCATTTAACTATGAACTTGTTCTAAATTTACAATATGCCGGATAAAAAATTATTCATTTTATTAATAACTATAATTTCCTTTTTGTCCTGCGAAAAAGGGATCAATTTTAAATTGGACCAAACGCCTTCTCAGTTGGTTGTTGATGCTTCTATTGAAAATGATAAAGCGCCTGTTGTTGTGCTTTCTAACAGTTTAAATTATTTCAGTAAAATTTCTCCGGCGATTCTTGATAGTTCGTTTGTGCATGATGCAATTGTTACAGTTTCTAACGGAAATAAAACGCAGCAATTAAAAGAATTTTCTTTGCCGGCAGATAGTTTGGGCGATATCATTTATTATTATTCAAGCGATCCTTCGAGCCCGCAAACTTTTTTTCAGGGAGAATTTAATAAAAATTATACATTAACAATCCAATCAAATGGAAAAAAATATATTTCAACAACGGCTATTACTTCTCTTGCAAAAAAAATAGATTCATTATGGTGGATGAAAAGCCCTGATAATAATGATTCCAATGAAGTGATATTAATGGCAAAAATTACTGATCCGCCGGGTTATGGAAATTACATCCGCTATTTTACAAGTGTAAATGGCGGCCAGCTTTTTCCTGCATTAAATTCTGTGTATGATGATCAGATAACGGATGGCACAACATATAATATTCAAATTGAAAACGGCGTAAACCGCAATCAAAATATTGATCTTACAAACTATTCTTTTTTTCATCACGGCGATACTGCCACAGTAAAGTTTTGTAATATTGATAAAGCCACTTACGATTTTTGGCGAACGATGGAATACAATTATCAAAGTATTGGTAATCCTTTTTCAACGCCAACACAAGTGCTTGGAAATATTTCAAACGGCGCGCTTGGTTATTTTGGTGGTTATGCAGCGCAATATATTTCGTTAATAATTCCAAAGTAACTGGCTTTGTTTACTTGTCGTATTAATGACTTATAATCTCGTGTTTTCAGGTTATTTTTGTTGTCTTTAAATTTTACAGATGGATAATACAGTTACAGAAAAAGTGCATTGTTTAATTATAGGTTCCGGCCCTGCTGGTTATACGGCTGCGGTGTATGCTGCGCGCGCGAATATGAAACCCGTTTTGTACCAGGGAATACAGCCCGGCGGCCAACTTACTATTACTACAGAAGTCGAAAATTATCCCGGTTACCCAAATGGAATACAAGGCCCGGAAATGATGGTTGATTTTGAAAAACAAGCAGCAAGAATGGGCGCTGACATACGTTTCGGCCTGGCAACAAAAGTTGATTTCAGCGGCCCAAAACATAAAGTGCAGATTGATGATGAAAAATGGATTGAAGCAGACAGCGTAATCATCTCCACCGGCGCTTCTGCAAAATGGTTAGGATTGGAAAGTGAACAAAGATTAAATGGTTACGGAGTTAGCGCTTGCGCAGTTTGCGATGGTTTCTTTTTTCGCAATAAAGAAGTGGCGATTATTGGAGCTGGCGATACTGCTGCAGAAGAAGCTTTATATCTTTCAAAACTTTGTACAAACGTTCATATGCTTGTTCGCAAAGAACAAATGCGCGCGTCAAAAGTAATGCAGGACAGGGTTTTGAATACACCAAATATTAAAGTGTACTGGAACAGTGAAACTGATGAAATATTGGGCGAAACTAAAGTAGAAGCGTTGCGTATAAAAAATAATGTAACGAATGAAACACAAACAATTCCTGTAAGTGGTTTTTTTGTGGCAATTGGCCATCAGCCAAATTCAGATATTTTTAAAGAATGGATTGACATGGATGAAGCAGGTTATATTAAAACAGTTCCGGGAACTTCAAAAACAAATATAGAAGGTGTTTTTGCATCTGGAGATGTACAGGATAAAATTTACCGCCAGGCTGTAACTGCCGCCGGCAGCGGATGTATGGCCGCATTAGATGCAGAAAGATATTTATCTGCAAAAGGATTTGTTTAATAAGTATGAAGTATAAACTATAAAGTGGTGTATTAATCGCTTTATAGTTTATACTTTATAGCTCATAGTTCATACTTCTTACATGATAACTGTTCACTTACACAACGTTATTCTTTTTGCGCATCATGGAATTTATGATGAAGAAAAAATTAATGGAAATACCTTTGAGATTAACCTTGATGTTGTGTATGATGATGATGAAGAAAATGTGTTTGAAAACATTGAACACACCATCAGCTACGAAGATTTATTTGTGATTGTAAAAAATGAAATGCAAACACCAACACCTTTGCTTGAAAAAGTTTGCGTGCAGATTATTAATAAAATAAAAAAAAAACATCCTTCAGTAAAAGAAGCCAATATTACAATCTATAAATTGCAAGCGCCCATTGAAGGTTTTAAAGGAAAAGCCGGCGTTACTATTTCAAAAAAGTTTGAAGATTAATCACTCTTTTTTGCATTATTATTCCATCAATAAACATCAACTATTTTAAATGATTAATAGGATTATCTGTTTCATCTTATTTATAATTTTAACCAGTATTAATAGCTATGCACAATCAGTAAAAGTAAAAGCCAGCTATAAATATCTTTTATATCTTCCCAAAAATTATTCAAAACAAAAAGAAAAATTTCCGCTCGTAATTTATTTACATGGCGGCTCGCAAAGAGGCAATGATTTAAACAAACTTAAAACTTACGGATTGCCCGGCCTTGTTGATAAAGGCCACAACTATAAATTTATTATCGCTTCTCCGCAATGCCCGGAGAATAAAACCTGGACAACTGAAAACTGGTTTGATTATTTGTACCAGGATTTATTAATGAAATATAACATTGACACCAACAGGATTTATGTAACCGGCATTAGCATCGGCGGATTTGGAACGTATGAAGTTGCGATGGATAACCCAGATAAATTTGCCGCGCTTGTTGCTTTGTGTGGTGGCTGTAATGATTCAACAAAAATTTGTTTGCTAAAAAATATTCCCGTGTGGGCATTTCACGGAACGGCAGATAGTTTGATTTCTATTAATGAAACTGAAACTGTCGTGCGGCAATTAAAAAAGTGTAACGGAAATATAAAATTTACGCGGCTTCAAAATAAAGGGCATGCACTTCAATATTTGTATGAAGATGAAACCATTTACAAATGGATGTTGCAGCAAAAGAAAACAAACTGATTATTTTTGAAATGTGTTCAACAATTGCAAACGGTGAAAAGAAAAATTAATTCCGTTCAATTGATTTTTGATCATTTTTTTGAGGCTGTCGTATACATAATGTTCTGTCAAAACATCGTTATACATTTTCATTAATAGCTGCTCACTTTTTTCGCAGGCTTTTAATATATTTTTTTCTGAACGTGGTTTTTTACTTTTTGTATCAGCTAAATTTTCTGTACTTGTAATTTCTGTTTCTCCGCCAAGGCTGCGTATTAATGAACTTATCTCCGTTGCATATTGATTGTTTTCAACTGCAAGGCTGATGATGGTTTGATAAACCTGTTGATTTTTTATTCCTGTTGCAAACGTCTCACATTTCTTTTTCACATCCTGCAATGCACTGAATAATTGATTCAACTTTTTTACGGTGTGAAGCTGGGCTAAATTTTGTGATGACATAATTAACAGTTTTTCAGGTAAGAGAATTAATTACACATGGCGAACGATAAAAGGAAACAATTATTGTACCACTTACTATTAAAGATAATCAATTTAAAATTTATTAATCAAACGATTTATGTAGAAGTAATTCACATTTTGAATGCAAATGTTTATTAATAAAATCAATAGTTAATGTATCCATTCAACATAAGTAAAAAAGAATAATTTATCTTCGCGGCCGAATTCAGTATTTGCTTCCCTTTATTAATAAAACTAAAACTGATTTCTCCAAAATAAAATGAGCCGAGGCACGTTTTCACTACCATTATTTAATTCTTTTTTTCCTCTCAAAAATCCCAACCCTATGCAACGCGATATAAATCCCGCCGGTACTTTTAGTATAAGTACTTCGTATTTTTTCTTCAGCAAATTTTCAAAAGCATTTTCCGTTATCGGGCTTTTATGCGCGGCTAATTTTATTATCAGTTGCAACAGCCTTTATTCTGAAGAAGTAAAAAAAGATATTCCTGCAATAAAAAAAGATACTACGTCAAAAGATTCTTCAGTAAAAAAAGATTCTGCAATTACTACAGCAGTTCCGGCAGTGTTGGATACTGCATTGTATAACCAAAAAATGATAAGGCTTACAAATGGTGATTCATCTGGCCGGTGGCCGGTAAAATCCGTTGCTTATCCTGATGCTGGTGCAATACTTCCTTTTAAAAGAATTGTTGCTTACTACGGAAATTTATATTCAAAAAGAATGGGCGTGCTTGGCGAATATCCTGAAGCGGAAATGTTGCAAAAATTAAATGCAGAAGTAAAAAAATGGGAAGCTGCAGATACTACAATGGCCGTGCAGCCTGCGTTGCATTATATTGCCGTAACTGCGCAAGGTTATGCAGGAAAAGATAATAAATACCGTTTGCGCATGCCATTTAAGCAAATTGATTCTGTTTTAAAAATGGCTGCAAAAATAAATGCCATTGTTTTTTTAGATGTGCAGGTGGCATTAAGCAATGTGCAAACCGAAATTCCTTTGCTTGAAAAATATTTAAAAATGCCGCAAGTGCATTTAGGAATTGATCCTGAATTTTCGATGAAGACAGGAAAAAAACCTGGAACTGTTATCGGCACAATGGATGCAACAGATATAAATTTTGCAGTTAATTATTTAACCAAATTGGTAAAAGACAATAACCTGCCGCCGAAAGTATTTATCGTTCACCGCTTCACGCATGCAATGGTTACTAATTATAAAAACATTATCACTACGCCGCAGGTTCAATTTGTGATGGACATGGATGGCTGGGGAGCGCAATCAAGAAAAATCACCACTTACAAAACATTTATTGCAAAAGAACCTGTTGAATTTACAGGGTTCAAATTGTTTTATAAAAACGATTACCGCGAAGCAAATAGCCGCATGCTTACGCCGCAGGAAGTGTTGAAACTGAAGCCACAACCGGTTTATATACAATATCAGTAGGAGATTTATTAATAGGTTTTAATTTTGTGAATGGTCAATGGTGGATGGTCAATTAGTTTTGGCCGTTTGCCATTGGCCATTCGCGATCCAAACAATGTTTATTAATAAGAAAACTTTTACATAAAAGGTATTTGCAATTGCCGCGTTCTGCATAAATTCATTGCGTTGAATTTTCTGATTGATATTGAAAATTTTATTCAAAAATTGAAACAATAAAATTTATTAAAACAGGATGCTTATGAAAAAATTAGTTGCAAGTATTGTTCTTTCTTCATCATTAATATTTGCCGTGGCGCAACAAAATATGCCATCAAATATTTTTTTAACCAAGCTCGATAACGGCTTGCAGGTTTTGGTTTTGGAAGATGCTTCCGTTCCGTTGGCAACCGTTGAAATAGCCGTGCACAACGGTTCTTATACGGAAGACACTGCGTATAACGGCTTATCGCATTTGTATGAACACATGTTTTTTAAAGCCAATAAAGATATTCCTTCACAGGAAAAATATCTTGATCGCATTCATGAACTTGGAATTGTTTTTAATGGAACGACTGGCGATGAGCGCGTGAATTATTTTTTTACATTAGGGAACAAACAAGTAAAAGAAGGCTTGCAGTTTTTAAACAGTGCCATTCGCTATCCTTTGTTTTTAAAAGACGAAATGAAAAAAGAAAACCCTGTTGTTGATGGCGAATTTCAACGCCAGGAAAGCAGCCCGACATATACTTTGGTTAATACTTTCAGCCATAAAATGTGGGGCAATTTATATTCAAGAAAAAATGCAATTGGCGATCACCAGGTGATATTAACCTGCACGCCGGAAAAAATGCGCGTGATAAAAGACAAGTATTATTATCCAAATAATTCCATTCTTGTTGTTGCAGGTTCTGTTCATCATGAAGATATTTTTGCGAAAGCAAAAGAAATATTCGGCGATTGGAAAGCGAGTGATTTTGATCCGTTTCAAAAATGGCCAATACCAGAATTCAGTCCGCTGAATCCCGCTGACAGCCTGAGTTTCGTGGTAACAAACGAAAACGCGCGTGTTCCTATTTTATTTATTGGCTGGCATGGCCCGGATACAAGAAATGATGTGAAGAACACCATTGTTGCCGATGTATTTTCAACTATATTATCTCAAAAAAGTTCTAAATTCCAGCAGGCACTTGTTGATAGTGGTTATGCATTAGCTGCAAGTATAAATTATCAATCTGCAAAGTATGTTGGGCCTATTAACATGCAATACGTTCCTAATCCGCAAAAATTTAAAGAGTCATTTAAAGCTTTGCAAAATCAGATTGATCAGTTTGATACCAATGATTATTTTACAGATGAACAACTGGAAACTGCAAAAACACAACTGGCAAATTCAGAAAAATACAGCGCGGAAGTAACGTCGCAATTTGCACACACACTTACATTTTGGTGGTGCTCAGCATCGCTGGATTATTATTTCAATTACATTAATGAAATAAAAAAAATAACGAGGGCAGATATCCATAATTATCTCAGCAAATATATTATTGGCCAGCCTTGTGTAAAAGGATTGTTGTTAAGTTCTGCCATGCAAAAAAACTGGAACGTAACAAACCTCGACAGCATGTTTAAATAAAATTATTCATTGGAAAAAAAATGGAAATGAAAAACTTTTTTAAAAGATACCAGCTTGTAATTGTATTAATGATTTTTACGAGCAGCGTTTTTGCGCAAAGCGGCACGAAAGAAATTAATTATGAAGGATTGAAAATCATCCTTAAAAAAACGCCGAAAGAAGTAGTAACGGTTGGTTTATTTATTCGCGGCGGCGTTGCAAATATTACCAGCGATCAGCAAGGCCTTGAACCAATTTCTTTAAGACTCGTTACGCGTGGCGGAACAAAAAATATGGATAAAAATATTTTTTCTGCAACGGCTGATAAATTGGGAACAACCTTCTCAACCGCTTCCAGCAAGGATTTCAGCTCAGTGTCTATGAATTGCTTAACAGAAAATTTTACACAAAGCTGGAACATGTTTACAGATGCATTGCTTTCTCCGGCGATGGATCCAAAAGAATTTGATGTGATAAAACAACAAGCCGTTTCTTCTGCAAAAAATGCAGATGCAAACCCTGATGCCTATTTGCGCAAAATTGCAACGCAACAAGTTTTTAAAGGCACAGCATATGAATTGATGCAAAACGGAACTGCAGAAAGCCTGGATAAAATAACACTTGACGATGCAAAAAATTATTATGCAAAATTGTTAGGAAAGAAAAAATGCTACCTCGTTGTTGTAGGAAATATTGAAGAAAAAGATTTGCTTGATAAAATAAAAAATACGCTTGCAAAATTGCCGGAAGGCACATTGCCGCCAAAGCCAGTGGTAACGGGCGTTACAAAGGCTAATGTAAATATCAGCGACAGAAGTATTGCAACAAATTATATTTTCGGAACCGTTAATGCACCAAAATATTTTTCTCCCGACGGCCCGTTGTTTGAATTTGCAATGCGCATTTTGTATGATCGTTATTTTGTGGAGTTGAGAACGAAGAGAAGTTTATCATACGCGCCGGCTGCTTTTTATAATACCAGCTTTATTAATAATCCAGTTGCTAATTTATACATCTCTACGATCGATCCAAAACAATCATTGCAGGTGATGACGGATATTATTAATGATATTAAGAAAAACGGTTTTACTGCAAAAGAAGTTGAAGACAAGAAAAAAGAATACTTAACTGATTATTATATGACAAATGAAGCAAGCGCTTCGCAAGCAAACGTACTTGGGTTTTGTGAGGCATCCGGCAACTGGCGCATATTTGATGAGATTAATAATAAAATTGAACAGGTAAAAACCAATGATCTCAACCACGTTTTTGATCAATACATGAACAATGTAGCGTGGACTTATTTAGGAAAAAAAGATCAGGTGACTGAAACTGATTTTAAACAACCTGATGCAACAAAACAAAAATTACCGCCATCAAAAATGATTAATACAAAAAAAGAATAACGAATTGATTAAAAGATATGCATTGATTTGCTAATAACAATATATGCAAGCACGCATAAAATTAAGATGAGAATAATAGAAATATAAATCCACGGATATTCTTTAAGGCGCCTTTTTTCAAGGCGCTTTTTTTTCTTTGCAACTTGTTTTTTTAATACTGCATTCAGTTGCTCAACGGTGGACTGAATATCTTTTGCATTTGAATTTTGTAAACCTTCAATTGCATCATTCACAAAATCATTATCACTTATTTGTTTTTCAAAGGCATGTTTTTCTTCGCCTGAAAGTTTACCATCAAGATAATCGGTCAGCTTTTGAATGTCAATTTCATCCTCACTTTCTGATAATATGTTCAGTAAATTTTTGTTCATTTATTTATGAAGCACTTTCATTTTTTTATCTAATAACAATTTCAAATTGCGTTTGCCATTTTGAATATAACTTTTAACCTGCATCATATTGAAGCCTGTTATATCCGTAATTTCCTGGTAAGATTTTTTATCAAGATAAAACAAAGTTACACACTGTTTTTGCTCTTTGCTTAATTCCTGCAATGCACTTTCCATAATTTCCAGCGTGCGATCTTTTTCTGCGTGCAACTTTTTATTTAAATATTCATCCGGCGATGCAATGGCGAGCTCATTAATATCAACAGACATCCTTCCATGTTTGTCGCGCAATTTCATTAAACAATAATTTCGCGCAACCATGTATATCCATGATTTGAAATATTCAACTTTATATTTATGAAGCTCTGTAATACTTTTTAAAAAAATTTGCTGCACGGCATCTTTTGCTTCTTCGTCATTTTTTAAATATTTCATGCAAACACCAAACAACAATAAAGTGTAACGCTGCAACACAACGCCAAGCCAATCGTTATTATGCTCTCCATAAAAACGGTCAAGCAATTCCTGGTCTGTGATATGATTATATTTGTCGGCGTTCACGTAAGTAAAATAATCATTTTATTATAGTAAGATGCACGAATTGAAAAATTTCACAAATTGTTTGAAGGTTGTTTTTGTGTAAGTAAATTCACGATTAATAATTAAATACAGCATTATGATGTTTGCAGTTTGTTGTGTTCCTGTTAGCCCGCTTCGTGCCGAAGCAGCGCATAAAAGTGAAATGGTAAGCCAGTTAATTTTTGGTGAACAGTGCATTGTTATCGAACAAAAAAATGATTGGGCAAAAATAAAATGCAAGTACGATGATTATGAAGGCTGGTGCCAGCAAAGCCATATTAATGAAATTGAAAAAGCAAAATACGATGAGCAATTAAATTTGCTGGCAGAAGATTGGGTTAATAAAATTGAATATAAACATCAGTCAATGATGGTTCCGTTTGGAAGTTTTATTAATGAAAATGTTATTAATAATTCAGTAAAAATTTGGGACATTAATAAAGCAGTTATTAATGAAGAGTCAATAAAAAAAATTGCTTTTCAATTTTTAAACACCAGTTATTTGTGGGGTGGAAAAACAATTTTTGGAATTGATTGCAGTGGGTTTTCTCAAACCGTATTTAAGTTTTTTGGCATTGCATTAATGCGCGACACCTGGCAACAAGCTTCACAAGGTGAAACCATAGAATCCTTATCAGCAGCGCGTTTCGGCGATTTAATTTTTTTTGATAATGAGGCCGGCAAAATAATGCACGTTGGTATATTATTGAACGATAGAACAATTATTCATGCTTCCGGCAAAGTGCGCATTGATAAAATTGATGAGCAGGGAATTATTAATACAGATACTTTACAAAGAACACATCACTTAAAAATTATTAAAAGATATTTTTAAAAAAATAATTATTTATCGAAGAATAACATTTTGCCAGCGATGATAACAAGCATAATGGCAAATATTTTTTTTACTGCAGCTTCTGATAATGTTAATGAAATTTTGCTGCCGAGAAATCCACCGATTAAAAAACCAACAAACAATAAACCAACTACTTTCAAATCGATATAACCTTGTTTATAATAATTTATAACCGCAAAAATTCCGGCAGGCAATAATAAAATTCCAAGTGATGTGCCCGTTGCCTGGTGCTGGCTGAAACCTAAAAAAAGTACCAATGCCGGAACAATAATAATTCCGCCGCCAACGCCAACCAAACCACTAAGCATACCAGCTATTAATCCTATTAATACGATTAGTAAAAGTGTTTGTGTTGACATAGCAAATGTTTTATTGTCCAATCAAATTAGTGCTTTTACCAGATCCATAATTTTGTTTGTACGATTCAATGGCTTCTTCAATAACTTTTAATGCCATTGTTTTATCGCCAAATTCTTCTACCACAACTGTTTTGTTTTCGAGCGTTTTATACTCTTCAAAAAAGTGGCGCATTTCATCAAAAAAATGTTTTGGCAATTCTTCAATGTTATTAATATAATTCATTCCGGGATCATTTGCAGCAACGGCAATAATCTTGTCATCTGCATCGCCGCCGTCGATCATTTGCATTACGCCAATCACTTTTGCTTCAACCAAACATAAAGGCTGAATGCTGATTGTAGAAAGCACCAATATATCAAGCGGATCTTTATCATCGCCATAAGTTTGCGGAATAAATCCATAATTAGCGGGATAATAAAAAGAAGAATATATAACGCGATCCAACTTTAATAAACCGGTTGGTTTATCAATTTCATATTTTGCCCTAGAGCCTTGCGGAATTTCTATAATTGCATTAACAACTCTCGGAGCTGATTTACCATACTCAACGCCATGCCACGGATGTGATACTTGAATGTTCATAGTTTCAGTTTAAAATTTTTTTTACAAACCTACTCGAAATCAGTGATTGATCAAAGAAATGAAAAACCACTTTACATTTTAATCAACGCTTCAATTTTATACTTAGTTTAAAATGCCGCAATTATTTTTGTTTGAAATAATATTTACGTAAACTTTTTATTGCAAAATTATTTCTTCTTTCAACCGATTCTTTAAGAGATTTTTCATCAGAAAAGTGAGCGCCTGCAATTTTTGGAACAGCAATTTTTTGCGCAATGTAAATGCCGGAATGGCCACTGAAAAAATAGGCAGTAAAACATGCAATCGCAAAATATAAAGTGTGCTCGCCACCAAATAATTCGATGCCCATAATGGTGCATGCGAGCGGCGTATTTGTTGCACCTGCAAACACCGCGATAAAACCAATGCCGGCGAAAAGATCAACAGGCGCGCCAAGCAGCCATGATAAAGTGTTTCCGAGTGTGGCGCCGATAAAAAATAATGGCGTCACTTCGCCACCTTTAAAACCTGCGCTTAATGTAACTGCAGTGAAAATTATTTTCCATAACCAGCTCCAGTGCGTTGCGCCATTAATATGAAATGCATTTACAATACTTACACCTTTTCCATCAGGTGTTGAAACGCCTAAACCCAAATAATCTTTTGTTCCTAAAATGTATGTAAGCGCGATAATTATTAATGCGCCAGCAACAGGAATGAGATAAGGGATTTTTATAAATTTTTTGAATTGAGATTTTAATACATGAACCATTTCTGCAAATAAAAAACTTGATAGCCCAAAACAAATGCCTGCAAGAATAACTTTTCCGGTTAATAAAATATCGATGTGAAAAAATGTGTTGCTTATATTTTCACTAAATAAAATTGAATATTGTGTATGATGAATGCCCCACGCAGCGCAGGTTATATCGCCAACAATACTTGCAACCAGGCAAGGCAATAATGATCCATATTCTATTTTGCCGATGGCCAAAACTTCGATTGCAAAGATGGCACCGGTTAATGGCGTGCCGAATACTGCGCCGAAACCAGCGGCAATGCCTGCAGTTAAAACAATGCGTACGTCAACATCTTTTAGTCGAAACCATTTGGCAAACAGTTGCGCAATACTTCCGCCCATTTGCACAGCAGTGCCTTCGCGGCCTGCAGAGCCACCAAATAAATGCGTGATAATAGTTGTTATTAATACAAGCGGCGCCATCCTGAAAGGTACGCCACCACCGGGTTTGTGGATTTCATCTATAATAAGGTTATTTCCCCGCTCGCTGTTTTTGCCCCAGAGTTTATATAAAAAATAAATAAGAATACCGGCGACAGGAAGCAAAAATAAAAGCCACTCATTTTGCCAGCGAAAAGTTGTTGCCTTATCCAACAACCAAAGAAATAATGCAACTGCAGAACCTGTTGCCATGCCAACAGGAATTACAATAACAGTCCATCTTAAAAGATTAATAGCAATTGAAAGATGTTCGGAATAATTTTTTATACGATTCATACCTACAACAATGTTTTATAATTGTGATAAACATTTTGCAGGCGTCATCAGCTTTTTGGAGCGGTTATGAGGAAGACACCATTTCCTTTGTGATGCAAATATATAATGAATGTCGGATTTTTACAAAATCAAAACGCATTATTGAAACAACAATAAAGCATTTTATTTATTGTTACTTAACTGGTTTTATTTTTATCATTTCTTTTAAATCAACAAGCCACTCGCCATTAACGCGCAAAATTTTAATAGTGGTTGTATCTTTTTTATAAGAATTTAAATATTTAAATTCAGTTACTGAATCATTTTCTGCATTGCTGTTTATTACAATAATACTTGCGTCTTTATATTTTTGTCTTTCTTCTTCTGTAAGGTGCGTGTAATTTCTTTTCCATTTTTCCAGCAAAAATTTATTTGTTGAATCTGCATACAAATAAAAATCAGCTTTATTATAATCGCCATCGAGCGATGCTTTTATAAATTCCCTTGCAGCTTCCTGGGCATCTTCTGCTTTTTTATAAGATTGATTGTTGTTGCATGCAATTGCTAAAATCATTAATATCGCTAACAGTATTTTGTACTTCATGTTGCAAATGTAAAAAAGCCTGCAGACAATTCCGCAGGCTCCGGGTAGATTTTGTATCAAAGGGGTTTAGACTATCTTTCTGAACCAGGGCCGCCATCAACATTTTTATCTTTTTCGTAAGCCCTTATAATCGCTTTTACCAAACGATGGCGCACAACGTCTTCTTCATCCAATTCTATATGTGCAATGCCATCAATATTTTTTAAAATATACAGTGCTTTACCTAAACCACTTTTTTGATTTTTAGGTAAATCAATTTGCGTCATATCGCCAGTAATAATTGCTTTTGCATTTGGCCCGATGCGCGTTAAAAACATTTTTATCTGAAGGTCAGTTGTATTTTGCGCTTCATCTAAAATGATGAATGCGTTATCTAAAGTTCGTCCGCGCATGTAGGCGAGTGGCGCAACTTCTATGGTGCGCGTGGTCATATAATAACCCAGTTTATCGGCTGGAATCATATCATCCAACGCATCATAAAGCGGGCGCAAATACGGATCAATTTTTTCTTTTAAATCACCCGGAAGGAAACCTAAATTTTCACCAGCTTCAACTGCCGGGCGCGTTAATATAATTTTTTTAACCTGTTTATTTTTTAATGCTCTTACAGCAAGTGCAACGGCTGTGTATGTTTTACCGGTTCCCGCGGGCCCGATTGCAAAAACGATATCATTTTTATCGGTTGCGGTAACCATTTTTTTCTGGTTCGCAGTTCGTGCGCGAACTGTTTTTCCATTTGGGCCAAATACCAACACATCGTTCGGATGGCGATCAACAAAATGATCAATTGTTTCCGCATCATCTCCACCAAGAATTTGCTCAAAATAATTTTCACTCACGTGCCCGTTTCTTTCTAAATAAGAAACCAGTAAATCAATTTTTTCTTTTGCAGATTCTATTTGTTCCGGTGCACCACTCAGCTTTATTTGTTTGCCGCGCGATAAAATTTTAAGGAGAGGAAATTTCTTTTTTAAGATATCTAACTTACCATTATTAACACCAAAAAATTCGATAGGGTTAACCGTTTCAAGGTTGATTATTGTTTCAGTCAAATTAAGATCTTTAAAGTGTTTTACAATACTGGCTTACGGAATGTTTGCAACAAATCCTTCAATTCAAATTTAACTGTACAATTGGATTTTTGTGCAGTTAATTATTCACAACTTGTGTTAATAATTATATTATAACAGCAAAACAATATTTTGGTTGAAAGTATTTTACAATTTTTTTAAGCAGGTAAAAATTTGATATTAATAAAATAATATTTTCACAATATTTATTACAAAGATCATTTCAAAATCAATTTATATTCCTTATGAAAAATAGAAACGCATTAATATTTTTATCAGCAATTATTTTATTAATAAACACAATTGCATGCAGCAGCAGTAAATTAATTATAAAAGAAACTTACCAGGTTGATGGCATTTTTAATGTATTGCAATCGCAGGTAAAAAAAGCAGAAAACGACATTAAAGCAAATGCAAAATATAAAGTGCAACTGCAGGAAGCTGATGCAATTTTTGATAACGTAATAACAACTTCAGAAACTGCAGGATTATCAATTTTAGTTTTTAAACCGAATTATACCAACACAAAAAAAACAGAAACAACAGTTACTTTCAGTTTGTTGTATGTTGCTTCAAATGGGCCGCAGGCGGAAGTTGTAAAATCATCTAAAATTAAATTTAAGCAAGGACAAGAAAATGCATTATCGAAGTTAATTGAAAATGCCGCTGCGCAATTTTCGAAAGTTATCGTTACACTTCCTGAAGCAGATAAATACCAGAAAAATTTTGAAATAGATATTGCTTATACGATTGACGAAAACGGAACGCTGGAAATAAATGCGCCAATTGGAATTGTAAATATTGGTGCAAGCGTATCAGCAGATGCAGCGAATACACATATTGTAAAAGTTGTGTTCAGGTTAGATAAAGCGAAGCATTAATTGCAACAAAATTGTATTGTGCATCTCAATTATTTCATCCTGCCATTAATAGTAAAAATGCTGTCAAGATAAAATGTTTTGTAAGATGGGTTGATTAATAAACTCCCAATTTCCTGCATCGGATTCCATTTAAGATCTTCAGCATTATAAGCTTCACCAAGCCATTTCACCAGCAGTGATAAAACCGGATTTGCAATATGGCGTATCCAATTTTGCGGATATTTATAATCTATAAAACAAAATATTCCCGTGCCGGGTTTTAGAAAATGATTAACGTGGCGCACCCATTCCGTACATATTTTACAATCATACCAGCACAATGCAAACAAGGCTAAATCTGCCTGCACATTAATGTTCGATTTATTAATATCACATTCTATAAAAACAATATTGTTCCAGTTGTTTTTTGCAGCTTTTTTTCTTGCTAAATCAAGCATGTGTTTGTTGGCATCAACAGCAATTATTTTTCCTTCTTTGCCAATTATACTTTGTATTGCGCTAAAGCTAAGGCCGCTTCCGCAACAAATATCAAGTACTGTATCATTCTTTTTTAATTGTGCTAATTGCAGTGATTTGATCCTGTGTTTACGATCGCGGCCAAGCTGAAAAAATTGCACGATAAAATCATATTTCTTGTATGATTTATCATATTCTTCCGCAAAGTTTTTTTGTTGCAATCTGTAATGTGTTTAATGTTTTTTATAATTAAAAGGAGCTGTTATTATTATCGCGGCTTCTTTAAAATTAATAATTGTTTTTGAAAATTTGTGATGCATTAATATAAATTGGCCGTTAATAAAATCGAGAATCATAAGATTTAAAATGATTAATAAAATGTTGTGATGCAAATCACAATTATAAAAAAAAGGATACAAATTATATTTCAAACAAAACTAATTTACTGCTTCACTTTATTGCAAAATTTTCTCAAAGAGATGGCGGCTATTTCTATAGCTGCTTTTTTATTAATGACTGAAAATCTGCGTAGCATTATAAATAAACTACGTATCAATTTCCAATGGATCTTCCCGTTTTTACAATGCCTTCCTTAATTGGGATATTTTTTTAAATGGCATTAATAATAATACGCTGATAACCAGCAAATTTTCTTTTGGCATATTTTAAGCAAATGAGTACTCATTAATATGATACCCTAAAAATTTAAAATTATGTCAGTAGAATTCACATGTTTCGTTATGCTAGTTATTAATGTAATCTTAGGTTTATTGATTTTTGTTTTGATAAAAAAATTCAAAGTAACGAAGTTGAAAAATTACATCAGGCAACTGGAAATGGAAAAGTTGGAAGACCACGAAGAAATTTTGGAACTGCAATACGAAATTTCTTTGGTGCAAAATAAACAGATGGTTCCAAACCGTGTTGCCGCAAAATTTGCAACCCTTAATATGAACTAAATTTTTCAAGAAGATAAACTACAAACCTTAGTCCGTCCCGTGGCGCATGCATTAGCTTGCGCCTTTTTCTTTTTAATAGGGTTTAGTTTAATACGAATAATACAACAATAATTTCCCTAAATAAAAATTTATAATGCATATATCCTTAGTTTTCTAGTTTAATAACATTGTTGATAAAACAATGAAAAAATATTTTTTTGTTTAAAAGTGGTTTGGTTATATTTATTAAAATTTTAACAATATGATCAAAACACTGCGTCAATCAGCCTTTTTTCTTTTTTCTTCGTCCTTATTTATTATTAGTTGCTCTAAAACCAATCAAAAAGGCGAAAGTTCGTCCACAATGCACACATCATTAATTCATCACAAATATGGTTTAACACAAGTTACTCCCGAAGAATTAAAAAATGTTCCTATTTTTTCAGAAGAACTTTTTCGCTCAAACATTATTGCAAACGGCCTGACTTTTTCCGGTAAAAAACCAACCAGTTATTTACTCGCTACACCTGCCGTTCGCGATCAGGGACAAATCGGCGCTTGTACCGGTTTTTCTGGAACTGAAGCCAATGAAATTGTTCACTATTATTCTTACACTACAGTTCCCGCACCGCCAACACTTACTGTTGCAAACGCACTTGCTACAGCTGTTAATACTAAATTTTTAACTCCAACAAATTATTTTGGTGTTGATGGTTCGTTAGCCCCTTTGTTTTTATATTATGTTGAAAGGGTTTTAATTCAAAAACAAAAAATTACTGTTGATAATGGCGCTAATATGATTAATATCGGCGAAGCTTTACAAGGCCTTAGCAATAATACAGGCACTGGAAAAGCACTTACTTCCGGCAGCAATACTTTTGCTGGCGAAAGCACAGAAGATTTATATCCTTACCCAATTACACTTGATGGAGACGGATATAATGAAGCTACTTCATCTTCAACCCAATATAAAACTGCACCAAGTGCTGCAGCAATTGCAAATGCACCTAAATTTAATTTGGCTGCGCAATCAGGCACAACGGGTAGCACAGGAACTACTGCTCATGGTTATTATTTAATAACAAGTTCTGGCGATACAACTGAAGTAAACAATGTAAAAACTGCTATCTTAAATAACAAACCAGTATTGTTTGGTTTTAATGTTTATGATAATGCTTCATACACCATTTTCGAAGGACTTAATACTACAAGCTATATCTACAACCCGCTTGTTGCGAAAACAAAAAATGGTACAACAACGTATGTTTTAAATACCAAACTAACGCTTGAAGGCGGCCATGCTGTTCCTTTAATCGGTTATGTTGATGACGGCACTGCTTCTACAAGTGCTACTGGTGGTGGTTATTTTGTAGTTCAGAATTCATGGGGAACGCCATGGGGTTATAATGGTGATTTCCTTTTGCCATATTCTGTACTTAGAAATACTACTGTTTGCGCTAACGGTAATTTGTATGTATTGATTCCTTAATAATAATTTTAGAAAAAATAATTTTGATAATAAAAGCCCTCAATCGAGGGCTTTTTTATTTTATATAAATGATATCACAATAGTTGTTCCAGCATGCTTACATTTTCATTTTACAATTATTAATAATCGAAAATAGAATTTGAATAATAAATCAGATTTAATTCATAACTCATAACCCATAATTCATAACTCTAACTTTTTCACCAAACAAGCTTCGCAATTTTTCCACCAGATCCAGCGAGATATACTATGTCGCCTTTTTTCGATTTTCTGCAAACATGATAGCTTTCTTTTGATATTAATGTCCAATTATTTCCGCCATCTGTTGATACATCAACGCCGCTTGTTCCGCAGGTAATTAATTTATCTTTTGTAATATATTCAACACAGCTTCTGTAGCCATGCGGCGGTGTTTGCGGATAGCTCCATGTGTTGCCACCATTGCTTGTTATGCAACTGTTTTTTTGTTGTGAGGTATCATTGCCAAAATCGCCACCAACCACAATAATATGCATACCATCTTTTAATTTTTTACTATCGCGTACCGCAACAGAATTAGCGCCGGTTGATTGCATCCCCTGCAGAATTGGTAAATCAATTTTTTTATCGCGGATAAATAATCTTGATTTCAACCCGCCGCTCACAAAGCAGGCCTGTTGCCGGTCCAGCTTTCTTATATTCGTTCCGCTTGAAGCAAAACAAGCTTCGCCGGAATCTGCAGTTGGCAATTTATCATCCGGAATTTTTTGCCAACTATCACCACCGTTAAAGGTTCTTATAATACAAAATTTTCCATCAATCGGATCGCCGAGTGCAATGCCGCTATCATCGTTCCAAAATTCCATTGCATCTAAAAAAACACCTTTGGTACTATCAGTATAAACCTGTTTCCAATTCTTGCCACCGTCAATTGTTTTTAAAATATATGCAGGCTCGCTAATCGCCATTATAATTGCAACTTTTGCACTGAAAGCTTCTATATCACGAAAGTCCGTTTTTTCAAAACCTTTAACCGTCATCCATTGCCATGTTTTACCGGCATCAATTGATTTTGCAACCGTGCCTTTGCTTCCACTTATCCAAACAACTTTATTATTAACGGCGCTTAATCCTCTTATAGAAATTTTTTCTTTAGCAGCAAGCGGCACAATTTGCTGCGCGAAAATTTTGGCTGATAAAAACATTAATAAAAAGAAAAAAATAATTTTGGCAGAAGGGTGCATGAGGTTGTTGTTGAATGTGATTTGTATCAAACGAAAATATTCAATATTCAACAATTAATAAGCAATAAAAAAGTGGGATGATGATTAATAAAAATGTTCTTGTAAAATATTTATTAATGATTGGTCAATAAAACTTATTACTTATTCATAATCTCCGGCTGGTCTTTACTTGAAAATTTACTAATGATAATACCAACTAAAACCACCGAATAAAATTGCCCTGTTATTCCAAATAAAGAAGTCATCAATTTGGTGTGGTGCGTATTTGGTGTAATGTCGCCAAAGCCAATGCTGGTAATAGTCATAGTGATGAAGTACACAAAATCCATAAACGTGTTGGCAGGATTGTTTGTGTTAATTCCTTTAAAAGAATTGGTATCAATACGATGAAAAATCTGCATGGTAAAAGTGCCTATTTCTATCAACAATAAATAACCGCAAGCGCAAGCTGAAATAATATCTGCATTAATATAACCGGGACGAATTAAGAATTGAAATATCTCCCAAAAAATTAAAATGTAAAACAAAACAAAAGTAATATTCAGCGCAACCATGTAATTTTTATTTCCGCCAAAAAAAGGAATGCAAACCGGAAATGCAACAACAAGAAAAAATAAAATATTACGAATAGTATTTTTAAAATTTCCTTTTTTTAAAAAAACGCCAATGCTTGCAATGCCAAGCAACACCATATTTATCGGCCATAATATTTCTGTATAAAAAGAAAAATTATTTATATAAATGCCGCTAAACAAATGCTGTATTAATGCAGCAAGCAACAATTCATATTTTCTTTTTGCAAGAAACTGCATAAACGTTTTTACCATAAAAAATGCATTGCTAATTAATTATAAATAATTGCCGTATAAATTTTAGATCGGTTATAAACAGATTGTTTCTCATTTATTTTTTCTATTTTATTAAAGCCTGCTTTTGTAAATAATTCAACAGCTTCTGAAAAGCTTAATGGATAAGGCACCCAGCGGTTTGATGAAGTTGTATCATATTCTCCCAATAAAAAAAGGCCTGA
>JABDAZ010000004.1:176-1595 GCA_013288945.1 Bacteroidota bacterium | reverse complement strand
TTTTGGTAATGGCAAATCATCTTTTTCAAAATCTTTTTTATAAAAAATAATTTGTTTATTAATAGGAGTGAAGTTGCTTTTATCAATTGCATATATAATACTTTTATCTATCAGCAAATCGATTAATGCATTGCTAAATAATCCATCACCACAACCAAGGTCAGCCCAAATTTGCGAAGTTGATTTATTAATGTGCGGTGATGCGATTAATTTTTTTGCGTCGGTTAATGTCATGGGTTTATTAATATTGTACAATCAATAATCAAATATAAAATTGAACAATGTTAATCAACATTAAATCCTAATTGTTTGTTTGATATTGATAGGGAATATTTTTATTAATAAACTAAAAGATAAAATATCACGCAGGTTTCATCAATTCATTTTCCATCTCGTTTCGCCGCAAACCTGGTGAATAAATTTTAATTTTTCAATGATTGCAGGAGAAATTATAAACGGATAAAAATCTGCGTGGCCCATGCTTCTGTTTAAACTATTAACTGCAAAAGTGAGTGGCAGCCACATTTTTATAATGCTGTCAAAATTATTAATACGGTATGGGTCGCGCGAAATTTCTGCCTGTATATCTAAATCATGATTTACTTTTTCGGTATTAATAGCAATGCCAAAATTGTAAGCAGTTTCCAACGTATCCATCATGTGTAAATAGTGCGCCCATGTTTCCGCCCAATCTTCCCACGGATGAGAGGTGGCATACGGGCTTATAAAATTTTCGCTCCAGTTTGCAGGTGCGCCATTTGCATAATATGTTTTTAATGCTTCTGAATAATCAGCTTGTTCATCTCCAAAAAGTTCGCGGTATTTATTTAATGGTGCATTATTTTTTATTAATACATCCCAATAATAATGTCCAATCTCATGACGAAAATGGCCGAGCAATGTGCGGTATCTCTCGCCTAAATCCAACTTATGTTTTACACGTTCGGCTTCATCTGCTTCATCAATATTTAAAGTGATAGTTCCATTATCGTGGCCAGTCATTACTTTTTCTTTTGGCGAAACATCTTCCATAAAATCAAAAGCAATTCCTTCTTCTTCATTATCTTTTTTTACAGCAACTGGCAAACCCAAACGCAGCAACGAATAAATAAGCCTGTGTTTTGCAATTTCAATGGCTTTCCATTTTACTAAATTTTGCGGATTGATTAATGAAGGAATAATGCGGTTTAATTCGCACGCCAAACAAAATGTTGTGTGATGGTTTGATGGTATCAGCCAGTTGCACGTTCCATAAACTGCATTGGCGCAGTATTTATACAAATTATTTTTATCATTGATTTTATAAAAAGTATTTTGTTCGGCTGCTTCCAATGTTATTAATGATAAAGAAGGCACATCAAAACCAACTGCGTGTTTGCAGTTGAGGCAAATATTATTTTCAAAATATAATTGGTTTTG
>JABDAZ010000004.1:0-166 GCA_013288945.1 Bacteroidota bacterium | reverse complement strand
AAGCAGTTATTCAATTAATGTTCCAATTAAAATTTTGAATGAAAATAAACTTGTGCATATTAACATTTTCTTTTTTTATCAGGCACGCAAATAGCAAACTGTTAGCAAAACTATAAGTTATGAAAATGAAATTTATGAGCACCATTGCGGCATTATTAATTTGTTC
>JABDAZ010000003.1 GCA_013288945.1 Bacteroidota bacterium | reverse complement strand
CAAAATGTGTATTGATTAATAATAAATATAAAAGCTCCGGTACTTTAGCATCGTCAAAGTATCGGAGCTTTACATGCAATAATGCAGCATTATAATTTTGCAGACAATTCTTTACCTGCTTTAAACTTAGCCACTTTTTTAGCTTTAATTTTAATAACAGCACCCGTTTGTGGGTTGCGGCCATTGCGCGCAGCACGTTTAGATACAGAAAAAGTACCAAAACCAACAAGTGTAACTTTTCCGCCACCTTTTAAAGTTTTAGTAACAGCTTCTACAAAAGAATCTAAAGAAGTGTTTGCCTGTGTTTTTGTAATGCCGGCATCGTCGGCAATTTTTGCAATTAATTCAGCTTTGTTCATAGTGTGATTTTTAATTTTTTTAAGCGAGAACAAATATAGCCGCTTTTTTATTCCAACAAAATTTTTTTGATTGTTTTAAGTTTTCTATAAATCGCCGCCAATCCGCATTGGATAAGGATTGTATAGCTTTTGAATGATATAAAATAAAACTATAAATTTTATATGGTATTCTGAAACCCTTGCCCGCGTTGAGTTTCAAGCCGCATGCCTTGTAACGCTTGCCAGTAAAGGATCTTCAATTAATTTAGTGCAAATATTTATAATGAAGATATTAATTATTTATTTTCCACAATTAGTTAACAACCTCCATTAATGTTCTGAAAGAAATAAAACGATCGCCCCATTTATTAATAGCAACAATCCTTAATGCCGGTGCAAAATTTTCAATGTATAAATTATAATTTTTTATAGAAGAAGTGAAATATTGAATAATAAAAGTTGGCCCTTCTGTATCATCCTGATCAAGCAAACGAAAAATTTTATGCGTATCAAATAATTTCGTGCGCATAATTTCCGGTATATGATCTAGCTGTTGCCATTGCAACCATTCGTCTGCAATAGTCCAATCAATTTTTGTGGTGATGTTATACGCGATCATTAATAATAAATAAATGTTGGTTTTATTATCTGCTTATCTTTTTATTTCCATAAACACCGGGCAATGATCGCTGTGTTTTATATCTGGTAAAATTTCTACATCGATAATACTTTTTTTCAATGGTTCTGTTACATTAATATAATCAATGCGCCATCCTTTATTATTAATACGAACTGTTGGAAAGCGCTGGCTCCACCAGCTATAACGATGTGGCTCCGGATGCAACTCGCGGAAAACATCTATCCATCCATTTTCTAAAAATTTATCCATCCATGCTCTTTCTTCAGGTAAAAAACCGGATGAATTTTTATTGCCTTTCGGATCATGAATATCAATTTCTTTATGCGCAATATTATAATCGCCCAACAAAATAAGTTTGGGATATTTTTTTTTCAACTCGTTTAAATAATTAAAAAATTCATCAAGCCATGTATATTTAAAACTCTGCCGTTCATCACCAGAAGTGCCCGAAGGAAAGTATGCATTAATCAACCTGATATCGCCAAAATCCAATTGTATCACGCGGCCTTCATCGTCGCTTACTTTGTGGCCCGTTCCATATACAACATTGTCGGGTTTTATTTTTGTAAAAACAGCAACGCCGCTATAACCTTTTTTTTGCGCGCTAAACCAATAATCATAAAAGCCAAGATCAGTAAATTGTTTGTGATCTACATTGTCTTTTTCGGCTTTCGTTTCCTGCAGGCAAATAATATCAGCAGGATTTGTTTTTAACCAATCTATAAAACCTTTTTTCATGGCGGCCCTTACGCCATTAACATTATAACTGATGATGCGAAGTGAAGACATAGCAATGTTTAGATTAAATTCGGTTGCAATTTACAATTGTAAGCACAGAAAATTATGAAAAATTCAGACAGGATTATACCCGCAGAAGACCCGGTTTATTTAGATGGCCCGAAAAGCCGTGGTTACGAATTGATATTTGCCATTAAAGTTTTTAAGCAATTAATAAGTGGTTTCAGAACGTTGCATTTTGTTGGTCCATGCATTACTGTTTTTGGTTCTGCAAGATTTAAAGAAGATAATGTTTATTATAAAGCAGCGCGTGAATTTGGAAAACAAATTGCAGCAATGGGCTTTACAACGATGACCGGCGGCGGCCCCGGAACGATGGAAGCCGCTAACCGCGGGGCTTTCGAGAGCGGTGGTAATTCTGTTGGCTGCAATATTAAATTACCATTTGAACAAAAGCCAAATGTATACATGCAAAAATGGGTAACGTTTGATGATTTTTTTATCCGCAAAACAATGTTGCTGAAATATTCTTATGCATTTATTGTGATGCCCGGTGGCTTTGGAACGATGGATGAATTTTATGGAACGCTTACATTAATACAAACAAAAAGTATTACACAATTTCCGATTGTGATGTATGGAAAAGATTATTATAAACCTTTTATGGATTATATAAAATTTATGGCAAAAGAAGGAACGATTTCAGAAGAAGATATGAAACTGGTTTTATTAACAGACGATATTAATGAAGCAATGGATCATATAAAAACATACATCAGTAAAAATTATGAAATAAAACCAAGAAAAAAATTGTGGTGGCTGTTTGAAAAATCGTGAGATTTTTATTAATAAAGAAAGCCGCAAATTCGCAGATTAATAATTTATAATTTGCAGATCTGCGGCTTAAAAATTTTATTAATTACATCCTTTTACCAACCGGTAAAGTAAATCCAAGATTCAAAATCATTTCATACGTTCCGAAAGCTTGCTTCGCTTTTCCATCATAAATTTTTAATCCGGAGTAACGCGCGTAATCTAATTTATTTGTGTATTCCAGGTATACATATTTAAAGAACGTTACGCGCAAAGCCGCTTCCACACCAGTATTCCAGCCACCGAGTTGAAAATGTGGCGTGTTGTCCGGCTGATCAAAAAATTTATTTTGCACGTGTGGAATTACGGGGCCAATACCCAATTTTCCAAGCCCATCAACTTTTATTGATTCACTTTTATTTGCAATAATGTGCCAGCGTTTTACAATGTTGAACAGTAAAAAATTTGCGCCATTATTTAAAAAATAATAAGAGCTGCTGTCTGCACCCGGCGCACCATTTGCTACAAAAAGAATATTGCTGTTAATCGGTTTGTTATGCATCGTTCCCGTTGCGTGAATAACCTGGTTATCCTGGATAATATATTTTGTATGATCAAAATTACCTTCAACCGCCCAGCCTTTTTCTTCATTAATAACATAGCCTAAACGATAATTGTATTGTGGAATGGAAATGGCTTTTGTAAAAAATTGCCCGTCCCATCCGCGATGATCGTGTGCCTGCACATTATTTAATGTAAAATTATTTCCCAGCGCAGGCTGATTAATATTCAAATTACTGTGCGTATACCATTCCGTATTATAACCCCAGGAAATATATAATTCGTGTTTTCTTTTTTTCTCTTTTTGTTTTTGCTGCGCAGAAGAAAGCAATGGCGCAGCGGCAATTAATAGTATTATTAATGCGATGGATGTGATCTTAAAATTTCTCATAATCTGTATCTGTAATATTTTATGCTGTAACAATTACAAAATAATATTGTTGCAAAATTACTGCATAAAACCATTGTAGTTTTTGTGTTAACAATCAGGCATCATATTCAAGCACCGGGCGCAGCCATCTTTCAATCTCATTAAGCGGCATGTTTTTTCTTTTTGCATAATCTTCCACTTGATCTTTTTCAATTTTGCCTACGCCAAAATATTTGCTTTCCGGATTTGCAAAATACCATCCGCAAACGGATGATGCAGGAAACATCGCAAGTGATTCTGTTAATGTGATTCCTGTTGCTTCTTTGCCGCCAAGCAAATCAAATAATTTATATTTTTCTGTATGGTCAGGGCAAGCCGGATAACCAGGCGCAGGGCGGATTCCCAAATATTCTTCTTTAATTAATTCTTCGTTTGTGAGATGTTCATCCGTTGCATAAGCCCAATATTCTTTTCTTGTTTTTTCATGCAATGCTTCTGCAAAGGCTTCGGCAAAACGATCTGCAAGTGCTTGTAAAATTATTTTATTATAGTCATCATAAGCGGCTTCAAACTTTTTAATGTGCGGTTCAATGCCATCAATCGTTACACTAAACGCGCCGATATAATCTTCTTTATTTGTTTCGGCAGGCATAATAAAATCTGCCAGCGAAATATTTGGTTGCGTTGCAACTTTTTTTATTTGCTGGCGCAAAAATTCCAAGTTTATTAATGATGAATTGTTATTAATTGTTACCGTATCTTTTCCATTGCTGTTGGCTTTCCAAAAGCCAATAACGCCTTTTGGCTGCAGCCATTTTTCTTTTATAATTTGTTTTAATAACAGTTGCGCATCATTATATAATTTGGTTGCTTCTGAACCAACTTTTTCATCGCTTAATATCTGCGGAAATTTTCCATGCAATTCCCATGCAATAAAAAATGGTTGCCAGTCAATATATTTTTCCAAATCTTCCAATGGAAAATCGTTGAAAATTTTTGTTCCAATAAATGTTGGTGCAACGGGTGTAAAATTATTCCAGTCAATTTTTACTTTATTTTTTTGTGCGGCCTCAACAGACAAATATTGTTTGGCTGATTTTTTATTGGCGAAGTCTTCTTTCAGTTTTAAATATTCTGTATTAATCGTTTTTAAAAAATCAGGTTTTTGTTCGTTGCTTAATAATGAACCGGCAACAGTTACACTTCTTGATGCATCCAAAACATGCACCACGCCTTCATCATATTGCGGTGCAATTTTTACGGCAGTGTGCATGCGCGAAGTGGTGGCTCCTCCAATTAATAAAGGCAGTTTCATACCACGCCTTTTCATTTCATGCGCCACATGAACCATCTCATCCAATGAAGGCGTTATTAATCCGCTCAATCCGATGATGTCAACTTTTTCTCTTATCGCAGTATCTAAAATTTTATCTGTTGCAACCATCACGCCGAGATCTATAATATCGTAACCATTACAACCAAGCACCACGCCAACAATATTTTTTCCGATATCATGCACATCGCCTTTTACCGTTGCAAGTAAAATTTTTGCAGCGCCGGCGCCTTCTTCATTAACGGTGCCTGCAGTGATGTGCGCTTGTCTGCGTAATTCTTTTTCCGCTTCAATAAATGGTGTAAGAACTGCAACGGATTTTTTCATAACGCGTGCACTTTTTACAACTTGCGGTAAAAACATTTTTCCACTTCCAAATAAATCACCAACCACATTCATTCCATCCATTAACGGCCCTTCAATTACATCTAATGGTTTGGGATATTTTTGTCTTGCTTCTTCTGTGTCTGCATCAATAAAATCAGTGATGCCATTAACGAGTGAATGTTTTAAACGTTCTTCAACGGTTGTGTTTCTCCACTTGTCATCTTTTACAATTTCTTTTCCTTTTGCCTTTACGGTTTCTGCAAAATTTATTAATCGTTCAGTTGCTTCATTATTATCATTTTTATGATTAAGAATTACATCTTCGCACATTTCACGCAGCTTCGGTTCTATTTCATCATACACAACTAATTGCCCGGCATTCACAATGCCCATGTCCATGCCGGCTTTAATGGCATAATATAAAAACACGGAATGCATTGCTTCGCGCACATGATCATTCCCGCGAAATGAAAACGACATATTACTAACGCCGCCACTCACTTTTGTAAGCGGCATTAATCTTTTTATTTCTTTGGTTGCTTCAATAAAATCTACTGAATAATTATTGTGTTCTTCAATGCCTGTTGCAACGGCAAAAATATTTGGATCAAAAATAATATCCTGCGGATCGTAGCCAACTTGCTCCGTTAATATTTTATATGCACGATGGCAGATTTCAATTTTTCTTTCTTTGGTATCAGCTTGTCCTTTTTCATCAAAAGCCATCACAATAACAGACGCACCATAACTCTGACAAATAATTGCCTGCTCAATAAATTTTGCTTCTCCTTCTTTCATGGAGATGGAATTCACGATGCATTTTCCCTGCACACATTTTAAGCCGGCTTCAATTATCTGAAACTTCGAGCTGTCAAGCATGATAGGGATTTTTGCAATATCAGGTTCGCTTTGAACGAGGTTAATAAATGTTGTCATTGCCACAACACCATCGAGCAACGCATCATCCATATTCACATCCAAAATTTGCGCGCCATTTTCTACCTGCTGGCGAGCAACGCTTAATGCTTCTTCATATTTATTTTCACGAATAAGCCGCGCAAATTTTTTAGAGCCGGTAACGTTTGTACGTTCGCCAACATTAATAAAATTTGTTTCCGGCCGAACGATTAATGGTTCGAGTCCTGATAATCTTAAGTATGGTTTGATGGTGCTCATAATTTTTGTAACATTCAATATTCAATATCAATATTCAATTCTCAAGTAAAGAAATTAAAAAATACAATTTGTATGTAACCTGAACATTGATTATTGAATATTGAATGTTGTTTATTTTTTGAATCGAAAATTTATTAATCAACCAATTCTGTTTCAGTAACAGGCAATTCTCTCGGTGCAAATTTACTCACTTCATCTGCAATATGTTTTATATGATCGGGCGTTGTGCCGCAACATCCGCCAACAATATTTAGCCAGCCATTAGCTGCCCACTCTTCAATAATATGTGCAGTTTCATGTGGTTGTTCGTCGTATTCGCCAAAGGCATTTGGCAAGCCGGCATTTGGATATGCAGATGTGTAACAACCTGCAATCTGGCTCAGCTCTTCAATGTGCGGGCGCATTTCCTGCGCGCCGAGTGCGCAATTTAAACCAACACTCAAAGGTTTTGCATGCATAATGGAAACATAAAATGCTTCGAGCGTTTGGCCGCTTAACGTGCGTCCGCTTGCATCTGTAATTGTTCCGCTAATCATCACCGGCAACTCTTTTTGCTTGGTATCGCGGAAATATTTTTTAATAGAATAGATCGCTGCTTTTGCATTCAGCGTATCAAAAATGGTTTCTATTAATAACAAATCAACGCCGCCATCAACCAATCCTTTTATTTGTTCATAATAAGCTTCCACAACTTCATCAAAAGTTACTGCACGGAAACCGGGATTATTTACATCTGGCGATAAGCTTAATGTTTTATTAAGCGGGCCAATTGCACCTGCAACAAACCTTGGTTTTGACGGATTTTTTCTAGTGTATTCATCTGCCGCATTGCGCGCGCATTTGGCTGAAGCGACATTTAATTCGTAGGCAATTTCCTGCATATCATAATCTGCTTGTGCAATTACGGTGCTGCTGAACGTGTTGGTTTCAATAATGTCTGCGCCCGCTTCCAGATATTCTTTGTGGATGCCTTCAATAATTTGCGGTTGCGTAATGCTAAGCAAATCATTATTGCCTTTTACATCTTTGTGCCAGTTTTTAAAACGTTCGCCACGGTAATCTTTTTCTTCAAGTTTGTGGCGTTGAATCATGGTGCCCATGGCGCCATCAATTATTAATATGCGTTTTTGCAATTCTTTTCTGATGTCCATAATTATAATTTTTGTCTCCCGAAAATCCGATTAATGATTATTGATAAAACGATCAATAAAGAACCGGACGTACAAGAGTGCGACGCAACGATGATGAACAGCATTGCTATCGCTGGTTACAAAATTTTTATTGCTGAACTTTTTAACGAGGAAATTTTGGAAAGGAACATCCAGAATAATCATCGTTTATTAGTTCAGTTTTTAAACAGGCTGAACAATAAACAAATCTGCCTGTATCGGATGCAAAAATAAGTAATTAATATGAAATATGAACGCATTAATAAGTGCAAAAATTTTGGGCAGGAAAATATTTTTAAAAATAATTAATTAAACGTTTGTTTAATTCAAACGTTTGTTTAACTTTGTGGTTCAAATAAAAATAATATGGCCGCTGATAAACGTGAACATATACTTGCAACCGCCGAAAAATTATTTGGCGATAACGGGTTTGACGGAACATCTGTTAGAGATATTGCGCAACATGCAAACGTAAACCTGGCAATGATTTCATACTATTTCGGATCAAAAGAAAAAATGCTGGAAGCGTTGCTGGAGCACCGCGCAAACTATACTATACTGGAAGCTTTGAACAAAGATGAATCGTTAACGCCGTGGGAAAAAGTGGATCGCGTTGTTGATTTTTATGTAGATAAAATCATGAACAATTTATGCATCCACAATATTATGATGCAGGGAAGCAACAGCCGTTCTGAAGTTATTAAAGAGCTGGTTACAAAAATTAAACTGAGAAATTTTGAGCAGATAAAAAAAATAATTATCGACGGGCAAAAGAAAAAAATTTTTCGCAAAGTGGATATTGAGCTTACGGTGGGAACGGTGATGGGAACAATTTCTCAAACAACATTGGCGCGCAATTTTTATGCTGCACTTTTTAATATTGAAAAAGATAATGAAGAAGCATACCGGAAAAAAATTACGCCAAAATTAAAATCGCATTTAAAACAATTGCTGCACGCGCATCTTGATATTAATAGCGAAGAATAATTTATAAAAAACAACTGCTTTACTATACAAACTTTTTTTACAAACAACAATTACAGACATGGAAAATCAGGAAACAACAAGCCCGGAAACAAAGAAAAAATCGCCACTGCGGCTTATAATAATTATCGCCGTTGTGCTCATCGGCGGGTTTTTTGGCGTTAAAAAAATACTCTACGCATTGGCACATGAAACAACGGATAATGCGCAGGTTGAAACACAGATTTCGCCAGTGCTGCCGCGGGTTTCAGGCTATGTAAAAACAATTGCCGTTAATGATTACGACTCCGTAAAAGCCGGGCAATTATTAGTGCAATTAGATGATGATGAATTGCAAACGCAACTGCACCAAATGGAAGCAGATTATCAATCAGCCGAAGCTGATATTACCAATGCAAAAGCCGCATTAAACAATGCAACTGTTTCTTTAAAAGGAAATAAAGGATCGATTGATTTGACGGAAGTAAAAAAGAAACAAGCGGAAGAAGATTATCAAAGAAACCAAAATTTATTTGCTGACCAGGCGATTACAAAAAAACAATTGGATGATAGCAAATACGCGCTGGATCAGGCTTCTGTTCAATATGATAATAGCCATACAGACTTGAATTCTGCAAGCAGCCGCATTCCTGTTCTGCAAGCATCCATACAAAAAGCAGATGCATCGCTTGCAATGAAAAAAGCAGTTATTGAACAACAGAAATTAAAAATTTCTTACTCAAAAATTTATGCGCCACAAGCAGGAAAAATTGGAAAACGCAATGTAAGTGAAGGACAATTTGTGCAAGCGGGCAGCCCGCTATTTTCAATCGTTAATGATACAACGTATTGGATTGTCGCAAATTTTAAAGAAACACAAATCAAAAAATTTGCACCGGGTATGGAAGTAGAATTCACGCTGGACGCATATCCCGACGATATTCTTAAAGGCACGATTGAAAGTGTAAGTGAAGCAACGGGTGCAAAATTTTCTTTGTTGCCACCGGATAATGCGAGCGGCAATTTTGTAAAAGTTACACAGCGTGTTCCTGTAAAAATTAATATTAAAGATGTTGATAAATACAGAAATATTTTACGCGCGGGCTTAAGTGTTGATGTTAGTGTACCAGTAAAATAAATTATTATGGCTACGCCAAAAGGATTTGCAAGAACAATTATTGTTATAACAACCATCTCTGCTGCGATAATGGAATTGATTGATACTTCCATTGTAAACGTTGCATTGAATGACATGAGCGGCAGCCTCGGCGTAAGCATCGAAGATATTAGTTGGGTGATAACGGCATATGCTATCGCCAACGTTATTATCATTCCGCTCACTGGTTTTTTAGCTGAATTTTTCGGAAGAAAAAATTATTACATCGCATCGATGATCATTTTTACGGTCGCATCTTATATGTGCGGGCAGTCTACAAGTTTGGTAGAAATTATCATCTGGCGTTTTATACAAGGTGTTGGCGGTGGTGCATTATTATCCACTTCACAGGCAATTTTGTTTGATGCATTTGAAGTAAAAGATCGCCCGATTGCATCTGGCTTATTTGGCATGGGAATCGTGCTGGGCCCAACTTTGGGGCCAACACTTGGTGGTTATATTATGGAAAGTTATAGCTGGCCATTAATATTTATGATTAATATACCGATTGGTATAATTGCAACTATTCTTGCTTATACATTTATTGGAAAAAAAGAAGGCGAAGGCACAAAGAAGAAGCAAATAAAAATAGATTATACAGGCATTTTATTATTGGCAGTTGGTATTGGTTGTTTACAATTTGTATTGGAAAGAGGAGATGCCGATGACTGGTTTGCCAGTGAAGCAATACGAATTTGCGCAGTGCTTGCAGGCATCGGGTTAATCGCTTTTATATGGTATGAATTAAGTATTGAAAAACCTGCGGTTAATCTCCGTGTGTTGAATAACACAAACCTTGCGTTCACAACCATCTTCACGTTTGTTGTGGGATTGGGATTATATACTTCTGTATTTGTTTTTCCAGTGCTTGCGCAAAGTGTGCTTGGTTACACACCGCTTGAAACAGGATTAACATTATTATGGCCAACAATGATAACAGTTATCATGATGCCAATCATCGGCAACCTGATGAGCAAAGGTGCAAAGCCAATTCCATTTGTTATCATGGGCTTTTTATTATTCGCTGCGTATGCGTGGTATAGTTCGCGCGTAAGCCTTGATGTGAGCAGGCAAAATTTCTTTTTCATTTTTGCATTGCGCGCTGTTGGAATGAGCATGGTGCAATTGCCATTAATAAACCAGGCTGTTGCCGGTTTGCAGCCAAAAGATTATGCGTCTGGCATTTCTCTTAATAATATGACGCGGCAATTGGGTGGCGCTTTTGGTATTGCCATGGCAAACAATTATGTGTCGCATACATACGCGCAACACAGAAGTGATTTGGTTGCAAACCTTTCGCAAGGCGCGCAAGCCTTCACTACGCAAACAAATAATATTGCACAAAATTTTGTAAACAAAGGTGGTTTTGATATTGGCACAGCAACTACAAAAGCATATGCAACTATAAGTAATTCCGTAGACAGGCAGGCGCATTACCTCGCTTACCTTGATACCTTTCGGTTAGTTGCTTTATTTTTTATAGTGGTAATTCCTTTAACAGTTTTTTTAAGAGCAAAAAAAGTTTCTGCTGCAGATCAGGCAAAAGCAAAAGCTGCCATTGCAGAATCGCATTAATAATAAAAATGATCAAGATGAAAAAAATATTACTGACAGGCATTTTATTTACGGCTTTATTTTCTTCTTTCGCGCAAGCGCAAATAAATACGGAATTAAAAAATCTGATTAATCAATCGTTCGCCTATTTTCCACGAATAAAAGAAGTGCAAAGCGCTGTAGCAACTGCGGAGCAACGCGTTGATCTTTCTAAAACAAATTTGCCCGACATTTTTGCAAATGGTTCTTATAATTATGTTCGTCCAAAAATTGAACTTCCTTTTCCAATAGGCCCAAATGGCGCGTTAGAAAATTTTCAATTTGCACCCGTTAATAATGTTGCGGCTGCATTAAACGCAAATTATTTGTTGTTTGATTTTGGAAGAATAAAAGCAAACGTTGAAAAATCAAAAACGGAATTGCAGTTTGCAAAACACAATGTTGAGTATGTACAAAACCAATTGGCATATCAAGTTGCAAATATTTATTACAACATTGTTTATTTTCAAAAAGCGATAAGCATACAGGATACTGTGCTGGCTTACCTTAATGAAAACAAACGCATTATTGACAGCAAATTAAAAAATGGCGACGCAATTAAAATTGATTTATTAAATATTCAAACACAAATTGACGCGGAGCAAAATACAAAAGTTGATTTGCAAAATTCTTTACAAAAACAAATCAATTTACTCGCATATACAACTGGCAATACGCAGACAAATGGCAGCACGTTTGATTTTGATTTTGCCTTCAAACAATCTGCCGATGCATTGAATGAAGCACAGGCAAACAATATTGATTTTGCATTGGCAAAAGATAAAATAAAACAAGCGCAAAGCGATGTAGACATTACTAAAATAACCGACAGGCCAAGCGTTAACCTGCAGGCAAACACAGGTTTTAAAAATGGTTATGTTCCTTCTGTTAATGATGTAAAATTTAATTATGCAGCAGGCGTTTCATTCGTAATTCCAATTTATAGTGGCGGAAGAACAAGAAGGCAAATCAGCATTGCAGAAAGTGTGGTAAAACAAAATGAACTCGCGGTAGAAACATTAAGCAGTGAGTACAAAAAAAATATTGAACAGGCATTAACAGATGTGCAAACAGATATGGAAAGAATTAAAAATACAGAAGGCCAAATTGAAGAAGCAAAATCTGCTGAAATGCTTGCTGCAAGCAGGTTTAAAAATGGCGTGGGAACAAATTTAGAAATTACAAATGCCAGCACAAACACACAACGCGCATTATTATCAAGGTTGCAATATGAATATCAGTTGTGCATTGCTAAGGTTCAGCTTGCGCAGTTGACGGGATATAAATACTGGTAAATATTTACGAAAGGTTGGTTTTAGTTTAAAGGCAGGATTAATAAAAAGGTTGCAGCAACGCAACCTTTTTTGCATAAAAAAAGCCCCGCTGTTGCGGGGCTTCAAAAATTTTGTACGATACTTAACCAACACTTTCATGGCCATCAATAGGTACAAATCTTAGTCTGTTTCGTAGGATTGGATTCACTTGGTTTTTTGGATTTCTTGGATTTCGTTGTCAGTTTTGATAATAACAGTTTTTCGGTTTTTCGGATTTAATTGGATTTTTTGGTTTTTCTAAGGATGATTGTCTTTGGTTTTTCGGATATTGGTTAGCCCTGTTATTATTCATACTTAACAGTACAAACATACAACAGCCTCCAACCCTTTGCAAGAGCACATTTGCCTAATTAATCTGCTTCGCCTTTTACATGAAGTTTAGTACAATTACTAAACCTCGGTTTAGTACATGCACTCTTTATTTTGATACCGGGAAAATTGCGTTATTTTTATTTTAAATAAAACAACCTTATGGTCTTTGAAAATAAAACGGTATTAATAACTGGCGGCAGCCGTGGAATTGGTAAAGAAATTGCCATTCGCCTAGCAAAAGAAGGAGCAAACATTGCAATCGTTGGAAAGACCGCCGATCCCAATCCAAAATTAGACGGAACAATTTATACCGCTGCAGAAGAAATTGCAAAAGCCGGTCCGGGCAAGGTTTTGCCATTGCAAGGTGATGTGCGTTTTGAAGACAGCATACGCCATATTGTGGAAACTACGGTTAATGCTTTTGGTGGAATTGATATATTAATAAACAATGCAAGTGCTATAAATTTATCGCCCACAGAACAGATGGAACCAAAGCGTTTCGACCTGATGCAAAGCATTAATGTGCGCGGAACTTATTTTATGAGCCAGGCTTGCATACCTTATTTAAAAAAAGCATTTAACCCGCACATATTAAATTTATCGCCGCCAATAAATTTAGAACCAAAATGGTTCGGCAGCCATCTTGCTTACACAATAAGTAAATACGGAATGAGTATGGTTGTGCTCGGCCTTGCCGAAGAACTAAAAAAATACCGCATTGCCGCAAACGGATTATGGCCAAGAACAACCATTGCAACTGCCGCCGTAAAAAATTTATTGGGCGGAGATTTTTTAATGCAAAGAAGCCGCACCGCAGAAATAGTTGCCGACGCTGCATTTTATATTTTGCAAAAACCATCTTTCGAAAACACCGGCAATTTTTATATTGACGAAGAAGTATTAATAAACGAAGGCATTAATGATTTCAGCAAATACGCTGTGAACCCCGAGCAAAAGCTGATGACGGATTTGTTTTTGTAGGAAAAATATAGGCTTTTAAGAGGCAGTTTTATTAATTGCCTTAGAAACTTTTTCTATACAAGTTAATAAGTCTTTTTTTATTTCATGTTCCCAAAATCTAAAAACTATCCAACCGTTTAATAAAAGATAATTTGTATTCTCTAGGTCTCTTTCAATATTCCGTTCAATTTTTTTGATCCAATATTTGCGATTTGCTTTTATTTTTACTTTTTTCTCTGACCATTTATAGCCATGCCAAAATTCGCCATCAACAAAAATTGCAATTTTATATTTGGTAAAAACAATATCAGGTTTACCTTTTAAGTTGCGTACATTAAGGCGATATCTAAAACCTAATTTCCAAAGTGCTTTTCTTAATTTTATTTCTGGTTTTGTATTGATACTATGGATTTTGCTCATTAATTCAGAGCGTTCTTTCGTAGTTCTAAATTTGTATTTAGTCAACGGAAAGATGGTTTACAAAAAGAGAATGTGGGGCGCTTACTAAATTAACATCAAACTTTAATGAAGATTCAATTCGTGAACTTGCATTGTGAATCCTGAATGATATTTGCCAACCTTCATTTAAGGACATTAATAAAGTTGTTTGAGAATTATTTTGATAAACGATTTCAATTAAACGATTAGGCAGTTTTAATTTTTGGATTTTAAGTTTTGGCTTTATATTTTCAAATGGCAAACTTAAAGTGCCGTGTAAATTATATGCTTGTATTTCAACCTTATTTTTCCCTTTGATAACTTTATAAAAATCTTTGTTACCCACTAAATATTCAATCAATCTTTGAGCAACAATTCCAGAATTTTCTTTATCCAACTTTATCAATTCCTTTTTAAAGGCATTAAGTATTGGAATATAAACCGAAGAATGATAATCACCAAGCGTTGACCATTTTTGAGTCGCTTTGCTTGCAGTCCTAAGTTTTGCTAACTCATCAAAAATTGGTTTTATTTCAGAAAAATAATTTTTTGAACATTCTACGCCAAGCCATTTTTCACCAAAATCAATATCATTGGACAAACGAGAATGTTTTACAGCACGATGATTATTTTTTGCTGAAATCCCTATTTCCCATTTCTGCAAAGAACGAATAGCCAAGACATCTCTAACATCACCTCTTTGACCTTGTTTATCAGATACGATTTCCAATTGCAAAACATCACTTTTACTTATTCCATTTGATAACCGTGGTTCTAAATCAATCAAAAAATTTACAGCGAAGCTTGCGTTTAAATTATATAATCCTTTATCAGTTTTATTAAACGTATCAAAACATTTTTTTTGCTGTTTTATGATACCAGCTTTAGTTTTTCATAGCATCATCGTTGCGTCGCAATCCTTTCATCGGTTGTGCTACTATTTAGCTTTTATTAGAGTGGAGAATATTTTATATCAATATCCAATTAAAAGAATTCCTCTTAATGGCAAATGAAGGCGATTCGATATATAAAGAGTTTCTAAAAATGTATGAATAATCTCAAAGTCTTTATGAGTACGATAAACATTTCTAACTACAATCACCAAGTATTCAACTTCAAACATCATACATGCTTGAAAAATATCTTTTAAGAATTGATTATTTTCGGTCGCTCTCCCAGCTTCAATCTCAATTACTATTTTTCCATCTGCACTTACGGCATCAGCATTGAATGCTTTATCAATTTTATTATCATAACCAAATAAAACAGGAACGCTTATCTTTTTTTCTTTTGACTTTCCTGTTTCACAAGTAAACTGAATTTTTTCTAAATGCGGACGAATAACTTCTAAGACTTCATTGCTTGAAAGATTAAAATCAGGAGATTTTATTCTTTCATATTCTATTTCAAAACATGATATTACTGATTGTATTTCTTTGGTAATTCCTTGTGAGCGTGGGAAGAATTGGAATCTAATCATATCAATTGTTTGCTTACTAATTTTTTTAGTCTTTTCTCGCTTAATTCTATTTCATTCTCATTAACGAAATAAAATATCTGTTCATCTATTTTTATTGCTTCATCAGAAACATAACTTCCGTCCTTCAACAATAATTGATTTAATGAATCAGTAGAAATAAGAACATCTCCAAACTCAGGCAAACTAATTTCTCTAACTTTAAATTCTCTATTTTGAAATTCAATTGTTTCCATCTTTAAGCCGCATTAGATGATTGAGAAAATAAAGATAAATCTTTTCTGTAACCAATAAAGAAAACTCTTTTTCTATCTTGTGGAACACCGTAATCAGACACATTTAATAACTGAAAAGACAAATCATAACCAATGTCTGTAAACATTTGTTTTATGTTAGCCAATGCTTCTTTATGTGCAGGCAGTAACATTCCAGAAACATTTTCAGCTAAAAAAAATTTTGGTTTTTTATCAGCGAGTATTCTCATAAATTCATAAAAGAGCTGCCCTCTTTTATCAGCAATACCTTTTTTTGAACCAGCTTCAGACCAACTTTGGCAAGGAGGCCCGCCAATTATACCATCGCAATCAGGAACTTCGCTTGAAGGAATATCGATTATATTTCGCGTATCCAAGATTGTTTTTTTATGGTTTTGTTTATAAGTTTCCCATATCTCCTTATCGTATTCATTGGCCCATACAACATCAAAACCCGCTTTTTCAAAACCCAAATCAAGACCGCCAGCACCTGCAAAAAAAGATACTATTTTCATGTGCTAATAATTTTAGTACAAAGTAACGTCTTGATTTCATTTGGCCAAAATTTTTCTAGCAAAGCAGGGAATAAAGTTGATTTGCTAAAACAATCTTCTCAATATTTTTATAAATTTTAAACAACAAAACGCAAAAGAGTGCAACGCAACTAATGTTGATTAATGGACAAAAAGATCGGACAATAAAATTTTTATTAATAAAGATTTCGAAATGATCTTAATAAGAAGCCGCAGATTTGCAGATTAATAAAACAATCTGCGAATCTGCGGCTTTCAATTTTATTTAATTATTCAGCAGTTTTTTCTGGCCGCATTTGCGGGAACAATAATACGTCTTGTATAGAAGATTGATTTGTTAATAACATGCACAAGCGATCGATGCCAATTCCAAT
Organism: Bacteroidota bacterium; assembly: GCA_013288945.1. Lineage (GTDB taxonomy): Bacteria > Bacteroidota > Bacteroidia > Chitinophagales > Chitinophagaceae > Puia. The sequence goes on along the minus strand of JABDAZ010000003.1, from coordinate 110,507 downwards.
TCCTGATGTTGGCGGCATGCCATATTCTAATGCGCGCAAAAAATCATAATCAACAAACATGGCTTCATCATCTCCGCGTTCCATTAATGCAGCTTGTTCTTCAAAACGATCGCGCTGATCGATTGGATCATTTAATTCGCTGTATGCGTTGGCGATTTCTTTACCATTAACGATAAGCTCGAAACGCTCAACCAGTCCGGGTTTGCTGCGGTGTTTTTTTGTAAGCGGGCTCATTTCAACCGGGTAATCAATAATAAAAGTTGGTTGTATATAATTGAACTCGCTTGTTGCACCGAAAATTTCATCAATCAGTTTTCCTTTGCCGATATTATTTGCAACAGCAATTTTTAATTGCGCACAAACTTCACGCAAGCCGGCCTCATCTTTTTCGCTGATGTCGATTCCGGTGTTTTCTTTAATCGCGTCAAAAATAGTAATGCGTTTAAAAGGTGCTTTAAAACTGATCGTTTTTTCACCAACCGGTAACTCAGTTGTTTGATGCAAACTGACTGCAAGCAGTTCAAACAATTGTTCTGTTATTTCCATCATCCAGAAATAATCCTTGTATGCGGTGTACCATTCTAAAATTGTAAACTCTGGGTTGTGCGTGCGATCCATTCCTTCATTGCGAAAATTTCTGCTGAACTCATACACCCAATCGAAACCGCCAACGATTAATCTTTTTAAATACAATTCATTTGCAATGCGCAAATAAAATGGAACATCAAGCGCATTGTGATGGGTGACGAAAGGCCGCGCAGCCGCGCCTCCGGGAATGGTTTGCAACACAGGCGTATCCACTTCCAGCGCACCTTTATCATTTAAAAAAGTGCGGATGGTATTAATCATTTTTGTGCGCTTCAAAAACACTTCTTTCACTTTCGGGTTCACAATTAAATCTGCATAGCGCTGGCGGTATTTAAATTCAGGATCGGTCACTTCATCAAACACATTTCCTTCTTCATCTCTTTTTACAACAGGCAAAGGTTTTAATGATTTGGTGAGCAAACTAATTTCGCGCACGTGCAAAGATGTTTCGCCCGTTTTTGTAATAAACACATAACCTTTTGCACCGATAATGTCGCCCAGATCCAATCCATGTTTTACTAATTTTTCAAAAAAAGATTTGTCTTCGCCGGGGCAAATGTCATCGCGTTTTACATACAATTGAAAGATGCCTTTTGAATCCTGGATTTTTATAAAGAAAACTTTGCCTTTATCGTTAATGCTCATGATGCGGCCCGCAACCGTTACATCAGCAAACTGATCTTTTGTTTCTTCAGAAAATTTTTCTTTAATATCAGTTGAATAATTTGAAACAGCATATAATGCAGCAGGAAAAGGATCGATGCCGGCATCCTGCAAATCTTTTAATTTTTGTCTACGGATAATTTCCTGCTCAGATAAATGTTGAATGTTCATATTAGAAACGGTTACTGTAATTGTTTGCGAAGGTAATTGAAATCATTAATGGGCTTTAGAGTTAAATGTTTTTCTTCTTGCTTAAAATCGAAAAATCATCTTCATCTTTTACAATTGTATTAATCAACTTTCCAAGATGTTCTACTTCCATTTCTACTACATCATTTTCTTTTAACCATTGTTCTTCATAGTTTGGATCGTTTAATTTTCCGGTTCCATTCAGTTCTAAAAAACAACCTGTGCCAACAGTTCCGCTGCCAATAATATCGCCTGCATATAAGTTTACACCGTAAGATGCGCGTTCAATAATTTCTGCAAACGTCCAGTCCATATCACTTAAATTTCCATCGCTCACTTGCTTTCCATTAATACTGCATTGCATGCGCAGGTTCCAGCTTTTGCCCGTGTGGCCTGGTTTGCAGGGCACTTCATATTGTTGCAATTCTTCCGGCGTTACTAAATATGGGCCTGTAATGGTTGCAAAATCTTTTCCTTTTGCAGGGCCAAGATTTAATAACATTTCTTCCATTTGCAATGTGCGCGCACTGAGATCATTCATAATCATAAACCCGCCAATATATTCATCCGCATCTTCTGCGCGAATATTTCTTCCATGTTTATTAATGATGATTGCAACTTCTAATTCAAAATCCAGTTTTTCAAAATGATCGGGCATGCAAATAATTTCTCCCGACCCTTGTATGCCGTGGTGATTGGTGAAATAAAAAACAGGAAATTGATCAAACGCTTCAATCATTGGCAACTTCCGGTTTCTTCGCGCAGATGCAACATGCTGACGAAACGAATATGCATCCCTGCAAGATGGCGGAAAAGGAACCGGCGCAAGCAACTGCACAGAATCTATTGCAATGCCTTTATTTTTTGACACATGCCCTTCCTGCACGCCAGCTTCGCCGGCTTCTATTAATGGCAGCATATCGTCCCAATAATTTAAAACCATACTCATATTGCCCGGCAAATCCGGATGCAATATTTCCATATCATATAAAAAACCATCCACCAAAATCGCTAACTGATCATGTTCTTCTTTTAAGTAAGAAACTAATTTCATGGCAAATATTTTAAAGCTGGTAAAAATAGTAAATTAAACGATCTGCCTTAATTGGTTCATTATTAATACAGATGTATTAATGTTAATGCATAAATTATGTATTATCGGGAAGGTTCGTTTTAACAATGTTCTCCGTATTTTTGTGCATTAATTGAAGGAAGATGAAATTCGAAAAAATTCATAACAAAGGCCAGGCGCAGCTTTTTAAAAATGCTTACCTGGAAATGCTTACAAAAACCCACCCGCTGGTAATTTGGGGAATGTACCTGCCAGTGATGGCTTATATGTTGTACCGCAGCAATGCAAAATATGATTTTTCAATTCTTTATATCATATTCATTTTTATAGTTGGAATGGTTTTCTGGACTTTTTTTGAATACCTCATGCACCGTTTCGCATTTCATTGGGTGGCAAACAGTGAGCGCGCGCGCAAGTTTGTTTATATTATGCACGGCAACCACCATGAGTATCCGCGCGATCGCGAACGCCTTTTTATGCCACCGGTTCCGAGTATTATTTTGGCTTCAGCCATTTTTGTGTTGCAGTTTTTAATGCTTGGCAAAAGTGCATTTATGTTTTTTCCCGGGTTTATTTTTGGTTACTTAATGTATGGAACCATGCATTTTGCCATACACGCGTGGAACCCGCCTTTTAAATGGATGAAACCGTTATGGCGCAACCACCATCTTCATCATTATAAAAACGACGACATGGGTTTTGGCGTAAGCACCACAATTTGGGATCGTGTTTTCGGAACCATGTTTGATCTTAAAAAAGAAAAAGAAGACAAAGCAAAAGTGAAAGAACTGATGTTTAATAAATAAACAACCAGCTTTTATTTATTAATAAATTTTTTGTACCAGGCATTTGTATTTCTACTCAACTTCATTGGCGTCGCACTCTTGTACAGTTGTTTTTTTATTCAGCAATTCAGTAAAAATTAAAAAGTAAAAAATAAAAATGTGCGAATCTGGGGCAAGAACTTTTTCGGCAAATTCGCAGTTAATAATTTGTAAACAACCCCATAATCCATCAATCCTCCAAATCCCAATCAAGACAGATTACCATTTCTCATCATCATTAATAACGTCATTATTTTTTCTGGAAAATTCCTGCCTGGATTTTATTTTTTGCAATTGCCTTTCAATAATTAATTGTGCAATTACTTTTCCTACATCATCATTTATATTTTCTTTCAACACTTTTCTCAGCTTCGTTTCATTCACATCAATTCTATAAAGCAAACCAATCAATTCCTGGAAATTATTATTAATAAGATCATTAACATGCGCTGCTAATTTTTCAATCAGTTCATTAATAGTAAAATTATTTTTTGGTTCTATTAATAATTCCTGTTGCAAATAAATTCTTAATAACGCTTCATTTTCCATTGGTAAAAGTTATTAATAATGTTCAATCGCACCCAAACCAAATAATGCAAAATCATATTTTACCGGATCATTTTTATCTAATTTTTTTAAATGCGTTGTCAGTTCCAGCGCAGCGAGCCAATCAGTCTGGTTGCGGCTTACAAAGCCAAAACGTTTTGCAACGCGGGCAACATGCAAATCAATCGGGCAGATTAATTGTGAAGGAGAAATTTTTTTCCAGATACCAAAATCAACACCTTTATTATCGTTGCGCACCATCCAGCGCAAATACATATTCAATCTTTTACAAGTAGAATTTTTTTGTGGCGAAGCAATATGTTTATGCGTTCTCGGCGGCGCATCTTCCAAAGAAAAAAAATAATGATAGAAACCATTTAAAGCAGTTTCTATAGTAAAATCTTTTTTGCTTGACCATTTTGTAAATGCTGTTTCCAAACTTTCATTTTTTGAATAATGAAATTTTAAAAATTCTACGAAGTATAATAAATCAGTTGCATTAAAAGTGCGGTGCTTAAAGCCAACTAATTTTTTGAGATGAATATCTGAATGATTAATGCAAAAATCATGTGGTGCATTGTCCATCATTTGCATCAGTTCTTTGCTTTTATTAATAATCGTAGTTCGGTTTCCCCAAGCAAAAAGCGCGGCGAATAATCCTGCAATTTCAATATCCTGTTTTTTAGTAAACTGGTGCGGAATGCAAACGGGATCATTATTAATAAAAGAAGGCTGATTATATTCATCAACCTTCCTGTTTAAAAATTCGTGCAATTTATTTTGATCCATTAATGTATAACAACGTTAACCGATAGCTTGTTTTAAATCTTCTGTCAAATCATCCACATCTTCAATACCAACGCTTAAACGGATTAATGAATCGCTCAAACCATTCTTAATTCTTTCTTCGCGCGGGATAGATGCGTGCGTCATCGTTGCCGGATGATTAATCAATGATTCAACGCCGCCAAGGCTTTCTGCCAGCGAAAATATTTTTGTTGATGTTAATAATTTCATTGCATTATCAACGCTGTCATCTTTCAACGTAAAACTCATCATGCCGCCAAAACCGCGCATTTGTTTTTTTGCAATTTCATAACCCGGAAAATCTTCAAACCCGCACCAGTAAACCTTTCCAACCTTTGGATGGTTGCGTAAAAAATTGGCAATCTTGATTCCATTTTCACAATGCCTGTCCATACGCACATGCAAAGTTTTTAATCCGCGCAAAACCAAAAAACAATCCTGCGGCCCCGGAACTGCGCCACAACTTTTTTGAATGAAGTATAATTTATCCCGCAAATCTTTATCGTTCATTGCAAGGCAACCATGTATTACATCACTATGGCCGCCCAAATATTTTGTGGCAGAATGTAAAACGATATCTGCGCCCAAATCGAGCGGCGTTTGTAAATATGGAGATGCAAAAGTATTATCAACACAAGTGATTATTGAATTTGCTTTTGCAATTTTTGATACTGCTTCAATATCAATAATATTCATTAACGGATTGGTTGGCGTTTCAATCCAAATCAGTTTTGTATTCTTATTAATAAAAGATTTTAATGTTTCTTCATTTTGCAAATCAATAAAATGAAATTTGATTCCAAACTTTGCGAACACTTTTGTAAACAAACGGTACGTGCCGCCATACATATCATTTCCTGCAATCACTTCATCGCCGGGCTCCAATAATTTTATTACTGCATCAGTTGCCGCAACTCCGCTGCTAAAACATAAACCATGCTGCGCATTTTCAATTGCAGCGATTGCATTTTCTAAAACCTGTCTTGTTGGGTTTTGCGAACGCGCATATTCATAACCTTTATTTTTTCCCGGCGCTTCCTGAACATATGTTGACGTTTGATAAATCGGCGTCATTATCGCGCCCGTTGTTGGATCTGGTTCAATGCCTGCGTGAATGAGTTTGGTTGCGAGTTTCATAATGTATAATAATTATTCAGGTTGCAAAGGTGCGTATTATTTATTGTTTTTACCACGAATAAATGTTGATTAATAGTTTGGCTTTATTATTTTTTATTAATGACAACGCACAAAAAAATCCATTTTTTAAAATTGTTAATTCCGCCATTGTAGTTTAACAGAAACTTAACCGGGCGCAAAAAATAACGTGCAACAAATTGCAAATGCTGAATGGATAAGCGTTTCGTGCGAAAATACGAATTGTGTCGTACATCTTTGAAAGCCTTGCCGTTACTGGTTTTTAACAACCGGCGCCAATTGTATAGATCGGGTTGACATGCATGTTTTGTAATGATACTTTTGATTTGTCAACCGACATTAATCATTTCAAAAATTAAAGCCATGAAAAAAAAATTGCTAATGTTCACTTTGCTTGCGGGAATTTTTTCTGCAAGTGTTTTAAATGCTAATGCAGAAATAAGCCAAAAGGCTTTGCAATCTTTCCATTCTGTTTTTGGTGATGCAAACCATGTAAAATGGGTAGAATACAAAGACAATTATTTTGTAAGTTTTATGCAAAATGATATTTTGGTAAAAGCAACTTACGACAAAGAAGGAAACTTGCTAAGCTCGATGCGCTATTATAAACAGCAGCATTTGCCATTAAACATTTTATGTAAAGTGAAAAAAGATTACCCTTCAAAAAATATTGATATTGTAACAGAAGTATCCAACCTGGAAGGCACGGTATTTTTTATACAATTAAAAGACAACAAAGGCTGGACGATTCTAAAATCAGATCAATCCGGCAATATGGAAGTAACTGATAAATTTAATAAACCGGAATAAAATATTTTAAAGAAAAGCCGCAGCTATTAAATAGCGCCATTCAAAATTATCAGCAGCGTATGCATCACGCGGCTGATTTTTTTTGTTTAATACGTCTGGCTTTAATATTTTTTCATTAACAAGTTTTTCTTTTGCGTTGTGTAAATATTCCTGCATCATTTTATTTTGCATCCACATTTTTTGCGGTGGTTCATATCCAACTTTGTCTGTGCGCCACACAATTTCATCGGGCAATTTATTATGCATTGTTTTTCTTAAAATCCATTTTGTAAAACCTTCGCGCATTTTAAAATTTGCAGGCAATGAATTGATAAACATAACGAGTTCATGATTTAAAAAAGGCAAACGAACTTCTCTTCCATGCGCCATCGAATTTCTATCGGCAACGCGCAATAATTCTTCCAAGCCAAACTGGTACGTGTTGTAATAAAGTATATCATTCAATTTTAAAACAAGCGGTTTATAAATTGATTGTTCATCAAAAAATGTTTTTTTAAAATCATTATTAATGTCGGGATTATTTTTAATTTTTTGTTTTTCTTTTCTTCTTAAAACGCCAGGAATTTGTAATGGAAAATATGCAGCTAAATAATTTTTAATGCCCCAATCAAAATCAATATTATTTTTCCTGAATAATTTCAATTCGCTCAAATGCTTTGCCTGCTTGGTTTTCAGCGCTTCCTGCAAATACCATGGAATATATTTTGGATAGCCGGCTAGTGTTTCATCAGCGCCTTGCCCATCTAATAAAACTTTTACGTTATGATTTTTTGCAAGCTCAAAAACTTTGTACTGCGCATAAATACTTGATGATGAAAATGGTTCTTCCTGGTAATAACAAACTTTTTCAAAATCATTAATAAAACTTTCTGCAGTTGGTTCAACAGAATAATTGGTAAGGTTAAATTTTTTTGAAACTGTATTAATATATTTTGATTCATCTTTTTCAAAGCTTAAGAATATGGCAGAAAAAGTTTGTAAATTATTTGTTGTTTGCAATTCATTTATTAATGAAACAATGGATGAACTATCCAACCCGCCGCTTAATGAAGTGCCAATAGAAACATCGCTGCGCAATCTTCTTTTTACAGACGTTAATAATAATTCATTCAATTTTTCTATTGCATCACTTTCATTAATAACAAGTTTTGTTTCTTTATCGCCATCAAAATACCGCGTAAGCGTAAATGAAAATGTAGGCAAATGAATTTTTATAAAATGCGAAGGCGGCAGTGAAAAAATATCCTGGTAAAAAGTAATTGTGTTATCAGCCGCAGTTTCTGACAATCCAATTGTGAGATAATTTAATAATAATGGGTTATTAATTTTCTTTTCCAAACCAGCGGCCCACAAAGATTTTCTTTCTGATGCAAAACAAAATTGTTCATCATCCATTGAATAATAAAATGGTTTTTCACCAAAACGATCGCGTGCGCAAAACAATGTTTGATCAATTTCATTCCAGATAGCAAATGCAAACATGCCATCAAAATATTGCAGGCATTCTTCTTTATAAAAATCATACGCAGCTAAAATAATTTCCGTGTCTGATTGTGATTGAAATGAATATCCTTTTTTTAAAAGTTCTTCTTTCAATTCTATATAATTATAAATCTCGCCGTTATAAGTGATGGAATATTTTTGCAGGTAATGCATGGGTTGCGCAGCGTTGTTGCTCAAATCAATAATTGCTAAACGGCGATGGCCCAAACCCGCGCTGCCAGCGGCGTTCATCCAAAATCCTTCACCATCAGGGCCGCGATGCGAAATGGCGTCCGTCATTTTTTGTAAACGATCGCGATTAATATTTTGTGGATTAACTGATATAATTCCTGCAATGCCGCACATGGTGTAAATATCCAAAATACAAATGCCAAAACCCAAAATTTTATTAATAAAGATTTTATTAATGATTTATAGCTGGCTGAATTTATTGAAAGTAAAATCTTTTAATTGCGGAAAAAAGATTTGATAATAATTTTTCAACGAATTATAATTGGTTTCAAAAATTTGAAAGGCAATTTCATGGTTGTCCATATATTTTGCGCGGCGCACCAATCCTGCAAAACTATTTTTTATGGCTTCTTTGTATTGATAATTATCTAACCAGTTTTGCGTGCGCATAAAATAAAACATTTTTTGAAAACGTTCCGGAAAAACTGGTTCAAAAGTTTGCAACTGTAAATATGTTTTTTGCGAAAAAATTTCTAAATCATCATTGTCAAATTGATTTTTATCGAGCGCTAAAAAATGATCATAAACTACATCCATAAATGCGCCGGCATATAAACCGTATGCAGGTTTAAAAAATTGCTTCGCTTCTTTTGTTACTTCGTGGTTGTCTGTAAATTCATCAATCGCGCGGTGAAGCATAATACCTTTTTGAATATTTTCTGCATAATCAAATTTCTTTTTTCCTTTGATAAAATCACTGATCATGTTGCCCGCTAATATTTCAGGATTATTAAAAGACAAGTATGCGTGTGCGAGATAATTCAAATTTATTTTTTTATATTTTCCTGTAACCAGTTTCCCATTTCTTCCAATACTTCCGGCGCAAATGTTTCTTCTAATTCTTTGTATTCATTAACATTGCATTTTGTGCAATGTTGAAACAAATGATTTAATCCCGGGAAAATTTTTGTTGTCACATTTTTATTGCCTGCTTTTTCCAATGCATTTTTAATAGCAGTAATATTTTGTTCAGGATTTACCTGGATATCTTTACTTCCGTTCAATGCAAGAAACGGGCATTTTACTTTTTCCAAAAATTGTGAAGGTTCTGTTGCAATAAAATATTTCAGCCACGGTTGCAGTTCCGTTTTTATTTGCATCGCATATAAATCAGGCGTTGCTGCTTTTGCATTCAACGAAATTAAAATACTGTCAGGTTCATTTGCTTTCCAATCAGAAAATATTTTTTTTACATTATTTAATATTAATGAATCTGGTTGCGATGCATGATCATGTATTTCTGTAAGTGTTTTTTTTACAAGCACTTTATATGCATCAAAAGTTATTGTGTTTACCATGTTTTTTACAGGGTCAGTTTGCTGGCTGAATAATATTTCTGCGCCCGAAACACCAGTGCCGGCGAGGGTTATAATAAAAGCAACCTTCGGCCATTTTGTATAAACGATTGGTGCCATTAAACCGCCTTCACTGTGGCCGATTAATCCTATTTTATTTTTATCAACTTCTTTGCGTTGCAATAAATAATTAATACTTGTTAATACATCATCTGCAAAATCTGCACTCGTTGCATTCTTTACATCGCCTTTTGATTTTCCTTTATTGCGATCGTCAACACGCAAAATTGCAAAGCCTTTTTTAGTAAGATAATCTGCAATTACTGCAAATGGTTTATGCCCAAACAAATTTTCATCTCTGTCTTGCAAACCGCTGCCGGTAATTAGCACAGCAGTAATAAACGGGCCTTTTCCTTTTGGATAACTAAACGTTGCGCCGAGATGAACTGTTTTATCTGCATTGTCATATTCAACACTATCTGTATTATATGTAAAAGGCGGAACCGGAGTTTGCGGATGGTTAACTTTTGTATCTGAATTATTTTGAGCTGTTAATAAAGAGATGGAAAAAATAAATGCAGATAATAAAATAATTTTTTTCATAAAATAGATTTGATAACAACTGTTAACCAATCTTAAAAATAACTATAAAAATTTTAAGAAAAAGATTGATTAATGTAAAGCAACAGGCTGCATATTTATTTTCTTTTTATAATAAAATACCAACTATCTGATTTATCAATTACTTAACCACCAATGGACAATATTTTTTGAGTTTGATAAAAACCTTTACTGTCAAGGGTTTCAAGCGATTGAGTATAAAGTAATGGTTATTTCATTTTTTTGATAACTTAATATTAACAGCCATTAATCACTATTCACTTGCAACAGGCTGTAACAAAAATATCTTTGCACCGTCAAACCCTTATCTGTTATATGAGCGCAAAAAAAAGATGAAAAATAATTTTTAATTGCTGCAACATCTTTTAAAAGCCTGCGTCTTATATAGTAGAAAAAAATTAAAAAAAATATAAAAACAACAACAATGAAAAAGTCAGTTTTAACAGTCGCGATGATGCTTACAATCGCATTAACAACAGCTTTCGCAAATGATAATACAGAAGTTTCTAAAAAAGCGAAACAATCTTTCAACACAAATTTTAATTCAGCAAGCAGCGTGCAATGGCAGCAGGAAACTAATTTTGCCAAAGCAACTTTTACAATGAACAACCAGGTGATGAACGCTTATTATAATGATAATGGCGACCTGGTAGCAATTACAAGAAATATTCTTTCAAACCAATTGCCCATTAATTTAATGGCCGGCATTAAAAAAGATTACAGCAAACATTGGATTTCTGATTTGTTTGAAATTGCTGCAGACAACGAAACTTCTTATTATGTAACGCTTGAAAGTGCAGATGAAACTATCGTTTTAAAGTCAAGCGATTCTAATACATGGTCAGTTTATAAAAAAACAAAAAGGGCGTAGTAATATATATAAACCAGTTTTGGTTGAAAGTGAGAAAATCCTGCTGCGAAGCGGGATTTTTTATTTTGTAAACAATCATTATTAATAAATACTTATTTGATTTTTTGCATAGCAATTGCGTCAGCAAAAAAAATTACTTTTGCAGCTTTGGTTCATTTTAAAAAAATAATTTGTTATGAATAAAGGCCCGGTTTCGCAATTTATAGAACATCATTATCGCCACTTTAATGCAGCCGCATTAATGGACGCAGCAAAAGGTTATGAGACACATTTACTGGATGGTGGAAAAATGATGGTGACACTTGCCGGCGCCATGAGCACTGCGGAACTCGGAATTAGTTTTGCAGAAATGATACGACAGGATAAAGTGGCAATCATAAGTTGTACAGGTGCAAATTTAGAAGAAGATATCATGAACCTTGTTGCACATAGCCATTATAAGCGTGTTCCGAATTATCGCGATCTCAGCCCGCAGGAAGAATGGGATTTATTGGAAAATCATTATAACCGCGTAACAGATACTTGCATTCCGGAAGAAGAAGCTTTTAGAAGATTGCAGCAGCACATTCATAAAATATGGAAAGATGCAGATGATAAAGGCGAACGTTTTTTTCCGCATGAATACATGTATAAAATGTTGCTTAGTGGCGTGCTGGAACAGTATTATGAAATAGATCCAAAAAACAGTTGGATGCTTGCTGCAGCCAAAAAAAATATTCCGATTGTGGTGCCCGGTTGGGAAGACAGTACGATGGGAAATATTTTTGCATCCTACATTATTAAAAAAGAATTGAAGGCAAGCACCATGAAAAGTGGTATTGAATATATGGTTGAATTGAGTGATTGGTATAAGAAAAATTCGTCAGGAAAAGGAGTTGGTTTTTTCCAGATTGGTGGTGGTATTGCAGGCGATTTTCCAATATGCGTGGTGCCAATGATGTACCAGGATTTGGAATGGCACGACGTTCCTTTTTGGAGCTATTTTTGCCAGATTTCTGATTCAACAACTTCCTACGGTTCTTATTCCGGCGCTGTGCCAAACGAAAAAATAACCTGGGGAAAACTGGATATTAATACGCCAAAATTTATTGTTGAAAGTGATGCAACAATTGTGGCACCGCTTATTTTTGCATGGTTGCTTGGCTGGTAAAAAATTATAATGATATGAATGCAAACTCAGAAGAATTATATTTAGAAGCCGAGGCAGATATTAAAAATAATAATTACGCCGAAGCCTTTAAAAAGTATGAAAGTATTTTATACGAAGAGCCGGACAGCGCGCCTGCACACAATTCCATGGGTTGGTTGTATAAAACACAATTTGATGATTATGCAAAAGCAGAGAATCATTTTTTAACTGCAATACGTTGCGATAATTTATACCCGCATTCTTATTTTCACATTGCTGCGTTATTAATGGACATGGAACGTTTTGAAGAACTCACCAAGCATTTGGAAAAATGTTTAAAGGTTCGCACCATTGATAAATCCTGGGTTTATGGCCGTTATGCATTAATGGAAGAATTGAAATCAGATTTCGAAAAATCTATTTATTATTTTGAAAAAGCCATTTTAGGAAGCCAGAACGATGAGAAAATAAAAGATTACCGCCATGATATCGAACGCATCGAAATGAAAAAAGAAATCAATAAAAAACATGAAAGCAATTCGGATGGCCGCTGAGCAATGATAGTTCGCCGATCTTTCATTATTGATATAATTTAAATGGTCAATATTTTTTATAAATATTGACCATTTTTATTTTAATCTTTTTAATAAATTACTTTAAAGAAAACACAAGAAAATAAAATAAAGTCCGGTCATCGATTATCAATCATCAGTCAACGCTAATTAACTCCATTCTTCATCTTTCTTCTTCAATTCTTTGGCTACTCTTACAGAAACCCAAATACTCAATTCATACAACAATATTAATGGAACTGCAACAATTGTCTGGCTCATCCAATCTGGCGACGGAGTAATTATGCCAGCAATAATCAAAATGGCAACATATGCATATTTGCGGTAAGTGCGCAAAAATTTCGGGCTTATTAATCGTATGCGTGTAAGCACATTACTTATTATAGGAAGCTGAAACGCAAGCCCCGCGCCGATTAATATCTCTACCATATTATCGAGATAATCATCAAGCGTTGGTTTTGTTTCAATCATGGCGCTGATGCCCAATTTATAATTTGCCAAAAAACTGAATGTAAATGGCGCTAATAAAAAATAACCAAAACCAATTCCCAATAAAAAAAAGAACGTAACCCAAAAAATGGCGCCACGTGTATTTTTTGATTCTTTATTAGAAAGCGCAGGTTTTACAAAACGCCAAAATTCCCAAAATACATAGGGAAACGAAACAATAAAACCGCCAACCAAAGAAATAGTAAGGCTAGATATAAATTGAGAACTGAATGAAGTTGTTTGCAATTTTACACCGGCAATTGATGGAATACAAAGCACATCGCCCAAATGTAAAAAATGGCTCACTTTGCAGGAAGCCGAATAACTTATAAAATCTGGCCGAAGCGGGCCATAAATAATTTTTTCAAAAATCCAGTCCATCTTAATAAACACGACAATTGCTACAACCATTATAGCAATCACCGCGCGCACAATATGCCAGCGCAACGCTTCCAAATGATCCACGAAAGACATTTCAGGATTATCTGAACTACTTTTAAACCTGTCTATTAAATTTAAAGCCATCGGTAAATGAAGATGCCGCAATTTTTATAATGCCGCAAAGTTAATTTGAAAACATCTACGAAGCTAATGAGATTGAAGTTTTGTTTCGCGCTTATATTTTGGGCATTCCCTAAAAAACAAGCACCTCAAAAGAATTTGAGGTGCTTAGTTTACTCCTAACTGACCTATGAAAAAAAATTTTGAATCAAATATTGCGTATCATTTTGTTCGTAAACGAAAATCATTAATAATTACAGCAACAAAAAATAACTGCACCTGATTAACCGTGGTTTAACATTGGTTAATAGAAATGATTAATGAACAGCAATAAATAAAAAGGAAAAATTAAAAAGTAAAAATCAAGTATCTGTCAACTGTGATCCGTTAACCGTCAACTTATTTTTTGTCCAGGCATTTGAAAAACTATTAAGCTCCCGTTGCGTCGCACACTTGTACTTTCAGTTCATTATTGAGCGAAGAAATAAAGTAAAAAGTAAAAATTAAAAAGTAAAAAATTTCTTTGTGAAACTTTTTGTTTCATTCTTTGTTTGAGTTGTAGTAATTATTTTAGAAAGGAAGTAAAAATTAAAAAGTATCCCCAAAAAAATTTATCCTACTAATTTCATTAATCCCACCAATTTCAATTCAGGCAACTATTTCAAAATTTTCATCCGCACCATTTCAATCCGCGTGTCACTTACCACAAGAATTTCAAATTCATAATCGCCAATAATAATAAATTCCTTCAACCGCGGAATAGTTTCATGCTCATTAATAATAAAGCCAGACAAGGTTTCCGACTCTTTATCCGGAAATTCCAAACCATATTTTTCATTCAAATAATCCAGTTCCAATCTTCCTGAAAAAATATATTCTTCGTTGCTTATTTTTTTCTCTTCAAATTCTTCCGTGTCGTATTCATCTTTTATTTCACCAAAAATTTATTCCAGCAAATCTTCCATTGTTACAATGCCGGCAGTTCCGCCAAACTCATCCACAACCCACGCAATGCTCTTTCTTTCTTTGGTAAATTTATTAATCAAATCCGTTGCTCCCATACTTTCCGGCACTGCGGGAATCGGCAATAAAATTGATTTTATAAAAGGCGGGTTTTTAAACAAATCCAACTGGTGAACATAACCAACGATATGATCAAGATTGCTGTCGTAAACAACCAGCTTACTCAATTTTGTTGCCACAAATTTTTGACGTACTTCTTCAACAGTAGTATTTAAATTAACGCCTTCAATTTCTTTGCGCGGCACCAAACATTCGCGCACTTTTACTTTTGGTAATGATAATGCGGCTTCAAATAATTCGGTATTCAATTCCTGGTTATCCTCACTGTCTTCGCCGGTTTGCTGAAAAAAATGCTCCATGCCGGCATTGGAAAATACTTCCTGGTTTTGTTCGATGCGCACGTTAAAAACATATTTTAAAATCCATCCGGAAATGACAGCAAAAAAATTTGCAATGGGATAAAAAAGGCTATAAAAAAAATTTGCCGTACCAGAAAAAACCGACAACAATTTATCACTCTTTGATCTGAAAATTGATTTGGGAACAAACTCGCCAAACTGTAAAATAAAAAATGTGGCAATAATGGTTTCAAAAAAAAGCCGCATAAAATTTACGTAGCCACTCTGGATATGTATTTTATTAATAAGCCAGTTCCACAATGGCAAAAAAGTTTCGCCAACCAACAAACCAAAAATCACTAAAAATAAATTGAAACCTATTAATGTGGCGCCGATAAATTGTGCGGGGTGCATTAATAATTTTGATAAAATAATTCCGCTGCTAAGGCCTTGTTTCTTTTTTAATTCAATAGATAATTTGTTGGCATTGCTAAACGCAACTTCAATGCCGGAGAAAAAAACAATCATCAGCCACGCGATAACAGTTAGTATAAGTGTGTTTGTATTTAACATCTGTTGCGAATTTAAACTATAAAAATCAAATACAAAGCGTTGAAAAACGACTGTAAATTTTACAATTAAAACTAAAAGTTCAGGAAATTTTTAATGACATTTTCTGCCTGTTCGCAGGCATGGTTTAAATCATCATTAATAATAATTGTATTGAAATGATGTTTGAAAGAAATTTCGTAGGATGCTTTATTAATGCGGTTTTGAAAAGATTCAAGCCCTTCCGTTCCTCTTGATGCAAGCCGTTGTTTCAGCACTTCAATAGAAGGCGGTTCAATAAAAATAGAAAGGCAATTTTCGCCAAATTGTTGTTGCACATGAATGGCGCCTTTCACATCAATATCAAGAACAGGCGTTTGATTATTGTTCCAGATTCTTTCGAGTTCACTTTTTAATGTGCCATAATATTTTCCTTCATAAACCATTTCCCATTCTACAAATTCTTCGTGTTGTATTTTTTCTGTAAAATGATCCAAATCCATAAAATAATAATCAGCATTTTCAATTTCATTCGAACGCGGTTTGCGCGTTGTTGCAGAAATAGAAAAAGACAATTGCCGGTATTTATTCAACAAAAAACGGGTAATAGAAGTTTTGCCCGCGCCGGAAGGAGCAGTTATGATGATGAGTTTTTTATTTGTATTCTGAATGATGATTTTGTATAATTTTTAATGATTGCTATTAATGATAACTAAATTATGTTTAGATAAATTGATAATGAGATTTTATAAATTTTATTTGAATTAATAATTTGTAAAACCTTTCTTAATTTAATTTTATATCCGCTTAATTCCCGCACCAATTTTATTCAATCGTTCATCAATATATTGATAACCGCGATCTATCTGATCGATATTTTGAATAATACTTTTTCCGTCGGCGCTTAATGCAGCTATCAGCAAAGCCACGCCAGCCCTGATGTCTGGGCTGCTCATCGTAATGCCGCGCAATTTATGATCGCGCGCCATGCCGATAATTGCGGCACGGTGCGGATCACACAAAATTATTTGCGCACCCATATCAATTAATTTATCAACGAAAAACAAACGGCTCTCAAACATTTTTTGATGTATTAATACCGAGCCTTTTGCCTGCGTTGCAACAACCAGGATAATGCTTATTAAATCCGGCGTAAAACCTGGCCACGGATGATCATAAATGGTAAGAATGGAACCATCCAAATACGTTTCTATTTCATATAAATCTTGTGCGGGAATATGAATATCATCGCCAACAAAATTCATTTTGATACCAAGCTGTTTAAATTTATCCGGTATCACACCCAAATTTTCGAGGCTTACATTTTTAATGGTGATATCACTTTGCGTCATCGCTGCAAGGCCGATAAAAGATCCGATTTCAATCATATCCGGGAGCATTCTGTGTTCAGTTCCGCCGAGATAATCAACACCTTCAATCGTTAATAAATTGCTTCCGATACCAGTGATTTTTGCGCCCATGCGGTTAAGCATTTTACACAATTGCTGAATGTAAGGTTCGCACGCTGCATTATAAATGGTGGTGATTCCATTTGCCATTACAGTGGCCATTACAATATTTGCAGTGCCGGTTACAGATGGTTCATCCAATAATAAATTGGTGCCTTGTAATTTTTTTGCTTCAAGATGAAAGAAACCATCTTCTGATTGATAATTAAATTGCGCACCAAGTTTTTGAAACGCGATAATATGTGTGTCTAACCTTCTTCTTCCAATTTTATCGCCGCCGGGTTTTGGAATAAAAGCTTTTCCAAAACGCGCTAACATAGGCCCGGCAACCATTACAGCGCCACGCAGCCTGCCGCTTTTTTTGCGGTAATCTTCGCTTCGCAAATAATCTATGTTCACATTATCTGCTTGGAAGATGCATGTATCACGGCTTATGCGATCCGTTTTCACACCCATTTCTCCGAGCAATTCTATTAATAAATTTACATCGAGTATATCAGGAATATTTGAAACCGTTATTTTTTCCGGCGTTAATAATACGGCGCTGATAATTTGCAACGCTTCGTTTTTTGCGCCCTGCGGAACAATTTCTCCGTTCAGTTTTTTTCCGCCGGTAACTTCAAATGAATGCACGGTTAAATATTTTGGTGAATTTTTTTCTTGCTGAAATATGCTTATTAATAAAAATAAAAGCGAAGAAATTGGTGGATTAAACTGCCATCATTTTCTTCGCCGCTAAATTATTACAACTCAGATTATCAGAATCTTTTCTTTTTAAATTTATTATTGTTGTTGTTATTCCGATCGTTCCGGTCATTTCTATCGTTGCCGTTGCGATTATTATTATTGTTGTTGTTATTATTTCTTGGTTGAAATTTTTGGTTGCTGCGTTTGTTCCTGTAATCGCCACCATAACTTCCACGTTCGCGTTCCCTGTTATCAGACGGGCGAAAACTTTTTACATAAGGCGTGTTTGTAAATTCAAGCTGGCCGCCGGTTATAACCGAAAGCTCACTTTGTATGGCATCATCGTGCACGGTTTCTTTGTGCCAGTTGTTGTAAGCAAGCTTCATATAATAAGCAACAGCATTTGCAAAACCATTTCGTTTATCAGGGTTTTCTTCTGCCAAAGCTTTATTAATAACCAGTTCTAAATTTTTACCAAGATGAGATAATTTCGGATAGCGTTTCGGATATTTCATCGCGTCTGGCCTTGCGCGTAAAGTTTCTCTTGTTGGTATCGGGTAAGGTGAATTTACCTGCAATTTAAAATCAGATATTAAAAACAAATGATCCCATAATTTATGACGAAAATCTTCTACGTTTTTTAAATGTGGATTTAAAAACCCCATCAGCTCAATAACTGCCTGTGAGTTGCGCTGGCGTGTTTCAGGATCTTCCAGCGTTAATAAATATTCAATCATTTTTTGAATGTGCCTTCCATATTCGCGCATTATTAAATGGTTGCGCGTGGTATTGTATTCCATATTATCCATAAAACAAATGTAGCAAAGAATGTTGTAAAAAAAGAAGGCCCGTTTTAAAAGGCCTTCTGATATAGTTTTAAAGGGGTGAAAGTTTAATTTATTTGATAAATACTTTGGTTACATATTGTATATTATGTGCCTGGTCTTTTGCATGCAAATAATACAATCCCGCCGCGGGTTTATTATTTAAATCGAGTTTAATTTGATTGGTTCCCGAAAGGGTAACCATTTTTTGTTGCACAGGCTGGCCCAATGCATTTACAAGTGATACAGCAAAATTGCCGGTTTGCGCTTCGCTGAATTCAAGCACCACTGTATTAACAACCGGGTTCGGATAAACCTGGTAAGTTATTAATGAAGAAGATTCAATATTTACAATTTTTATTGCTGTGTAAGAAGATTTTCCTGCAGCATCTACGCGCTTGATGCGAAAATATAATTTACCTGCATTAACGTTGGAAACCGGATATAAGAACTGATAAGATGAAGTGCTGTCGCCATCAGTATAAGTTGATGGCAAACTGTTGCCTGCAGACTGAAAAGTTGAACCATCTTTGCTGTATTCTACATCGTACATTATATTGCTTTGCTCATTAACGGCCTGCCATTGCAATTGCACATTTTTACCATTTTTAAATGCAATAAAATTGGTAAGGTTAAGTGCCAATGGCAGCGAAGGGCACCAATAATAAGTTAACCGGAAACCACCCCAATAATTCGTTATAATCTGGTCGCCATAGTTTAGTGAACCAACAAGGGAAATTAATCCGCCATTAAGCGTGTAAGTATAGTTTACGTTTCCGCTGCCGAGATAAGGCGCAAGGTTTGACACGTTGGTATGGTCGTGCACATTATTAAATAAATTATCTGGTCCATAAACAATACTATCACCAGGAGAATTGCCCATTGCATTTAAAGAATCCGGCCCGTAAATTTTTGTAAAATCTTCATCAACAGAAACACCGGGGCCGGCAATATTATTGGCAACGGTTAATAAAAATTTGTACAAAGTTTTTGTGCTCGCTTTGTTCCAAACATTGGTTGTTGTTATACCCGAAATTGTATCATCAAAATTGGCGCAGCTTAATGTGCCGATTGAAGGATCAAACTTTGGAAAACTGATGGTTGATGAGCCCGCATTTGTTGTATCAAGCGGCGTGTAATAAGTAATTGCAGTTGCAGGAAGCCCGCCTGAACAAGTACATTGCGCTAAAGCCTGTGTCGGTAAATTTGCAATAATTATTAATGTCATTGCAAAAAAAACTGTGTAAAGTTTTTTCATGGTACGGATTTTTGACGGATGGATTAATGCTTCAAAGTTACTTCGACATAATAAAAATGTCAAGGCGTTTACACGTTAAAAAAATCGCGGTTATTACCACACTTAACAAGGCAAAATTGCTATTGCATTTGTCAATTATATTGTTATGTATTTCGCCATCTTTTTAAATTGATGCGGCTACCTTTGCAGCCATTTATGAAAATTATTATTGATTTAAGGCCGCTAATTTTTAATTGTGTTTCAGAAGAAGCGAAACATTTTATTTTTTCTTCGCTATATATTATTACGAAAGAAAACAAAGAACACGAATGGTTTTTTTTGGTTGATCAATTTTATATCAATCAAAAAGATATTTATGTTGATGAAAAAAAATTGATAATAAAAAAATCATTCAAAAATATTTTCGGCTGGAAAATCTGGTACGGTTTTCAGCTTCCGAATTTGGTGAAAAAATATAAAATTGATTTATTAATAACAACCGGCGGCGTCGCATCATCATCTTCCATAAATCAATGCGTTTGGATGCCGGAAATAAATGAGAAAATTAATGGTTTGAACAAAAATTATTTTTCATTTTATAAAAAAAGATTGACATCAACTTTACAAAAAGCACAAACCATTTTTGTTTTTTCAGAAAAAAATAAACAGGAATTTATTAATAAATATAAGTTAGAAGAAAAGAAATTATTTATAATTAGAAGCGCGCCAAACGCAGGCTCGGCGCCACTTGCGTGGACTGAAAAAGAAAATATAAAAATAAAATATGCCGGCGCAAAAGAATTTTTTGCCGTTGCAGGTTCATTTGAAAATGAAAATTTTGTTAATATACTTAAAGCATTTTCCCAGTTTAAAAAACGCCAGCAATCGAATATGCAACTTGTAATTGCTATAAAAAATATTAATAAAAACAACCTGTTTATTCAAAAATTAGAAAGCTATAAATACAAAGCTGACGTGCATTTAATAAATCGTTTTACAAATGATGAATTGATAAAAATAATTGCAGCTTGCTATGTATTAATAAATAAAACAAACGAAAGCGAACCTGCAACAATTGTATTAAACGCATGCAAATCTGAAATTGCAATAATAGCAAATGATAATGAAG
The DNA here is from genome assembly GCA_013288945.1 of Bacteroidota bacterium. Taxonomy (GTDB): domain Bacteria; phylum Bacteroidota; class Bacteroidia; order Chitinophagales; family Chitinophagaceae; genus Puia. The sequence goes on along the minus strand of JABDAZ010000003.1, from coordinate 89,385 downwards.
CCTGCCGCGAAACGCTGGCTGGCGCAGCGTTGTATGCTGATATTAATAATCCCGAATCGTTATCAGCTCAATTAATGTTGTTGTATAAAGATGAAAACCTGCGCAACAAATTAATTGAAAAAGGAAAATCGAAAGTTGAACAATTCGATTTTCAAAAAACGAAATCATTAATTTTAAATGGAATTTTAAACGCGGCAAATAATAATAAACCGAATAAATATTCCAGCTAACTTTGGCGCCTGATAAATTTTTTTATGAAAAAATCTTCGATAATAATTGATGTGGTATTGGATGATGCGCGCGTGCCGGAACAAATTACGTGGAGCGCTTCCGACACAACTGCTGAAACTGATAACAAAGCCAAAGCAATGATGATTTCTTTTTGGGACAGCACCGATAAAACAGCGCTGCGCATTGATCTTTGGACAAAAGATATGATGGTTGATGAAATGGCGGATTTCTATTATCAAACGTTTATGACGATGGCGGAAACGTTTCAGCGTGCAACGCAAGATGTAGAACTGGTAAGCGATATGAAGGAATATGCAAAAAATTTTTATGCAAAATTCCGCGACCATCAATTGAAAGAAAATAAAGCTTAACTAAATTATTTTGTATGAGTTTAGAACAACTGGTAATGGCAGATTTGAAAACAGCCATGCTTGCAAAAGATGAAAAAGGCCTGCGCAGTTTGCGTGCTATTAAAGCAGCAATTATTATTGCAAAAACTGCGGAAGGCGCAAGCGGAGATTTGAAACCGGAAGATGAAATTAAAATGCTGCAAAAATTAATCAAGTCGAGAAAAGATTCGCTGGAAATTTTTGAGCAGCAAAACCGGCCTGATTTAGCGCAAAAAGAAAAAGAAGAAATTGAAGTGATTGAAAAATTTTTGCCAAAACAAATGGATGCGGAAGAATTAAAATCTGCCATCCAAAAAATTATTAATGAAACCGGCGCAGCATCTGTTGCTGATATTGGAAAAGTGATGGGCGTTGCCAGCAAACAGTTTGCAGGCAAGGCCGATGGCAAAACTATTAATGTCATTGCGCGGGAATTGCTGGCCAAATAATTATGCCTTTTTATCCAAAATATTTAATTTTTTATGTGAAGTATTTTGGATATTGTATACACTATGCCAATTGATGTTGTCTTTCTTATTATTTTATTGCTCGCGATTTTTAAAGGCTTGCAGCGCGGGTTAATCGTTGCAGTTTTTTCTGTAGTGGCGCTTATTATTGGTTTGGCTGCTGCAATAAAATTATCTGTTGTTGCTGCAAATTATTTAAAAGCAAGCATTAATGTTTCTTCTAAATGGTTGCCGGTTCTTTCTTTTATATTGGTCTTTATAATCGTTATTTTATTGGTAAGATGGACAGCTTCTTTATTGCAAGCCGCGATAGATTTTGCATGGCTCGGATGGATTAATAAACTTGGCGGCGTTTTATTATACGCCGCAATTTATACCGCAATTTTTAGTGTAGTTTTATTTTACGGAACAAAGTCTGGCATTATATCAACCAGCACCATCGCGGCTTCCAGAACTTATAATTTTATTGAACCCTGGGGGCCGGCGCTTATTAATGGAGTTGGAAAAATTATTCCTTTGTTTAAAGATATGTTTGCGCAACTGGAAGATTTCTTTAACCATCTTTCTGAAAATTTATCAAAATAAAATTTATTAATCATTTACATAACTAAATAAGTTTTCGGTTAAATGATTGTTTCTTTTTTTTTATTAAAAATTTTATTGCTTACCAAAAATATTATTAATAAAAAAAACAATCAACCGTTTGATTAATTAAGAAAACGATAATAGCAGATAATAGGCGCAGTTGTTATAAATTTGCCATAATGATTTTATTTGATTGAAAGATTTTTTGAGTTAAATCGTTTATTTTGCAAAATATTATTGTTAAGAACTGATTAGAGATGCAGTACGAAATAAAACAACAGGATAAATTTAAATTTATAGAAGAAGGCTCCGGCGAACCTTTGGTGCTGTTGCATGGCTTATTTGGCGCGCTGAGCAACTTCAGGGATTTAATAGAATATTTTCGGGCTCATTATAAAGTTGTGGTGCCTATTTTACCTTTGTATGAGCTCGATTTATTACACACAACTGTTGGCGGGCTGGAAAAATATGTACATAAATTTATTGAATTAAGAGATTATAAAAACCTGCACGTTCTTGGTAATTCCCTCGGCGGGCACGTGGCACTGGTGCATGTTTTAAAACATCCGGAACGTATAAAATCAATAACATTAACAGGCAGTTCCGGATTGTTTGAAAGTGGAATGGGAAGCACTTATCCAAAAAGAGGCGATTACGAATACATAAAAAAACAAACGGAACTTACGTTTTACGACCCTAAAACTGCAACCAAAGAATTGGTAGATGAAGTTTACGGAATTGTAAACAACCGGATGAAAGCTTTAAAAATTATTTCTCTCGCAAAAAGCGCCATCAGAAATAATTTGGGCGAAGAACTCAATCAAATTAAACAACCTACGTTATTAATCTGGGGAAACAATGATACGATTACCCCACCGTTTGTTGGCAAAGAGTTTCAGCGGATGATACCCGGAAGTGAATTGCATTTAATTGATAAATGCGGCCATGCGCCAATGATGGAAGTGCCGGATGAATTTAATAAAATACTGCACGGTTTTTTAAAAAAGCTTAACGAACCGGCAGCCGTAGCCTGATTTATTTCGTATATACTTTAAACACCTGTTCCTTTGGTACTTAACAAAGAAATTATATCTGATGCAATACCTTCGCTGAACCTCACTGACACTGTTTTTCAGGCGCTTGATTTGATGGCCGATTTTCATATTTCCCACCTTCCCGTGGTTGCAGAAGATAAACTGGCAGGATTAATAAATGAAGATGATTTGCTGAATGTTTCCGGTGAAGATTTATTATCAACCATGGAAAATTATTTTTCCAAAATAAACGTGCAGGCAAACGGGCATTTTATAGAAGCTGTTCAGCGCATTAATGAATTTAGCCTCACCGTTGTTCCCGTTGTTGATAATGAATCTGGTTATGTCGGTTCAATTTCTGCCATTGATTTATTAAAGCAGCTGGGCAAATTTATCGGCGCGAATGATCCGGGCGGCATTATTGTTTTAGAAATGGAAAAGGTAAATTTTTCTTTTTCAGAAATCAGTAAACTAGTTGAAACGAATGATGCGCAGATAACGCAACTCAATACTTTTTCTGATATTCAATCTGGTTTTTTTTATGTTACTTTAAAAATAAACAAGTTTGAAATTGCTGATATTATTGCCACTTTTCAACGCTACGATTACATCGTTAAATATTATTTCGGCGAAGAATTATACCAAAATGAATTGCGCGATAATTACGATCATCTCATGAATTATCTTGGCATTTAATTTCAATTCCGGCATCATTAATAATTGTACAAAACATGCAGCAACAAAATTTTACGGCATGATAATAAATGACCGGAAATATGTTGTATTAATACTTGCTGCAATTTTTTTTTATACCAATGTATTTGCACAATTACCACAGCTTAACGACAGTTCTATTCTTTTCGCGCCAAAAAAAATTAATCCACAACCAATAAAAATTCCTGCAAAAATTAACAACGCTTCTTATATAATTGGCGATATTTTTATTAAAGGAAACAAGCACACAAAAAATTATATTATAGAAAGAGAATTGTCTTTTAAAAAAGGCGATTCCATTTCTTTATCTGCATTAATATATGCTTTTGAAAAAGGCCGCGAAAGGCTTATTAATACCCGTTTATTTAATGATGTTGTAATTTACCTGAAAGGCTCGCGCGGTTATGTAATGGATATACAAATTGACGTGAAAGAACGCTGGTATATTTTTCCGCTTCCATACTTTCGGCCGGTTGATAGAAACCTTTCTGTGTGGCAGGAAAACAATTACAGTTTAAGCCGCGTGAATTACGGAATCAAATACACGCAATATAATTTTACCGGAAGAAATGATAATTTGATTGCCTGGTTAATCACCGGATACTCGCGCCAGGTGGAGCTTGCATACGACCAGCCTTATGCAGATAAAACATTAAAGCATGGTTTTGGTTTTTCTTTTATTTACGCTGCGCAAAAACAAATTGATGCCTTAACAACAAACAACCAGCAATATTTTATTAAAGCAGATACGATAAATTATGCCGGAAAATATTTGAGCAAACAATATTCTCTTTCACTAAGATATTATTATCGCCCTGCATTAAAAACAAAACATTTGTTTCGCTTTGGCCTTAATAAATTTTCTATTGATAGTGCGCTTACAGTTTATAATCCTGATTATTTTAATAACAATAAAAGAAAAGTTTTTTATCCTGAAATTTCATACGTGGTCAATTATACGGATGTTGATTATGTTCCTTATCCGCTAAAAGGAATTACGATTGAAGCCGGCCTTTTACGAAGAGGTATTAACAGCGATATGAATTTGTGGCAGGCATATTTTAAAAATTCATCAAGCTGGCCGATTGCACATAAATTATATTTTACCACGCAAAACTGGAGCTTAATAAAGTTGCCTTTTAAACAACCTTTTTACAACCAGCCATTAATGGGTTATGGCGATTTTTATTTGCGCGGGCTTGATAAATATGTTGTTGATGGCGTTGCTGCAATAATGGTGCACAATACATTTATGCGCGAGATTTGTAATTTCAGTATTCCGTTTTTACATGCAGCTTCGCATGATCGTATTCCGTTCCGCGTTTATGCAACTGCATTTACTGATGAAGGGTATACTTATAATAAATTCGACACAAATAATTCTTTGCAAAACCGTTTTTTATATACCGGCGGATTTGGTGTTGATGTAATAAGCTTTTATGATTTTACTTTTAAGCTGGATTACAGCTTTAACCAATTAGGACAAAAGGGACTATTTTTGCGCATCGGAAATGAATTTTAATTTTTATTAATAAAAATTTTCCGCGTTTTTTTGGTTGAATAATTTTTGAAAATGGATGGAACAAAATAAAAATCATACCATTTAAAAAATAAATATTACAGGATGAAAGTTGCTATATACAGCCGTATTATAGATTACGAACAGCGCAATGAAATTCAGCATTTGTTTGATGAATTAATACGCCAGCATATTGAGCCTGTAATCCATCTTCCCTTTCTTGAAAAAATTCAATCGATATTTTTATTGCCTTCAAATATTTCAAGTTTTACAGAGCCGGAAGAATTGGATGAAACAATAGAATTTATTATCAGCCTTGGCGGCGACGGAACTTTATTAGATACAGTTGCATTAGTGCGTGATAAAAATATTCCTGTAATGGGCATTAATTTTGGCAGGCTGGGTTTTTTGGCGAGCATCGGCAAAGAAGAAGTTGCGCTTGCTGTAAGTGCGCTGGTTAACCGCACTTTTGTAATCGATAAACGTTCGCTCATTCATCTTGATGCAAATAAGCCTTTGTTTGGCAAAGCGCCTTATGGTTTAAATGAATTTGCCATTCATAAAACCGATACTTCGCCAATGATAAAAATTCACACGTATCTTAATGGTGAATTTTTAAATACGTATTGGGCAGATGGATTAATCGTGTCGACGCCAACAGGCTCTACAGGTTATTCACTGAGTTGTGGCGGCCCGGTTGTTTTTGCGGATTCTGCAAGTTTTGTTATAACGCCTGTTGCGCCGCATAATTTAAATGTTCGGCCAATTGTGGTACCAGACAGCAGTATTATTTCTTTTGAAATTGAAGGCCGGGCAGATAATTTTATCTGCGCGCTGGACTCGAGAAAAGAAATTGTAGATAAAACTGTTCAGGTTGCTGTGAGGCGTGAAGAATTTACAATAAGTTTGGTCCGTTTGAACGAAAGTAATTTTTTAAAAACATTGAGAAATAAACTTTCGTGGGGGTTAGATACAAGAAATTAATCCACAAACAAAAGAAAAAACAATTAAATACGTTACCAAAACCACAATCTTATACAAGAGTATGAAGAAATTAATAATAGCAGCAATTATAACTTTTTTTATTACCGGAAATATATCGGCGCAATACCACACCGTTCTTGATCAAATTGTGCAGGAAGGCGAAGTGGGCGTTTCATTGGGCGCGGCACATTATTTTGGAGATCTTAATCCAAAACTCCGGCTTAACCGGCCAAAAATTGCCGCAGGTTTATTTTTCAGAAAACAGTTTGGAGAATATGTTGCGTTGCGCATCAGCGGCCATTATGCCCAACTTGGTTACTCGGATATTTATAATGGGTATAATGAATTCATGCACACCAGGAACCTAAGTTTTTCAACCAACATCTGGGAACTTGCAGCGCAAGGGGATTTTAATTTTTTCAAATTTGTTCCAGGAGATGTTTACCACAATTTTACGCCGTATATAACTTTTGGTATCGGCACTTTTAATTATGATCCATATGCTTATTACCAGGGACAAAAAGTTTTTTTACGTCCGTTGGGTACAGAAGGCCAGGGTTCTGCAGCTTATCCCGGCAGAAAACCTTATGGAAGTATGGCGCTTTGTTTCCCTGTAGGAATGGGCGTTAAATACAATCTTAATAGCCGCATGAATGTTGGTTTTGAAGTTGTGTACCGTTTTACAAACACCGATTATATTGACGATGTAAGTACAACTTATGCCGGCGCTGCAGCTTTTCCTGCATTGCCAAATGGTAAAGCTTCACTTGCCGGAACTTTGCAGGATCGCTCTTTCGTTTATGGAACACCAATCGGAATTGCAGGCCGCCAGCGCGGTTATTCCAACCAAAAAGACAGTTATGTAATGGCCGAAGTAATGGTTTCTTTTAACCTCACATCGTACAGGTGCCCGAGCGCTAAATAAATTCTTATTAATAAGTTGATAATTTATAATCACCTTAATGGGTAATTATTTTTATAATCTTAAAAAAACAGATTATTAATAGCCATATTAATAACTGCATTATTAATAAAATGGGTTTTCCGGAATTTATTCTTCTTCTAAAAAACCAAATTTCCTATTCCTCATTACTAAATGCGCTGCCTTCGGAAAAAAAATTTAAATTCGCAATCCGAATTAGCAAGTATGGAGTCGCTGAAAGATAAAATTGATGCCACAAGATTGCCGCGCCACATCGCCATTATTATGGATGGCAACGGTCGTTGGGCTACCGAAAAAGGGCAGGACAGGTTGTATGGCCATTTTCATGGCGTGGAAAGTGTGCGTGATATTGTGGAAGGCTGCGCCGAATTGGGCATCGAATATTTAACGCTTTATGCTTTTTCAACCGAAAACTGGGACAGGCCTGAATATGAAGTAACGGGATTAATGGAGTTGCTGGTTGAAACCATCCGCAATGAAGTGGAAACGCTTAATAAAAATAATATAAGGCTGCACGTTATTGGCAACATGAATATGCTGCCTGAATATGCAAAAATCGCATTGAATGAAGCGCTGGAATTGACAAGTAAAAATACAGGCCTCAATTTAATAATGGCCTTAAGCTACAGCAGCAGGTGGGAAATGGTAGAAGCCGTGAAAAGTATAGCGGCAGATATTAAAAAAGGTTCGCTGGATCCCGAAACAATAACCCAGGAAACTTTACAACGCTATTTGAGTACAAGCAATTTTCCTGATCCGGAATTGATGATAAGAACAAGCGGAGAATACCGGATTAGTAATTTTTTATTATATCAATTGGCTTATGCAGAATTGTATTTTACAAACGTGCGTTGGCCCGATTTCAGAAAAGAAAATTTATATGAAGCAATTCTCAATTTTCAGGGCAGGGAACGGCGTTTTGGAAAAACAGGAGCGCAACTGCAAGGCCAAAAGCTTCCTGAAAAGGAAAATACATTATAATTATAGCGTATTAATCGCTTTTTATGCCACTTTTTAACAAACACTTTTCATAAATCCCCTTAATTTGCCGCTTTAAAAAACCGACTGGATGCAACGAAGATTACTGATTTGTGTTTTTTTACCAATTTTCTGCTTATTACTGATTACAAAAACTGCTAATGCTCAGGACGTTACTGATACTTCGCATCCGTTATCTGTTGATCCTGATTTGCTGGCGTTACAAAATGCAAAATCTCCCAAAGAATACATTATTGCAGGCATAAAAATATCCGGTACAAAATACCTGGATGAAGCTTTATTAACATCTATTTCCGGCCTTACCATTGGTGATAAAGTAACCATTCCAGGCGGTGATAATTTTAGCAAAGCCATTACCAATTTATGGAAGCAAAATTTGTTTACCAATATTGCTATTTACATAACTAAGTTAACCGGTAATGATATTTATTTAGAAATAAATGTAACCGAAAGGCCGCGCCTTGTAAGTTTTAATTTTAAAGGTGTTACAAAATCAGAATCTGATGATTTGCAGCCGAAAACCGGGCTTGTAAAAGGCCGCGCCGTTACAGAAAGTATGAAGCAATCTGCTGTGGAAGCTATTAAAAAATTTTTCGGTGAAAAAGGCTACCAGAGTGTAGTTGTAAAAATTTCTGAATTAAAAGATCCTTCCTCTGCCAACTCTGAAATACTCACTTTTAATGTTGATAAAGGAAACAAAGTTCACATTAACCAGATTAACTTTTTCGGCAACGTTGCTATATCAGAATCAAAACTTAAAAAGGAATTAAAAGATACCAAAGAACTCAGCCATATCACACTTTTTCCTGCAGAAAATAAAAGCGTTTACGGCGTAAAAAAGCCAATCACTTTAAAAGAATACATTAATAGCTGGGGCTTTCTTTATTTTACGGAATCGAAAGAATTTTTGGATCCATATTTCAGGTTTAAATTGTTCAGCGGCTCAAAATTTAATGTAAAAAAATATACAGAAGATAAAGAACACGTGCTCGCTTATTATAATTCATTAGGCTACCGCGATGCAGGAATTCTTGCAGATACGCAGTATTATGACAATAAAGGCCAGATGAATATTGATATTAAAGTAGAAGAAGGCCATAAATATTATTTCGGAAATATCAGTTGGAAAGGCAATACAAAATACCCGGATTCTATTTTAAATATATTAATGGGAATCAGGAAAGGCGATGTGTATAATTTAGAACTTATTAATAAAAAACTTGGAAAAGGCGCGCCGGAAGGTGGAGATGTAAGCAGCCTTTATCAGGATGATGGTTATCTTTTTTTCAGGATAGATCCTGTGGAAACAAAAGTGTATAATGACACGATTGATTTTGAAATGCGCATGACTGAAGGCCCGCAGGCAACCATTAAAAACGTAACCATTACCGGTAATGAAAAAACGAAGGAATATGTTATCCGTCGCGAATTGCGTACGATTCCGGGAGATAAATTTAGCCGTGATTTGTTGGTGCGTTCACAAAGAGAAATCGTTAATCTCGGGTTTTTTAACCAGGAAAAAGTGGTCCCAACACCAGTTCCAAACCAGGAAGATGGAACGGTGGATATCAACTGGAGCGTGGAAGAAAAATCTGCAGATCAGTTGGAACTTTCCGCAGGATGGGGCGGTGGCATTGGCGTAACAGGAACACTGGGCGTATCATTCAATAACTTTTCTATTAAAAATATCTGGAAAAAATCAGCCTGGGATCCTTTACCAACGGGCGACGGGCAAAAATTGAGTTTGCGCGTTCAATCAAATGGTAAAGCTTATCAATCTTATAATGCATCATTTACAGAGCCTTGGCTTGGTGGCAAAAAAAGAAATTCTTTTACAGTTAGCTTATATAAAAGTGTATTTAGAACCGGTGGTTATAGCAGTGCAAGCCACACGTATAAATTCAGTGATACAAACTCTTTAAAAAACGTGGGTATTACTGTTGCGCTCGGCAAACGTTTATCATGGCCGGATGATTATTTCAACCTTACTTATTCAGTTAATTTGGTTGAATATGATTTGACAAATTATTCACTATTTACAACCAATTTCCGAAACGGGCATTCTACCAATTTCAGTTTCAAAATTGCGCTAAGCAGGTATTCGCTTGATCAGCCCATTTATCCAAGAAGTGGTAATAATTTCTTATTAAGCGTTCAGTTCACGCCGCCTTATTCGTTGTTTAATCGAAACATAACGCCATCGCAAAGTTATCAGCAGCCGGAATACCACAAATGGAGATTTACGGACGAATGGTACATTCCAATTGGTAAACCATTAGGTGCAGATAAAAGCCACCAGTTTGTGTTGAAGGCTTCTATTAAATATGGATTTTTGGGCCGTTATAATAGCGATCTTGATTTTTCTCCTTTCGAACGTTTTCAAATTGGAGATGCGGGTTTAACGAACAACTTTGGCTTGCTGGGTTATGATATTATTTCGCAAAGAGGTTACCCTGTTTACACCAATTCAGATCCGAAAGTAAATCCTGATCAGCAAGGTTCATCATCATTTGCAACCATCTTTAATAAATATACTTTGGAGTTGCGCTACCCGTTTGTTACCAGCCCGAGCAGCACCATTTATGGGGAAACGTTTTTTGAAGCAGCGAACGGTTGGGGTTTTGGAACCGTTAATGGTTATACCAATTATAACCCTTTCCAGTTGCGTAAAGATGTGGGCGTTGGTTTACGGTTTTTCCTTCCAATGTTTGGTTTGCTTGGCTTCGATTATGGTATTGGCCTGGATCGATTACAAAATGGCGGTTCGCTTAAAGGCGCTTCAAGGTTTACATTTATGTTAGGTTTTGAACCGGAATAATCCTTAAATTTCATACCTGATTGTTTTAAAATTATTAATGATTATGAAAAAAATACTCCTGGTTGCATCCTTTTTCATATTTGCAATAGCTGCAAATGCGCAGCGCTATGCAATTGTCGATACAAAATTTATTCTTGATAAAATTCCAGAATACCAGGACGCACAAAAAAAGATTGATCAGATTAGTGAACAATGGCAAAAAGAAATTGACGACAAACAATCTGTGCTTGATAAAATGTATAAAGATTACGAAGCTGAACAAGTGATGCTAAGCGATGATTTAAAAAAGAAACGCGAAGACGAATTGTTTAATAAAGAAAAAGAAGTGCGCGACCTGCAAAGAAAACGCTTTGGTTTTGAAGGCGATTTGTTTAAAAAAAGACAAGAGCTTGTGAAACCTGTGCAGGACAAGGTATACAACGCGATTCAAAAAATTGCCGTTAACAGAATGTATGACTTTATTTTGGATAAAAGTGAAGGAATTACTGTTATATTTGCCGACCCAAAGCTGGATAAAAGCGACGATGTTCTTAGAGAATTGGGAATTAAATAGGTCTCATTAATCAATTTAAAAAATAAAAAACAAAGCATTCGAAAAGGTCTTGCACTTTTCATGCGACAATTAAAACACAAATATTTAAAAAAATGAAAAAGATTGTTACAATTGTAGTGGTGGCTTTAAGTCTTGTTTTTGTGGCATCAAGCCAAACAAAGGCTCAGTCAAAAATTGGTTATATTAGTATTAATGAGCTAATTGCCAGCATGCCGGAAGCTAAAAAAGCAGATTCTTCTTTGCAGGAATTTCAGGCAGCTTTAGCACAGAATTTTGATGATATGAAAAGAGAATTTAACGAACAGGACAGTTTGCTCACAACAAAAGATACAGCGAAATACACAAAAGCACAGCTTGAAATAAAAAGAAAAAATATTGGCGAACAATATTTGAAATTGCAAGGATACACACAACAGGCACAACAACAAATGCAACAAAAACAACAAGACCTTGTTGCACCTATTCAGAAAAAAGCGGTTGATGCAGTACAGACAGTTGCTAAAGAAAGCGGCTACACTTATGTATTTGCAAAAGATGCTTTATTAACTTATCCGCCAGCAGACGATTTGCTGCCATTGGTTAAAAAGAAATTGAACATAAAATAATCAATTGTTATAAATTATTAATGAGCCGGGTTTTTATAACCCGGCTTTTTTATTTTTGCATATGCCATCATTCCAACCAATTGGTGTTTTTGATTCCGGCTACGGCGGATTAACGGTTTTAAAAGAAATAGTTGCAAAACTGCCGCAGCATGATTTTATTTATCTCGGCGACAATGCGCGTGCACCTTATGGAACAAGATCATTCGAAAGCGTTTATAAATACACGCTGGAATGTGTAGAATGGTTCTTTAAAATGGGTTGCCCGTTGGTGGTGCTTGCATGCAATACGGCATCTGCAAAAGCATTGCGCACCATTCAGCAAAATGATTTGCCACGCATTAATCCCGCCAACCGCGTGCTTGGTGTTATTCGCCCGACATCAGAAATTATTGGTACTTTTTCACAAACAAACCAGGTTGGTATTCTTGCAACAAAAGGTACCGTTCAATCCAACTCTTACCCGATAGAAATAGACAAATTTTTTCCTTCTGTAAATGTTTTTCAGCAAGCTTGCCCGATGTGGGTTCCATTAATAGAAAACAACGAACACAACAATGCCGGAGCTGATTATTTTGTGCATGAATACATTGAAAAACTACTACAGCAATCTGCAGACATTGACACTATTTTACTCGCTTGCACGCATTATCCATTAATAAAAAATAAAATAGCCGAACAAATTCCATCAACGATAAAAATAATTTCGCAGGGAGAAATTGTTGCTGAAAGTTTGGTTGATTATTTACACCGCCATCCTGAAATAGAAAACCGGTGCAGCAAAAATGGAGAATTGATTTTTTACACCACAGATTCTACCAAAGATTTTGACAACAAAGCTTCCATTTTTTATGGTAAAAATGTTCAGTCAAAACATCTTGCTTTGTGATTTATTAATAGAATTTTTCTTAAAAAAATCTTGCAGAATACATCAGATTTTTAATATAGCAATCATGACAAAACATTCAAGGTTAAAAAATTCGAATTTTTAAAATTTTCTATTTAACCTTATAAAATCTGAAATTATTCAGCTACCTTTGCCGACCTTTCACAACTGGCGGGTATGGTGGCCTGCGGTAATGATTGAAAAGCGTACTTGTTTTCTCAACAAGTTGCATATTTTTAAACCGGTTTAGTAAAGTAAAATTTTAAAAATGAAACGTACATTTCAACCACATACACGCCGCAGAAAATCTGTACATGGTTTTCGCAAACGTATGCAAACCGCTAATGGCCGCAAAGTATTGGCCAGCCGCCGTAAAAAAGGCCGTCATAAATTATCTGTCTCTGACGAATCTAAACTGAAATAAAAACCTGCACATTCCGCAAAATGCGGAATAAGTTTTATTAATAAATCTTTTTGCAGGGATTATAATATTTTTATAGCTCCGGTTTTTCCGGGGCTATTTTTTTTAAATTGAATTTATCATCAGCAAGCAATTTACTTTAGGAAAAGATGAACGTTTAAAAAGCCGCAAGCTTATTGAACAATTATTTCGTGAAGGAAAAAATTTTTCTGCATTTCCTTTCAAAGTATTTTTTGTGTGCGGTGAAAAAATATTAAGAACAGAATCATTATTATTTAATGTGCAATTTGGTGTTGGTGTTGGCACAAAAAATTTTAAAAAAGCTGTTAATAGAAACCGCATCAAAAGATTAATGCGTGAATCGTACCGTTTGCAAAAAGAAATTTTATATAATAAAATGAAAGAAAAAAATCAGCAGCTTGCTGTATTTTTTATTTACACCGGTAAAGAATTGCCTGAGTACAAAACCGTGCATGAAAAGATCGGAGTAATTTTGCAACGATTAATAAAAAAAATCAATTAAGATTATTAATCAATAATTTTCTTTTTAAAATCATTAATGAAATCTTTTTTAAAAATATTGAGCCTGCCTTTTATTTTATTAATAAAAATATACCAGCGCATAATTTCTCCATTGCTTGGCCCTAAATGCCGCTTCACGCCAACATGTTCGCAATATGGAGTGGAAGCATTAAAAAAGTATGGAATTTTCAAAGGCACATGGCTTACTATAAAAAGAATTGCACGTTGCCATCCTTGGGGCGGCCATGGATATGATCCTGTGCCATAGCGAAGTTCAAGGACAAGGTTCAAGATACAAGGAACAAGATACAAGGTTCAAGATACAAGGAACAAGATACAAGGTTCAAGATACAAGGAACAAGATACAAGGTTCAAGATACAAAGTTCAAGATACAAGGAACAAGATTTAAGGTTCATGTAAAAAGGATTAATATACAAGATTAACCTTGTGCCTTTTAAAAACCTATTTTCCTATCACTGAAAGCTTCGCTATAGTTTCCCGCACTTCGTTGTTTGTATAAAATTTATATACTTCGGGAATATTGCTTGCATCAAACCCTGATGGAATAGTTACATACGGCCCGAAAATTTTTGCATTAATATTGTCCGTTACTTTTCCAATTTTTCCTGAAGGAATAAAATAATTTTTGTTGGCCGCACTTACATTTTGCCCGGCAATTAATTGCTGTAAACTGTCAACTGCTTTTGCCAATAATTCTGGTGTGTATTTTACTTTTCCATTATCTGCACCAATGTGCTGGTAACTTCCAACAACGGTATCTTTTTGCAAATTGGCAATAAACAAACCTTCGCCAGTTGCTTCAATTGTATATTTTCCGGAAGGGCTTTGCACATTAATAGTTACAGGCCCGCTGCCGCTAAAATCAAGTTCCTGTTCATTATGTGTTGTGCCTTCAGAAATGGTGATATTTTTTTGTGTTCCATCAAGCAATATTTTACTGCTTGCATAAACCAATATTTTTTTGTGCCCGCATGATGTTAATACTGCAATAATGATTAATGAAAATATAAACTGAAGTTTTCTCATACCTGTAGTTTTTAAAAAATGAATCCCGGTAAAAAATACCGGGATTGCAAGTAACTGATTTTTTTTTGAAATTTATTTATTTCGCAGCAGCTTCATAGCGTTCTGCAACTTTCGGCCAATTAACAACATTCCAAAATGCTGTAAGATATTCGGGCCTGCGGTTTTGATATTTTAAATAATACGCGTGTTCCCAAACATCAATGCCTAATAATGGCGTGCCTTTTACTTCTGCAACATCCATTAATGGATTGTCCTGGTTTGGTGTTGATGAAACTTCTAGCTTGCCATCTTTTATTAATAACCAGGCCCAGCCACTTCCAAAACGCGTGGTTCCTGCTGCATTCATTTTTTCTTTAAATGCATCAAAAGATCCAAATGAATTATCAATGTCTGTTGCCAAATTTCCGGTTGGTGCGCCGCCAGCTTTCGGGGCTAAACTTTCCCAAAAGAAATTGTGGTTCCAATGTCCGCCGCCATTGTTGCGCACTGCAGGGCTGATTGTTCCTGCATGCTTAACCAATTCTTCCAGCGTTTTACTTTCGTTTGGTGTGCCTGCTACTGCTTTATTCAGATTGTCAACATACGCCTGGTGGTGTTTGCCGTGGTGTATTTGCATCGTTGTTGTGTCGATATGCGGTTCCAGTGCATCGTGTGCGTAAGGAAGCGCAGGTAATGTAAATGCCATAGTTTTTATTTTTTAAAATGTTACTAAACGATTTTTATAAAAATGAAATCGTTTTCTAAAGGATAACAAATTTACGTGCGATATATTAATTACTCAAAAGAAATGCCGTGTTGTTGGTTGATAGATTAGCCATTAGCTGTTAGCTTTTGGCTATTAGCAAGGCTAAAGTTGTTAACTGTTGGCTTGGCTAATAGCTAACAGCAAACAGCCATTAATGATGAACATAGAACAAAATGTACAAGAGTGCGACGCCAATGAAGTTGAATTGAATACTATTGCCGGGTACAAAAATTTTTTATGTAAAAAGAAAATGATGTTCCATTTTATAAAATGGTTTTAAGTAACTTTCTGCTGAATAATTTTTTATTAATAAAATTGAAATGATGTATAAAAAAATAATGATGGTTTGTTTTGTTGCAAGTGCATTAATGCTTGCTGCGTTTTTTGTGCCTGCAAAAATTATTAATAAAAACGGCGATAATGAATTGACTGCGCAGGAAAAAAAAGATGGCTGGAAATTATTGTTTGATGGAAAAACAACGGACAGTTGGCGCACTTTTAAAAACCTTCCAGACGATAGTTGGAAAGTTATTAATGGTGAATTGTATTGCAAACTGGATAGCGAAGGTGTAACAAAACGATCTGATTTAATTACGAAAGATGAATACGCAAGTTTTGAATTGCAAATCGATTGGAAAGTTGGCAAAGAAGCCAACAGCGGAATTTTATATCATGTAACTGAAACGCATGATGGCACGTATCAAACCGGTCCGGAATATCAATTGATTGATGATGCAATAAGTGATTTGGAACCATGGCAAAAAAGTGGCGCTGATTATGCCATGCACCCGCCATTAAAATTGGCAGCGAAACCAATTGGAGAATATAATCACACAAAAATAATTGTACATGGCGCGCATGTAGAACATTGGTTAAATGGAGAAAAAGTTGCTGACTTTAATGCATGGACGCCTGAATGGCAAAAATTAAAATCAACCGGCAAGTGGAAAGATTATCCTGAATATGGTAATGCAAAATCTGGCTTTATTGCATTGCAGGATCATGGTGGTGGAATTTGGTTTAAGAATATTAAGATTAAGAAATTATGACGGTGAATGGTCAATGGTGAATCGTGAATGAATATAAAAAAGCTCCGCATTTTTTGCGGAGCTTTTTTATTAATGAATTTATTTGGATAGATAATTTATAGCGGAATTAATTCTTCATAAAAACCACCGATGCCAATGTATGTTACGCGCTTGCTGTTTCCATTTAATGTGGCTTCATAAAAACGAACGCCTGCATTTGCAATGCCATTCATAAAACCTGCATAATCAGTTTTGCCTTGCTGGTTATCACGAACCGATTGTATAGTTAATTCGCGATCAAAATTTTTTTTGATTTCACGCGGTTCATTAATCGGTGTGTGCAAATGCAGTGAGCCATTTTCAAGCCTGTATAAAGTTATTCCACTTGGCACATCCACCGTGTATGATAATACACCTGCATCAATTAATTTCTCTGCTATTTCAGGATAATTTTTTGAATCTGAATAAGCTATTTTTATTTCTTCTGCTATTGACATTTTATAATTTTTTGAAATGCAAATATCAGGCTTTTATAAAAAAATTTGAAAACAGTTTATTAATAAAAATTAAAGTTGCGCTGCATTTTTATCAATCGTTTTTTCAACGTTCCAGCTTTTTACGGCTTCTGATTTTAATGTGATTTTTTGATCTGCATTTTCTATTGTTGCATAAAAAGATGAATGGCCGTTTGTAACTGCTTCATACAAATCAGAAATCCAATAACCATTGTAATTATTTTTTAATTCACCTAAAAGCATTACTGGTAAATTATCAGAAGATATATTATGCATAACCAAATTCAGTTGCCCATCCTGCGAATAATAAGCATGCAAAATTTGATTGTTCCATGTAAAACTTGCAATGCTTTGTGCATCTTTATTTATCCAGTTTACATTTTGTGCATTGGTAAATTCTTTATTAAATGAATTTGAAATTTCAGCTGATAAGGGTGTTCCTTCATTTGCAAATGCGGCGCTGAAAGCGGTTGCAATAAAAATTGCGGCGGTGATGATTGTCTGTTTCATGATTTTATTTTTTTAAAATTGTTCATTAATAATTGGTTTGACAATACAAAAGTATTTCGCTGAAATACGTTGTGCAAGCCAATATTGATTGGCGGATGAAAGTGTTAAAGGATGTTAATGAAATTTTTAATTGATAGCAGAAAAAAAAGTTTTCATCTCATTAATATGCAATTTGGATGAGATGCTTTATAAATCCTTTCGGATGAATGGTAAAATTTTATGGGTGAATCAATTCGTTTTATCTTTTTGATAAAAAAAATTCTTTAATCAACATCGCACATTCGTCTTCTAAAATGCCTCTTGTCAATTCTGTTTTTGGATGAAAAGGCCAAGGCCCGATTCCCGCACTTTCAATGGCAGGAACAGGAATAACATATTTGCAATAACCATTTTTTACATCAGAAGCGCCAAAAACCACACGGCTTATTTTGCTCCAGAATAGCGCGCCGGCGCACATTAAGCATGGTTCAAGCGTAATATAAATAGTTGCGTTTGGTAAATATTTGCTTCCCAAAAAATTGAATGCAGATGTAAGCGCAATAATTTCTGCATGCGCAGTTGGATCATTCAAACGCTCCACCTGGTTGTGCCCGCGCGAAATAATTTTATCATCAAGCACAACCAAAGCGCCGATGGGAACTTCGCCATCATCATACGCTTTGCGCGCTTCCTTCAGTGCAAGCATCATATAATATTCGTCGGTCATCATTTACTAATATATTAAACGAAGAAAAAATCCGTATTCAAATTTCTTCTAAATACTTTCAACTGAAAATTTTATTTGAATATTGATGTATTAATAAAACTGCTGTTAATTTTAAACGTACATTAATAAATGTATTTGCAAATAAAATACCAAAATGACTATTAATAAGCCAAAGCGCGCATTAATACTATTATTATTGCTGGTTGCATGTTCATTTATTTACTTTGAAATAATAAATATAAATTCACAACACATGACTGGTAAACAAAAAATAGCCAAAGCAATTTATCCTGCATTAATGGCCATCACCAAATTATTTGGTGGTAAAGAAAAATCAAACCCCAATGCAATTGCGCCGCCTGTTTCTTTTTATAATTTGCAAACAATTGCAAACGATGGAAAGCAAATGAGTTTCGAAAATTTAAAAGGAAAAAAAATATTAATTGTGAACACCGCTTCTGATTGTGGTTATACTGCGCAATACGATGACTTGCAAAAATTACATGAACAATACAAAGACAAATTGATCATCATTGGCTTTCCTGCAAATGATTTTAAAGAACAGGAAAAAGGAACAGATGAAGACATTGCACAATTTTGCAAAATAAATTATGGAGTTACTTTTCCGCTCGCGAAAAAAAGCAGTGTAATAAAATCTGCCGAACAAAATAATGTGTTTGAATGGCTGAGCAATAAAAATAAAAATGGCTGGAACGACCAACAACCAACATGGAATTTTTCTAAATATTTAATAAATGAAAATGGTGTATTAATGAATTATTTTGATCCATCTATTTCCCCGTTAAGCAAAGATGTTACTGAAGCTATTGCGAAATAATTTTTATTATCTTTCCTGAAATTATTTCCGCATGTTTACCAAAACCGACATTGAGAAATATTTTCTTACAGAAAAAAATGCAGGCCTTATTTTTTTGATTGTTGGAATTATCGCTTTATTAATAGCCGCAGGTTTTTTCTTTTTCTGGAAAACAAATTTTGCAAAAGGCGCAGCAATTCCTTTATTAATATTTGGTTTGGTGCAAGCTGTTGCTGGTTTTGCAGTTTATAAAAACAGCGATAACCAACGCATTGATATGGTCTATTCATTCGACATGAATCCTTCCAAATTGAGAAATGAAGAATTGCCAAGAATGAAAATGGTGAACAGGAGTTTTGTTATTTATAAATGGATAGAAATTGCATTAATAATTACAGCAATTGTGTTGATTGTTTTGTACAGAAACAATGAAGAAAAAGTTTTTTTATTTGGATTTGCAATTACATTATTAATACAAAGTGCATTAATGTTTAGCGCAGATTTTGTTGCTGCAAAAAGAGCAAGCATTTATATGCAGCAATTGGAAACATTAATAAAGAAATGATTTGCGGCTTAAAAATATTTTAATTAAACCGGGCATTTCTCGTGATAGTTGATTAATTCAATCGGCGTTTTTTCGAATTCAAATCCATCATACGCAACGGCAACTTCATCGAGCACTGCATTAATTTCTTCTGGCGTTTTAAGCGTTACTAATTTGTTGCGGTATTCTTTGATGTTTGGCAAACCTTTCAAATAGTTTGCATAATGCCTGCGCATTTCATTTATACCAACAATCATTCCTTTCCACTCAACAGATTTATGTAAATGTTTTCTGCAAATCGCAATGCGATCTTCAATGGTTGGCGAAGGCAAATGTTCGCCTGTTTTTAAGAAATGTTTTATCTCATTAAAAATCCACGGATAGCCAATTGCCGCGCGGCCAATCATGATTCCATCAATGCCATAACGGTTTTTATATTCCAAAGCTTTTTCAGGGCTGTCAATATCTCCATTCCCGAAAATTGGGATTTTTATGCGCGGGTTATTTTTCACTTTGCCAATTAATGTCCAGTCTGCTTCGCCTTTATACATTTGCGTGCGCGTGCGGCCATGGATTGCTAATGCTTTAATACCCGCGTCCTGCAAGCGTTCTGCCACTTCTTCAATATTTCTTGTATTATCATCCCAACCCAATCTTGTTTTTACAGTAACAGGAAGTGAAGTTGATTTAACAACTGCAGAAGTTAAGCGAACCATCAAATCAATATCTTTTAAAACACCGGCGCCGGCGCCTTTTAATGCCACTTTTTTTACCGGGCATCCAAAATTTATATCCAGCAAATCAGGATTTGTTACCTCAACAATTTTTGCTGCGAGCGAAAGGCTTTCTTCATCACCACCAAAAATTTGTATTCCAACAGGGCGTTCATAATCGAAGATGTCAAGCTTCTGTCGGCTCTTGATTGCATCGCGTATTAATCCTTCCGAAGAAATAAATTCTGTGTACATTAAATCCGCGCCATTATCCTTACAAACCGCGCGAAACGGCGGATCGCTCACATCTTCCATTGGCGCAAGCAACAATGGAAAATCAGGTAATTTTATTTTGTCTATGTAAACTGGCATGTGTTTATTTTATTAATAAGTAAAAAGTAAAAAAGAAAAATTAAAAAGAATACGGTTGAACTTTAATCGCAATTATTTTTCTACTTTTTAATTTTTACTTTTTGTTTTGAATGGATAATACAATCAATATCTATCTTGTATCTTGCAACCCTTATCCACGCTGTTTTGCAGCGCGTGCAAATTTACAAACTAATCGTTGAAACAAATAATGAGAAGCTATTTACGTGTTCAATCTCCATGGTCGCAACTGGCTTTATTTTTTTTATTATTGGCTGGCGCTCTTTTTTTTACATCATTAATTGGCGCAGGCATTTTATTAATAAAAGGCGTGCCTGTTGACAGCGTTAAAAACCTGGATTTTAATAATGTGCAAATTGTAAATCTTTTAAAACTAATTCAAGGCATTTCTACAGTAACGCTTTTTTTAATTCCGGGATTAATATTTGCCTTTATAATTTTTAATTACAACCAATTTTATTTTTTTGGTTTTCGTAAATCTGAAAAAAATAATTTTTATATTCTTGGGATATTGATTGTTGTATTTTCTGTTCCATTTACAAGTTGGTTGGGAGAAATAAACCAGCGCATTCCATTGGCAAAATGGATGATTGATTCAGAAAAAGATTTAGGCAAGCAAATGGATGCATTTTTAAAAGTGCGATCAACGGCTGACATTTTTATCAACTTATTTGTCGTTGCATTGCTGCCCGCAATATGTGAAGAAGTGTTGTTCCGCGGATGTTTGCAGCGCATCATGATTTATCTTTTTAAAAATGCGTGGGTTGGCATTATTATCACTGCAATTTTATTTTCTGCATTTCATATGCAGTTCGAAGGTTTTTTGCCAAGAATGTTTCTCGGCATTTTGCTTGGCGCATTATTTTGGTACAGCGGAAGTTTGTGGGTGAATATTGTTGCACATTTTTTTATTAATGGCTCGCAGGTTATTGCTGTAGTTTATTTTCCAAAGCTGGCTGACGAAAATCCAAACGTTCCAATTTATCTTGTAATATTAAGCGCGTTACTTGTAGCTGGTTTATTTATTATTATAAAAAAACAATCAACAGCAACATATGCGAAGGTGTATGATTTTGAAAAAGTAAATGAACGCAACGAATTTATCGCGTAAACAATCTTTCAATAAATTTCTTCATTAATAAACCAGGTTGATTTTTTAATTTTACGCATGGCCCTTAATAAAGCTGTTTTTAAAACGCGCGCACTTTCTGCATTAATATTTGTGGCTGTCATGCTGGTTGGTTTGCTCTGGAATTTCTGGAGTTTTTTTATTTTGTTTTCTATCATTCATTTTGGTTGCTGGGTTGAATATCAAAAAATCATTTCATTAATAGATCCAAAATATTTATCCATTAATAAATTTCATAAATATGGAATAATGATTTTGGGCTGGAGCATTATGCTTTTATTTACAAACAGCAATTATAAAATCGAAGATATTTCATTGCATCAAATTGGTTTTTGGATTGGTTTGATTTCACTCATATTATTATTAATAAATGAAATCATTTTTATCAAAAATATAAATTTTAAAAACCTTTATTATTCTTTTTTTGGGTTAATTTATATTTCGCTTAGTTGGGCTTTGTTAACTTATCTGCGCAGCAATTATAATTTTGATGACAGCAGTATAGAAATGGGGAAATATATAATTTTATTAATCATTTGTTCCATCTGGATTAATGATACAATGGCTTACATCGTTGGTTCGTTTATTGGTAAAACGCCGCTCACAAAAATTTCCCCAAAAAAAACCTGGGAAGGAACAATTGGTGGAATTATTTTGGCGATTGTTGTAATTGGCGCAATTGGTTTTTTTATTAATAAAGAAAATTGGAATACTGTTTTTACATTTTCAGCCATTGCTGCAATATGCGCTGTGGCAGGCACTTTCGGCGATATATTAGAAAGCAAATTAAAACGCATGGCCAATATAAAAGACAGCGGAAGTATTTTGCCAGGCCACGGCGGATTTTTGGATCGCTTTGATTCTTTATTAATAGCAACACCTTTTGTGTGGCTATTAATAGTGTTGGTATTGAAATAAAAAACTACCAATCACATTGCTTAATTTCGCATTTAATTTATTACAATGACAATTCATAAAGAAGGATATAAAACGCTTGCAATTGGTTTGATAATTTTTGCCGTGATAAATATTTTATCATTCCATTTTATCAGCCCGCATTTGCCATGGTTAAGCTGGATTATTTTTGTAGGAACACTTGGTGTGTTTTTATTTTTGATTTCTTTTTTTCGCGTACCAAACCGGCAACTTACGGTTGATAATAATTCCATCGTTTGCCCTGCAGATGGAAAAGTGGTGGTGATTGAAGAAATCGTTGACGTGGAATATTTTAAAGATAAACGCATCCAGTTGTCTGTTTTTATGAGCCCGGCAAATGTGCATCAAAACAGAAATCCAATTAGCGGCGAAGTGGTGTATAATAAATATCATAAAGGAAAATATTTAGTTGCTTGGCACCCGAAATCATCAACAGAAAATGAACGGCACAGTGTTGTGATAAAAAATAATAAAGGAGAAATTTTGGTAAAACAAATTGCCGGCGCTTTGGCAAAACGTATTGTAAATTATTTAAACGTTGGCCAAAAAGTAGAACAAAGTGCAGAGATGGGTTTTATAAAATTTGGTTCAAGGGTTGATTTGATTTTGCCTGTTGGAACAAAAATAAATGTTGCATTAAATGAAGTGGTGCAAGGCGGCGTAACAGTTTTAGCAACCTGGTAGTTTATTCCGGAAAGAAAGTTTATATTTGAAATATAAAATAACTATATGAAAAAAATATTGGTTTTAGCAACGATGGCTTTTTTGATTTCAGGCGTTTCTTTTGCGCAGGATGGTGGCAAAGACAAAACTAAAAAAACAACTAAGACAAAAGCTTGCGGCAAAGTTTGTTCCAAACATAAAATGGAAGCAAAATCTTAATAAGCTTATTAATAAAATGATTACAAACCTTTCCAAACCGGGAAGGTTTTTTTATTTAAAATATATCCTTCAATTCTATTAATGAATGAACAATGTAAGTTGGTTTTATTAATGGTTTCGTTTGTAAATGATTTACATAAACCTGGTCAATTCCAGCATTCATTGCGCCTTGTATATCCACTTCAATATTGTCACCAAGCATAATGCTTTCTTTTTTTTGCGCGCCGGTTTTTAATAATGCATAATCAAAAATTTCTTTATGCGGTTTCAAACTGTTTGAACCTTCAGAAGTAATTACTTCTTTAAAAAAATTTTCTATTCCTGCATTTTTTAATTTGCTGTGCTGCGTTTTTTCAAAACCATTTGTTATTAAATGAAGCTGGTAATTTTTATTAATTAAATATTCAAGCACTTCAACTGTGTGTGGAAATAATATTTTTCGTGTTGGCAATAAATCTAAAAATTTGTTTCCCATTTCGCGCGCGAATGGTTCGCTGCCAATTTTAAAATCTATTAATGTAAGCCACATTCTTTTCCAGCGCAGCTCATCAACTTTTATAAAACCATTGCGGTAACGTTCCCACAATTTATCGTTGTGAATAATGTAGTTCTTATAAAATTTTTCAAAATCATCCACACCTTTTTTTTCTAAATCCATTGTAATATAAAGTTCCGCCAAAGTTTGCCGGCTGTTGACTTCAAAATCCCAGATTGTATGATCGAGATCGAAAAAAAGATGTTTGTATTTCATTAATGCGAAATTAGAAATACGAAGTGAGAAGTACAAAATAAGAACTGTATGATAAAAGTAAAAAAAGTTCGTACTTCGTATTTCTAATTTTGTATTTATTTATGAATGTAATCATTACCGGCGCATCAAAAGGTTTGGGAAAAGCCATTGCTGAAAAGTTTGCCGCAAATAATCATAATGTATTTATGTGTTCGCGCAATGAAGTGCAATTGTATAAAACGATGGAAGAATTGCAAACAAAATTTCCTTCTGTTGTTATTAAAGCAAAAGCGTTTGATGTAAGTATTAAAGAGCAGGCACAGGCTTTTGGCAAATGGGTGTTGAGTTTAAAATTTCCAGTTGATATTCTTATTAATAATGCCGGAAATTTTTTGCCCGGAAGTGTGCATGAAGAAGAAGATGGAACGTTTGAAAAAATGCTTGCAGCAAATTTATCCAGCGCTTATCATCTTACAAGAACATTATTGCCCGAAATGATGAAGCAGGAAAATCCTGAAAATGCGCGCAAACATATTTTCAATATGTGTTCAACCGCTTCTTTTGAAGCGTACACCAGTGGCGGATCTTACAGCATCAGCAAATTTGCGCTGGCTGGTTTTTCAAAAAATTTGCGGGAAGAAATGAAACCGCATGGTATAAAAGTTACGTCCGTTTTTCCCGGCGCAGTATATACAGATTCGTGGAGTGGAAGTGGCGTTGATCCAAAAAGAATAATGGAAGCAAATGATGTGGCAGACATGATTTATGCAGCATCGCAACTATCGCAACAGGCAACAGTGGAAGACATCATTCTGCGCCCGCAACTGGGGGATTTATAATAAACTTAACTGCCTTTTAACCTTAACAAGCTGAACTTCTGAAGCGATCAATTTTTATATTTGTAAAACAGGAAAGTGAAGTTTGTTATGCATACCAATCGATTTAAAAAATTAATAATTATCGCAACACATTTACACATTAAGATTATTGTTTTACTTACAGCAATTTTTTTAACTGCTTTTGCAAATGCGCAGGTAAAATTTACCACTGTATTAAGCGGCACAGAAGTTGGCCGAAGTGAATATGTGCAGGTAGAATTTATTGTTGAAAATGCGAAACAAATTGATAACCTTACTCCGCCATCTTTTCCAAATTTTAAAATAGTTGAGGGGCCGATACAAACCAGCGGCATGAGTATTATTAATGGAAATACTTCTCAATACAAAGGTATTTCTTACGTACTGCAACCTGTTAAAACCGGCAAATTTACCATTGCAGGCGCAACTGCAAATGTTGATGGAAAACAGATGCATTCAAACACGGTTAATGTTGAAGTGAATGCGTCTGCATCTTCTGCAAACAATAATGCAAAGCCAATGGCGCTGCAACCTGTGTGGCCCGACGAACCAACGGATGCGGCACGCGAATATGTTTTAAAACCAGGAGAAAACATTAATGATAAAATAAGAAAGAATTTATTTGTACGTGCACAGGCAGATAAAACAACTTGTTTTATTGGTGAACCAATTGTGGTAACGTATAAATTATATTCAAGGTTAAGATCAGAATCGCGCGTTACGAAACGCCCGTCGTTAAACGGTTTCAGCGTGTATGATATGACGGATCCCAATGTTGATATTGCATCTGTAGAAACATTAAACGGAAAACAATTTGCTGTGCATATTATCCGCAAAGCACAATTAATTCCTTTGCAAGCCGGCACTGTTGAGCTTGATCCAGCGGAGGTAGAAAACAAAGTTTATTTTTTGCAACAAACAAATGTGGTTCATAAACGCCATAGTTTGCTCGATGAAATTTTTGGCCAATCCGGTGGTGAAGAAGGAACTGAAACCAACCAGGATATTACGCTTGCGAGCCAACCTTTGGCCATTACAATTAAACCTTTGCCGGAGCTAAATAAACCCGCGGATTTTAATGGCGCAGTTGGCCATTTTAGTATTTCATCTTCGCTTGAAAATAAAAAAGTGGCAGTGAATGATGCTGGCACATTAAAAGTTGTTGTTAATGGAAATGGCAACTTGCCTATTGTAAATGCACCGCAAATAAAATGGCCTGATTCCATTGAAGCATATGATGCAACCGCAAAAGAAAATATTAATAAAGCCATTGCGCCGCTCGGCGGATCGAAAACATTTGACTATGTGTTTACGCCGCAAAAGCAAGGCAGCTATACATTACCGGCGATTGACTTTTCTTATTTTGATCCAACAAGTGCTTCTTATAAAACGATACAAACAAAAGATCTTACAGTTGATGTAACTGCTGAATCAAAGAAAAAACAATTTGCAACGGTTTATAAACAAAAAACAAACGGCGCAAAGATTTTTTTAATTCAGCATCTTGAATGGTTTTTTGCAATACTGATTCTTTCTGGCCTCGGCATTTATTTGTGGCGACAAAATACGCGTTTGAAAAAAACGGAAGCGCAAATAAAACCATTAATAAAAGAACCTGTAAAACCTGTTGTTGAAGCAAATATTCCCGCGAAAATACCAGAACCAATTGATCCATTAATACGTGCCAAACGAATGCTTGCGAATGAAGATTATAAAGGTTTTTATAAAGAACTCAACCAGGCTGTGTGGGATACTTTTCGTGATAAATTAAATATTCCTTCCAGCGAGTTGAACAAGCAAAATGTTATGCGTTTATTAAAAGCAAAAGGTTGGGATGATAAAACAATTGCGCTGCTTGAGCAAACGCTTAATGAATGTGAAATGAATTTATACACGCCCGATTATAATGAAACCAACATGCAGCACACATTACAGCATGCAGAAATGGTTATTAAATATGTACGCGACGGAATGTGAAGTTTGTTGTTAAGTATAAGATATAAGCTATGAACTATGGACTATGGACTATGGACTATAAATAAAAATAGGAAACAAATTAAAAAAATCCCGTCAACTGTCATCTGTCATCTGTTAACTACTCACTGTACTTGTATCCAACACTTCTAACGGAATGAAAATATTTCGGATTGCGGCTGTCTTCTTCAAAATATTTTCGAAAGCTTAATATAAAATTATCAATCGTTCTTGTTGTTGGATAAACATTGTAACCCCAAACAGCCTGCAAAATTTTTTCGCGCGTTACCACTTCATTTTTATTTTCGATAAGTAATTTTAAAAGCATTACTTCTTTTTTACTTAATTGAATGTGCTGGCCTTTTTGGGTTGTGGCTTCCTGCGCTTTAAAATCAATTTTATTTTTTCCAAATGAATAAGTATCTCCCAACGAATCTTTGTCCTGTAATTTTTTATTTTTTTCAATTAATTTTTGAACGCGTAATAATAATTCTTCCAGGTTAAAAGGTTTGGTAAGATAATCATCAGCGCCTTTTTTTAATCCTAAAACCCTGTCTGCGCTTGTGTTTTTGGCGCTTAATATTAATACAGGAACGTCATTATTTTGCACACGGATTGTTTCTGCAATACTAATTCCATCAATGCCGGGAAGCATTACATCAAGAATAATCAAATCAAAATATTCCTGTTGAATAGTTTTTAATGCCTGCTCACCATCAAATGCAGAACTGATTTCATAACCTTCCAGCTCTAAATTTAATTTTAATGCTTCGTGCAAATTCTCTTCATCTTCTACAAGCAGGATGGATAATTTTTTTTCTGTCGGCATTGTTTTGAAAACTTTGTTATAAACCTTAGGTTTATTAATGATTTAAAATTTCTCTTTTGCAAACCTTCAAGGTTTGCAAGTTTGTGCTTTATCAAAACCTTACTGCAAAAATACTTCCGGTTGGTGAATTATCTGAAACAGATATTTGCGCATTATGATCTTCAGCAATTTTTCTGCATAAGTATAAGCCCAAACCCGTGCCCTGAGCGGTTCTTGTGGATTCGTTGCCAACACGGTAAAATTTTTCAAATATTTTTTTCTTTTCATTATCTGCAATGCCCGCACCCAAATCTTTTATTAATAAAACGATTGATCTTTTTTCTTTTTTCAATTCAATGGTTATTAAACTTTCTTTCGGTGAATATTTCATTGCATTTTCAACAAGATTATTAACAAGCATTTGAAGTAATAACGTGTCGCCATTAATAGCTAATTCAGGTTGAATATTAATCTCCCATTTTCTTTCAGCAAAACGGTTTTGAAAATCTTTTGCTCTTTGTAATATCAATGCAGACAAATCAATTTCTTCTTTTGCAATAGTATAACCGCCGCCTTCGAGTTGAGATGATATCAAAATATTATTCGCTAATGTATTAAGGCGGTCCGTTTCCTGCAATGCAGAACGGATCATTTTTTGCCTTTTATCTTCGTCTAAATTATAACGCTGTAAAGTTTCTAAATTTAATTTTGTAATAGCGATGGGTGTTTTTAATTCGTGCGTTACAGCCATCATAAAATTTTGTTGCTGCTGCTGTAACTTAAGCTGGCGGCGCACTGCGCGGTAAACAAAGATGGCGCCGATTATTATTAATACCAAAAATAAACTGCCTTCGCCAATGTATTGTGCCGTTTTTTTTCTCGCATCTTCATTAATATGATCCAATTTAAAATGATATGCAGGATCATTTAATTTTAACTCCTGCATTTTGTAAACTGTCATTTTATTATTCTGTTGCTGCAATGCAATGAACCACCAAACTAGCGCAGCAATAATATACAATAATAAAAACCAGTATACCCAGGTTGCGATGGCTAACCGTTTCTTTTTTAAAAAATTTTTTGGAGAGATGGTGGTCAATGGTGAATGGTGAGTGGTGAATTGGAATATACTTGCTTAAGCTTCTGATTTATATTTTAAAAAAATTTAGTGATAATAAAAAATTAAAATAAAAAATTCACCATTCACCATTGCCCATTCACAACAATCATCTCACTTTCTCAACCCTGATGCCAACATTAAGCGCATGCATTAATGGATCTTCGCGCATTATTTCTTCAATGGTAAAATGGTAATCACCGGTTTTTTTAAATTTTGTTTGTGGTTGTATTAATATGCGGTGTTCATAAATATCGTCCATCGCACTGCCAAGCCAGCCTTTATTATTGGTGGCCAGCGTTAAATCAAACTGCTGGCTTTTAATTTTATTTTCGCCCGGTTGCTGCACGGATGCTTTAATCCAAAGGTTATTAAAATTGTAGGCATCCGTGTGGCGAAAAACTAAAAAAACATTGTATAAAGAAGTGGTATCTGTAACTGTAAAAATAATTTCCGGCTTATAGTTGCTTTCCCATTGTTGTTTCGGAAGCGGAACATCTTTTTCAAACACATCTATAGAAGTATTGCAAGATGCAAGGAGCAAGGCACAAGCAAAAAAGAAAATAAAATTTTTTTTCAATGAAAATATTTTTTGCAAAAATAAGAAAGATTAATTTTTTATTTCCGAGCGTAAAAGTTGTTTTTAAATCTTGAATCTTGTTCCTTGAAACTCGCGCCTTGAACTTATTTCTAAATGTAAATTTTATAAAACATTCAACACTTGTTCCTTTGCTTTTTCCAATTCGTCTTTCATTAATACCACACATTTTTGAATAGTTGAATCATATGCTTTTGAACCAGAAGTATTAATCTCCCTTCCAATTTCCTGCAAAATAAAAGATAGTTTTTTTCCTTTGCCTTCTTCCGGTTCTTTTAAAATGGCCTTAAAATAATCGCAATGATTTTTTAAGCGAACCTGTTCTTCGGTAATGTCAATTTTTTCAATATAATAAATCAACTCCTGTTCCAGCCTGTTGGGATCATAATTTTCTTTGCCCACATGTTCTTCCAACAATTTTTTTAAACCATCTTTTATTTTTTGCTGGCGCAATGGTTCTAATTTTATTACTTCATCCTGTTGTTTTTCTATGTTCGCTATTCTTAATAATAAATCTGCTTCAAGCGATTTTCCTTCATCAAGCCGGTGCAAATTCAAATCATCAATTGCAGCAAAAATTACAGTTTCAAATTCATGCCATTCTTCATCTGTTAATGTATCGCTCGTTGGCGTTATCACTTCAGGCAATTTTACAAGCGTGCTTAATATGTTTGATGGGTCAAGGTTTAATTCTGCTGAAAGCTCTGCAAGTGCCTTGTGGTAAGCTTTTGCGAGGTCTGTATTAATGCTCACCGGTTTTGCATTGCCGGTTTGTTTAAGGCTGATTGTGCAATCAAGCGAGCCGCGGCTAAGTTTTGAAGAAAGTATTTTGCGTATCTGAAATTCAAAAGGTTTTAAAAAGCCGGGAAGTTTTAATTGCAGTTCGAACTGTTTTCCGTTAAGTGATTTTATATCAACCAAAAAAGTTTTACCACCAACTGTTTGTTCACTTCTTCCAAAGCCTGTCATTGATTTTAGCATAGTATTGAAAATTTTATATGGAAAGATAGTGAAAGTTGACAGTTGACAAATGACAGTTGACGGATAATTTGATAATTGATAATGAAAAAGTTTTCAGTTTATAATTTTAAATTGAAAACTGTCAACTGTCATCCGTCAACTCTTCTTAATATTCAATAATAAATACACTTCATCTTTCTCCATTATCCGCATTTCTCCGGGTTGTAAATTATCGAGCGATAAATTTTCTATGCGCGTTCTTATTAATCGCAATGTTGGGTAGCCAACTTTTGCAGTCATCTTTCTAACCTGCCTGTTTTTTCCTTCGGTTAAAATTAATTTTATCCAGCTTGTTGCAATATTTTTTCTAAATCGTATCGGCGGATTTCTTTCTTCAACATTTGGTGATGAAGAAAATTTTTCTGCCTTGCAATTTTTTGTTTTATACCATTTACCATCAACAGTAATTGTTACACCTTCCTGCAAATCATTAATAGATTGTTCATCAATTTCTCCTTCAACCTGCGACCAATATTCTCTTTCATGCGCAAACAATGGATTTAATAAACCATGGTTTAATTGTTTATCGTTGGTAAGTATTAATAAACCTTCACTGTCGTAATCCAGTCTGCCAACGGGATACACGTCATGCGGCACATCAAAATAATCTTTTAATGTTTCTTTTTTTTCCTGCGATGTGAATTGCGAAAGCACATTGAATGGTTTATAAATAATAAAGTATCGGAGCATGTTTGTAATAAAAATTCAATAATAAAAGTGGATGAAGAAGTTGTTTGCTGGTTTGCTAAAATAAAAAATCCTGCTTGTTAGCAGGACTTTTATTATATGGATGGGTTAGTAAGTACGTGGAAATAAATTTCCATACACAATATTAAAAAGAATTTCTGCTAACTAAAAAAAATATTGATAAATTTTTATGCACATTTTTTTTTATCGTGTGGAAAAGCATAACGCAAAATGCGCCGTTAATAAAAAACGATTGTGCTTATTTTTCATTTTATAAAATCAGTTCAATTTCTATTTGTTTAATGAAGCGCTGAAACATTGATGAATAAAGGGTTTCAGCCGATTCATTGTTTTATAATTTTTATTAATAAGAAATTGATAAGTATAAAATAAAAACGAAACATGTGTTTAAAAACAAAAAATCATTAGCTCATCAAAAAAAATAAAATGATAAATTTTTTTAAAATTTTTGTTGGATGAAAATATTATCGTGCAACAATTAAAAAAAACAAAGCCGTTTATTATTGCAGAAAATATTAATGATGCTTACCGCACAATTTATGATTGCAGTATTTTGATGTAGGTTTGTAAAAAATTTTTTATGAAATTTCCTTCACCCGTTTCTATTAAGTGGATGGCAGATTTTTTAGGTGCGCAACTGATTGGCAATACAAACGGCAATGCAACCGGCATTAATGAAATTCATAAAGTTGAGGATGGAGATTTAGTGTTTGTTGATCATCCAAAATATTATGACACGTGTATAAAATCTGCCGCAACTTTTATCATCATTAACAAAGCAGTTGATTGCCCTGATGGAAAAGCGTTGCTTGTTGTTGAGCAGCCTTTTGAAGCATATCTTAAAATTGTAAAACATTTTCGCCCGTTTGAAGTTGCTGACAAATTAATAAGTGATAAAGCTGTAATTGGTAACGGAACTTATATTTATCCGAACACATTTATTGGCCATCATGTAACGATTGGCGATAATTGTTTGATACATCCGAACGTTACAATTCTTGATTATTGTATCATCGGCAACAACGTTACAATTCAGGCTGGCACTGTAATTGGCGCTGATGCGTTTTATTACAACACAAAAAAAGATCGCAACGTTTGGTATAAAAAAATGGAAAGTTGCGGCCGCGTTGTTATTGAAGATGATGTTGAAATCGGCGCAAATTGTACCATCGATCGTGGCGTAACAAATGATACAATAATCGGAAGCGGAACAAAAATGGATAACCTCATTCATATCGGCCACGATTCTGTAATTGGAAAAAATTGTTTGTTTGCTGCGCAGGTTGGTATTGCAGGCGCCGTTAATATTGGCAACGGCGTTATTTTATGGGGACAGGTTGGTGTGAGTAAAACATTAACGATTGGCGACAATACAGTTGTGTATGCGCAAAGCGGCGTGCCTGCAAGTTTAGAAGGCGGCAAAGTTTATTTTGGCTCACCTGCAGAACTTGCAAAAGATAAAATGAAAGAGTTGGTGTGGCTGAAAAGAATACCAGAGTTATGGAAAAAAGTAATGGAGAAATAATTGAATCGCCAGTAACTATTAATAGATTTAAAGCTCATTATTAATAGTTCATTTTATAAATAGTACAAACAGTTTTCATCATCAATTATCTATTAATAAATTATCAATTAAATTATTTACCAAGCAGAAGAATTTCAATTAAGCTTCATTGGCGTCGCACACTTGTACTTTTAATTCTCTATTGATCATAATATTCTCTGTGAAACTTTGTGTTTTTTTCTTTGTGTCGCTTTGTGGTTAGCTAAATTGTTATTAATAAAATCTCTACTAATATTTTATTTTTACGGTTCATACTAACACATTAAAAGCATATTTCATTATCAATTAAAAAATTATCAGTTATCAATTAATAATAATCAAGTTCATTCCGGATTATAATCATACGGCAAAAGTTCCGCTAATTTTTTCCATGCCCAATAACCCATATTTGTTACTTCACTTTGCTCATAAAAATATCCATTCTGTTCAATCGCAAAACCATCAATAATATCAAGCGCGCTAACCTGGTATTTTGAAGTAAGCGGAAATTTATTTACCGACAAATATTTTTGATCCGGCAATTGATTTTTATACGTCACGCGGATTCTTCCTTTTATATTAATCTGCACATCGCCACTATCAACACTGTAAATATTATTATTGTAAGGATCGTCAATTATGTTTGATTTATTATTATTATCAAGCGCTTCAATTTCAAAACCTTCATCATGTAAAGTACTATCATACCAGCTCCGTATAAAATGCAAACGTGAACCGGTGTATGATTTAAAACGGTTTTGTTTCCATGCAGTTTGCTGGTCTGGCGTGCCTTTCAGCTCTTCAAATAAAGGATAACCTGTATAGCTGCTTATGTTTGTTGAGTAATCGTATATAAAAGAATCAAGCTGGTATTTTATTTTATAACCAAGCGCGTTATTAATAATTACAATATTATCATCCTTCGATTTTACTTTTAATTTGTTTCTTTTTTTATAAAAATAAAAATGGATGGCATCTTTATTTTCTATTTTACAATCATCTGCATTAGGCGTTGTGCCGATAAAATTTTTCATAAAAAAATCGCCATATTTATTCCAGCCATCGGCAACTTCTGCACTGCCAGCAACCACAACTTCCGTTAAGTTTTTATCCTGTTCTTTCAACTCAATTATTAAATGATCGTTTTCTTCATTACCATTGCTGATGCGCAAAACTTTTGTTTCATAACCGGTGTAAGAAACTATCAAATCATAACCGCCATTATTCATACGAAGAAAAAAACTGCCTTCCGCATTTGATGTAGTTCCTGAAGTTGTGTTTTGGCAAAACACGGAAGCGTTTGGCATTGGCAATTTTGTTTTTTCATCAATTACTTTTCCTGTAATTGTAAAAACTTTTTCCTGCGCAGTAACGGCAGTAAAAAATAATAATGCTATGGAAATACTGAAAAAAATTTTCATGAATATTTTTTTATTAATAAACAAAGTAAACGTTTTAAATAAGCAAGAAGTATTTATAAGATGCAACTATTTTGCCAGTTATAAAGCATTAACATTTTGTAAATATAATTTGCATGCGCGTTCAATACTTTGCTGCAATGGCGTGAAGGCAAAGCCGGGCAAATGTTTTGTGATTTTGCTGTTGTCGAAATAATTTTTTGATAATGCTATACTTGCACTTTCCTTCGTTAATAAAGGTTGGGTTTTTGTAAATAATGATTTTACTTTTTCCATGCGCCACGCAATTTCCGCCAGCGCCGGCGTGGCTTCCCGCGATGGATGTTTTTTATTAAAGTTATCAGCAATGGTATCAAATAAATTTTTAAAGGACCAGTTATCGCCATTTAAAATAAACCGTTCACTATTAATATCGCTTTCCATTAATAACACAACGGCGCGCGCAACATCTTCTACATCAACAAAACCATTAATACCATTTGTATACCAAGGAAATGACTGATAAACATTTTTAAAAATCGCGCAACTGGAATTGTTCCAATCGCCATAACCAATAATTGTTGATGGATTTACAACAGCAGCATTTAAACCTTCGCCAATAGCGCGCCACACTTCAACTTCTGCATTGTATTTGCTTATTGCATAAGCCGTATTTAATTTATTTTCCTGCCATTTTGTTTCTTCATTAATAATATTTCCATTTGCATTTTTTCCCAACGATGCAACGGAACTTACATGCACAAGGCGCTGTATATTTTGTTCAAGCGCAGTATTAACAACATTTGCAGTGCCTTCAATATTGGTTTGCATCATGCCGTTTCTATCGTTGCTATTAAAAGAAACTTTTGCAGCCGCGTGAATGATTGCGTCAACACCGTTCATCGCATCTTCTAAAGAAATTACATCAAGCACATCGCCATTAATCCATTCAACTTGTGATAAAATTTCTGCATTAATAAAAAAAGGCAAATTATTATTGCGGCGAATGGCACGAACGGAATAGTTTTTATTAATTAATTCGCGGATAATATAAGCACCAAGAAAACCCGTGCCGCCGGTAACAAGAACTTTTTTGATGTATGATTCAGGATGTGCGATGTATGATTTGTTTTGCTGTAAAAATAGGATTAGATGTTTGAATTATAATTTATGAACCACAATTTGTTTAGTGCAAAAAGATTGTCAGCGTTTGTCTATATTAATATAAGAACAATTAAAAAAGAAGTTTATTGATAATAGAGGTTGATGAGCGAACTAATTTTTTTAAATCCTTCATCGCTTGTTAATAATGGAAGATTAAGATGTTCTGCAGTTGCAGCGATAATAGAATCAGGAAGTTTGAGAGCATTGTTTTTTCGGATTTGAATAGCTTTCATTTTAATTGCGCTATTCATTTCAATTATAAATATATCTGAAAGAAAATTCTTAATTTTTGTCTCTTCTGAAGTTGTAAGTTTTTTATAACTCAATAATTCCATTTCTGTAATAAAAGAAATGTATACATCTTTATCGTTTAATAATGTTGCAATTGTTTTATCGCCAGATAACAGATACAACACAATATTTGTGTCGAGTAGTAAATTGTTATTCCCATTCATCGCGCAAACGCTTTTGAATAACCAGAGGATCTTCAGTGAGTTTTATAACGCCACAATGTTTAAATGCATCAAAACCTTTTTTAGGTTTCCTTGATTTAGAAAGTTTGATATTGAGCTTTTTAATATCTTCTTTTGTCGCTCCTTTTTTCAACGTAAAAGTCATTTTTTGATTTTCTTAAAGTTACAAATCTTTTTAAGAATTGCTATTCTTGTGCATTAAACTGCACCCGTAAACTGTTTTAAAAAACGTACATCATTTTGTGAATACAAGCGCAAATCATTAATGCGGTATTTGAGCTGGCAAATTCTTTCAACGCCCATTCCAAAAGCAAAGCCAGTATATTTATTACTGTCGATACCAAAATTTTCAAGCATTTTCGGATGCACCATTCCGCTGCCAAGAATTTCTACCCAGCCTGTATGCTTGCAAACATTGCAACCACTGCCACCACAAATCAAACATGAAATATCCATCTCTGCACTTGGTTCTGTAAATGGAAAATACGAGGGTCGAAAACGAACTTTCACATCTTTACCAAACATTTCCTGCACAAAAAAATACAAGGTTTGTTTTAAATCTGCAAACGAAACATTTTCATCAATGTATAAACCTTCTGTTTGATGAAAAAAACAATGCGCTCTTGCACTGATGGTTTCATTTCTATAAACACGGCCCGGACAAATTATTCTTATTGGTGGTTTTTGTTTTTCCATCACGCGTGCCTGCACGCTGCTTGTGTGCGTGCGCAATAACCAGTCAGGGTTTTGATTAATGTAGAAAGTATCCTGCATGTCGCGCGCAGGATGGTTTTCAGGCAAATTCAGCGCTGTAAAATTATGCCAGTCGTCTTCAATTTCCGGCCCCTCTGCAACTGAAAAACCAAGCCTTCCAAAAATGTGAACGATTTGATTTCTTACCAAACTAATCGGATGGCGCGTGCCCAACGGCGATGCATAACCTGGAAGTGTATAATCAGTTTCATTAGTGGCTGCTGGTTTATCTGCAACTGCAGATTTTTTCCAGTCTTCATATTTTGATTCGGCAAGTTGTTTAAATTCATTTAATATTTGCCCGAAATCTTTTTTCTTTTCGTTCGGCACATTGCGCATTTCACCAAATAAATTTTTTACAATTCCTTTGGTTCCCAAAAATTTTATACGATAAGTTTCCAGTGATTCCGCGCCATCGGGAATAATGGATTCAATCTCCTTTTTATAATCCTGTATTTGTTGTAACAATTGCTCCATGTTGCAAAGATAATAATTAAAGAAGTGCGTGCCGCACTGCGAAAATCTATCGGTATTCAAATAAAAAAAATAAGATTAATGCAAATAAAACCTGCGCATTTTTATCGTTATTAATCCTTTTTTTTTGCTGTAAGTTTGTTATTAATAAAAAAGATTTCATGTCTGATAAATTAAATATCAAAGATTTTTTAGAACCGGTTGATTTAAATTTTTTATCAAAAGATCTTGGTTATAAAGATGGCCAGGTTGGAAAAATTATTGATGTGTATGATGAACATCTTCCTGATTTTTCTGATGCGGATATAATATTAATAGGTTGTGGCGAAGAACGCGGAATTGGTATTGGAAAAAAAAGCAATGATGCGCCAAATACAATACGCACAGAATTTTATCAATTATATTATTGGCATAAAGATGTAAAATTAGCAGATGCCGGAAACGTAAAACCCGGTGCCACATTGAATGATACGTATGCTGCATTAAAAACAATAATTTCAGAATTAACCGGCATTGGAAAAACAGTTATAATAATTGGTGGCTCACACGATTTAACACTGGCGCAATATTATGCGAACGCAGATAAGAAAAAAATAATTGAAGCAACATCTGTTGATGCATTAATTGATATAGATATAGAATCATTAAACCGCGGCGAAAATTTTTTAATGGAAATGCTTACGGGCGAACCGAATTATATGCGCCATTATAACCACATCGGTTTTCAAAGTTATTATGTGCACCCGCATATGCTGGAAACGATGGATAAATTAAGGTTCGATTGTTTCCGTGTGGGAAGTGTGAAAGAAAATATTGAAGAGATGGAACCGGTGATACGCAATTCAAATATTTTCAGTTTTGATATTTGTGCACTTGCAAATTCTGCTGCACCATCAAACACACTTTCGCCCAATGGTTTTAATGGAGAAGAAGCTTGCACGCTTATGCGCTTTGCGGGTTTAAGCCACAATATTAAAACGGTTGGCGTGTATGGTTATATGCCTGAAAAAGATATTAATAACCTTACGGCAAAACAAATAAGCCATATGATTTGGTATTTGCTGGATGGTAAAAGCCGCGGCAGGCGCGAGTCTGATTTAGAAGAGCGTGAATCGTTTATTGAATATCATACAGCTTTTGCAGAAGTGGAAACAACATTTTTGCAAAGCAAAAAAACAAATCGCTGGTGGATGCAATTGCCGGATAAAAAATTTATCGCATGTTCTTATAAAGATTATTTATTGGCAAGCAGCAATGAAATTCCGGAACGCTGGCTGCGCGCGCAGGAAAGGGATTGATTTAATTAATAATTGATAATTAGTAATTAATAATGAATACAAGAAATGTAATTGTGTGGTTTACTTTTTTTATTAAAAACTAAAAGCTAATAGCCATCAACTTTTCAAAAAATGATGATTAATAAACTAATGTACAAGTGTGCGACGCCAATGAAGCTTAATAGTAATTCTATCGATCGGTACATCACAAAAAAATAATTTCATCAATGCGTTGTTATAAAAACATGAATAAATCTGCTTACTTTTTGCTTTTTATTTTTTACTTTTTATTTGTTTCCTGCACCGCGCAAAAACAAATTATTAATAGTGAAAAAAATGATTTTATTAATAGCAAAGATTTGCAATCTGCGCATGTTGGCATCGCTGTTTATGATGCAACTGCAAATATTGATTTATACAATTATCAAAGCGATAAATATTTTACGCCGGCGAGCAATACGAAATTGTTTTCTTTATATGCCGGCATGAAATATTTGGGCGATTCTTTGGTTGGTATACGATACATTCAGCGCGATAATGATCTTTTAATTTTGCCTTCGGGAGATCCAACTTTATTGCACCCTGATTTTTTAAACCAGCCAGTTATTAATTTTTTAAAAAAGAAAAAAGGAAATATTTATATCGCCAATGCAAACTGGCAGGAGCATGCGCTGGGCGCGGGTTGGAGCTGGGACGATTATAATGATGATTATTCTGTTGAAAGAAGCCCGATGCCTGTTTACGGAAATTTTTTACGATGGATTCAGCAAAGCCAGGAGCCAAAAAAACAAGATTCATTGTTTGATGCATCGCCTTCTTTTTATTCCATTCCTGAAGTTAACTGGAACGTAAATTTTAATACAGACAGAACAGGAAAAAATTTTTTTGTGAGAAGAAAACAAAATGAAAATGTTTTTGAAATAACACAAGGAACAGAAAAATTAAAAACACAGGATGTGCCTTTTGTTACAAACGGGCTTGATGCTGCTATTGAATTATTAAAAGATACAGTGAGCAAAAATATTTTTCCCATCAAAGGTTTTCCGTTGCTTAATGCGCAGCAGCCATCAATCATTTATTCGCAACCTGTTGATTCATTATTTAAACCGATGATGCATAACAGCGATAATTTTTTTGCAGAACAAACTTTATTAATGGTAAGCAATGAGAAGCTTGGAATAATGAATGATGAAAAAATAACCGACACATTATTAAAAACAGATTTAAAAGATTTGCCCCAAAAACCAAGCTGGGCCGATGGAAGCGGCTTAAGCCGTTTAAATTTATCTACGCCGCAGGATTTTATTTTTTTATTAAAAAAGATGAAAGATGAATTTGGTTTAGACAGAATGAAACGCATTTTACCAACAGGCGGACAAGGCACGCTTGGCCGGATTTATAAACAAGACAGCAATTATATTTATGCAAAAACAGGAAGTTTGTCGAATGTAATTTGCCTGAGCGGCTATTTAATTTCAGAAAAAAATCACCTGTTAATATTTTCTGTGCTTATTAATAACCACGTTGCAAAACCTGCTGCAATAAGAAAAGATATCCAGGAATTTTTAGATGATTTCCGCAAAAAATATTAATGTTATTTCCCAAATAATCTTTCTAAATAATCTTTTTTAAATTCCATGTAAGTTGGGTTGCTGTTCGGAGTTATGTTTGGTTGTGCGCATGCAAAAAGATCGTCTGTTAACCTTTTCATTTCTTTTTCTGTTAATGAAGTTCCAGGCTTTATTGCGTGTTGCCAAGCGAGCGATCGGATTAATTTTTCGCGTTTGGAAAACTTCATATCATTGCTGAAATATTTAAATTGTTCCAGCATATTTTCCAGCACTCTTTTTTCATTTCCCTGCAAAACGTCTGCTGGCGTGCCTTGCACCACGAACGAATCTTTGCCAAAT
Source organism: Bacteroidota bacterium (assembly GCA_013288945.1). Classification (GTDB taxonomy): domain Bacteria; phylum Bacteroidota; class Bacteroidia; order Chitinophagales; family Chitinophagaceae; genus Puia. Next base: position 48,952 of record JABDAZ010000003.1, on the reverse strand, counting down.
GGTTCAATTAAATAACCAAGTTCATTCAAATCATTCATCAAATCGTTTAATAAAACAGCATCCTGAGTTGAGAGTTGAAGCGTTACCGGAAATAAACTTGTTTGCGTTGCAATTGCTTTTCCATGTGCAGCAGCAATATAACGTTCATACAAAATGCGTTCGTGCGCCGATTGTTGATTGATTAATATAAAGCCACGGTTGGTGGTTGCAACAATATATGTGTTATGAATTTGTATAAGTTTTTGATCTTCTATTATTTCGAGTGGGCTGGACCTTTGATCGATAAATGCAGGCGTTTGTTCATTAATAACATCTTGTACTTTGTCACTTTCACCTTGTATTTTTTTTTCTTCACCCGGACTTTCATAAAACGTTCTCCAATGTTTCAATTCACTTTTATTATCAGCTTCAATAAAATGCGCCTGGTTTTTTTGCGTGAATGTTTTATATAAAGAGGAAGACGTTGTTGCATTTTTATTTTCTGTTGTAACTGGTTTACTCACCGCATCCAAATGTTGAATGGAAGGATCGAGATCAAAATCCAATGTTGGTGTGATGCTGAATTGTGCAAGCGCATGTTTTACCGCAGCCTGCACAAATGCGTAAACAATTTTTTCATCTTCAAATTTTATTTCCTGTTTGGTTGGATGCACATTAATATCAAGTTGCGAAGGATCCATATCAATAAACAACACATACAATGGAAAGCTATCCGCAGGAATCATTTGCTGAAACGCACTCATCACTGCGTGATTTAAATAAGCGCTTTTTATAAAACGGTTGTTTACAAAAAAATATTGATCACCTCTTGTGCGCTTTGCTGTTTCTGGTTTACCAACAAATCCATAAATATTTAAGTAGTCCGTATCTTCCTGAACAGAAACTAATTTTGAATTATTATTGGTTCCCAAAACCTGCACCACGCGCTGTTTCAGCGTTGCTCTTTCCAAATGAAAAACTTCTTGTCCGTTACTTGTTAATGAGAAAAAAATATCAGGAAACGACAATGCAACACGAATAAATTCATCAATAATATGGCGCATTTCTGCAGCATTGCTTTTCAAAAAATTTCTTCGCGCAGGCACATTAAAAAATAAATTTTTCATTGCAATACTCGTTCCGTTTGCGTATGCAATTGGTTCCTGTTTTATTACCGCGCTGTTTTCGATTTCAATAAAAGTGCCGGTTTCATCTTCGGCTTTTTTTGTTTTTAATTCCACTTGTGCAACAGCTGCAATTGATGCCAACGCTTCACCACGAAAACCCATGGTACGTATGTGAAAAAGATCATCAATATTTTTTATTTTGGAAGTGGCATGCCGCTCAAACGCCATGCGGGCGTCGGTTTCGCTCATTCCTTTTCCGTTATCTATAACTTGTATCAATGCTTTACCAGCATCATTAATAATCAATTTTATTTCAGTTGCATTAGCATCAACGGCATTTTCCAACAGCTCTTTTACGGCACTGCTTGGCCGCTGGATTACTTCGCCTGCGGCAATTTGGTTCGCTATATTATCGGGTAATAATTGAATAATGTCTGGCAATTCTATCTTAATTTGTGTTGCAATTTACTGCTAATAATCTTAAGCTCTTTTAAGTAACCAATTATGAAGAAAATTTTCATTTTATTTTTATTCAGTTGTATAGTTTCAACTTCTTTTTCTCAACGCCACACAAATCTTTCTGCTCCGCAATGGGTTGATAGTGTTTTTAAAACATTAACCGACACACAAAAAATTGCGCAACTTATGGTTGTGCGTTTATCAGCTATTGATCTCACTACAAAAAAAGTTACGTTTTATAATAAAGAAGTGGACAGCATGATCCGCAAATATAATGTTGGTGGAATTTGTTTATTTCAAGGCGGCCCGATTACACAGGCGAATTATTTAAATTATTTTCAGAATATTTCACAAACGCCATTATTGATTTGCATCGATGCAGAAAATGGTGTTGGCATGAGAATGGACAGCGTTGCAGGTTTGCCAAGGCAAATGATGCTCGGTGCAGTTCAGGATCCATCATTAATATATGATTATGGAAAAATTGTTGGTGAACAATGCAAGCGAATTGGAATACAAGTGAACTACGCACCGGTTGTTGACATTAATAATAATCCCGATAATCCGGTTATTAATGATCGATCGTTCGGAGAAGATAAATATAAAGTCGCATCTTACGGAGTGCAGTACACCAAAGGGTTACAAGACGTTGGCGTGATGGCTTGCGCAAAACATTTTCCCGGCCATGGTGATGTTTCTGTTGATTCACATTTGGATTTGCCGGTTATTAATAAAACAAAAAAACAATTAGATACACTCGAATTATATCCGTTTAAAGAATTGTTTAAAGCCGGTGTTGGCAGCGTGATGATTGCCCATTTATATATTCCTGATATTGATAACACACCGAACCAGGCGACTTCACTTTCATATAATAATGTAACAAAATTGCTGCGCAAAAAATTAAAGTATAATGGAATTAGTTTTACAGATGCATTGGAGATGAAAGGTGTTTCAAAATTTTTTCCCGATGGGGAAGCATCGGCGCAGTCGCTGATTGCGGGCAATGATATGCTTTGTTTGCCCGGCGATATTCCCGGAAGTATTCAAAAAATTAATGAAGCCATTCAGCAAAAAAAATTAAAATGGAAAGACATTAATGCGCGTGTAAAAAAAGTTTTGCTTGCAAAATATAATTACGGGCTTGCAAACTGGCAGCCTATTAATACAGATCACCTCACAGAAGATTTAAATAAAGATGTAAAAGAAATGCGCAAACGCGTTGCAGAAAATGCCATCACACTTTTGCGAAATGATGATGCAACCATTTTTCCGTTGTATATTTCTCCAAGAAAAAAAGTAGCGTATGTTGGAATCGGATTAACAACTGATAATGAATTTGCGCGCCGCATGCGCAACGATTATAACGCGCATGTTTATTATTTTGATTATAATCTTGACAGCTCGAAAGCCTTGGCCACAGCGGATTTGCTGAAAGGAAGATATGATGTTGTGATTATTGGTTTGCATAATTACAATCGCTTTCCGGCAAATAATTTTGGAATAAGCAAAGCAGCTGTTTCATTAATAAACCAGCTGCAACAACAAAATAAAACAGTAACATTTGTTTTCGGAAACCCTTATTCAATTAAAAATTTCTGCACAGCAAAAACATTAATCGCTTGTTATGAGGATGATGAAACAACACAAAACACTGCGGCAGATTTATTAAACGGAAAATTTTCTGCCAAAGGAAAATTGCCAGTTACCGTTTGCGATTCGTTAAAATATGGTTTTGGAATTATTAATGCAGGAAGATTGTTGCCGACTGTTAATCCTTCTGCTGCTGGTATGAATGCAGAAAAATTATTAGCGATTGATTCAGTTTGTAAAACTGCAATCGCCAAAGAAGCTTTTCCAGGCTGCATTGTGCTTGTTGCAAAAGATGGGAAAATTGTTTATGAAAAAGCATTTGGCCATACAACGTATGACAATAAAGAAAACGTTTATCCGCAAACGATTTATGATTTGGCTTCCGTTACAAAAATTTGCGCAACTACAATGGCTGTAATGAAATTGTATGATGAAGGAAAATTAGATCTGCATAAAACATTGGGCGATTATTTACCGTGGGTAAAAGGAAGTAATAAAGACACATTGAAAATTTGGGATGTGTTGTTGCATGAAGCAGGATTAATCGCGTTCATTCCATTTTACCAGGAAGTGATTACAAAAAATAAAGAAGGATATCCGTTGCCAAATGTGTTTGCATGGAAACCAGACAGCGTTTATCATGTGCGCGTTGCAGAAAATTTATACATCCGCAACAGTTATATAGATACGATGTATAAAAAAATACTTGACAGCAAACTCGGACCGCAGGGAAAATATGTGTACAGTGATAACGATTTTATTTTTATGGGAAAAATTGTTGAAGCATTAACGGGAACGCCACTTAATGAATACGTACAAAAAACTTTTTATGATCCATTGGGATTAACAACAACAGGATTTAAACCACGCGACAGATTTCCATTGAACCTGATTGCGCCAACAGAACGGGAAGCAACTTTTAGAAAACAATTATTAAGAGGCGATGTACACGATCCGGGTGCGGCCATGTTTGGCGGCGTTGCAGGCCATGCAGGTTTATTCAGTGATGCATATGATTTGGCTGTGCTTGAACAGATGTTATTAAACGGCGGCACATCCAACGGAACTTCTTATTTAAAAAAAGAAACGATCGATTTTTTTACAGCGTATCATAGCAATAATAGCCGGCGTGGATTAGGTTTTGATAAACCGGAAAAAGACAATGCAACCAATAAAGATCCATATCCAAGTATTTATGCATCGCCGCAAACCTTTGGCCACACTGGCTATACGGGCACTTCAGTTTGGGTTGATCCAAAATATAATTTGATTTATATTTTCTTATCAAACCGCGTTAATCCTGATGGCGGAACGAATTCAAAAATTTCTACGCTTAGTGTGCGCAAAAGTATTTTTGATGCGATTTATAAATCCATGGGAGTGGCTTCGCCAACAGATTGGACTTCTGTAAAAAACTAAAAAAATTTCTTCTGAAAATAATTTGTTGAGAAAATAAAAAAAGTGGTTGAATTTTTTCAACCACTTTTTTTATTAATAAAGAATTTATTAATAAAACTTATGCTGCTTTTTTTACTGGCATTACTGCGGCAGTTCTTTGTGCGCACAATTTGCGTGTCATTTGTGTTGTAGCGCCACCACAAGTCGGGCATTTGCCGGGTTTTGCGCCGGTTGCTTTTACGCAATGTTCGCAATAGTAAGTTCCAAGCTGCACTTTTGCTGTTGCATCGTCTGCACAATTGCCGCCATCTTTTGTTATTTTATAACACTTCGGGCAAGCCCACGATGCAGGGTTTTGCACATGTTTGGCAACCATTTTTTTTGCAGTATCAGTTGCAGCAGATGGAGTTGTTTGTGCAAAAGAAAATACAGCTGCAATCATTAAACAGGAAAGGAAAAATAATTTTTTCATATAATTTTTTTGCGAAGATAGGAGAATGGATTTTATCTGTACGTTAATAAGAACGCTTGGTAGTGAAGCATTTTTAAATTTTATTGTCCTCTTCTCTTTTGATTAGCTATTTCCTTAATTATTCTTTCATTATTATAAATATTTTTTGACCTTTTTATATCTTGATTCAAAAATGCTAAATCAAACTCTAATTTAGAAGTAAACCCATTCCATCCCATTTTTATGGCAATTTCATTCCAAAATATAGTATTTGAATTAGGGATTTTTGATAATCGAATAGCTTCTTTATAATCTAATAAGCTGCCATCGTAATCATGTAAGTAAGATTTAGTCAACGCACGATGTTGATAATAACTAGCGTTACTAGGATCTATTTCAACACATCTATTAAAGTCATCCAATGCATCTAATTCATATTGTAAATCCAATAAACAGTAGCCTCTATAACAATAGACATCTGGATCATTAAAATCATTTTCAATAGCTGTATCAAAAAATTCAATAGCTGCTATTGTTTTTTGTTTTTTTCTTTCTTGAGAAATAGATTCATCTTCTTTTTCTTTATACAATTTTGAACCAATTTCAAAAGCTTTCAATCCCTGCAAATATTTGTTTGGGAATTTACTTCCAACCTGACTATGACCTTTGATATTTTTAAACCATTTCATTATAAGTTATCACTAATTAGAGATTTTCTTTTTTATAACTTCCGCGTTTCTTGGAAGTAGTTTTCTTATTACTAAGTTAGCAATATATTCTATGCTCATTAACCTTTTAATTAATCGTACTTGTAACGCTAATGGTGCGCGCAAACTTTATGGTTATACAAATCTCCAAACCTATCCAATCTTACATTAATTTTGTAAAATGGACAGAAAAGAAGAAGTACTACAAAATGTAGTCATAAAGTTTGCAGGCGATTCTGGGGATGGCATGCAATTAACAGGAAGCCAGTTTACAAATAACACTGCGATGCTTGGAATAGACCTTGCAACGTTTCCTGATTTTCCAGCAGAAATAAGAGCGCCACAGGGAACACTTCCTGGTGTAAGTGGTTACCAGCTTCGGTTTTCGAGCGATAAAATTTTTACGCCCGGTGATGAATGTGATGTGCTTGTTGCCATGAATGCGGCTGCGTTAAAAACAAATTTATCTGCATTAAAAAAAGGCGGAAAAATAATTGCGAACATAGAAGGTTTTGATCCAAAAAATTTACGCCTTGCAAATTATCCTGATGGAATAAATCCGCTGGAAGATAATAGTCTTGCGAGCTACGAAGTGATTAAAATTGATGTAACAAAAATGACGCGCGAAGCATTGAAAGAATTTTCAATGGGCATGAAAGAAAAAGATCGCGCGAAAAATATGTTTGTGCTTGGTTTTTTATATTGGATGTACGGGCGCAATATGGACAACACCATTCAATTTTTAAAAGATAAGTTTGGTAAGAAACCGGAAATTTTTGAAAGCAATATAAAAGCATTAAAAGCCGGATATAATTTTGGCGATACGACAGAAACTTTTACAACAACATACCGCGTTGAAAAAGCAAAAATGGAACCCGGCGTTTATCGATCCATCATGGGCAACCAAGCGGTTACTTATGGATTAATAGCGGCTTCACAAAAAAGTGGATTGCCATTATTTTTGGGTTCGTACCCAATCACACCCGCTTCAGATATTTTGCATGAATTAAGCAAGTATAAAAATTTTGGCGTGCGCACTTTCCAGGCGGAAGATGAGATTGCAGGCATAACAGCCGCGATAGGCGCGAGTTACGGCGGATCGATTGGCGTAACAACCACATCAGGCCCGGGCATGGCATTAAAAGCAGAAGCAATGGGATTGGCTGTGATGCTTGAAATCCCTTTATTAATATGCGACATACAACGCGGCGGGCCATCAACAGGCTTGCCTACAAAAACAGAACAAAGCGATTTGCTGCAAGCCTATTATGGAAGAAACGGTGAATGCCCGATGCCGGTAATTTCTGCATCCACACCAAGCGATTGTTTTGATGCGGTGTATGAATCTGTTCGCATTGCGATACAACATATGACGCCTGTAATTTTTTTAAGTGATGGATATATTGCGAATGGGGCAGAGCCATGGAAATTTCCAAAGGGTGAAGATTTGCACCCGATAGAAGTAAAATTTAAAACGCAATTGGGCGATGGCGAAGATAAATTTCAACCATACCTGCGCGATGAAAAATTGGTTCGCCCTTGGGCAATTCCAGGCACGCCCGCATTGGAACACCGCATTGGTGGAATTGAAAAACAAAACATCACAGGCAACGTAAGTTATGATCCGGAAAACCATCAACTGATGGTAAAAATAAGACAGGAAAAAGTTGATAAGATTGCTGATTATATCCCGTTACAAAAAATTGACAGCGGCGCAGAGAAAGGAAAATTGTTGGTTGTTGGTTGGGGAAGTACATACGGCGCTATTAAAAGTGCGGCTGCTGAATTACAAGCAGAAGGTTATGCAGTTTCGCATGTGCATATTCGTTACCTGCGCCCGTTTCCAAAAAATTTGGGTGATATTTTAAAAAACTTTGATCAGATATTAATACCAGAAATTAATAACGGTCAGCTTATTAAAATAATTCGTGACCATTATTTTGTAGATGCAAAAGGCTATAATAAAATAATGGGCATCCCGATTACAAAAACAGAAATGGCATTAAAGATGCGCGAAATATTGGAAGAAAATAATTGAATTTATAGATCATAATAATAATAAAAATCTGCGTGCTATTTTATTATTAATAGCACGCAGATTTTTTTATGATAGTGATGATAAAATTTTTGAATGAAAATAATCTTGATTATTTTCATGAGTTTATTAATTATAAATTTTACGCCAACTCATTTTCATCTTCAATTCCTACGCTTAATTTTTCTAAATCTGTTGCAATTTTAATGATAAAATTAAATTGATCGGCAACGGGTTTCAATATAGATAATTGTTTGCGCAAATCACTTTCGTTAATGCCTTCGTTTAATTCTTTTTTTCTTTGGTCAGTTAACAACATTACTTTTTCATTCAGTGTTCTTAATGCTTCTTTATTAATGGTTGTTTCAGGCAGCATGGGTTTATGTTCCAGTATTGCTTGCGCATTATTAATGTGCGCAACAGTTGCATTAATAAACGAAGAATAATCCGATAGCGAACGTTCTTTTTCCATCGGCTTGGCATAATAAGCAAGCGTTGCAATATGCGAAGTAAGCATATGGTTCGATACAACAAACTGGTGCAAAAGCTGAATATTTTTTTGTTTATTTTTTGGTTCATTCATCATCCGGTTAAATGTATCAGATAAATTGGCGAGCGAAACGAATGCATTTTTTCTTGATAATTTATATTGGTCAACCGAAATATTTTTTCCTGAAAAAATACCAGCGATGTCTGTAAAATATTTACGATTATCCTGCAGCATATTAATCATAAAACCTGCAATCTGTTCATGTTCCCACGCGGGCACTATAAAAATATTTGCCAGAAAAGCAATGCCAGAGCCAATTGCAGTATCTATTAAGCGATCATTAAAAACAGTTTTAAAATCGTTCGGGTTTAAAAAATGAAACAATAATAAAATATAAGGCGTCATAAATAAAACGCTTATCAAATATTTTGTTCGTAAAAAACTATAGGTTGCAATCATAAATAACATCATGATTATAAATAAAACATCCGTGTTTTTTACAAAATATAAAATGATTAATCCGAGCGCCGCGCCTGCAATGGTTCCGGTTAGCCGTTCATAATTTCTTCTTTTAGTAAGGCTGTACGCGGGTTTGAGGATAACGATAATCGTTAATAAAATCCAATAGCTATGGCCAAATGGAAAAAATTTTGAAATGATATAACCAATAATTGTTGCAATACTTACGCGCAACGAATGCCTGAAAATATTCGACTTCAACGACAGGTTATCTATTAATAATTTTCCATCAATATCCTGGTGCGTAATAAATTTATCATAATCCAAATCTTTGGAAAAATTTTTTGCAGATGATTCATCATAACTTGTGTACGTGTGCAAAGTGTACAAACGATCCGTAATATCGCGGATGCTTTCTAAAATTTGCCGAAGGCTTATAAAGCCTTCTACATTTTCTGCCGTTCTTTCTTTATCGCGAAAGCGTATAAAATATTCCTGTAATTCTTTTATTTGCGCGCGTAATGCAGACGAAGCTTCAGATTTTTTTCCACTTTTTATTGCGATGCCAACATCGTCCAATTCTCCTGCAATGGTAAAAAGAATGCCCTGGTATTTTTGCAAAATTTCATCATCACCAAAAAAATCATGCAGCGCTTTATAATCCTGGTGAGAAGTCATTACCACTTCAAACAAATCAACGATATCTAAAAAAATCATTACTAAAATGCGGCCAATGTTTGTTGATTCTTTTACAACATCGCGGCTCTTGAATAATAATTCTCTTACTAAATTTTGTTTTTCATGAACTGCAATTTGCTGATCCAATAATTGCTGGTAATTTTTTTCGTAGTCTGGTTTCTTGCCATAAAAAAAAGCCTTGGTGCGCAAATAATCTGCCGTTGATTGTATGCAATCTCCCAAAGCTTGCTGCGCGAGTTTATACGGGCGAAAACTATATAATAATAAACTTAAAACGGTGTACCATGTTCCGCCGGCGAGAATGTATAAACTATTAATAACAATTTCCCAGCCCTGGTTTTTGCGATCGATATTTAAAACCATTACCAATAATGCAGACACGCCAACAGAAGTTGCGCGGCTTCCATACACTCCAATCATCGAAAAAACAAAACAGGAAATAAAAATTAATGCGCCGAGCAAAATGGCATTGTGCGCTGCAAAACCGATTATTAATGAAACAATAAAAACAATCAGGTTGCAAATATTCATTCCATTGCGGCGGTGATGAATCGGGCCCGGGCTGTCTGCAATGCTCACGCACATCGCGCCAACAGAAACAATAATGCCTGCAGAAAGATGATCGAAATAACTAAGTACAATGGATGGAATGGCAATGCCAAATGTAATGCGCACACCATCGCTGAGATAGTGGCTGCTGATAAAACTTTTATATTCTTTTAAATAATCCATCCGGTATTAATGCAAAGATACCGGCAAAATCAAAGTTGATTTTTACTGAATTGAATTTGTGTTTTAAAATGCTGCGCGTAATATTTGCATGCAGGTTTTAATCCGCAAATATCGCATTTGGGATTGCGCGCAACGCATACATAACGGCCATGTAAAATGAGCCAGTGATGCGCAATATGAATAAATTCTTTTGGGATTAATGCGATTAATTGCTTCTCTGTTGCATACGGCGTTTTTGCATTGGTGGTTAAACCAATTCTTGCAGATACGCGGAACACATGTGTGTCAACAGCCATGTTTGGTTGCTGATCAATTACAGAGGTAATAACGTTTGCAGTTTTTCTGCCAACGCCGGGTAATTGCATTAATTCATCCACTGTTAATGGCACTTCGCCATTAAATTTTTCCATTAGCATTTGTGCCATTCCAATAAGGTGTTTTGTCTTATTGTTTGGATAAGAAATGCTTTTTATAAACGGAAACAATTCATCAAACGAAGCACGTGATAAACTTTTTGGATCGGGATATTTGCGGAAGATGGAAGGCGTGGTCATATTAACCCGCTTATCTGTGCATTGCGCAGACAAGATAACGGAAACCAGCAGTTCGTACGGGTTATCGTACAACAGTTCTGTTTCTGCGTTCGCATTATGTTCCTGAAAATAGCCGAGTACAAATTGAAACCTTTCTTTCTTAGTCATCAGAAAAAATCTGTAACCGCGAATTTACGGGAAATCAATATTGCAAAAAGCAATCAGGGATGGTGCACAGGTTCAACAACGGCCTCCCTGGCGTAGTTGATAATATTAATTACAACTTCCATGCGGGGCGATACGATCAATTTGTCCAGCTCGTCAACAGATGATTGAAGTACCTGCATTTTTTCACGAAGCGTCCAGTCTTCCTGTAATGCAGTTTCAATTGCGCCTGTCAACTCTGGAGAAGATTCTTTGTATAAATACAACAAGAGATCCTCTGGTGTAAAGAGTGTCATAAGCAAACCATTTTATGTCCTAATTATCAAGCAGTAACTTGAAACGTCCTGTTATAAAAACGGCGTTTGGTTATTCTTATTGTTTCGCAGGGAAAATAATTTGCCGATCGTAGATTAGGTTTAACGGGGTAAGATCCTGATATACAGAATGTAGTAGATGTCCTATTTATCGTTTACCAAAAAAACGTCTTCATTGTCGCGTTTCATCAGGTATTTTTCCCGCGCATATTTTTCAATTGTTGCGGGATTTGATTTTAACTGGTTCAATTCTTTTTTGGTATTTGCAATCTGGCCTTCGTAATATTTGCGGCTTTGTTCAAGCTTATTTAATTCGCCGCGCTGCTTAAAATGAGTAGTAATAAAGTCACGATCATCTAAAAATAAAATCCAGACAGCAAACCCAATTGCCGTAATCACATATTTATTTTTAAGCCAGGATGGAACGCGATCAAGAATTTTCATTGTTGGATTGTTTATGAAGATTATTAATAGTTCACAGTCATTAACCATGAACTATTAATAATTTACTTTCTTATTTACCAAATTTAATTTTTCCTTTTGGATAAACCGCATTTTTTCCAAGTATTTCTTCTATGCGGATTAACTGGTTGTATTTTGCAATTCTATCAGTGCGGCTTGCAGAACCGGTTTTAATTTGCCCGCAATTTAATGCAACAGCCAAATCTGCAATAGTTGTGTCTTCTGTTTCACCGCTACGATGGCTCATGATGGTATTGTAACCATTATTTTGCGCAAGCGTAACTGCATTAATCGTTTCTGTAATTGTTCCAATCTGGTTTACTTTTACAAGCAATGCATTACCGGTGCCGGTATCAATTCCTTTTTGTAAACGTTCAACATTTGTTACAAAAAGATCATCACCAACCAGCTGCACTTTTTTTCCAACGGTGTCGGTTAAATTTTTCCAGCCATCCCAATCATCTTCTGCCATTCCATCTTCAATAGAAGCAATCGGATATTTATTAACCCAGCTTTCCCAGTATTTCACCAGTTCATCGCTGCTCATTTCCTTGCCATCACTTTTATGAAAAACATATTTTTTCTTTTTGCCGTCCCACAGTTCACTATTTGCTGCATCCATCGCAATCACAATTTCTGATCCTGTTTTAAAACCTGCTGCAGTTATAGCTTCCAGCACTGTTTCAATTGCTTCTTCGTTGCTTTGAATGTTTGGCGCAAACCCACCTTCATCCCCAACATTTGTACTGAAACCTTTTTTCTTTAATACACCTTTTAATACATGAAAAATTTCAACGCCCCAACGCAAGCCTTCACTAAAACTTGATGCGCCAACCGGCATCACCATAAATTCCTGGAAATCAATTTTATTATCAGCATGTGCACCGCCATTTAAAATATTCATCATTGGCATTGGCAATGTTTTCGCATTCGTTCCGCCGATATAACGAAACAAAGGCAAACCAGTTTCCTGCGCGGCAGCTTTTGCAACAGCCATACTTACGGCCAGCATTGCGTTTGCACCGAGTTTACTTTTATTTGGCGTGCCATCCAATGCTATTAATAATGCATCAAGCCCAGCCTGATCAGCAACTTCAAAACCCAGTATTTTTTCAGCAATAATATCATTTACATTTTTCACGGCTTTCAAAACGCCTTTTCCCTGGTAGATTTTTTTATCATTGTCACGCAGTTCCATTGCTTCGTGAATGCCGGTGCTGGCGCCACTTGGCACAGCTGCGCGGCCAAGCACTTCTTCATCAGTAATAATATCAACTTCAACAGTTGGGTTTCCGCGGCTGTCTAAAATTTGTCTTGCATGGACTTCGGCAATGTAACTCATGATTTTATTGGTTGTAGTTTATAATTTAATTTTTTGTAGTGATCATTTGTAATTCTAATCGTCAGCAGTTGCGTCGCACACTTGTACTTTTATTTCTTTATTCCGCCAAATCCCGCATCTCAAATCTCGTATCTCAAATCTCGCATCAGCGTTCACATCTAATTTTTAACGTCTCCCGTCAAACTCCTGAACACATCTTCCAAACTCTGGTTATCGCTTTGCAAAGAAACAATATTCAGGTTATGCAACAAAACCAGTTCCATTAATTGTTTGCGAACAAATTCAGGATTGGTTGTTTCCAATTTCCAATTTGTTGGTTGCAATTGTTCAACAGAAATAACTTCTTTCAAATTTTCGAGCAAAGAACTATTAATCGTTTCTTTAAAACCAACTAAAATGAGATGGTTATTTTTATTCGCATTTTGCAAATTGCTGAGTTTGTCATCAGCAACCAATCTTCCTTTATTAATAATAATCACGCGATCACAAATCGCTTCTACTTCCTGCAAAATATGTGATGAAAACAAAACTGTTTTTTCCTGACCCAAATTTTTTATTACATCACGTATTTCAATAATCTGGTTCGGGTCCAAACCACTTGTTGGTTCATCCAATATCAACACTTCCGGATCGTGTATTAATGCGGCTGCCAGGCCAACGCGTTGCTTATATCCTTTCGATAATTGCCCGATTTTCTTTTTACTTTCCGGCGTTAACCCAACTGTTTTTATAACAGATTCTATTTTATCTTTTTTGTTTTTTACTTCGTGCACATCAGCTACAAAATCCAAATATTCGCGTACATACATATCGAAGTATAAAGGATTTGCTTCAGGCAAATAACCAATTTTTTTCTTGCTTAATAATGGTTCATCTTTTACATTAATACCGCACACAATTGCATTGCCGCCATCTTGTAAAAGATAACCTGTAATAATTTTCATCGTCGTGGATTTGCCCGCGCCATTCGGGCCAAGAAAGCCAACAATCTCGCCTTTATTAACAGAGAAGGAAATCGTATCAACCGCTTTTTGTTCGCCGTAAGTCTTAATAAGATCTTGTACTTCGATAGACATGGATAATTCTTTACACTGCGAAAGTAATTAAAGATAATTTGATAATATGCAAATTAGCAAATGTGAAAATTGCTCCATGGCTCAATGAACAATGGTTTGATTTTATTAATGACTTAAAAAATAAATTTATTATTCGCTCACCTATTGAGCCATTGAGCCATTTTCATATTTTCACAGTCTCAAATTTTCAAATTAACAAGCTGTATGAATTACCCATATCAAATCAAATCTTTAGAAGAATATAAATCTGCATATAAAAAAAGTATTGAAGAACCCGAAATTTTTTGGGCAGAAGTGGCAGAAAATTTTCTCTGGAAAAAAAAATGGGACAAAGTATTAAACTGGAATTTTACCGAACCAAAAATAGAATGGTTTGCCGGCGGCAAATTAAACATCACCGAAAATTGTATCGATCGACATTTGGAAACAATGGCTGATAAACCAGCTTTCATTTGGGAACCAAATAATCCTGAAGAACGTGTGCGGACTGTTACGTACGCACGTTTGCACAAACGGGTTTGCCAGTTTGCGCAGGTATTAAAAAACAACGGCGTTAAAAAAGGCGATCGCGTTTGTATATATATGGGCATGATTCCGGAACTCGCTTATGCAGTTCTAGGTTGCGCAAGAATTGGTGCAATTCACAGTGTAATTTTTGGCGGCTTCAGTGCGCAAAGTATTGCAGACAGGCTGGAAGATGCGGGCGCAACATTTATCGTAACCTGCGATGGCGCTTATCGTGGTGAAAAAATAATTCCATTAAAAAGCGTGATTGATGATGCATTAATAGGAAACAAAACAATTAAAAAAGTAATCGTTTATACAAGAACAAGAACTGCCGTGAGCATGATAAAAGGCCGCGATGTTTGGTGGGAAGATGAAATGGAATTTGCCGAAGGCCAGGTTGAAAAAGATGGCGTGGTGAGTTTTCCTGCGGAAGAGATGGATGCAGAAGATCCATTGTTTATTTTATACACAAGCGGAAGCACGGGCAAACCAAAAGGCGTTGTGCATACCGTTGCTGGTTATATG
Source organism: Bacteroidota bacterium (assembly GCA_013288945.1). GTDB lineage: Bacteria > Bacteroidota > Bacteroidia > Chitinophagales > Chitinophagaceae > Puia. The sequence continues at coordinate 33,899 of JABDAZ010000003.1, read as the reverse complement.
ATTTGGTCTGCTTACACTTTTGTAAATGTGTTTCAATATCAACCCGGGCAAGTTCATTTTTGCACCGCTGATATTGGCTGGATAACCGGGCATAGTTATATCGTTTATGGCCCGCTAAATGCCGGCGCAACTTCATTAATGTTTGAAGGCATTCCAACATATCCTGATGCAGGAAGGTTTTGGGATATGGTTGATAAATTCAATGTAAATATTTTATACACTGCACCAACAGCTATCAGAAGTTTGATGGGTTTTGGTTTGGATCCATTAAAAAATAAAAAACTGGATTCATTAAAAGTATTAGGAACCGTTGGCGAACCGATTAATGAAGAAGCATGGCATTGGTACGATGAACATGTTGGAAAGAAAAATTGCCCGATTGTTGATACCTGGTGGCAAACCGAAACTGGTGGAATATTAATATCAAACCTCGCAGGAATAACGCCTGCAAAACCAAGCTGGGCAACACTTCCATTACCCGGCGTTCAATGTGTATTGGTTGATGAGCAAGGAAAAGAAGTGACTGAATATGAAGATGGTGTTATTAAAGGCAACTTATGTATTAAAGCGCCGTGGCCGGGAATTTTGAGAACAACATACGGCGATCATGAACGTTGCCGGAAAAATTATTTCAGCGCATATCCGAATTTATATTTTACAGGCGATGGCGCATTAAAAGATAAAGAAGGCAATTATAGAATTACAGGCCGCGTTGATGATGTGTTAAATGTTAGCGGCCACAGAATTGGCACTGCAGAAGTTGAGAACGCTATTAATATGCACGCAGGTGTTGTTGAAAGTGCCGTGGTTGGTTATCCGCATGATATTAAAGGGCAGGGAATTTATGCGTATGTAATTTTTAATGGCAAAAGCGAAGATGATAAATTGACAAAAAAAGATATTCTCGCAACTGTTACGCGCATCATCGGTGCGATTGCAAAGCCAGATAAAATTCAATTTGTAAAAGGCTTGCCAAAAACAAGAAGCGGAAAAATAATGCGCCGCATTTTACGCAAAATTGCAGAAGGCGAAACGCAAAATTTGGGAGACACAACTACATTATTGGATCCAAATGTGGTGGAAGAAATAAAGAACGGAAAAGTATAAAAAGAAAAATTCTATTTATTAATATGAAATTTTTAAGAAGGCTTTTTCGTGTATTAATCGCGCTTTTTATTTTAGTAAATATTGTTGCAGCTTTTCATGCATATAAGTTCACCCATTTTTACACCGATAAAAATGAAGTAACAAAAAGGCCCGAAAATTTATCTGCATTGGATAAAGCCAAAGTTATTTTCTTCGGAATTAATTTTCCAAAATCAACGGACGATATTCAGCCGGACTCTGCGTTTGAAACTGTTTATCTCACAACAAAAAATAACCTCAAATTACAAGGCTGGTATTTTATTAATACAAAAAATAAAGGAACAGTTATTTTATTTCACGGGCATGGAAGCAGCAAATCTGCATTGTTGCATGAAAGTGGTTATATGCATTCAATTGGTTATAATGTTTTTTTAATTGATTTCCGCGCGCATGGCGCAAGCGAAGGAAATGTTTGTACCATTGGTTATAGAGAATCAGAAGATGTAAAACTGGCGTATGATTTTATTAAGCAAAAAGGAGAAAAAAATATTATTCTCTGGGGAATTTCACTCGGCGCTTCAACCATTATAAAAGCGATGCATGATTATGATGATGTGAAACCAAATAAATTAATTTTGGAAATGCCTTTCGGTTCATTAATACAAGCCGTAAAAGGACGGATGCGCACATTAAATTTACCTGAACAACCTTTCTCAACATTATTAACTTTTTGGGGCGGCGTGGAGCAAGGTTTCTGGGCTTTTAATTATAATCCGTGCGAATATGCGAAGCAAATTACTTGTCCGGTTTTATTGCAATGGGGCGCAAAAGATAATCGTGTTACAAAAAGTGAAATTGATTGTATTTATAATAATCTTTCATCAACAAATAAAAAGTTGGTTATTTACGAAAGCGCTCATCATGAATCTTTATACAAAATGGAACATGAAAAATGGAGGCAATCAATCAGCAATTTTTTATCAGAATAGTTATTAATAAAATTATCGTTTAATAATAACTTTTGTTCCAACAGGAATCAGCGCATACAATTCATCCACGTCTTCATTTTTTAAAGAAATACATCCATTGGTCCAGTTTTGAAATAAATCAATTACATGTTCATCATGTTGCCAGGTGCCGTGAATGGCAATGCCACTGCCGATTTTGGCAGTTTTTGGTATTAATCCTTTTGCTTTGCGCGCATTAAATTTTTCAATATCAACTTTTGTAGGAAAATCGAGATCCATCATTTTATCCCATTTTTCATGCGGGCGTTTTGATAAAATATGAAACGTTCCTTCCGGCGTTTTTCTATCGCCTTCCACCATTTTATCGTCTAAAGATTTGCTGCCAAAAACAACCGGGTAAGTGGCGTACCAGCCTTCTTTATCATACACTTGCAATTCGTATGCAGATTTTATAACGATGATATACACATCGCTTTCTAATTTATGCCTGGAGAAATTTTTATGTGCGTGCCTTAAATTATTATCCTTAAAAGAAAATAAACTGAGGGCGAGCAGGCTGAAAAGAAATATTTTTTTTACACCCATTGTATTTTCCATTTTGCTATAAGCTCAAACGCTATGCCACACGATAATATTTTTCATGTGAATTCTTTTTAACGATTTATTAAACACAAAAAATAAAACCGCGGTATTTTTACCGCGGTTTACTACCATTTTTTTGCAAGAAAAAATGTAAAAATATTTTATAAAAAAAGGAATGTTACCAGTTACTCAATCGTATTCCTACTGTATATGGCGTTTGATCCAATCCATCTTTTTTAAACATGCTTTGCGTTGCATAAGAACCATATAATTTTATTGGGCCCAATTGTAATTCTCCAATCCATGAAATTTTCCAAGGGTTCAAATCATAATCGTCATGTGTTTTTTTCTTGCCATCTTCAGCCGTAATTATTTTTTGCCGGGAAGAATATAAATATCCTGCGCTTGCACCAACACTCAATCCAAAACCTTCTTTGCGATGTGGTGTAAAATTAAAGTTGAGCATTAACGGAACCGTTACATAATCAGCCGCAAGTTTATCTTTTTTAAAATGGCGCACATTATCATACGCAACAATTGTTGCAGGATTTTCTGTATAAACCAAAGGAGAATTATAACGGTAATTATTTAACTCAACACCCAAACCATATTTTAAATTTACAACATGGCTGATAAGATTTAGCCGCTGCATAAATAACCAGATGTTTACATCAACTGATTTTCCGCTACGCAAATTAAACCAGTCTTTTGTTGAGCCCGGCGCAAATGCCTGTGCAGTTGCAGAACTGTAATTTGTTTTATCATTATAATTTGTAAAACCTAAATCCACTATAAGCCAGTTGGTGCTTATGTTTGAAGGCTTGTAATAATGATGGCCGTGTTTAATGGTGACCTCTGTACCATCGCCTGTGTCTGCGTTTCCGCTTTTTACAATAACCATGTTGCCAACGTGAATGGTATCAACAGGAGTTTTTTTCGTTGTGTCTGTTTGTGCAAAACTTGCCAGTGACAGGCATATTAATGCCGGAAGTAAAATTCTCTTTTTCATAATTTTTTTAATTGAATTATTTTAATGCGATTTGAAAACTCCCGATTAAAACGCCATGCTTATCATCATTATCAGCATTGGCAGTTTTGTCAAAAACACGGGATACTTTTCTAAAAATTCCACGCAGTTTACTTTTTTTGGAAGAAGTGTTGGCTACATAAAATACATCATCCGGATTTGTATTGTTGCTTGTTTGCAAAGCCTGGTTAATATAATTATTTCCATCATTTTTATCTGCTACTGCAGCAACAGTTTTATCAACTTTAGGAACAATTGTATTTAAAGGCGTATTTATTTTATTACTTTCTGCTGTTTCAACTTTCGTATTATTATCATCCACTTTTGCAATTTGATTTTTTGGAACTTCAATCAAATTATTTTCAACAGGTAAATTGTTTGTTTGTTTTTTTACCGGATTAATATTTTCTTTTCTAGTTGAATTATCAACAATCAAATCAACTGCTTTTTTATTTTTTATTTTTTCCTTTTTACTTATTGCAGCTTCTGTATTATCTAACGAAGCAAGGGTTGAAGACGTTACAATACTATCTTCTTTTTTATTTTTATTAATAACTCGTACATTAACAACCGCTGGATTATTTGCAGTTGAATTTGTTTTTTTAATTTCTGTTTTTACAAATGATTGCGCAGCATGAAACTTGTTATTAATAATAAAAAATCCAAGCAATAATAAAACGGCTGCAGCCGCTGCAATCCGCCACCATATTACAGGAACAGCTTTATCATCTTTTTCTTTTTTGTATAAAATTTCTTTTCCTTCAAAAATAATTTTTGTGTCGGCAACCAATTTTGTTTGTGATAAAATATTTAATTCTTCTTTTAATGATGGATTATTATTAGCAAATAATTCAACGTCTTTTCGCGCAGCTTTGTCAAGTTCATTATCTGTATACAGTAAAAAATATTCTTCGTAATTATTGATATTAATAATAGAATCGCCAAAAGTTTGTTTCATCAACAAACTTTTATTTTCAAAAATGATTGTAGTATCAGGTTTCAAAATAGTTTGCGTCAGCATTAATAATTCCTTTTCCAAATCAGGGTTTTGAATTACAAATGTTTCCACAGCTTTTTTTTCTGCAACAGACAATTCATTGTCTGCATACAGCATAAAATATTCTTCGTAATTATTTCTTGTAATCATATCACAATACATTTTCCGGCTTCACTAAATAATTTTTTAATATAATCCGCGCGCGGTGCAAATACACTTTTACCTGGCTTTCATTTAACCCGGTTATCTGCCCGATTTCTTCATACGAATATCCTTCATAATCTTTCAGCAATACAAGTGATCGTTGTGTTTCGTTCAATCTTGATAATGCTTCTTCCAATACTTTTTTTAAATTATGCGCTGGCTTATCGTACACTTTTACTTCGTCATTAAAATTTTCTTTTAAAGAAATCCGTTTCACTTTTCTTATATGATCAATCATTTGATGATAAGCGATTGTAAATAAATACGACTTGCTTTTTGCGTTATCAACTTCGTGCCTGTTGCGCCATAATTTTTCAAAAGCAGATTGCACAACATCGCGCGCATCTTCTTCGTGCCGCAGGTTTTTTACAATAAACCTGAACACGTTGTCCGCGCAATTGGTTACACATTCATTGTATTCTCTTTCAGTCATATACAGGATCTATCCGGGTAAAATTTATTTCTTTTGTTTTGATAATATTAATACGCGCCAGCATTAATAATGTTACAATAAGAAAAAGAAAGATGAAAATTAAAAGAAAAATTTTTGCTTAGCTGTTGTTGCCTAACAAATTGCGGGAGATAGATTCCCACAAAATAAATTCGGTTTGTACTTTTTTCTGACAGCATTTCTGGCCATCTATACATTCTTTTTTATTTGCAGAAGAAACTTTGGAATGCGTATATGAAATGAATGTAAGGCTTGCTGAAACAAGCAGAACAAAAGCAAGAAACCTGACAAACATTTTAAATTTCATGAGAAATATTTTCTCTTTATAAGACGAAGATAATTCAAAAATGTTACAGAATATTGATTTTTTAATATATAAAAGTTTGTTAGCGGCCTTTTCGTTGTTTCAGAAAATATTTGCGTTATTAATCAGTGCTTATCTTTGGCGTTCTAAATTTTTTTAAAAATGAACAACAAATTTGCAGAACGCATTGGCGCAGAAGTGAGTGAAATCAAGGCTTCCGGCTTGTTTAAAACTGAACGCATCATCAGCAGCGATCAAGGCGCAGAGATAACCGTTAATGGTAAAACTGTATTGAATTTTTGTGCGAATAATTATCTCGGCCTTTCATCTCATGCAAAAGTAATTGAAGCTGCACATAAAGTAATTGACGAACGTGGATACGGATTAAGCAGCGTGCGTTTTATTTGCGGAACGCAGGATATACATAAAGAACTCGAGCAAAAAATTTCAACCTTTCTCGGAACAGAAGATACTATATTATATGCCGCAGCTTTTGACGCAAACGGCGGCGTGTTTGAGCCATTGTTTAATGAACAGGATGCAATAATAAGCGATGCATTAAATCATGCATCTATTATTGATGGCGTTCGTTTGTGCAAAGCACAACGTTTTCGTTACGAGCATAACAATATGGAAGATTTGGAGGCGAAGCTGAAAGAAAGCGCACATTTGCGCAGCCGGATTATTGTTACAGATGGTTCATTTAGTATGGATGGAACGATTGCACAATTGGACAAAATTTGTGCACTCGCAGATAAATATGATGCAATAGTAATGATTGATGAATGCCACTCCTCAGGCTTTTTAGGAAAAACAGGAAGAGGCACGCACGAATATAGAGGCGTAATGGGAAAAATTGATATCATTACCGGAACACTCGGTAAAGCGCTAGGCGGCGCCAGTGGCGGTTTTACAAGTGGAAAAAAAGAAATTATCGAAATGCTTCGCCAGAGAAGCCGGCCATATTTATTTTCAAATAGTTTGGCGCCATCAATTGTTGGTGCGTCAATAGCCGTGCTGGATATGCTTAGCGAAACAACGGAACTGCGCGATAAGCTGGAATACAATACAAAATATTTTCGCAGTAAAATGACAGAAGCTGGTTTTGATATAAAACCCGGTGATCATCCAATCGTTCCGATAATGTTGTATGATGCAGTGATTGCACAAAATTTTGCGGCGAAATTATTGGAAGAAAATATTTATGTAATCGGATTTTTCTTTCCTGTTGTTGCAAAAGGTTTGGCAAGAATAAGGGTGCAACTGAGCGCTGCGCACGAACAGGAACATTTGGATAAAGCAATTGCCGCATTTACAAAAGTGGGCAAGGAGCTGGGCGTGTTGAAGTAATTTTTTTAAGGAAAGAGAAGTATGGAGATAGAAGTGAGAAGACAGAAGGTAGAATATAGAAGAAAAATCTTAAACAATAACATTTCTGTCTTCTGCCTGCTATCTGCTCATTTCTCACTTTGATGCAATCACACTAATTTCAATATTTACATTCTTCGGTAATCCTTTCACAGCAACGGTTTCGCGCGCAGGAAAATCGCCGCTGAAATATTTTCCATAAATCTCATTAATCGTTGCAAACAAATTCATATCACTTAAAAAAATAGTTGTCTTAACAATATTGCTAAAATCCATTTTTGCTTCCGACAAAATTGCTTTCAGGTTATGCATTACCTGGTGCGTTTCTTCAAAAATATCTTTTGCATCTACATTCCCGGTTGCAGGGTTAATGGCAACTTGTCCTGATACAAATAATAAATTGCCTGCAAACACAGCCTGGTTGTAAGGGCCAATTGGCTCGGGCGCGTTCGGGGTATTAATAATCTTTTTTTCCATCGCGCAAAAGTATATAAAAGTTGAGAGTTATGGAGAAGCTTAGTTGTATCTGTAAATAGTTTTTCTTTGCAGTAAGTTTTGATAAGGTTGAAATCTTATTAATAAAATTCATCCTTAAAAATAATATTAGTAAAGAAACTTTTTTGATGCCATTAATATTAAATATAGATACATCCACAGAAGCCGCAAGTATTTGCCTTTGTAAAGAAGGAAAAAAATTATTATTAATGGAAAATAATGATCAGAAAGATCACGCTGCGTGGTTGCATGTTGCCATTGAAAAGATAATGCGCGATTCAGGAAACGCGATGAAAGATTTAAGTGCGGTTGCAATTACTTCCGGCCCTGGTTCTTACACTGGTTTGCGCGTAAGTATGGCAACTGCAAAAGGCTTGTGTTATGCGTTACAAATTCCATTAATAACAGAAAATACTTTGCAGGTAATGGCTTTTGGAGCGAAGGAAAAAAATACTGATGATGCTATTTTATTTTGCCCGATGATTGATGCGCGCCGCATGGAAGTTTTTACCGCTCTTTACAATAATAATCTCGATGAAATTATTTCGCCAACGGCAATGGTGCTTGATGAAAACAGTTTTTCTGAAGAATTAAAATCGCACAAAATTATTTTTTTTGGAAATGGAAGTAAAAAATGGCAGGCCATTTCTAAATTAGCGGACGATTTCTTTACAGATATACACGTACTCACCGAATATCTTGGAAATTTATCCTATAAAAAATTTATTAATAACCAATTCACCGACATAGTTTACAGTGAACCCGTTTATACCAAGGAATTTTACATTCATACCAAAAAATGAGTATATCATCACATATAAGTTGATATGGCTTCCTTTTACATATTGAGAAGCTAAATTTGTTTGTTCAACTTTTTTAAATTTTGTAAAGCATTTTTTAAACATGACTCTAACTACAAGCAATTATTCGATGGTTGTAAATGCAGACGGATTACAGGGTGCACCTGTAAAAGTGGATTTTATTAACCTGAAAAAAGGCGGGTTAATATTACGCGCATTAAACCATAAACTCCGTCAGCAAATTATCCGCTTGCTCGATGAAAATAAAAAAATGACGGTTACAGAAATTTACGTTCAGTTGCGTTTGGAACAATCTGTCGCGTCGCAGCACCTTGCCATTTTGCGCCGCGCCGGCATTGTAAAAACAGAACGCGATGGTAAGTTTATTTTTTATACCATCAATACTGATCGCCTTTCACACATTATGCATTGTGTGGAAGATTTGATCAATTAATTTTCTATTAAACCCTGACTGTTTCAACCTATTTGAGGGAGAAAGTTTCACGACTTTCTCCCTCTATTTTTTTGCCTAACTTTGCCATAAATTAAGGAACATGGTTATTAAACAATTATATACCGGCTGCCTGAGCGAAGCCGCTTATTATATAGAAAGCAATGGGGAAGCAGTTATTATTGATCCACTGCGCGATATTGATGCTTACCTGCAACTTGCAAAAGATAACAACGCAACGATAAAATATATTTTTGAAACACATTTTCATGCAGATTTTGTAAGCGGCCATTTAGATTTGAGCAAAGCTACTGGCGCGCCAATTGTTTACGGACCCTCAACAGAAACCAATTTTCCAATTCATAAAGCAACAGACGGCGAAGTTTTTAAAATAGGCGAAATAACTATTGAAGTTTTGCATACGCCGGGACATACAATTGAATCTTCCTGCTATTTATTAAAAGATGAAAATAAAAAACCGTACGCAATTTTTACCGGCGATACTTTATTTGTCGGCGATGTTGGAAGGCCCGATTTAAGCAGCGGAAATTTAACCAAAGAAGAACTTGCAGGAATGTTGTTTGATTCACTGCAACAAAAAATAATTTCATTGCCGGGCGATGTAATCGTTTATCCCGCACATGGCCCCGGAAGCAATTGTGGAAAAAATTTGGGCCCTGATACTTCCAGCACAATTGCGGAAGAAATGAGAACAAACTATGCTTTGCAACCGCAAACAAAAGAAGAATTTATTAAGGTATTAACCGGCGGTTTATCTGCGCCACCAACTTATTTTCCTATTAATGCCAAGATTAATAAAGAAGGATACGATAGCCTGGAAGACGTGCTGGAAAAGGGTTTGAAGGCATTAACAACAGAAGAATTTAAAGAATTAATGAAACAGGATGATATGTTGTTGCTCGACACAAGAAATTCTGCAGAGTTTACACAAGGCTATATTCCAGGTTCAATAAGTATTGGTTTAGATGGCCGTTTTGCAGAATGGGCCGGAAGTTTATTGCCATTTGATAAGCCAATGGTTTTGGTTACCGAACCCGGAAAAGAAAAAGAAAGCGCCGTACGTTTGGCAAGAGTTGGCTTTGATAAAATGAAAGGTTATTTAGATGGAAGTTTTGAAAAATGGAAATCCGACGGCAACCCAATTGATTTGATTATAGATGTAGAAGCCGATGAGTTGATGATGGATTTGCCTTTTGATGAAAATATAATTGTGGTTGATGTTCGCCGCGAAACAGAATTTGCAGATGGACATTTGAGCGGCGCGATAAACATTCCTTTAAATGATTTGACCGATCCTGCAAGCATGGCAAATATTGATGATCACCACAACGTGTATGTTCATTGCGCTGGGGGTTACCGAAGCATAATTGCCACATCATTATTCAAACGTCAAGGAATACATAATTTACGCAACGTAGTTGGCGGCTGGACTGCAATAAAAGAACAACCAAACGTTGAAGTTGTGAAAGATGCGAGTGTGCTTAATTAAGTATGAGGTATACTATTAATTTAGAATGATAATTACTTCATATTATATAGCTTCTATCATTCTTATAAGTTTACGATTGTATTTCTAATCGCATACATTACAAGGCCAACGCGGGTTTTCACTTGTAATTTTTCAAATAAATTATCGCGGTAACCATCAATTGTTCGCGGACTGAGAAACATGCTGTCAGCAATTTCTTTGTAAGTCATTTCTGTACAGACCAATTTTAAAAAAGCAATTTCGCGATCATTAAGTGTTACTGAATTTTTTATTTTTTGCTGATTACTATCCGATGTATTAATGCTGTGAATTAATTTTCCAGTTATCATTTCAGAATAGTAATAACCTTTTTGAAAAACAGAATCCAATGCAGCTTTCAGTTCGTTCGGTTCAATATCTTTCAATATATAACCGCGCGCACCATTCTTCAACATTTTTATAATAGCATTGTCATTATCATACATAGAAAGCGCCAGCACTTTTATTTCCGGATGATTTTCTTTTAACCAAAAGGCAGTTTCATAACCATCCATTTCAGGCATATTAATATCAAGCAAAATTATGTCAGGTAAATTTTCTGCATCTAATTGTTGCATAAAATTTTTACCATTATTTGCTTCAAATAAAACAGTATAATCACCAAAACTGCGTATCAGGTTTGCCAAACCATTGCGCAATAAAATATGATCATCAACAAGTACCACAGATGGTTTTGTATTAATCATGTTGTTTTAGTTTTAGCTATTGTATATGGAATTGTAAGCGTAACTGTTGTTCCTTTTCCAAGTGTACTTTCAATAGCAAATATTGAATTGATAAGCTTTGCACGATTATGCATATTTTTTATACCAAGCCCAAAATTATTATTTTCATTCTGCTGAACCGGCGTAAGATCAAAGCCGTCGCCATCATCATTAATAATCACTTCAATTTGATCGCCTTGATAATTTATTAATAAAGAAATATTTTTCGCCTTTGCATGTTTGATAATATTATTTAACACTTCCTGAACAATACGAAAAAGAATGAGTTCTTTTTGTTTATCCAATTTTTGAACAGTTCCTTCTATAAAAAAAACAGTTTCATACAAACCCGATTTACCAATCATGTTAAGTTCATATTCCAATGCGCCGGGCAAACCCATTTCATTAATATAATCCGTATTCATGCTATGCGACAAATGGCGCAAATCCTGAATTGCCTTTCCAACCAGATATTTTGAATCCTGTATTTTTTCCTCCAGCAACACCGGATTATTTTTATCCATTGTACCCAGATGTAGTTTCGCCAAACTCAACACCTGGCCGATATTATCATGTATTTCTTCGGAAATGTTTTTAAGTGTTTGTTCTTGGATTTCGAGTTGGGATTGGAGGAGGATTTGTTGAAAAGTAGATTTCATATTTTCTTTTTCCGTAAAATTTAATCTTTGTTTTTTTCTATAATGATTAAAAAATATTAAAATGAAAACTATGAAAGAAGAAAAAAGAATTATTGAACAGAATATTAAAAAGTAGATATCTGTTTTTGTAGATCTCATTTTAGATTTTTTGGTTTTATTTTTTATCCATCAAAATAACTTTGCCAATAGCAAAATAGTAAAGAATAGAAATAATAAGAGCAAAACTAACAAGAGGATCTACATCTATTCCGTTTTTTATAAGATAATTCATAATACCCCAAATAAATATCTGAATGGTAAAATAAATTAAATTGGATGTATTGAACCAGAAAAAACTATTCTTTCTTAAAGAATCAAATGGGTTTTTATCAATTGAATATTTAAAATAAATAAGGCTGAAAGCAACCAATGCCACATTTGAAATTGTAATATTTATTGAAGGAAAATTATTCAGCTTTTGGAAAAAAAATGAATTTAAAAAACAAAAAAGGAAAAATGCCAGAGGCATGAGTAGAAAACTAAATCTCAGTTTAATAGTTTTAAGTAAAGAAAAATATATTAAAGAGTAAAAGGCAAATGATATAATTACATAAAAATGATAAACGGACGAATTGTTTTTTCTTATAAATGAAAAAAACGTTGCAGTGGATTCACTAATAAATGTTATAAAAAGAAAGATAATTACTAGTTTAATTGGAGTGGTTAAATACCTAAATTTTATAACTCCGATTAAACTAGTAAGAAAAATGACTCCCAAATAAATTATTAATAATAATGAGCTCATTTAAATAATTAATAGGCCATATTTTCTAGAATTATAAAGGACAACACTTTGATCCAGGGCACGGACAAGCATAATCATATGCAGTTATGCTACTTTGACCACTTTTTTTATCAATAGAAAATGTCATTATAGTATAAATTGGGTCTTCTTCATCACTGTTTACTTCATTATAGTTTTTTATACCTAACTGAAATTTAAGTGATTTTATAGGAGTTTGTTTGTGTATTTTTATAAGTTCGTCCCAATCATTTGAATCCAATAGAAAATATTCTGTATTTGCATTAGTGTTAGGATCGAATATTAAAGGGTATTTTTTATAACAGGTAATCATATTTTTTATGCTATCAGGATCACCAATTTTTTGGGGTGGTATAAAATTATGTTCAAGTCTTTCAAAAGTATGTGTATGTTTTAATTTTCGATTTTTCAATAAAATATTGCCAATATTTGTTGAATCTTCTTTTGTTAGCTTACTAGAGTTATCCTTACAACTAGTAATAGAAAAAAGAAATGCGGTGAATACATTAAGTACAAATAAGTTCTGTTTCATTTTAGTTGAGTTTAAGGGATGAATGAATATTTCAACTAAAGCTAAAAATAAATTTCCTCTCAAAAATGAGCCAATCATCAAAACCGTGTTTTCTTTTATTAATACCGTTAAAACACCGTCTCAACTTCCGCTAAAAAACGCTTTCCTGCATTTTTAATCTTCTTCAATTTTATGTCAGCAAAAGCAAATTAGTTTTTGGCTGCACAGATCAAATAGCATTAATCTTTAAGCATTATCCAAAACAATTAATATTTCATTTTAAAAACTTCTGTTTATGAATTACGATTTGGTAGAAAATATTTCTCTCAAAAATCCCGAAAGCAATTTTGAAAAATTTTCTAAAAAAGCCATTCAATGTGTTGAAAATTTTTCGAAACATAATGCAATTATTGATTTAATAGATAACAATGAAATTGAACTGGAACATTTTCATTGTTTATTAAACACGCTTTTTCACCAAGTATATACAAGTTCAACTTCATTTGCACTTGCAGGTGTAATGTGCGATAACAGGTATTTTAAAATCAGGGAATATCTTTTTCATCATGCAGAAGAAGAACAGGATCACTGGAAATGGATTGTACAAAACCTTCGTGACACTGGTTTTGGTGGTCCTGATCCGCGTGAAATATTTCCATCTTTTCATACGCAATCCTATATTTCTTTTGCGATGTATCTCGCACACAAACAACCTGTGGCGCGGCTTGCAATGGCTTTTGTGCTCGAAGGATTAAGCGGGCAACTGGGGATAGAATACGGCGCCAAAGCTGCACAGCAATTGAATTTATCCCGCGAACAAATGTCTTTCTTTTTACTTCACGGCGAATTGGACAAAGGGCACAGTCATGATATTTTAGATGTGCTGAAATATGCACCATTAACACCTTACGAATGGGCATGGTGTGAGTATGCAGCAGAATGCACATTGCATTTGTACCGCAATATGTATAATCATACAGCAACACAATTACACAAAGCAGTTTTAATATAACTCCTATGTGTACAACATGCATTAATAAACCTACGCACTGTAAATTTTTTAATTGTAACCGCATGCAATATCATATACAAACTGCAACAACGCAGCAGCAACGCGAAGCTATTTATTGTTTTCGCTATAGCATTTATATGGAAGAATTCAACAAGCTTCATATACCTGCTGACCATCAAAATAAAATGCTGTTTGATGATGCAGATAAGTACAGCAAACTCTATTATGCTATCGCAGATAAAAATATTGTTGCAACAATACGAGGACAAAGAGGCGCTGAAGGCCCGTTTACAAATACGGACTATAATTTTTTTAAGTTCAGTGAATTTGAAAAATATATTGGCCATCATAAAATGGCAATTGTAAACAGATTAATGGTTGATAAAGAATATCGCCGCTCCACACTTGCGCATGAAATGATGTTGGCCACTTATCTCGGCGGCCTCGAAGTTGGCACCAGGCTTTGCTTTATAACATGTGATGACAAACTGCTTCCGCTTTACCTGCGCTACGGCTTCAGGATTTATACAGAATCTTTCATATTAATCAATGGTGAAAAAAGAAACCGACTTGTTTTGTTTTTATGCGATAAAAAGTATTTGAAAAAAACAAACAGCCCTTTCTTAACCCACTTACCTGAAAGTCTTGATGACAAAGGATATTATGCTCAACTGGTAGAAGAAAAAGTTGGATTTGATTTATTGGATGAAATAGAATCATCAGATTCATCATCTATTATAAAAAATGCAAGCTGATTTTTTATTAATGAAAAATATTTTCTTCAAAAAATTTTCCATAGCCGCGCTAATCATTTTTCACTCCTTATGATTTCTTTATTAATAAATATATACATCGGATATAAAGGATTTGATTGTAAACAAATATTAATTGACAGGTAAACCCGCGAAGCCGAAAACGGGATTTTAGAGTAGGCGATTTCAAAAGTTAACTATTATGGAAAAGCATTTTCATGCGAATAGTAATAAAATAATTATATTTTTTATAGGATTTGTTTTTATAAGTTTTACAGCTTTTTCACAACCTGTAAGCAATATTAAATTTAGAAATTTTAACGCGCCTGCTTATTTCAATTTTAAATCGCCTGCAAATAAACAATTAAATATTATTAAAGATTCAATTTCAAAGATTGATAGTTTGGGTCACAAAAAACTTACTTCGAATGAATCATTTATAGTTAAAGGGCTGCAATTAAAAAAAGATAGCATTGAAAGATTATATTCAACAAAATCAATCAGATATTTACTTAAAACAATTGGTGATTCAATTTTTTATTATAACAAATTAAAAATTACGGTATTCAAACAATTTGCACTTATAAATTTGAAAAAGGCAGCAGATTCTGTATTAAGTATTAAAGGGAAAATTGATAGTTTTCATTTATTTAAAATTCAACTTAAAGAAGCGTATAAGTCGACAAAATATTTTACTTTATTTCCAGCCATATCTACGCAGTCAGCAAAATATTTTTTTGGTGATGGCATTATTTCAGATTCAGGAAAAATAAATAATGATACCATTGATCAAAAAAATTTTTATACTTTTCAAAACTGGAATGTATTCTATAATCAAGGTTCTCAAAATGTATTATTACATTCTGAAATCTTCACTAACTATTTTGGACCATTAAGAATAGAGTTGAGTACTTTTTTTAATCTTCCCAAAACTGATAGTACTTCTAAAGCAAAGGCAGGTTCTGCAAATACAACCTCTTTACTTGCAGCTGGTGGTGGTAATTTAATGCTGCAATTAAAATTTCCTATACTTTATATTCATTCATACAATCAATTGGTCAAATTTCAATCCTTATTTAATCCCAAAATTTCGGCAGACATTAACGATTCTAGTCTTTTTTGTACTTACACAGGAGTTGGTATATATAATATTTTAAGTTTAACGACCTTAGATAATAAGCTTAGTTTTAGCGCGGAGGCGTCATATTCACAAACATGGGGAAATTCAATTTTTATGAATGAACTTGGATTAGATGGAAGTCAGAGAAAATCTTTTAATCTATGGTCTTTTACATTCGGTTTTCAACTAGTAAAATCCTTTGGAATAAGGTACACATGGTACTCGAGTCAAAATAGTTTTATTAACACCAAACTAAGCAATAATAATGTAATATCATTTAATACTAGTTTTTAACTAAAACATTATTGATTGCTTTTTATTAAAGTAAAATTTCGCCGCACTAACCTTGCGGCGGTTCCTTTTCGTCAATCCACAATTTTAAATTGTCCGCGCTCCAAGTGTGTTTCCATCTTCGGTGCGTCCAAAGCCACATGGATGGGTGTTGGCGGAGTGTTTTTTCTAAATTATAAATATAGCGGCGCGTGAGTTCGCCTTCGGGTAATCGAGCAGGATTGTCTGATAACACTTCTAATCTTGCACGATAAAAACCTCTTTTTGTTTTATATAAATTGGCAAACAAAACCGGAATGTCAGCAATGCGCGCGCCTTTTTCCGGCGTTTGCATAAATGGCGTTGGCTGATTAAAAAAGTATAACCAATACGAACTTGAAATTTTTGCCGGCGCCTGGTCTGCAACAAGTGTAAGCATATACTGCGAATTTCTGTATTGCATTATCTCACGGCTTAATTTTTTTGCTGATAACAATTTGGTGCCGGTGCGCGATCTTATCTTTAAAAAAATGCGGTTGAATATTTCATTTTCTATCGGCATATACACAACCATAAATTGGTAATCCACGCAATAAGGCATCGTAATATTTGCAAGTTCCCAATTAAAATTATGGCCCAAATGCAATTGGCATTTTCTGCCTTGTTTATAATAATTATTAATAAGCTCGGGGTTATCAATAATAAAATGTTTGGTAAGAAATGAGTTTGATGCAGACACCAATTTTATTGATTCAATAAAATTATCGGCAAAATTTTTATAAAATTCTTTGGCAATAATAATACGTTGCTCAATTGTTTTTTCAGGAAATGCAATGGCAAGATTTTTCATTACAATATTTTTCCTGTAGCGCATGATGTAATATACAAACAGGTAAGCGCCATCTGCAATAATATACAAAGCGCGCATTGGCAACAGTGATAATAAATACAATAATCCGTAAACGAGATAATACATTGCTCAAAAAAAAGAACAAAGTTAAGAATGAAGTATGAACTATAAAGTAGAAAGTATGAAGTATGAAGTATGAAGTATGAAGTATGAAGTAATTTTGCGAACACAATATACTTTATAGTTTATACCTCATACCTATTAATCAGTTTTTCCAATTTTTTGCTTCCTGTTCTATGTGGTGCAGATTTATTTTTACTTTAAATTTATTTTTTAAATGCCTTGCTAATGCATCAGCGGCGTATACGCTTCTATGTTGTCCGCCGGTGCATCCGAAACTTATTTGCAAATTTTTAAAATCGCGTTTTATATAATCTTCCACAGCAATATCCGTAATATCAAAAACGCTGTTTAAATAATCGGGCATTTTCGTTTGTTGTTCTAAAAAATCTTTTACACCTTTATCGCGGCCAGTTTGTTTTTTAAATTCTTCCACGCGGCCAGGATTTAAAATACTTCTGCAATCGAATATAAATCCGCCACCATTGCCGCTTTCATCAACAGGCAAACTTTTTTTAAAGGAAAAACTATTAATGTTTACAACAAGCGGCGTTTGTTCATTTGCGCTCAATGGTTCAAAACGTTTTATAATTTCATCCTCAACAATCAGGTTTAATAATCTTTCAAATTCAGGTAAATTCAAATCGATATTTTTCTGCGGTAAAAACCCTTTCAGGTTTTTTAATCCTAACGGAATGCTTGTTAAAAAATGTGCTTTTCTTTCAAACAATCCACGAAAACCATATGCGCCAAGCACCTGTAATAATCTTATTAATACATATCCGTTATATTGACTTACAAAACGTGAACGATCAATTGTTGTTTGCAATTCATCTTCTGCGCAGCTTATATAATAATGCAATAAATTATTTTTCCATTCATCGCTTAATCCTGCTTTTGCCTGCCAAAGCATCGATGCAACATCGTATTGCAACGCACCTTTCATGCCGCCCTGGAAATCTATAAAATGTACTTCTTCATTTTCAATCATAATATTCCTGCTTTGAAAATCGCGGAACATAAAATATTTATGATCAGAAAAAGTTAAGTAATTGCTTAATGATTCAAAATCATCAATCAGCTTTTCTTTATCGTATGGAATTTGTAAAGTGTCTAAAAAATAATATTTAAAATATAACAAGTCGCTGAGAATTGCCTGCTTGCCAAATTCTTTTGACGTGATGCTCCAATTGTAATCAAGGTTATTATCACCTTTAATTTGCAAGTGCGCAAGCGCTTTTAAACTTTTTTGAAAAAGAGAAAATACATAATCATTAAAGTTATTTTCTTCTAACTTGTTTAATAAAGAAATATCGCCAAAGTCTTGCTGGATGTAGATTGTATTGTTTTCATTCACTCCATAAATTTCAGGAACCGGGCAACCGGCTGCATAAAAATGTTTGCTGAAATTGATAAAAGTTTTATTCTCCTTAATATTATTATTGTAAGTAGCAATAAACGTTTTTTCATTTGTATTAATGCGAAAATAAATTCTGTTGCTTCCTGATTGCGGAATTTTTTCAATGGAATTTATAGCACTGTTGCTGTATGATGCAAATAATAATTTTATATTTTCAATAATGGCCTGCATAATTTATTAATAAGCTAAAAAATATTTTTTGTTGAAAATGATAACGCTGAAACCATGCATTATATTTCTGTTTTTACATCATTTGATGCAGTATTTATTGGCCTTCTTGGTTGCAATAGTTTTGCGATTAATCCTGTCCAGCCAGTTTGATGTGAAGCACCAAGGCCTTTGCCATTATCGCCATTAAAATATTCGTGAAACAAAATGTAGTTATTAAAATCAGGATCGGTTTGCAATTTATCATTATCACCAAACACAGGCCTGCGGCCATTTTCATCGCGCAAAAATAATTTTATTAATCTTTTTGAAAGCTCTGTTCCAATTTCATTCAATGATAAATATTGCCCTGAGTTGGTTGGATATTCTACTTTAAAATCATCTCCATAATAATGATAAAATCGTTCCAGCGATTCTATAATCAAAAAATTTACAGGCATCCAAATCGGTCCGCGCCAGTTGGAATTTCCACCGAATAATGGAATGGGAGATTCTGCCGGCGCATATTTTACGCTTAATACTTTTCCATCAACATAAAACTCATACGGATTATTTTCATGAAATTTTGATAGTGCGCGCACGCCAAACTCACTTAAAAATTCTGTTTCATCCAGCATGCGTTTTAATATCATTTTCATCCGGTGCCCGCGCAATAATGATAGTAAATGTTTTTCTTCCATTCCTTTTTCATGCCAGCGCGAAACCAGGCTTGCAAGGTCTGGCCGGTTATCTAAAAACCATCTCAAGCGTGCTACAAATTGTGGTTGAGATTGCATCAGTTCATCATCCAAAACTTCCACTGCAAACAATGGTATTAATCCAACCATTGAATGTATTTTCAATTTTATTGTTTCTGCGTCGGGCAATTTTAATGCATCATAATAAAATTCATCAATGTCATCCCACAAACCAATTCCATCTACGCCCATGCTCGCCATTGCATCTGCGATATATAAAAAATGCTCGAAAAATTTTGTAGCCATATCCTGGTAAACAGGATTTGTTTTTGCAAGCTCCAATGCAATGCGCATTAAATTTAATGAATACATCGCCATCCAGCTTGTGCCATCGGCTTGTTCAAGATGCCCGCCAGTTGGCAGTTGTGCGCTGCTGCGATCAAACAAACCAATATTATCCATTCCTAAAAATCCGCCTTCAAAAATATTATTTCCTTCTGCATCTTTTTGATTTACCCACCATGTAAAATTCAACAACAGCTTATGAAAAATAGTTTCTAAAAAAGCTGTGTCACCTTTTTCATTATTATTACGTTTATCAATTTCATACAAACGCCACGCGGCCCATGCATGCACTGGCGGATTGGTATCACTAAATTTCCATTCGTATGCTGGTAGTTGACCGTTGGGATGCATGTACCATTCGCGCGTTAATAATGTCAATTGTTTTTTTGCAAAATCAGGATCTATTAATGAAAAGCTGATGCAATGAAAAGCCAGATCCCACGCGGCATACCAGGGATATTCCCATTTATCCGGCATAGAAATGATGTCTTCATTATTCAGCGTGCGCCATTCTGCATTGCGTCCTTTTAATCGTGAAGCAGGCGGCGGCGGTTGAGATGGATCACCTGTGAGCCACTGATTAATATTGTAATTATAAAATTGTTTGCACCAAAGCATTCCTGCAAAAGCCTGGCGCTGTATCATTTTTTCTTCATCACTTTTAATGCCTGTTTGCAAATCATTATAAAAAGAATTTGTTTCATTAATGCGCGCAGAAAAAATAGCATCAAAATCTGTAAACGGATTTACATTATTATTTGGTTCCATCCGCAAGCGGATTGTTTTTGTACCACCTGCTTTTATATTAATATCATAGTTAAGCGCAGCTTTGGTTCCGCGCTGGTTTACATTAATCGCATTGCTATTTCCGTGCGTAATAAACTCATTAATGCCATCTTTAAAATATCCAACTTTATCAACGCCGTATAATTTTTTTGTGTTCGTTTCATTATCACAAAAAAGAATTGGCGCATGCTCATTCACATGCATAATAAATTCACCAAGCCGGTGTTCAATAAAAATATTACTGTTGTTTGATGGAAATAAATTCGGTTTATAATCGTCATAACCCCACGCCCATGTGTTGCGAAACCACAATGTCGGCATCACGTTTAATGATGCATCTTCATCGCCGCGGTTATTAATTGTTATCTTAATAAGCAAATCATTTTCATCTGCTTTTGCATATTCTATAAATACATCAAAATATTTATTGCTGTTAAAAATGCCCGTGTCCATCAGCTCAAACTCTGCGTCCAGCCTAGTTCTGCGATGATTTTCATCAACCAATAATTTATACGGAAATTCTGTTTGAGGATATTTATACAACATCTTCATATAAGAATGTGTGGGCGATGAATCTAAATAATAATACAACTCCTTCACATCTTCACCATGGTTTCCTTCCAAACTTGTAAGCCCGAATAAACGTTCTTTAATAATCGGATCTTTTTTATTCCACAAAGCAATTGCAAAACATAACCGTTGTTTATCATCGCAAATTCCACCAATGCCATCTTCGCCCCAGCGCCAGGCTTTACTGCGCGCCATGTCATGCGTTGTACTCAGCCAAGGTTCGCCATCTTCACTATAATCTTCACGCACCGTTCCCCATTGGCGATCGCTAACATAAGGCCCCCATTTTTTCCAATCTTTATTTTGTAAACGCTCTTGTTCTTTATTCATTAAATTTTTTTGTAGCCATCAGTTGATTAATAATTGAGCATCCGTTGCGTCGCACACTTGTACGGGAGTGCTGTAATGAGCAGTGATTTTGCTGTTAGCCGTTAGCTATTAGCCATTAGCTAAAAGCCAACAGCTAACGGCTAACAGCTAATAGCCAAACATCATCCATTCGTACTAAATCCCGGATACAACGTCATGCCGCCATCAACAAATAAAGAAATGCCTGTTACATAATCACTGTCATCACTTGCAAGCCAAACTGCGGCGTTGCCAATATCATCTGGCTGCCCAATTCTTCCATAAGGAACCAGCGTTAATAATGATTGCAACGCTTCAGGCGTTTCCCACGCAGCTTTATTAATAGGCGTTTGTATAGCACCCGGACAAATGCTATTAATGCGGATTTTTTTACCTGCATATTCCTGCGCAATACTTTTCATCATCAGCATAATGCCGCCTTTGCTCGCAGCATAGTTTGCATGCCCGCCCCAAGGAATCACTTCGTGTACACTGCTCATACAAATAATTTTTCCCGCAGCTTTCGATCTTTCCGGAACAACGCCGCGACGCAAAAATTCTTTAACAGCTTCACGCGCGCACAAAAATTGTCCGGTTAAGTTTACACCAATAACCGTGTTCCACTGCGCGAGCGTCATCTCTGCAAAAGAAGAATCGCGTTGCAAACCGGCGTTGTTTATTAATATATCAACAGTGCCAAATTGCGCAATCACATCAGCAAACATTTTAATTACTTCATCTTCTTTACTTACATCGCATTGATAAGTAATTCCATTGCCGCCGGCATTTTTAATATCTGTTAAAACCGCTTCAGCAGCGGGTTTCGTGGCATCAACCGGATGATTGATAATAACTGTTGCGCCAGCCAGCGCCAATATTTTTGATACACCGGCGCCAATTCCTGAACTCGCTCCGGTAATAATTGCAATTTGTCCCTGTAATTTTTTTTCCATTTTTTTAAGATTTATTAATAGCGAAAATTAAGTTGTTTTTTTGATCGGAAAATAAAAGATTTGAACGTTGTATTGCGTAACATTATTAATGAACGATAGTTCTTTTTAATGTTACTGAATATTTTTTTATCTTACTGCCGCTCGTTCATTAATCAATCCGAATGTCATCATCAATTCCGCTGGTTCAGTTACAAAATATTTCCAGAAAATACTATTTGGGCAAAACCGAAATAAGTGCGCTTGATAATTTAAATTTTCAAATTAATAAAAATGATTTTGTTGTTTTGGCCGGCCCTTCGGGCAGTGGCAAAACAACATTATTAAATATCATTGGCTGCATCGATAAACCATCTGCAGGCAAAGTTTTTTTTGAAGAAAAAGAAATTACAGATACGCCGCTGGAAAAGCTTAATCACCTGCGTTTACAAAATATTGGTTTCATTTTTCAGTCGTTTAATTTAATACCTGTTTTAACTGCGTTTGAAAATATTGAACTGCCATTATTATTTAAAGGATACGATGAAAAGACAATAAAAGATCTTGCCGAAAAATTTTTACAGCGCATGGGCATTGCAGATAAAATGCATCAAAAACCTGCAAACCTTAGCGGCGGCCAACGACAAAGATTAGCCATAGCACGCGCTTTGGCGGGAAACCCATCATTAATAATTGCTGATGAACCAACCGCAAGCCTTGATAGAAAAAATGCTATTGCAATAATAGAATTATTAAGAGAATTGAATGATGAATTGGGTGTAACAATTGTTCTCGCATCGCATGATCAGATGATTATTGATCATGCAAAAACAAAATTATTTATGCAGGATGGAAAGGTTGTTAATGTGTGAATCATTAATGATAAGCGATGGCTGTTGGCCAAATCATTTTTTTTATAAATTTTATTAATAAAAAAATACACAATTAAATATTTATTCGGCCATCAATCATCGGCCATCGACCAACGATACAACTATGCAAAATAACAACGCGCACCAATGGAGAAATTTCAGCAAGCTTTTAAAACTTGCTTACAGAAATTTATTCCGTAATAAACGCCGTTCTTTTTTCGCAATATTAATTGCCGCTTCCGGTTGCGCTGCGTTGAGTGTTGCCATCGGTTATTATAGTTTTTCAATTTATAGTTTGCAGGAACTCACTATCCGCAATGGTTTCGGCGGATCAAGCGGCTCTGGCCATGTGCAAGTTTTTGATAACCGAATGATAGAACAATCCGAACAACGGACGATGGAATTTGGTATTAGTAATGTGAATGCATTAATGAATGAAATAAAAAAGGATGACGATGTTGATTATGTGTTGCCTCGAATTGAATTTGGCGGATTGATTTCTAACGGCGAAAGATCGGTGCCTTTTAAAGGTTTTGGAATTGATGCAGAAAAAGAAATGAAATTGTGGTCAGGCTTATCTGCCATTAATCCGAAGCTGAAATTGGATCAGCAATTATTGCCTTTGCAAAATGGAAAGCCGGGAATTATTTTAGGCAAAACACTTGCAAATTCTTTGCACGCAAAGGTTGGCGACATGATGATGATGTACAGCACAACTGTTGATGGCGCTATTAATGCGACTGATGTTGAGCTGCTCGGAATTATGTCGACCGGCGTTAGTGAAACGGATAAATATTATTTATTAACTAACATTACTATCGCGCAAAAATTGATTAATACCGATAAAATAAGTTTGCTTTCTATAATGTTTAAAAACAGGAAACAGTTTGATAATAAAATAAAAACGCTGCAATTAAATCTTGCTAAAAATAATGCTACAAAAAATTTAAAATTAATTCCGTGGAGTGAACAAGCTGCATTTTATATTTCTATTCGCGACATTTTTAATATCATTTTTATTTTTATGGGCACTATTATTTTAGTAATTGTTTTACTCAGTTGCTGGAATATTATGAACATGACAACGATGGAAAGAATCCGCGAAATCGGCACATTAAAAGCCATTGGTTTGAGCACAAAAAACATTACTTCCATGTTTATGCTCGAAGCTTTTTTAATTGGTGTAATTGGTGTTTTTATTGGCATGGTTGCGCAATTAATTATCTCGCAAATTATTAATGCATTGCATATTATTATGCCGCCCGTTCCCGGGATGAGCCGGCCTTATACGCTGCAAGTGTACGCTGCCACTTGGTTTCATCCATTAATAGCTGTAGGAATTATTGCGGCAATAACTGTTTCAAGTTTTTCTTCTTTAATAATTATTAAAAGATTTTCCATTGTTGAATCGCTTGATCATAGTTAGAATTTGGATTCAAAAAAGATGACTGTTGACTGATGACAGATGACAGATTTTGTGCGAAGTTTTTTGAAATAATATTAATCGTGTACCAGAAAAATATTTTTAAAGATGAGATTATTTATAAGATTAATGCTGTTATTAATCGCACCATTTATTTTACATGCACAAACAAAAATAAATGCTAACGAAATACTTCGCCAGGCAGAATTAAAACGAATGCCGTGGCAACAGATGTCGATGTATGCAACTATAAATGATGTTGGTAACGAAAAAAATGCGAACGCTGTTTATCATCTTTTCTTTGATAATAATAAAGTGCTTGTTGCCTGCGATGAACCGTTATCGCAAAAGGGAAATTTATTATTGTTGCAAAACAATGATATGTTTTTATATATAAAATCGACCGCGCAACCAATGAAGATTACGCCACTGCAGCGGCTATCAGGCTCTGTTTCTTTCATTGATATCGCAAAATTAAACTGGACAAAAGATTATGCACTTGACTCTGCAAAAATTATTAATAATGAAAAGAAAGAAATTTATTTTTTTCAATTGCATGCAAACGCAAATGATATTTCTTACAAGAAAATAAATTTGTGGATAGATAAAAAAAGCAATCAGCCGCTGAAAGAAGAAATTTATTTAAGCTCCGAAAAATTGTATAAAACAATTGTGTTTACCAAATATGAAATTATTTCCGGCAAAGAAATGAACACACAAATTGAATTCATTGATCATTTTAATAAAGAAAAGAAAACAACAATTATTTTTTCAAAAGAAAAACAGGAAAAAAATTTACCGGCAAATTATTTTATAACAGAAAAAATGGCTGAAATTTCTAAAGAAATAATTTCAGCAAATTAAGTCGCAAAATTTTTATTATAAACCTTTCTCTGCAAGCCGCTCCTGCACTACATCTAAGCATTTGCCAACGGTATTTAATTTTACGATGGTTTCATTTTTTATTTCGATGCCATATTTATTTTCGGCTTTAATAACAACGTCAACCATATCTATGGAATCCATATTTAAATCATTTACAAAATCAGTATCGTCGTTAATGGTTGCGAGTTTTGCTTTGTCATCATCATGCATATATTCGCCCATTAATGATTTTAAATCTTCCAGCAATACAGCTCTTTCCATAATTTATTATTGATTATATTTTTTAAAAATAACGCAACTGTTTACATCACCAAAACCAAAATTGGCTTTTATTATTGTATTGATTGTTTTATTCATCGGCTTTTTTACAATGCAATCTTCATTAATAATTTCTAAAATTTCCGGTTGAATATTTTCGCAATTCATATTCGGCTGAATAAAATTTTCATGCAGTTGTAACAGCGCAGCAACACATTCTATAGAACCTGTTGCACTGATGCAATGCCCCGTTAATGATTTGGTAGTATTAATAAAAGGAAAATCATTTCCCTTACGATTAAGCGCTGCAGCCCAGTTTGCAATTTCCATTTTATCGGCGCCAGTTCCAGTAAGATGGCCGCAAATTAAATCGATCTCATTTGCATTAATATTCGCATTTTTAATCGTGGTTTCAATACATGCGCGAACGCCCGCAGAAGCAGGCGCAGTCATGCTTCCGCAATTGCGTTGGCCGCCGCTGTTTACAAAGCCACTAATAATTTCACCATAAATAATTGCATTTCTTTCAAGCGCAGTTTCTAAATCTTCCAGTATTAATGCGCCTGCGCCACTACCGTGAACAAAGCCTGCACTGTCAACACTCATCGGCCTGCTTGCGCCTTTCGGATCATCATTAAAATTTCTGTTGAGCACACGCATTGCATCAAACACGCCCCAAATATATTTGCTGCTTGCTTCGCAACTGCCAGCTATCATACGTTTTGCATTGCCTGTTTTTATTTTTTCATACGCCATCACCACAGCTTCTGTGCCTGTGCTGCATGCGCTGCTATTCGCAGTCACTTGGTTGCCCAAACCAAACATGCCACCAATATAAGCACTCGCGCCACTGGTCATTAATTGCTCAATATGGCGAACGCCTAATTTTTGAACTTCATTGTTTTCATAAAATTGAATGGCGTAACGCATATGGTCAACATCGCAAACACCGTTGCCAAATACGCAACCTGTTTCATAATCAACTTCATTATTATTAATTGATAGATCGGCATTCGTCCATGCTTCAATAGCCGCTGCCAGCGCGTATTTTACGGTTGTGCTGCGTAAACTTTTAAATGCACCAGGGCTTAAATAAGGTTTTAAAATTGCATCATCAAAAGCTACCGGAACACCAGCCACGCAACAACCCATTAATCCATCTTTGAGTTCCTGCAAAAAATGAAGCCCGCTGATGCCATTTTTTATAGCATGTGTAAACTGCGGAATATTTATTCCATTGGGCGCTACCACTCCGAGGCCGGTTATAACTACACGCTTCATTATTTTTTTTCGAAAATTATTTTTTTATAAAAAGCATACCACTCATGTTGCCAAAACAAAGCAAATTATTTTCCTTATCTTTTAATGAAATATTGCAATGCAATTTGCCATGGCGAAAAAATATTTTTTCTGAATGAACAAAAACTTTTTGTCCCGGCAATACTTGTTTTTTGAATTTGATATTTGTTTCCGTAAGTAAGGTTATCATGTTTGTGAAGGCCGTTTCGCCAGCGTGCATCATCAGGTAAATTCCAAAAGCAACCATACCAATTTGCGCCATTATTTCTGTAAGTAATACGCCCGGCGTTACAGGAAAACCGGGGAAATGGCCTTTATAAAAATCTGCATCCTGCTTTAAAAAAAAATTTCCTTCAATACGCTTATCATCAAGATAAGTTATTTCATCAATAAAACGAAAAGGCGGCTGGTGAGGAATTTTATTAATAACTGCCGCAATGATTTCTGCTGATTCCATTGTTATCAAAGATAACGCAGGCTGTTATTAATAAGGCAAGAGAAATTATTTTTATGAAAAGAAAATACATATTTATAATAAATATTTTTCTTCAAAATGAATGACGTTTTCTTTTAATAAAGCCAAGCTCACACATAAATTCTGTCAATCGCATCTTTGTATTTTTTCCATAATTATTTTGCGCTTGAGGCTCAGTTTTGGCGTCATTTCGCCGCTTTCGATGCTCCATTCCTGCGGTAGCAATTCAAACTTTTTTATTTGTTCAACGTGATTGAAATTATGGTTGTATGTTTCAATAATATTGTTATAAAATTTCACCACTTCAGGATGATGAATCATTTCATTATTTGTTGTGAATTCAATATTATTTTGCTTGCACCATTCTTTTAAATTTATAAAAGAAGGAACGATTAATGCGCCAACAAATTTTCTTTCAGGCCCAACGATAATGAGTTGTTCTATAAAACGCGATTCTTTTAATTTGTTTTCAATGGCCATTGGCGCAACATATTTTCCGCCGCTGGTTTTAAACAATTCTTTTTTACGATCCGTAATGCGCAGAAAAATTTCATCTTCAAAAGCACCGATATCGCCTGTGTGCAACCAGCCATTAATAATTGTTTCCGCAGTTAAATCCGGGCGTTTATAATAGCCAACCATCACGGTTGGGCCCTTTACGCAAATTTCTCCGTCTTCTTCTAATTTCAATTCAACGCCTTTAATAACTGGGCCAACTGTGCCATATTTGGAGCGGCCCGGCGCGCGGCCATTAATAGAAATTACAGGAGAATTTTCCGTTGGCCCGTAACCTTCATACAAAGGAATTTTTGCTGCGTTAAAAATGCGCATTAATCTTTCCTGGCAAGCGGCGCCGCCGGTTACAATGGTTTTAATATTTCCACCAAGCGCATCTCTCCATTTATTAAAAATTAATTTATTGGCGATGGCAAGTTGCATGTTGTAAAAGACGCCCAAATTTTTTCTGTTGTCATATTTTTTTCCAAGGTTCACGGCCCAGAAAAATAATTTTCTTTTAATGCCGGTTTGCTCAGAACCTTTCGCCATGATGCGTTCATACACTTTTTCAAGCAGGCGCGGAACGGTTGTAAAAATATCCGGATGCAGTTCCTGCAAATTCACAACAATAGTATCGAGGCTTTCTGCAAAATAAATACTGTAGCCGCTGAACATATAAACATAGCTCACTACTTTTTCGAAAATATGATTAAGCGGTAAAAAACTTAAAGCTTTATGTGTCGGGTTATCTTCAAAAGGAAAACTTTCTTTTGATAAAAAAATGCAGCTTACAATATTGCAGTGGCTCAGCATCACGCCCTTTGGAATGCCCGTGGTGCCTGATGTGTAGATGATGGTTGCCAAATCATGTTCGCCAACTTTTTGTTTTGCGGCTTCTGTTTTTTCAGCCCAGTCATTATTAAAAGGGATTAATAATTTACTCCAGTGATCGGCGCCGGCAATTTCATTAAACGTAAAAATATTTTTTAAAGAAGGAATATTTATTTGCAGGCTTTTTATTTTTTCGAGCAATTCTGCACTGCTTACAAAAACATATTTTACAGATGCATCATTAAAAATAAATTCAATTTCGCTGTTGCTTGTTGTTGGATAAACGGGAACGAGAATGGCGCCGGACTGCTGCACAGCCATATCTGCAATTAACCATTCTGGCCGGTTGTTTGAAATGATGGCAATTTTATCGCGGCTCTCCGTCGTCATATCATTTCCCGAAACGCCAAGTTGCAAAAGGCCGGCAGTAAGGCTGTTTACATTATCAAGGATTTCTTTGGTAGAATACGTTTTCCATTGGCCGTTTTCTTTGCCGGCAAGCATATCTTGTTTTGGAAATTTTTCTAACTGATAATTAATGCAATCAAACAATCGTTTAGGATTTGTCATGAAACGTTTTTGCTATTAATAAAAAGCTCAATTAATAATCTGCCGGTGAAAGGATTGCGACGCAACGATGATGCTATGAAAAACTAAAGCTGGTATTATAAATATAGAAACATGGTTATTCCGCAAACAATTACTTGCAGCGATTAAACTACGAAATTTAAATTATGTAAAAAATAAATCACTTCAAATAAATGAAACGCTTTGTTAATGCGACTGGTAATATTGGCCTTCCGGCAATTTGAAAATGCGGCCGTTTTGGAAAGCAGTAAATTTTTTATATTCTTCAGCATGAGTGCCGGCCCATGTTTCAAAGGTTTGCGAATTATCTGCTTCGCCAAAAAGCCATTGATTGTATGCATTAAACATTCCTGATTTTATTAATTGCTGCTGATAATCAAAAAGGCGAAATGGAAATTTTGCGGCATATTTTTCGAACCAGTCAGGCACAAACCTTGCGCGCAAAACAGATAAAGTTTGCGCCGTAATACCTTGCGAAATGGATGAAGATTCACTGGAAAGTGTAGTTAAAAATGCACTTATAAAAGCATTTTTTGCTTCCTTTTTTTTCTGTGCTTCTATGTTGGAAAAAAGTTGTTTGTAACCATCTTCAACCAAATCTTTTATTTCACTCGTGCGTTTGCTGTAGCTTTCTATATTCACAAAAATTTCTCCGTAAATAATGCTCCATGCAAAATTTTGTTTTGAATAATAATATTTACACGCATTGGAATAATTGCCGGAAAAACCGGGATCGGATTCAATTCCTTTTTCCCAAAGTTTAATCGCATCATCGCCGGTTTTTGTGCCAAGCACTTCGCCATATTCGTTATATAAAACGCCGCTTTTCGGATATTTTTTTAAAGCATCTTTATACATTTTCTCACAATCTTTTCTTGCATCTGTTGCTTTATAAATCATGCCAAGAATTTGGTAAGACTGTACATCTGCATCACTTCGCTCAGCCAGTGGCCGCGCGGTGTTCAGCGCTTTCGGATAATCTTTTTGAAGATAATAAGTAAAAGAAAGATCTTTCAAAACTTCCAGGTTGTTCGGATCTTGTTTTAATGCATTGTTTAAAACAATAATGGCATTTGCATAATCGCCATCACGCGTAAAAGTTTTGGCAGTTTCCTGCATCGCTTTTACATCCTGCTGCTGCGCGCGCAATGAAAAATTTATCGTGATAAATAAAGTAAGAAGAATTATTAATCGTTTCATAAGCGGCAAAGTTAAAGGATTGCGTTTAGTGGCAAAGCGGTAATGGTTAAAGTTTGGTTATGTACTTATTTAAAATTTTTGTTTTATACAGTAACGGTCTATATCATCATGTATAATTTTGCGTTGCAAACCTTCATGGTTTTGTGTAATGTTTTTTATAAAATCAAAAATTAATTTATCAAGTGCGTTAATAATCCGTCTCTTAATTTCGGTTCAAACCAGGTACTTTTTGGCGGCATAATATTTCCGCTGTCGGCAGTCGCAAACAATTGTTCAATGCTTACAGGATACAGGCTGAAGGCGGCTTTCATCTCTCCGCTGTTAACGCGTTTTTCGAGTTCACCAAGCCCGCGGATGCCACCAATAAAATCGATGCGTTTATCTGTGCGCTGATCTTTTATACCCAATAATTTTTCTAAAATATTTTTTTGAAGAATAGAAACATCAAGCACGCCAATCGGATCAATTGAAAATGAATTTTCTTTAGCAATTAATTTATACCAATTGCCATTAATAAACATTCCAAATTCATGAAACTGCGTTGGATGAAATGCTTTGTCAATTTTTTCAACGACGAAATCTTCATCAAGTTTATTAATAAATTCTTCATCATTCATTCCGTTTAAATCTTTCACCACACGGTTATAATCGAGTATGCTTAATTGATTGGATGGAAATAATGTTGTCAAAAAATAATCGGCATTTTCATTTTTATTATCGCCAAATTCTTTACGCACTTTTGCTGCAGAGGCCGCGCGGTGATGTCCATCTGCAATGTATGTGAAGGGAACATGCTCCGCGAAATTTTTTGTTATGCGATCGTTGGTTGCATCATCATTAACAACCCACAAAATATGCTGCACTTTGTCATCCGCAATAAAATCATAATCCGGAACATGGCTTGCTTTCCAGTCTTCAATTTCTTTATTTAAGCGTTCATTTGTTTGATACGCGAGAAAAACATTTCCTGTTTGCGCGCCAATAGTTTTCATGTGCGTGATGCGATCCAATTCTTTATCGGGCCTTGTTAATTCGTGTTTTTTAATAATGCCATTTTCATAATCATCAACAGCACTTACACAAACCAAACCGGTTTGGCTTTTGCCATTCATTATTAATGTGTAGATATAAAAACAATCTTTTTCTTCGCTGAATAAAATTGATTTATTAATAAAGTTGTGTAAATTTTCTTTTGCTTTATCATACACATGCTGGCTGTGCGTATCAATATCTGCAGGCAAATCGATTTCAGATTTTGTGATATGCAAAAATGAATTTTCATTTCCTGCAGCTTCAATCTTTGCTTCTTCAGAATTCAATACATCATAAGGTTTTGATGCAACTTGTTTTGCAAGATCTGTTTTTGGTCGAAGTGCTTTGAACGGTTTTATAATAGCCATAATTAATTTTTAAATCATCCTTTTTTATTTGCAAAATCTTTCATCAAATCCGTTAATGCCTGCACGCTTGATAATGGCAAGGCATTGTATAAACTTGCGCGAAAACCACCAACGCTGCGGTGACCTTTAATGGCAACCATTCCATTTTCTTTGCAACTTGCTAAAAATTCTTTTTCCAAATTTTCATCATCAATTACAAAAACAACATTCATTTTGCTGCGATCTTCTTTCGCAACTGTTGCACGAAAAATGGGTAAACTATCTAACGTATCATACAGCAATTTTGCTTTTATATTATTAATCTTTTCAATTGCGCTAACGCCGCCTTGTTGTTTCAACCAGCGCAACGTAAGCATGCAAACATACACTGCAAAAACCGGCGGCGTGTTTAGCATTGATCCGTTTTCAATATGGCTGCGGTAATCCATCATCGTTGGCAATTTGCGCGAAACTTTTCCGAGTATATCTTTTTTTACAACAACAATATTTACGCCTGCTGCGCCGATATTTTTTTGCGCGCCTGCATAGATTAAATCGAAGCGATTAAAATCCATAACATGACTTAAAATATCACTGCTCATATCTGCGATTAATGGAATATTTGTTTGTGGAATATCCAGCATTTCTGTTCCTTCAATTGTGTTGTTAGTTGTATAATGAAAATATTTTGCGTTGGATGGAATGGTATAATTTTTTGGTATGTACGTATAATTTTTATCCTTTGAAGAAGCAACCACCTCAACATTGCCATACAATTTTGCTTCTTTAATAGCTTTAGTTCCCCAAGTGCCACAATCGAGATATGCAGCGGTTTCATTTTCATTTAATAAATTCATCGGCACCTGGAAAAATTGCGTGGATGCGCCACCATGCAAAAACAAAATTTCATGTCCATCATCAAGTTGCATCAACTCTTTTAATGTAGCAATAGCTTCATCAAGCACAGCCTGAAAAAGCGAAGTACGATGGCCGATTTCTAAAATAGATAAACCCGTATTGTTGAAATTAATAATCGCTTCGCTGGCTTCTTTAAAAACTTCTTTAGGCAAAATACTTGGCCCAGAATTAAAATTATGAATCACGATAAAAGTTTTTATTAATAATGGAGTTGCAAGTTAGGAAAGAAGTATGAACTATGAAGTATGAGCTGTTAGCTGTTAGCTGTTAGCTGTTAGCTTAAAATTAGGTAGCGTAAGATAATATAAAAGACTTCATAGTTTATAGTTCAAACTTCATACTTACTCCTCTCTGCCTTTGATGTTTCCGTTTTTCCATTGCAGGTTTAGGTTATCAATTTCTTTTAATTCCGCTTCTGTAAAATCTTTATTAATAAGCTTTGAAAGGTCCGGCTGGCCTGCATTTACCCATGCTGTGTACCAAAAACATGCAACTGCATAAATGGATTGGCGCATTCTTCGCTCAACCATATTGTTTATTTTTTTATTGTACGTTTTTGTGTAAGCGCTTGAATATTGTTTTACTACAATTCCATTTTTTTCTTCAAAAGCAAACTGCTGGTCTTTTGGAAAATGATTGCTTAATTCTTTTTCAAATTTTAAAACTGTATCAGCTTCTGCAGCGCTTTCTAAAATTCTTTTCCAAATAAAATCACTCGTGTTATTAATGTATTCGGCTTTGCCAATAAAAAAATCCCATTCTTTATCAGCCAACAACTCAGGCACGCGCGATTCCCAAAATGCATGGATGCCAATTTGGTTTGTTAGTTGCCCGTTATGATTTGTAGAAGTATGCAAAGGAACATGCGCATCTGCAATGTAGTGGCCAATTTCAGCGCTGTAGCGCAAAATTTTTGTTTGATTTTTTTCTTTGAATGCATCAGTCAAC
>JABDAZ010000002.1 GCA_013288945.1 Bacteroidota bacterium | reverse complement strand
CGTTCCATAAAAGTTATATCGATCACGATTTGGGACCGGTTCAAAAAGTAAATGAAAAAATAAATGCAGAAGATATTAAGTCAACTAACACAAGTGATTTTCACCGTTTGCAGGCTTCGGATATTGAATCTGTTGTTAAAGGGCTTGACTTAACTGATAAAAAAGGAGTTGGATTATTATTTGTAATGGAAGCCATGAGCAAGTCTGGAAAAAACGCAGCAATTTGGGTTACCCTTGTAGATATGAAATCAAAAAAAGTATTAATGACAGAAAGGATGGAAGCTAAAACCGGCATGGCTATTGGCTTTCGCAATACCTGGGCAATTCCTTTTAAAGAAATAATTGAAGAAATTCAAAAGAAAAAATACAGTGAGTGGAAAATGAAATACAACAACTAAATTGTTGTTTTTCTGAAAACAATTATGCATAAAAAATTAAACGATCGAACAGAAATTTTAGTACGGTTTAATGAAGCAGACCCTTTAGGAATTGTGTGGCACGGCCATTATATCCGTTATTTTGAAGATGGCAGGGAATCGTTTGGAGAAAAGTATGGCATTCGTTATCTCGATTTTTATAAAGAAGGTTTTGTGGTTCCGATTGTGCAAATTCAATGCGATTATAAAAGATCGGTGCGTTACGGCGAACGTGTGATTGTTGAAACGCAATATAATCCCTGCGAAGCTGCGAAACTAAAATTCAGTTACCGTTTGTTTAATGCAGAAACAAATGAACTTGTTGCAACAGGTTCTACGGTGCAGGTTTTTTTAGATAAAACAAATTCCGTTTTGCAATTAACGAACCCTGTTTTTTTTGAGCATTGGAAAAAGAAACATGTATTGTAATGATGGAACCGATTTTTATTGCTTCAGATAATATTATATCCCCGCTTGGTTTTACAACTGCAGAAAATTTTAAGAAGTTAATAAATGGCCAATCGGGGATTGCTTTACATGATAATAATGCATTATCAAAAACGCCTTTTTACGCATCGCTTATTACCAATGAAAATTTGTTTTTAAATAATGATAACAAAGTTTCTTACACAAAATTTGAATCATTAATAATCGCTTCTATTAATGAAGCGTTGAAAAAAACAGATATTAATATTGCCGATAAAAAAACGGTATTAATCATTTCTTCCACCAAAGGAAATATCAGTTTGATTGAAACTGAAAAATTTTCTGAATCATTAACAGAAAGAGTTTCATTGCACCATTCTGCAAAATTAATTGCTGAATATTTTCATCACATTAATAAACCGATAATAATATCAAACGCGTGTATCTCAGGGCTGCTGGCGCTTTTGACTGGAATGCGATTAATACAATCTGGCGAATATGAAAATGCAATTGTTGCCGGTTGCGATGTAATTACACAATTTATATTTTCGGGTTTTCAATCTTTTATGGCGATTAGTAAATCTCCGTGCAAGCCTTTTGATGAAGATCGTGATGGCATTACTTTGGGCGAAGCTGCAGCAACGGTTATTCTTTCTTCCAATAAAAAATATAGTGGTAATATAAAATTAGTTGCAGGTTCTGTAAGCAATGATGCAAACCATATTTCAGGTCCATCACGAACGGGTGAAGAATTATTTCTGGCGATTAATAAAGCGTTGAAACAATCAAATCTTTCTTCAACAGATATTGATTTTATTTCTGCGCATGGAACAGCAACAATTTATAATGATGAAATGGAAGCGAAAGCCATTTCACTCGCTGGCATGGAAACCGTGCCTGTTAATAGTTTGAAAGGAAATTACGGACATACATTGGGCGCTGCGGGATTAATAGAATCAATTGTTTCCATGCAATCGTTGAAGGAAAATATTGTTTTGCCGACGAAAGGTTTTACAAAATCCGGCGTGTCGAAATCATTAAATATTTGCAGTATTTTACAGCCGAAAATTTCAAAAAATTTTTTAAAAACAGCATCGGGATTTGGTGGTTGCAACGCGGCGTTGATTTTTACCAAAGTATAACTTATGAACTATAAAGTATGAAATTTAAAAAATAATACTTCATAGCTTATAGTTCATACTTAAAAGCGTTTTCATTTTAAAGAATTTATTGCATGAATTTTTTTTCGACAGATAAAACAAAGGCGTTAGAAGCGAAGGAAACGGCGCAATGGATTGCATTTGGGCCAGTAATTTTTCAAGTGGCGAAAGCGTTGCGCAACTTTGGTATTTTAGAAATTATTGAAGACAGCGGCGATGAAGGATTAACGCTTGAAGAAATTGCAGCGCAAAAAAAGTTGTCGGTTTATGGTGTTCGTGTGTTGTTGGAATCTGGGCTGAGCATGGGTTTGGTGATTATTAATAATCATAAATACACGATTACAAAAACGGGGCATTTTATTTTGCATGATCCATTAACGATTGTGAATATGGATTTTGTAAATGATGTTTGTTATAAAGGTTTGTTTCATTTGGAAGAAAGTATTGAAACCGGCAAAGCTGCGGGCATGAAAGAACTCGGAAACTGGCCAACGATTTATGAAGGCGTTTCGCAACTGCCGGAAAATATTCAGAAAAGCTGGTTCAATTTTGATCATTATTTTTCTGACGATGCATTTCCGAAAGTGCTTCCGCATGTGTATAAAAACAATATTAAAAATTTGCTGGAGATTGGCGGCAACACGGGAAAATGGGCAATTGCTTCTGCAAAATATAATCCGGATGTTCATATAACAATTATGGATTTGCCTGGCCCATTAAAAGTGGCGAAAGAAAGAGTTGAACAATTGGGATTGAGTGATCGTATATCATTTAAAACAGTAAATGTTTTGGATGAAAAACAAAGTTTTCCAAAAGGGCACGATGCGATTTGGATGAGCCAGTTTTTGGATTGTTTTTCTGAAGATGAAATTGTTTCGATATTAAAAAGATGTTATGATGCGCTGGATGAAAATGGTTTTGTTTTTATTCTTGAACCATTTTGGGATCGGCAGAAATTTGAAATCGCGGCTTTTTGTTTGCATCAAACATCCATCTATTTTACTGCGCTTGCAAATGGCAACAGCCAAATGTATAGTGCCGAAACTTTTTTACCTTGTATAACAAAAGCAGGATTTGAAATTGTGGAACAAAAAGATAATATTGGCTTGAGCCAGACTTTGTTGAAATGCAGAAAGGTGAATGGTCAATGGTGAATGGTCAATTTATTATTATTCATTATTCACCATTAACCATTCACCATTGACGAAAAATTTTTCAAGTATTTAAGATTAATAACATGAACACAGAAAAAGTAGACGTACTGGTTATCGGCGCCGGGCCTGCGGGAACTGTTGCTGCTTCTATCGTTAATAAAGCGGGATACAAAGTTAAAATTGTGGAGAAACAAAAATTTCCGCGCTTTGTTATTGGCGAAAGTTTATTGCCACGTTGCATGGAAGCCTTGACTGAAGCGGGTTTTCTTGATGCTGTGAAGGCAAAAGGTTTCCAGGAAAAGTTTGGCGCCAAGTTCGTGAAGAATGGAAAAATTTGTGATTACTTTTTTGCTGATCAATTTACACCTGGATGGAACTGGACATGGCAAGTGCCTCGCGGAGAGTTTGATAAAACATTAGCCGACACAGTTGAAAAAATGGGTGTGCCTGTTCATTATGAAACTTCAGTGACTGCAATCGAATTTAATGGATCAGATTCTGTAACAACTGTTGAAGATATTAATGGAAATAAATCACAAATTGAAGCGCGTTTTATTATTGATGGAAGTGGTTATGGGCGCGTGATTCCGAAGTTGTTTAATATGGATAAACCTTCAAACCTTCCGCCGCGCAAAGCAATTTTTACACACACAGTTGATGTAAACCGCGCGATGTCTGATGAACCAAACCGTATTACAATTGTGGTTCATAAAAAAGGTGTTTGGGTTTGGATTATTCCTTTTTCAAACGGAATTACTTCTCTTGGTTTTGTTGGCAATCCCGAATTTTTTGATCAATATAAAGGAACGCTTGATGAACAATTGCGCGCATTAATAGCCGATGAACCATATTTAAGCGAACGCTTTAAAGATGTTGAGTTTGTTTTTGAAACAAAAGTTTTACAATCATGGTCGAGCACAACTGAAAAATTTTATGGAGATGGATTTGTATTAACAGGAAATGTTACTGAATTTCTTGATCCGGTTTTTTCTTCAGGAGTTAC
Source organism: Bacteroidota bacterium (assembly GCA_013288945.1). GTDB lineage: Bacteria > Bacteroidota > Bacteroidia > Chitinophagales > Chitinophagaceae > Puia. The sequence continues at coordinate 145,022 of JABDAZ010000002.1, read as the reverse complement.
GCTGGCAACGGTTTCCAGCCAGATGGCAGGAAATCTTGTTGTTAAAAAATTAAAAGGCGAAGATGTTGATTGGGTGAAAGATTATACAGAACCGATGATGCAGGGCGTTAATACTTTTCGTTCTTACGTTACCAATTGGTATGATGGAACGCTTGATACGATTTTCTTTGCAGAAGATCAGGATGCATTTATTAAGAGCCAGATTTGTTCCGTGCTTGCAGGTTATGTTTGGGATTTAAATAATCCTTATGTGAAATTTCATCACAATGCATTGTACAAATTGTCGTCGATGATTGAGTACCGCGACAGTTTGAAGAAAACAAAAGTTACCAGTTAATAATTTTTTATAAAAAATTTTGCCGAATATCTATATCACTTCCAGTTGCGTTATTAACGACCATGTTGTTTACAAAAACAATAAAAAAGTATTTGAAAACAAGCATGCAAATTTGCCGGAATTTTTACTTGCAGCTTATGACAATCTTGAAATAAAATATCCAAAGTTTTATAAAATGGATAACCTTAGCAAGCTTGGCTGGCTTGCTGCAGAAAATTTATTGAAAGAAAATTTTATTAAAGAAAATTACAAACCAGATGATGTTGGAATTGTTTTATCAAACGCCAATTCCAGCCTGGATGCGGATTTGAAGTATCTTGAAACAGTAAAAGATTTTCCCAGCCCGTCATTATTTGTTTACACACTTCCAAATATTGTAATTGGGGAAATTTGTATAAAAAATAATTTTAAAGGAGAAAATGCTTTTTTTGTGTTTGAACAATTCGATGCTAATTTTATTAAACAATATGTGAGCAATCTTGTCATTAATAATATATTGCAGACATGTATTTGCGGTTGGGTTGATGTGATTGGCGAAAATTATAAAGCAGCACTTTTTTTGATAGAAAAAAACAGCAATCCAAACGCAACAGATTTTACAACGGAAAATATTAATAACATTTATCAGCAACACAATGGATAAATTAATAGCAGATTTAAAAAAACAAATTGTTGACCAACTGAATTTGCAGGATATAAAACCAGAAGACATTGGCGATGATGAACCGCTTTTTGTGGAAGGTTTGGGATTGGATTCTATTGATGCTTTAGAGTTAATTGTTTTGCTGCAACAGCATTATAAAATAAAATTGGAAAGTGCAGATGATGGCCCGAAAGTTTTTCGCACCGTAAAAACAATGGCTGAATACATTACCGCGCACCAGCCAAAGAATGTATAAAAAATGAATGCAGAAGTATATGTTGCCGGCGTTGGTATTATTTCGGCTATTGGCAACAATACCGCTGAAAACCTTGCTGCGCTTGCTTCTGAGCATGCAGGCATGAATGAAATAACTTATCTCGATACATTTTACCGCAACAAACTTCCTGTTGCTGAAGTAAAGTTGAATAACGAAAACCTTGCAACATTATCAGGTTTATCAAACAACATTTCGCGCACTGCATTATTAAGCACCATCGCTGCGCAGGAAGCTATTAATGATGCAGGCATTGAAAATTTTTCCTCGCTGCGCACCGGTTTTATATCAGCAAACTCTGTTGGTGGAATGGATAAAAGCGAAAATTTTTTTGCTGATTTTTTAGCTGATAATAAAAAAGGAAAACTGAGAAATGTTATTAATCATGAATGCGGAAGTGTTACAGAAATAACTGCTGATAAACTTGGAATAAAAAATTATGTAAGTACAATTAGTACTGCGTGTTCATCTTCTGCCAATGCAATTTTTTTTGCCGCAAGAATGATAAAGCATAATATGCTTGATGTTGTTGTTGCCGGCGGCGTTGATGCACTAACGAAATTTACACTTAACGGTTTTAATACATTAATGATTTTGGATCAGCAATATTGCAAACCATTTGATGAAAATAGAAAAGGCTTAAACCTCGGTGAAGGCGCTGGTTATGTTGTGTTGGTTTCAGAACGCGTTGCACATTCATTGAAAAAAGAAATGTATTGCCGATTAAGCGGATATGCAAATGCAAACGATGCATATCATCAAACAGCATCATCGCCAGATGGAACAGGATCATTTTTAGCGATGCAAAATGCTTTGAAAAAAAGTGGTTTGCAACCAAATGATATTGATTATATAAACTTGCATGGAACAGGAACGCAGAATAATGATATTGCCGAAGGAACAGCCATTGCAAGATTATTTGAAGGAAAATATCCAAAGATGAGTTCCACCAAATCCTTTACCGGCCACACTTTAGGCGCATGCGGCGGAATTGAAGCAGCGTTTTCCGTATTATCAATTAAGCACGGAATTATTTATCCAAACCTGCGTTTGCAAACACCGATGAAAGAATTGCCATTCGTTCCGGAAATAAAATTTTTACAAAATCAAAAAGTAAACAACGTATTATCAAACTCATTTGGGTTTGGTGGAAATTGTTCATCATTAATTTTTTCAAAACAATAATGATGGAGATGTTTATACGTGCCACAGGAAATATTTCACCACAAAAAACTTTCGGGCACGTTCCGTTCTTGAATGAACCTGTTGAATATTTTACAAACCGTTTAAGTTGCATTGAACCGGATTATAAAAATTTTATCGATGCAAAAATGATACGGCGAATGAGCCGCATTATTAAAATGGGCGTGGCTGCAGCAACTGAATGTTTGCAGGAAGCCAACGTTGAAATGCCGGATGCAATTATTACCGGAACTGCTTATGGATGTTTGGAAGATACCGGTATTTTTTTAACGAAGTTGGTTGAGCAAAAAGAAGAAATGCTTACGCCAACTGCGTTTATACAATCAACGCACAACACAGTCGGGGCGCAGGTTGCGTTAATGTTGCATTGCCATAATTACAATAATACTTTTGTTCACCGCGGCTTTTCTTTTGAAAGTGCCTTGCTTGATGCAATGATGTTGCTTAGTGAAAATGAAGCAAAAAATATATTAGTTGGAAGCGTTGATGAAATTACAAATACCAGCCACACAATTATTAATAGAATGGGTTTGTACAAACAAATTCCATCGTCAAATTTTGCTTTGTTTTCTTCAAATACCAAAGGAACAATTGCAGGTGAAGGCGCATCATTTTTTTTATTATCATCTGAACAATCAGAAAATAATTATGCGCAGCTTGATGCATTGACAACTTTTTATAAACCAAAAAATATAAATGAGATTGAAAATCAGATTAGTGATTTTTTAAATTATCGTTCAACTTCTATTGATGAAATTGATTTATTAATCACAGGAAAAAATGGAGATATTAATGGCGATAAAATTTATGAAGAAATAAATGAAACCTTGTTTAAAAATAAACCATTAATAAATTTTAAACACTTGTGCGGCGAATATCCCACTGCGACTGGATTTGCGCTGTGGCTCGCTGCAAATATTATTAAAACAAAAACAGTTCCATCAATTGCAGGGAAAATTTCTGTTGACAACAAACTGAAAAAAATATTAATCTACAATCATTATCAGAATATCCATCATTCATTATTTTTAATTTCTGCATGCTGAATTTCAGAAATACAAATATTTTTGTTGCTGCGTTATTATTAATGCTGCTAATACTAAATCATTTTTATCCTGTTCCAACATTTGCATATTTCATTATTTTATTAATCTATTCATTTATTCTTTTTTACGGCAGTTATTTTATCCAATCTAATTTTTACATTAAAACAATTTGTTCAGCGCAAACAAATAAAAAACAAATTGCAATAAGTTTTGATGATGGTCCTGCAATAAATTTTACGCCCGAAATCTTACAGGTTTTAAAAAATGAAAATATAAAAGCTACATTTTTTTGTATCGGAAAAAACATTTCCGGCAATGAAAAAATTTTACATCAAATAAATAATGAAGGCCATGTAATCGGCAACCACAGCTATTCTCATCACTTTTGGTTCGATTTATTTTCATCAAAAAAAATGCTGGGTGATATGGCATTTATGAATGAAATAACTAAAGAAACAATTGGATTAACACCAAAATTATTTCGGCCGCCATATGGAGTTACCAATCCGAATTTGAAAAATGCAATCATTAAAGGAAATTATATTCCGATAGGTTGGAACATTCGTTCGATGGATACTGTTATTAATGATGAAGAAAAATTATTAAAAAAAATTACAAGCAAAATAAAACCCGGCGCAATTATTTTATTTCACGATACAAGCAAAACAACGTTGTCAATTTTACCGAAATTTATAAAATATGTTAAAACAAATGGCTACGAAATAACGCGCCTCGATAAAATGCTTAACTTGAAACCTTATGCGTAAACAATTTTTTTTATTAATGCTTTCAATCTGTTGTGTTGCAGTGCAGGCGCAGTATACAGGCTATTCGCCATTAACAGATTTTTCGAAATTTAAAGAACAGTTTTCACTTGCTTCGCAAAAAACAACTTCCATAAAAAGTGATTTTGTGCAGGAAAAAAATTTGTCGATGCTCTCTGAAAAAATTATTTCTAAAGGAAAATTCTGGTTTAAAAAAGATAACCTTGTGCGCATGGAATATGTGCAGCCATTTCAATATTTAATGATTATTAATAAGAACAATGTTTTTATAAAAGATGGCCAGAAAGAAAATAAAGTATCTACAACTTCTAATAAACTTTTTCAGCAGATTAATAAAATAACTGTGGATTGCGTGCAGGGAACCGCTTTGAGCAACACAGATTTTTCATATAAAGTTTTTGACAATGAAAAAACATTTTTAGTTGAATTAACACCAACTGCAAAAAATTTAAAAGCATATTTTAAAACGATAAACATTGTCGTTGATAAAAAAGATTATTCCGTTATTAAAATTGACATGCGCGAATTGTCTGGCGATAATACGGTTATAAATTTTATTAATAAAGAATTGAATACACCAATTGCTGATGCGTTATTTGCTATTCATTAGTTGCCTGTTTATTTTTTTGTCATGCACTTCTTTATATAAAGGATTGCAAAAAAATTCCACTGACATAAGTTGTTTACAAAAATTTGTACCATCATTTTCATCTGCATTGTACAACGCACATATCGACGTAGCGGGAAAACATTTAAGCGGTTTATTAATCATCAAAAAAATGCCGGACAGCAGTACGCGCATGGTTTTTAGCAGCGAAACAGGTTTTACTTTTTTTGATTTTGAATTTTCTAAAGAAGGAAATTTTAAAGTGTACAGTATCATAAAACAAATGGACAAAAAGCCAGTGATAAAAACTTTACGAAAAGATTTTGAACTGGTATTAATGCAGCATTTGCAAAATAAAAAAACATACACATTAACAGATAAAACTCAGATGTACATTGCCTTTCCGCAAACAAAAGGTTATTATTATTACATCACGGATTTTTTGTGTGAACAATTAATAGAAATGGAACGTGCATCAAAAAGTAAAGTTGTTGTGGAAGCAATTATGCAAAATTATAAAAACGGAATGCCCGACACTATTGGTATTTCACATAAAAATTTCAACTTTGATATTGGGTTGAAAAGGATTGAAAGATAATTTTATTCTAATTTTAAAAAATGCTCCAGGGAAATTTTTTTACAATTACTGATATTAATATAGAACCAGGCGTTGCAAAGGCGGTGCTGCAAATAAGTGCTGCACATGAAATTTTTAATGGGCATTTTCCCGGAACGCCCGTTGTTCCTGGTGTTTGCATGATGCAGATGATAAAGGAAGTGTTGGAAAATGTGATTGGTAAAGAAACAAAATTAGTGCGCGCAGATCATATGAAATTTCTAACCGTTATTAATCCTAAAGAAAATAAAATGATTCAGTTTGATGCAAAATATACAATTGCAGAAAGCAAAAAAATTAGTGTTATTGCTTCTCTTTTTAATAATTCAACTATCTATTTTAAATTTAAAGGGTTGCTGATTGTAAAATGATTTTTATAAATCATTCTTTTTATCCGCCATAAATTTATTAATCAAATCAAGCGCAGGGCCCGTCATAAATGTTGTGATTAATGCCATTAATACAAGCATCGCAAAAATTTCCGGCGATAAAATACCTAGATCATAACCAATATTTAATACAATCAATTCCATCAATCCGCGCGTGTTCATTAATGCGCCGATGGATAAACTGTCTTTCCAACTTTGTCCAACAACTTTTGCTGATAATGCGCTTCCACCAAATTTTCCTGCAACGGCAATTGCAATAATCCATGCGCATGTTATCCATAAATGCACATTGCTTAATAAACCAATTTGCGTACGCAAACCTGTAAATACAAAAAATAATGGAAGCAATAATACAATACTTACATCTTCAATTTTATCAATTATCATCTTGCGAAAGTTAAGCTGGGGCGGCATTACAACGCCTGCGAGAAATGCACCGAACAATGCATGGATGCCGATAATTTCTGTTACATAGGCAGAGATTAATAAAAGCATAAACACAAAAGCCATCACCGATTTTTTTACAGTTTCAGTTTCTACATATTCATTTCCCAATTTTTTTAAAAGTGGTTTTATAATAAACAGCATGATTAATACATAACAAATTGCAATGCCAATTGTATATAATGCACTCACAGATGAACCTGCTTTTACAATGGCAATTACCGCCGCAAGTATGCACCATGCGGTTACATCATCTGCCGCTGCGCATGTAAGTGCGAGTGCGCCGAGTTTTGTTTTTGTTAATCCTTTCTCCTGTATAATCCGCGCCAGTACTGGAAATGCGGTGATGCTCATTGCAATGCCCATAAACAATGCGAATGATAAAAAAGAAATATTTGCAGGTGCAAATGCATCGTATAAAAAATATGCTAAGCCCATTCCTAAAGTGTATGGAATAATAATACTTGCGTGACTGATTACAACTGCGCCAAAAGCCTGCTTCGCAACAACGCTGAGATCCAACTCCATTCCAATAACAAACATGAACAACACCAAACCAACCTGGCTAAGAAATTGCAAATTGCCCAATGATGAAACAGGAAAAACAAAATGAGAAAATTGCGGAAAAAATAATCCAATCACCGAAGGCCCAAGTACAATACCAGCAACGATTTCACCAATTACCGCAGGTTGATTTATTTTATTAAATAAAAAACCGAACAAACGTGCAGTAATAACAATCACAATTATCTGCATTAATAAAACCGGCAGCGGATGCAAAAAATTATTATGCAATGATTCCGAAAATAATTGAAAATTATCTGGGGAAGATGAACTTGCTTTTACAAAATGAGTAGAAGTTTTTTCAAGCGCATGGCCGCGTTCAATAATATTATAAATAGCCGCGCCAAATATCAGGATGATTAATAAGTAAAAAACAACGGCTGCTTTTTTATTCATGCAAAAAAAATATTACGCACTTAAATTAAGCAAGTTCCTGCAATATTTTTTGTTGAGCAGCTTTCAATTGTTCCGGAGTTAATTTTAGTTTTCCGCGTGTAAAATTTAAATCATCAGCATGATTAACAGGAACCAAATGCAAATGCGCGTGCGGAACTTCAAGCCCTACAACTGAGATGCCGCAACGGTTACAGTCAAATGCTTTTTCAATTGCTTTAGCAATGGGTTTCGCAAACACTAATATTTTCGCTAAATATTTTTCGTCCAAATCAAAAAATTTGTCCGTTTCATTTTTTGGAACTATTAATGTATGCCCTTCACACAATGGAAAAATATCCAGGAATGCATAAAAGTTTTCATCTTCTGCAATTTTATAACTTGGTATTTCTCCTGCAATAATTTTTGAAAAAATAGTCATGGACACAAAATAAAAAAATCCTGCAAATAAAAACACAAATCGTTTTCAAATGCAGGATGTTTATTAATAAAAATTTCTATGCAGTAATTTTTTCTACTTTAAATTTTATAACGCCGGCTGGCACATTTACTTCCGCAATTTCACCAATCTGCCGGCCAAGCAAACCTTTACCAATCGGCGAGTTCACAGATATTTTGCCCACTTTCAAATCGGCTTCTTTTTCAGAAACCAAATGGTAAGTCACTTGTTTTTTTGTGTTCAAATTCGTAACAGTCACCTTCGTTAATATAGATGCTTTCGATGTATCAATCGTCGATTCATCCATGGCTCTTGCATTGCTCAGCTCACCTTCAAGCCGCGAAATTTTCGCTTCCAGCAAACCTTGCGCTTCTTTCGCAGCATCATATTCTGCGTTCTCGCGCAAGTCGCCTTTCTCACGCGCTTCAGCAATGGCGCGGGATGCAGCGGTTCTGTCAACCGTTTTCATTTTATGCAACTCCGCCTTTAATTGTTCCAACACATCTTTTGTGTAGTAAGAAATCCCACTCATAACTCCTCCTTTTACTTCGGTTATTAAAAAGAAAAAAATACAACGCCCCGGAGCCCGAAGCGTTGCACTATTTTTACAAAGATAGAAATTTTTGGAATAACAAAAGTTAATGGTTTTTATCAGAAATTTTATTAACCCGGCAGTAAACCTGTATTCAGCTTTATTGGCGTCGCACTCTTGTACAGCGGATTTTAATTCAGCATTTGATGAGGAGCATCTCCAACTAAACCTTTAAATTTTCCGCGCCGAATAAACCTTGAGGGTTTAAACAGTCTCTGAAAAATTTTATCTTCTTGTAAAACCTTCAAGGTTTTTTCAAGAAGATAGATTAATAATCATATTCCAATTTTCAATTTATCCAACACCACTTTTGCCATTTTATAAAATGCTTCATGACTGTAACCGGCAATGTGCGGCGTTATAATAACATTCGGTTGCGCGAGCAACCAATCCAGTTGTTCTTTTTCTTCTGTTGTATAAGTTTCTAATTTTTCATTTTCCAAAACATCCAGCGCAACGCCGGAAATTTTTTCATTCTTCAACGCATTAATAATCGCCGACGTATCATGCACTTTGCCACGCGAGGCATTAATAAAAAAAGGTTTTCTTTCCAGTGAATTAAAAAAATCATCATTCGCCATGTGCAATGTTTCATCCGTTAATGGCACATGAAAACTTATTGCATCAGCATATCTGCCGATTTGTTCCAGGTTTGCTTCGCGCACAATTCCTTTGGCAAAATCAAATTTATATTTATCGTACGCAAGCACCGTTACATCAAACGGCGTTAATAATTTTGTAAACGCAGAACCTGCATTTCCGAAACCAATAATGCCAATTGTTTTTCCTGTAAGTTCCATTCCCCTGTTCGCATCACGAATCCATTTGCCATCTTTAATTTCATTATTGCTTAATAAAATTTTATTCATCAAATTCAATAACATGCCAAGCACATGTTCGCCAACTGCATTGCGGTTTCCTTCCGGGCTGCTTTCGCATTGTATGTTTTTTGTTTCTGCGTAAGCAACATCTATTAATTCCATGCCGCTTCCCAAACGCCCAATCCATTTGAGTTTCGGAGCTTTATCAATTATTGCTTTATCAATTTTTAATCTTGTGGTTACTATCAAACCTTCTGCATCTGCAATTTCATTTCCCAAATCTTCGTAAGAAATTTGTGGCAGATAAATAATTTCAAAACCATTTCTTGTTAACCGTTCAATCAAATAATCGTGAACTTTTGCAGTAATAATAACTTTCTTCATCATTAATAATCTTTATAAAATTTACAGCATTTTAAAAGTAAGCTGCGCAAAATCAGCCACTGTTAATTGTTCCGCGCGTTTATTAAAAATCGGATCTTGTAATGTGGTTTCATCAAACAAACTTTTAACGGCATTGCGCAACATTTTTCTTCGTTGATTAAATGCAGTTTTTACCAACACAAAAAAATTACGTTCACTTTTCATTAATAATTTATCCTGCTGCGGCATTAATCTTATCACAGCACTTTTTACTTTTGGCGGCGGATTAAAACTTTGTTCATTCACTTCAAATAAATATTCAACGCTATAAAAAGCCTGCACCAGCACGCTTATTACTCCGTATACTTTGCTTCCTTCTTTAGCCGCAATGCGCATCGCCACTTCTTTTTGAAACATACCAATCATGCATTCCACATCATCTTTCCAATCTAATATTTTAAAAACAATTTGTGAAGAAATATTGTACGGAAAATTTCCAACCACTGTAAAATTTCCTTCAAATGGTTTTTCAATATCCAAAAAACTTTGATGAATAATTTTATCTTTTAATGATGGATACGTTTTAATTAAATATTCTACTTTTTCATCATCAACTTCAACAGCTTTAAAATTTATGTTATTAATCTCAACTAAAAATTTTGTAAGCGCGCCGCCGCCAGGGCCAACTTCCAGCAATTGCTGAAACGAATTTTCCTGCAGGCTTGCAATTATTTTGCGGCATATATTTTCATCTTTTAAAAAATGCTGGCCGAGAGATTTTTTTAATGTAAACATTTTTGTTGCATGTATGAAAAGCTTAAAAAAATTGACCGTTGACAGATGACCGTTGACTGAATTTGATATTAATAACGTTTGCAAAAGTAATATTAGTTGGCTGATGAAAATTTTCTGTAATTATTAAATGAATCAAACAGCTAATAACAAGTTCTTCAATGGTCATCTGTCAACCGTCAACTTCAACATCAACCTGCAAACTTATCAGAGATAAACTGTACATTTACCCTGCAAAAAATCAAACATGAGCCTTACACAAAATAAACCGGTAATTGGTATTTCAATTGGTGACATTAATGGAATTGGTGCAGAACTTATTATTAAAACCTTTTCTGATGTGCGTGTGCTTGAATTGTGCACGCCAGTTGTTTTTGCTTCAAACAAGGTTATTAATTTTTACCGCAAATCTATCCCGGAAGTAAATTTTAATTATCAAAGTAATAAAGATTTTAACCGCATCGCACATAAGCAAGTGAACGTTTATAATTGCTGGGAAGAAGAAGTTGCAATTAATCCAGGTCAACTCACAGAAACCGGTGGCAGCTATGCCGTAAAATCATTAATAGCTGCGGTTGAAGCGTTGAAAAATAAAAGTATTCAAGGATTGGTAACTGCGCCGATTCATAAAAAAAATACGCAATCAGAACAATTTAATTTTACCGGCCACACGCCTTATTTAAAAAATGCTTTTGGTGCAAAAGATGTATTAATGCTGATGGTTGCGGGAAATTTTCGTGTGGGTTTGGTTACCGAACATATCCCTGTAAGTGAAGTTTCAAAACATATAACGCGTGAAAATATTTTATCGAAACTGAATATTTTAAAAGAAAGTTTGGCAAAAGATTTTGGTATTGATAAACCAAAAATTGCAGTGCTCGGATTAAACCCGCACGCGGGCGATGAAGGATTAATTGGCAAAGAAGATGAAGAAATAATTAAGCCCGCTATTAAAGATGCGAAACACAATATGCTTGTGTTTGGCCCTTACAGTGCTGATGCTTTTTTTGCACGCGGCCAGCATCATAAATTTGATGCAGTGTTGGCGATGTATCATGATCAGGGATTAATACCATTTAAATCTTTAGCGCTGACGGAAGGCGTAAATTATACTGCCGGATTAAATGCCGTAAGAACTTCGCCGGACCATGGAACTGCATTTGATATTGCAGGAAAAAACAAAGCAGATACTTCCTCATTTCTCGCAGCTATTTATGCGTGCATTGATATTATAAATCAAAAAGAAGAATTTAAAGAGAACCATAAAAACCCATTAAGAAAATTAGGTTCCGTTGTGATGGGCAATGCTGTTGATGAAGCGATTGAAGAAAATGAAGGATAAGATTCAAGGCACAAGATTTTAAAAATCCAAATTACAAAAAACAAAATCCAAGAAATAAGGGTTAACGCACAAGAAGCAAGGAACAAGTTTTCAAGAAACAAATTCAATATATTCTATTGAAAGACAGAATCGGGCAAGCCTTTATTAATGATGTACGATGAATAATTAATTTCTACTTTTCCCTTTGTATTATTAACGGAGTTTTCTGTTTTCTTTTTGCTTCCATCATCATAATCAAACGTTATTCCTTTTGGCAGTTTGTAATCTTTTGTGTTGAAAGTAAAAACGACTTTATCGGGCAACGCATAGCTTGCATATTTTCCATAATACATTTCTACTTCATAACTGCCGCTTTCACGCGTTGTTGTTTTTGCTTTCACTATTAATAAACTGGTTTCATCAATATATAAAGTTGAAAGAACGATATCTGCATTTTCATCAACCGGTAATAATTTTATTATCCTTATTTTTTTATTATCAATCATTTCATTTCCTGCATCGAGTGCAGTAAAACTTCCTTTTAATAAATTGTTCAAACTGATGCTCACAGCGCCTTTCGGCACTAATGATATGCCGTGATCATTTTTTATTTTTAATTTATCCGGCTTTTTAAAATACACAGTCACCTGCGCTTCGGGTACTTTTAAAAAACTCACATTCGTTTTCATAATGCCTGCAGCTTCATAATTATTTACCTGATCCAATTTCGCTTTTACTTTTTGCACCAATGCAGTTGCATCCTGCGCAAAATTTTGCAACGATAAAAAAATGAAACTTATTAATAAAAACAATTTTCTATTCACCATAAATTTTTTACCAGTTTAACTAAGAATATCTTTTTTATTAAAAACGAAAATGGCTGAAGCAACAAACAAAAATATGTACGTTAATAACACACCAAGGCTGCGCAAAATTGCCGGCAAATTTTCTATAGAACCTTTTATCGTTTGCCCGTCATTATTTGCTTTAGAATAAAAAAATCCCTTCCATGCAAGCATGTGTGACGTAAATAAATATGGCTTCACCGTATTATCATACAAAGGGATTTTCATTTCAGATAAAATGGTTAATACAATTACAATACTAATTGTTGATACAATCGGGCCGATAGAATTTTCTGCAAAAACAGATAATAAAAATGCAAGCGCGGCAACTGTGCTTAATGCAACAGACGCATAACCAAATGCACAAATGTAACGCCACATAATATCGTTGCGGCTTATTTGTTCCATCACATCATTGCGTGCAATTATCATATCATTTGTTCCAAAAAATAACATGCTTAAAAACAATGCGAGCAATGCCATCCATAATAATAACAGCACGGTATAAATTACTGACGCTGCAAATTTTGCCAGCATTAATTGCGTGCGGCTTACCGGCCTTGTTACCAAAAGCCGCAGTGTGCCCATGTTTGCTTCGCCGGCAATTGCATCACCAGCAACCAATGCGATGAGTAAAGGAACCTGTATTAATAATGTGTTGAGAATTACAAAAGCAACGAGATATCCATTTAAAATCATTTCATACGGCACATAAAAAGAATCTGAAATGCCGCTCATTAATAATTGCAAATAAGATTTTCCATCAAACTTTAATCCTAATTGTATAATAAGAATCATCGCTGCGATGGCACCGAAACTTATATACGTTCGCGGGCGTTTGAATATTTTAAACAATTCAATTTGTAAAAGTTTCCACATGCTGGTTGGCGCTTGTTAATGATAAAAAATAATCTTCTAAAGAATGCCGCGACTGAAAGGATAAAACTTCCACGCCATTATGAACGAGAAAATTATTGAATGCTGGGATATCTTTTCTATTCATTTTAAAAAAGAAAATTTCTGTCAGTTGTTTTTGCAAAAAATTTTTCCAGGGCGAATTATTAATAATTGCTAAAGTTTTTTCATGATTAACCGTTTGCAATTCCAATATCATTTCTGCAGGGTCAAACAATTCATCAACTGTTCCTTCAACAATTTTTTTTCCTTTGTCAACAATCAGCATCCGGTTTGCGATTAATTCAATTTCGCTTAATAAATGTGATGAAACAATAACTGTTTTCTTTTCATTTTTACTCAAATGCAAAATCAAATTCCTTATATCAGCAATTCCCTGCGGATCAAGCCCGTTTGTTGGTTCATCCAAAATAACGAGTTGCGGATTATTTATTAATGCAATTGCAATTCCCAAACGTTGTTTCATTCCGAGCGAATAAGTTTGCACTTTGCTAAATGCTCTTTCTGCAAGCCCGACTTGTTCTAATTGCTGCATCAATTTTTTTTTCGAAATTTTTTCGCCACTCATTTTTGCAAACATGGAAATGTTTTCAAAACCAGTTAAGTATTTATATAAATCCGGCCTTTCAATTACTGCACCAACTTGTTTCAAAATTTCTTTGCGTTGTGTTTGCAAATTCATTCCGAATATCTCAATTTGTCCGTCAGTTGGTTTTATTAATGTAAGCAGCATTCTAATGGTGGTTGATTTTCCCGCGCCGTTTTGCCCGAGAAATCCATAAATATCTCCTGCGTTTACCGTAAACGATAAATCATCAACAGCTTTTATTTCACTAAAATGTTTGCTTAAATGAGAAACCCGAACGATGGAAGCCATAATTGTTTTGCAAATTTAAAAAGCAAATAAGTAGTAATGATTACAATTTATTTTAATAATGGTTGCTAAAAGGTTAAAAATGAATGAGAAAATTTTATTACTGAAAACAGTTGCAAAAATTGATTTCGTTATCTATCTTTGATTCTTCACCTCAGTTAGTTCAATTCCTGCAAAACCCATTTCATCTTTTTTGCAGCCAATTCCCGAAACCAAGAAAAAAACAAAAATCTTTACCCGAAAAGGCTTAGCTTTTATTATACTTATAATAAAATTTAGCCCGGAAACTGATATAGTATTTGCTGAATTTATTTCCCTCCTGTGAACGATCCCACGTTGATGCGGCCCGCATGTGCTGGCATTTTATTTTTTAATTTTTGAAACCTACAAAAGATGAAACAACAAATCAAACGCATCTTGCTTGTACAAGGGATTGTATTGGCATCTACAGGGCTTTTTGCAAATTCGTACATTAATAATAATGTAGAAAGGGACACTATTACTGCGTCAAAAAATATGGTTGCAAAAACCATGTTAACCGAACGCATGATTAGTTTTAACGCCGCTTATGCGAGCCATGAAATTGATCTTCACTGGGACATTACCAACGGAAATAAATACGATCATTTTATTGTTGAAAGAAGCATCGACGGAAACAGTTTTGAAAACGTTGGTGAAGTAAAAGGAAACACAGATGCATCTTCTGTTGCAGAATATAGTTTTGCAGATTTTGTAAAACCATCTGTTGCCCGCAAAAATGATTTGTATTATCGCATCAAACAAATCGACGGACAAAACAATTCTTCTTACTCAAAAATGCTGATTGTAAGAATGTACAACAGCAAAAGTGTAACTGCAGTAAGCGTTACGCCAGATCCTGCGGTTAATGATATTCTTGTTAATGTTCAATTAAAAGAAAATTCATTTGTGGTATTGACTGTGAAAGATAATAATGGCAATCAATTGATGAAAAAAGCAGAACGTGCAGACAACGGTTCAAATGCTTACAGCCTCGATGGAACAAGCAAACTAAAACCTGGCACTTATCAATTGGAAGTTATTATTAATAGCAACGAAAGAATGACAATGCAATTGGTAAAGAGTTAAGCGAATTGTGATTTGTGAAAATGATATATGAAAGATGCGGGTCTCGGGATGTGGGATGAAGTTTATTGTAATTGTGGTTTAATTTATTAATAATTATATTCAATTCATCATATCATCCGAATCACGTATTTTGAATTAATCATCATCTCACAATTATCATCCAACATATTTTGGTTTTCAGAGGTAAGAAAAAAACCTTCTTTTCGGAGAAGGTTTTTATTTTTTTACACCTAAATAAGTTTGCAGGCTTTTTACATATTCTTCAAAAGCTTTAATTCCTTTTGGTGTTATTTTACAAATCGTTTGCGGGTAATTGTCTTTAAATTGTTTGGTTACATCAATGTATTCAACATCTTTTAATTTATTAATCTGCACACTTAAATTGCCTGCTGTAGCATTTGTTTTCTCGCGGATGTATGTAAACTCGGCTTCCTTCACACTTATTAATAATGAAATAACAGCAAGCCGCAATTGAGAATGTAATATGGGATTGAGATCTTTAAACATGGGCTTGTTGCTTTCTGCTTTTTATACGCAATAAATGTCCGGGAATAATATAGCTTATTAATATCGCGACAGCGAGCATAATAATCTGGTAATCGAAACTGAGGTATGCAGTAATTGCAGCTAATGGAAAACAAATAATGCCACCAATTATTAATGGTTTAAATTTTATTATACTTCCGGAAACATAAGTTCCGATTCCATATAAAATAATATAAACAGGGTAACAATTTTGCCAGCCAACTTTGCTGAAAATAAATGAAGTTGCAAAAAATGAAAGCCCGATTGCTGTCCACAAATATGCGCTTACTTCATTAATAAAAGTTTTTACATTTTCTGTTTTACGATCACGAACGATCATAAAAATTTGTATGATTAATACTACCGGCGTAATCCACCAAACAATGTAATGGTTTGGATAATTCATAATCACTTTTAAATAATATTGCCCAATGCATGCAATAAAAACTGCCCAACCCCATAATAAAAAATAATGGCTTCGATCTTTTAATGAATTTTTTGTTGTCTCAATCATTGAGCTTATTAACCGCAGGCTTTCTTCCGGCGAAAATTCATTTTCAACATTGTCCATATTAATAAATTAAAATAAAATAAGCAGCGCAAATAATGCGCTGCCGATATGATTAATGAAAAAATTTACTGGCATTTTGCAAGCATTGCTTCTGCTTCTTTTTGTCCCCAGCTTGGATACAATGGTTTTACTTTAAAAGTTTTGTACAAGTCAACTGCTTTTTGAAAAACAGGTTTTGCTTTGTCTTTGCCGCCACCAAATTGTTCAGGCGTTCCGAAAATACTCATGCCTTGTAAATAATATAAACGCGGATTTGTGGGATCGAGTTGCATGCCGGTTTGCAGTGCTGTACTGGCTTCTGTGCCATACGTTTGCCAGCGGCTTTGCGGGTCAACAAGCATTTGTTGTGTTGCAGCCATGTTTGTTATTGTACATAGTTCTGCATTTTTTTCAATCGCTTCTGCTTTTGCAACAAGCGCTTTTGTTTTTTCTGCCAATTGATCTTTATCTGATTTTTTATCTGTCCAACCAATGCGTGTTTGCGCAAGCGCTGCATAATAATAAGGAAGCCATTGTGTTTTTTCTGCATCGCCCACACGAACAAAGGCGTTGGTTACATTTTCATAATCTGCAGTTGTTTTTGCAGAATCCAATAATGTAATATTTGCCTGCATTGCACTTGCATATTTATCGCTTTGCGCATTTGCTGTAACTGCGATTAATAAAATAAAAGAGAACATCATTTTTTTCATTGTAATTGATTTTTTGTTGTAATTAATTTTGTTGTTTTAATTTTTCATATTCTGCATTCACAGAAAAAATATTGTTTGAATGATAAGCATCCACATATTGATATAAAGTGCCAATCCCCCACCAAAACATAATCCATCCCGGCCAGAAATAATTATTGCTGTCAGATGATAAGAACCATATTCCGGTAAAAAATATGCTTATGAAAATATATGCTGCAAGGCTCCATTTAAAATCTGCTCTTTTTTTTTGCAAGCTTCCAGAGCATGTCGTCCTTTTGTTGCGTATCCATATTAATTGATTTTAATTTTTATAAATTATTATTAATCGCATCCTGCGTTCTATCAACACCCCAGCTTAAAAAACATCCAATAAAATAAAAGCGTTTTGCCGGCGGATTAATTTCTTGTTTATACAAACCGCTGTACGAATAATTATATCCATACACTGAATTGTATCCAAGCACATTGCTTACACTCGCAAACAAAACAACAAATGTTTTTGCATTTTTTTTACCAATGCTTGGTACGTACTCTGCGCTAAAATTTAAACTATTATAACTTTTTGTTTTTCCCTGGTCACCCAAATAATATTTGTTGGTACTATCAAGCATAAAATTATAATACGGCCTTCCGGTTGCGTAACTGTACGTAACATTAAAACCGGATTTTATTTTTGTAAAAAAACGTTTTGCAACAATGGATGCAGTATGTGTTGCTGCAAAATTTGGCATCAGTTGCGTTGTGTAGTTTAAATAATTTCTTTTTGTATTTAAATAAGAATAACTGATCCAATAATCAAAATCTTTAATAGATTTTTTATCGCGCCAGAAAAGCTCAAAGCCGCGCGCATAGCCAGTTCCGGAGTTATTATAGGTTGAATAAAAATAATTTACAGGAACTGTTTTTATTAAATCAGCATATTGTTTATAATAAGTTTCAATACGAAAAATCCTGTCTTTCGTCATCTTTTGGTAATTGATAATGTAGTGCGTTGCTTTTGTAAAACCAAGATTGGTTGTATAATACAATTGCGCATTCTCAGGCTTCTGATAAAAAATTCCGTAAGCAATAGAAACCTGCGCATCTTTTCCAGTTTTATATGCAAGGGAAATTCTTGGTGCGATATCAGATTTATTAATAACCGATGAATGTTCAAAACGCACACCAACTTTTGCAGCAAGTTCATTGGTTAAATAAATATCAGACTCTGCAAACAACGATGTAAGATTATCTTTAAATGTAAAAACAGTATCAAGGTTTACTTGGTTGAATGGTTGTTTGTTGTAAGCATACCAATATTCTCCGCCGAAACGCAACGCACTAATTCCTCCCAATTTTTTTTCAAACACAGCTTTTACCTGCGATAAATCCTGCCGGTTTATTAATGATAAATTTTTAAACAACATCCAGAATGTTGAATCACTAAATTGTTCCGGTTGATTTTTTAAATTTTGTACCTGTTGAAAAACGTTATCGTTGTTTGTGCTGTAACTCGCGCCCAGGTTCATTTTCCAGCCGTTGCTTAAATATTCGCGCCAGCTTAAATTATTATACCAGTTAATATTTTTTACACCAAATGCATCATTCAAATTCAAACTGTCAACATCCTGCCTTCTCAATCCAAGATTGCTGTAACCAAAAGTTGTGTAATATTTTATCATTCCGCCGCTTTTTGTTTTAATGCGAAAGTTTGCATCAGCATTATGAAATTGCGGCACTTTAAAATAATCCGGCGTTTGTTTTACTGCATCAAAATATAATCCCACATTGGTATAACTGTAATTAATCCCCCATGATGATTTTTTATCTTTTGCGAGCTGTTGCGTTCCAACACCAACAATCAGAGGAGAAATTGTTGCATCAATTTCTGATTTTTCAGGAAGATCAATCGACTCCAATAAAACAACTGAAGATAATGCTTGTCCATACAAAGCAGAATAACCGCCTGTGCTAAAAACTGTTCCTTTAAATAAGAACGGAGAAAAACGCCCACGCGATGAAATGTCTGGAACGCTTGCGTAGTAAGGATTATTAACAAGCGTGCCGTCAATATATTGTTTCGCTTCATAGCCTGCGCCGCCGCGAACAAACAAACCTTCCTGCTCACCAACTTGTTGCGCGCCCGGTAAAGTTTTTAATGCAGCAGTAATATCAGCATTGGAACCCGCTGTGGTAGCCACATCCAGCGAACTTAATACTGCGCCGCGCGTTTTATCGCCTGCGGAAAAAGAGCCTGCAGTTATTGTTACTGCTTTCAATTCATTCAACTGTTCTTTTAATACGGCATCAATAATTATATTTTTATCAAGTATAATTTTTTGCTCAAAAGAATTGTAACCAATGTTGGTTACTTCAATCAACTGTTCCCCTTTTTCAGAAGTTTTAAAATGGAAAGCGCCGGTTGAATCGGCAGTTGCACCATCATAAGAATTTTTTAAAGAAACGCTGGCGCCCGCAACTGGCTTGCCTTTCGTGTCTTTCACTTTTCCGCTGATTGTAAACTGGCAAAAAGCAGACACATCTATTATAAATAAAAATAAAAATAAAAAATTCCGTTTCACAATCTATAAATTTATTCCAAATGTAAAGTAGTTTATTTTATAAACCAAAAAGATTTGAAATATTTTTATTAATAAATAAGAAAATAATGTTTGATGGAAAAATAAGTTTGATTGATGATGGTTGATCGTTGGCCGAAAAAATTTTGTAAGTTTTTTTTATTTGATTATCTAAAATTGAACTCGTTCATCAGCCATCAATCAATAGTGAACTTTTTCGTGAGAAATAAAAACTATTTAACAATATCAACAGGAATTAAAACCGTTGCTTCAACCGTATTTCCATTCACTTCTTTAATATTAAAATTTGCTTTTTCACCGAATAATAATTGCAAGCGGTTTTTTGTGCTGGCAAGCCCGAAACCATCGCCATTTATTTCTCCATTTAATCTCCCGGTGTTTTGAATAATCAATTCATGAAAAGTGCTTTTAAAATCAGAAGTAATTTTTACAATGCCGCCACTCACCTGCTTGCTGATTCCATGTTTAATCGCATTCTCAACAAGTGTTTGCAACATCATCGGCGGTATCGGTTGGTTGAGTGTATCTTCATCAATATCGTATTCAATCATTAACCGATCTTCAAAACGAATATGTTCCAGCGCGAGATAATCTTTTACAATATTCAATTCTTTTTCAAACGTAACAGTCTCTAATTTTTCTGCCTGCATACTGCTTCGCAAAATATTGCTCAACTCTGTAATGGCAGTGCGCGCGCGGCTCGGGTTTTCATCTATTAATGCGCGGATGCTGTTTAATGCATTAAAAATAAAATGCGGGTTAATGTGTGCTTTAATAGTTTTTAATTCTAATTCTTTTACTAAAGCTTCTAACCTTAATGTATCAAATTGTTGCTTGCGGCTTTTTTCTATGTAGTGATAAAAATAATAAATCAGCGTCCACGGAATTATAGAAAGAAAATTTTCAAGTGTGTATGCTATTAATCTCGTTAATAAATCGCGCTTGCTTTGATTGGTTGTGATGTTTAATAAATTAACCGTACCAATTCTTACCAAACCATCAACAATACAAACGCATATAATTCCAATAATTAATTTTGGAATTACTTTTTCAACTGATAATAAAAGCCAGTTGAATTTTTGAATCACAAGGCGAAATAAATGCGTGACAAGAATGCCCGAAAAAATCATTAATGCCAAACGTTGAAATACAACAACGGTAACTTTCTGATCAAACGTAAGTGTAAAAAGAATCCAGAAAAGCGCCAACACTCCCCAACCACCAAACTGGCACCACCAGTAATATTTTGTACTGTTTTTAGGCATATTAATGTTTAACAAATCAAAAATAAAATTTTCTGCTGCGGCAATGGTTATTATTGTATTAATGGCGAAATACGCAGTTCATCGGTGCAGTTGCTTAATATATTTGCCGGTGAGTAACCTGGTTTTAAAAATTACTTTTATTACCGAAAATAAGCTTGTTATTAATGAAATAACGTTTGTTTATACGTTCACCGGTTTTTAAAATCAATTCGCCTGTATAATCTCCAAAAGCCGCCGCGCTATTATGATCTGAAAAAATAAAGATGTACTTTTATATTTCAAAAATTCGTTGATGGAAATTACCCCCGGACCATTACTGCAAACCATTAATGCGCCTGAAGATCTAAAAAAACTCAGCCGCGAAGATTTACAAATCGTTAATGATGAATTACGCCAATATATTATTGACGTTGTAAGCGTGTATGGTGGCCATTTTGGCGCAAGCCTGGGTGTTGTTGAACTGACGACGGCGCTCCATTATGTTTTTAATACGCCTTACGATCAATTGGTTTGGGATGTTGGGCACCAGGCTTACGGGCATAAAATTCTTACAGGCAGGCGCGATAATTTTTCAACAAACAGAAAATATAATGGCTTAAGCGGCTTTCCAAAACGTGGTGAAAGCGAGTATGATTCTTTTGGCGTTGGCCATTCTTCCACATCAATAAGCGCCGCACTTGGTATGGCGATGGCTTCAAAATACAAAGGTGAAAAAGATCGAAAATCAGTAGCGATAATTGGTGATGGCGCAATGACGGCGGGACTGGCGTTTGAAGGCATGAACCATGCTGGCGTTGCAGATACAGATTTATTAGTCGTGCTTAATGATAATTGCATGAGCATCGATCAAAATGTTGGTGCGCTGAAAGAATATTTAACTGACATTACTACTTCTCAAACGTATAATAAATTTAAAGACGATATCTGGAAAGCACTTGGAAAATTGCCAGTTGGAAAACAATTCAGCCGTGAAGTGGCAAGTAAAATTGATCACAGCATTAAAAGTTTTTTAAACAAAAGCAGTAATCTTTTTGAAGCATTAAACTTAAGATATTTCGGCCCGATTGACGGGCACAATTTGACGAAATTGGTTGATACATTAAATGATTTAAAAAATATTCCCGGCCCAAAATTGTTGCACATTATTACAACAAAAGGCAAAGGATATGCGCTTGCAGAAAAAGACCAAACCAAATGGCACGCGCCAGGTTTGTTTGATAAGATTACGGGAGAAATTTATAAGAAAAAATATGATCTTCCACAGCCGCCAAAATACCAGGATGTTTTTGGCCATACAATAATTGAATTGGCCGAAAAGAATAATAAAATAATGGGCGTAACGCCTGCAATGCCATCAGGATCTTCCTTAAAATTTATGATGGATAAAATGCCTGACCGCGCATTTGATGTGGGTATTTGCGAACAGCATGCCGTAACGTTAAGTGCAGGCATGGCCACGCAGGGAATGAAAGTTTTTTGCAATATTTATTCCTCATTTATGCAGCGCGCATACGACCAGGTAATTCATGATGTGGCAATACAAAATTTGCCTGTTGTATTCTGTTTGGATCGCGCAGGTTTGGTTGGCGATGATGGCGCAACGCATCATGGCGCTTATGATATTCCGTATATGCGTTGCATCCCGAATATGATAATAAGTGCACCGATGAATGAAAGCGAATTGCGCAATTTGATGTACACGTCGCAATTGGATTCAATTACAGATCCGTTTGTAATCCGCTACCCGCGCGGCGAAGGCGTGATGCCGGAATGGAGAACGGAAATGAAAGAAATAAAAATTGGTACCGGAAGAAAATTAAAAGATGGAAAAGATATAGCGGTTTTATCATTAGGTCATCCGGGAAATTTTGCAGCAACAGCTATTCGCGAATTGAAAGCTGATGGATTAAATGTGGCTCATTATGATATGCGTTTTGTAAAACCAATTGATGAAGATTTGTTGCACGATGCATTAAGCAAATTTGATAAAATAATAACCATTGAAGATGGAACAATTGTTGGCGGATTCGGAAGCGCCGTGCTCGAATTTATGTCGAAACATAATTATAAAGCGCAGGTAAAAATGCTTGGCATTCCCGATGCAATTGTTGAACATGGCTCATTAAAAGAATTGTATAACGAATGCCATTACGATGCCAAAGCCATTGCAGATGCAGTTCGTGAAATGATGAAAGAAACTGTAAAGGTTACCGAATCTTATTAATAAATTTTTTGCAACAATAAAATTAAAGCCGCCATATTGGTGGCTTTTTTATTTCTCTTAAAAGTGAAAAATAATTTTATTTAATTTTACAAAATGCCTTTACCAAAAAAATTAATTTCTCGCAAAGAAGAAATCACTGCAGATTTTTTAAACCTTATCGAAAAATATTTTGATGATTTAATTAATAACCGCGCAGATAAAATGTTTCATACAAAACATTTTGCTGAACTTTTGTTCATTCATCCTATTCACCTTACCAACACCATTAAATTAACGACTGGAAAATCGCCATGCGAATTTTTAGAAAACCGTATATTATCAGAAGCACAACGGCTTTTAAAAGATACTGATTTGCCTATCAAAGAAATCGGTTATAAATTTTTATATAACGATCCTACAAACTTTACAAAGTTTTTTAAAAATATGAGTGGCGTTACGCCATTGCAATACCGCAGAAATAATCAATTGAAAGTTGCTTAATATTTTTAGTTGCTTTATTAATGATAAATAATCTGCGAATCTTCAGCTTCATACCAAGTAGTTAAATTTAAAAATACTTAAGTCTGCACCATTTTTACTGCCTGTAACAAGCATAGCTTTGCATTGTCAAAAAAAATAAATCATTAATAAAAAATAAAAAATGGCACAAAACAAAATAGCACTTGTAACCGGCGGTAGCCGCGGACTTGGTAAAAACATGGCTTTAAGTATTGCAAAAAAAGGCATCGATGTTATTGTTACGTATAACAGTAAAAAAGAAGAAGCGCTTGACGTTGTAAAAGAAATTGAACAGCTTGGTGCAAAAGCGGCAGCACTCCAATTGAATGTTGGGGAAACAAAAAGCTTTGATGGTTTTATTAAAGAAATTTCAAAAACATTAAAGGAAAAATTTAATGCAACGCATTTCAATTTTTTAATAAACAATGCAGGCGTTGGGCTTCATGTTCCGTTTGAAAATACTACTGAAGAACAATTTGATAACTTAATGAACATTCATTTTAAAGGGCCTTTTTTTCTTACCCAAAAAGCGTTGCCATTAATGGCTGATGGTGGAAGTATTATAAATATTTCGTCAGGGCTTGCGCGTTTTTCTTTTGCTGGCGCGTCTGCTTATGCTTCTATGAAAGGTGCGATTGAAACGCTTACAAAATACCAGGCAAAAGAATTGGGTGCAAGAAAAATTACAGCAAACATCGTTGCGCCTGGCGCTATTGAAACAGATTTTGGCGGCGGCGCTGTTCGCGATAATAAAGATTTAAATGCACAAGTGGCTGCTGGCACAGCTTTGGGCCGAGCTGGTTTGCCTGATGATATTGGCGGTGTGGTTGCGTTTTTATGTACTGATGATGCGCGATGGATTAATGCACAACGCATTGAAGCCTCTGGTGGAATGATGCTTTAATTTTTATCTTATTAATAAAAAAGAGGTTTATAAAAATTTTATGAACCTCTTTTTTATTTTCAATTTTGATTATAATAATTATTAATCAATGATTAAAAAAGAGAGATTAATAACTTGTAGGAATATCTTCGTCGGGCTGACGATCTTCATTAAATTCTAAAATGAAATTATTTTTTCCTTCGCCGGTTATGATGTTCATATATTTTTGCTGAACCAGTTCCAGCATGGAAAGAAATAAAAATATAGCGTGGATGCGGGTTTCACACACTTCAAATATTTTTTCAAACGTAATTATTTTTTCGCGCTGCACCTGGTTTAGCATGTGTTCACGGCTTTCTTCCATTGTATAATTATATTGAACAACGGTGTGCACTGGTTTATTCTGCCTTTCCTGAACACGCTGCACTACGCGCTCAAATGCTTTCATTAATTTAAAAAGCGTGATGGTTTGTATCTCGGTTCCTTCGCCTGCTTCTTCACCAATTTGCGCAATGTCTTTTTGCAAATTTCCGCGTTTTACCATCAGCATTCTTACAGCTTCCATTTCTGCCATGCGCGCGGCAGCTTCTTTATAGCGTTTGTATTCAAGTAGTTTATCAATTAATTCCTGGCGCGGATCTATTTCATTTCCCTGTTCATCAATTTCTTTTCTTGGCAAAAGCATTTTTGCTTTTATGCGCATTAATGTAGAAACAAAAAGAATAAACTCGCTTGATAATTCAATATTTAAACTTGCCTGCGAGTGAATATAATCTAAAAAATCTTTTATAATTTTTGTGATGGG
The DNA here is from genome assembly GCA_013288945.1 of Bacteroidota bacterium. Lineage (GTDB taxonomy): Bacteria > Bacteroidota > Bacteroidia > Chitinophagales > Chitinophagaceae > Puia. The sequence goes on along the minus strand of JABDAZ010000002.1, from coordinate 119,610 downwards.
CACATTGTAAATATCCAGTTCATCACGTTCAATAAAAAATACCAGCAAGTCGAACGGGCCTTCAAACTGTGGTAATTTAATCTGATAAGAAATATTGCTCACTCAAAAATTTTTATTAATAAAATTGCCAATTATAATTTTGAAAAAATCAAAAATTACAATTGGCAAATGTAAGAAATTGGTTAAACGATTTCTTTAAAACTTATACGCAATCCCTATCCCAAAAAGTTCCTGTATTTGAGGTTTCGGGCCACCGGTTGAGCCATCGCTTTTCACTGTTTTTATATCGTTATCATAAATCATATTTAACGTTAAGCTCATGCTTATAACCTTGGTTACTTTAACAGCAAGAATATTTGTCCAGTACAAACTTATATTTTGTGGGTTGTGCAAATAGTTTGAAAATAAATCAAGCCTTCCTGTGTAAACTGCGCTCGGACTGATTTTTTTATTATAACTGATACTCGCAAATGCGCCAAATTCAAAGCGCGAATTTTTTCCAGAATCAACTCCAAATGCAGCAACAGAAGCAAGCGAATCGTTTTTCACAATCACCCATCTTGCAGTTGCCGGAGAAATGAAAAATGAAAATTCATCATTCGGTTTGTAATTAAGCCCTGGCGATAATAAAATATATGCAGGAGCTAAAAAATCTGAGGTTACCTGCTTTGGCAGATTTGTTGGATACGCATAGCCTTTTGAAAACTGGCTGCGGAAATCAAACAATCCGGAGATGTACCATTTTTTACCGATATCATATCCGTATTTAGAAAGCAAATCATAACGGTCATCAGATTTTCTTGTGCCGAGGCTTGTGGTATTAATAAATCCGTAAGCAATATCCAGCGTATTGTCCCACGAATGTTTTCCTTTCAAATAAAATGCATGCGCACTTAAAAGTGTTGATAGAGATATGGCAGAATTGTCGCCACCTGCAGACCAGTTGCTTAATGCAGCCTGGTTAAAATTGAGGTTAAATAATCCACCAACTTTCCAAACTTTTGGGATTGTGTCTTTCAGATCTTTTGTTATTGATTTGCTTGCTTCATCCCTTAATTCCTGCACTGTTTTATCCTGCGCAAAAATTGCAGTAACAAATAAAATACAAACCAACGTGATCATCATTTTTTTCATAGCACATAATTTTTGATTAATAAAAATGCCAATTAATTCTCTTTACATTTTTTTGTTTCGGGCGCAAATGTAAAAAAGAATCAATTGGCAAACAGAAAGATTTTCGATTATTTCTTTTTCAGTTCATCAAGTATATCTCCAAGTAATTTTTCAGTAGCTGATGGCGCTGCTGCCGGTGGAACTGTTTTATGTTCCAATGTTTTAAATGCTTTTATTATTAAAAACAAAATAAATGCAATGATTACAAATTTGATTACAGCGGCTAAAAACAAACCGTATTTAACTGCGCCCCATGCAAGCTTGTCAATGTCCTGCAAATGCGCTGCGTTAAGTGCTGGCGCCAATAACAAAGGCGTAATTACATTATCAACCAATGAAGAAACAATTGCGCTGAAAGCCGCGCCGATAACAACTGCAACAGCAAGATCAATAACGTTGCCGCGCAAAACGAAGTCTTTAAATTCTTTAAGCATTCCCATGTTAGTTAGTTTTAAGTTGGTTTTTAAAAGATTATTTTAAATGTATAAAAATATTTTCAAAAAAAATGTAGTTGTTAAGCGCAGTTGCATTTTGATAACAAAAAAATAAACGATTATTTTTTGATGCCGGGATATTGCATGTCGAATTTTTTGAGTGTTTCTTTAACTGTGTTTGCGATTAAATATTCTTTATACCAGTTTTGATCCGACGGAACAATAGTCCACGGCGTATCATTACAAAATTCAAAACAGTCTTCATACATCTTCATATAATCTTTCCAGAATTTTGCTTCTTTAAAATCCTGTTCATTATACTTCCATCTTTTTTCAGGAATTTTTATACGTTCCTGCAATCTTGATTGCTGCTCTTCGGGAGATATGTGTAAATAAAATTTTAATACAGTTGTATCGTTATGATCTGATAATAATTTTTCAAAATTATTAATAGCATTTATGCGCGCTTTTGCTTCTTTATCATCAATCATTTTATGAACGCGCGTTATTAATATATCTTCATATTGAGAACGATTGAAAATTTGTATCATTCCTTTTTGCGGTGCGTGTGTGTGGATTCGCCATAAAAAATCGTGCGACAATTCTTCTGCCGTTGGCGCTTTGAAAGATTTAACCGTTACGCCTTGCGGATTTATTTTTCCAAAAACATTTCTTATTGCGCCGTCTTTTCCACTTGCATCCATTCCCTGGATAATAATAAGCAGCGAATGTTTTGACTCTGCATATAAAAGGTTTTGCAAATCATCCAGCTCTGCTAATATTTTTTCAAGCTTATCTTTTGTTTCTTTTTTTTCAAACTCTTTTGGCGCGCGCGTATCAATATCTTTCAGCTTAATGGAAGCCATAATTTATATTTATTAAGATGAAAAATTTCAGTTTATATTGTTATTAATAAATATAAACAGGCAAAAAAATTAATTCAGTATTATATTGCCATGATATCTTTTTCTTTGGCAGCCAAATGTTTTTCTACCAATGCAATATGTTTATCCGTTGTGTCCTGAACTGTTTTTTCAGCATCTTTTGCTTCATCTTCACTTAATCCTTCTTTCTGTAATTTCTTAATGTCTTCAATTGCAACGCGTCGGATATTTCTTATCGCAACTTTAGAATGTTCGCCTTCGCCATTTGCACGTTTCACAAATTCTTTTCGCCTTTCTTCCGTTAATGGCGGCATAAATAAACGAATAATGTTTCCATCATTTTGCGGCGTAACACCAAGGTTGGCAGCTATTATAGCACGCTCAATGGGTTGCAGCATATTTTTTTCCCATGGTTGAATGGTGAGTGTGCGCGCATCCATTGCAGATACATTTGAAACCTGGCTGATGTTTGTGGCAGAACCATAATAATCAACAAAAAGCCCTTCGAGCATTTGCGGGTTTGCTTTGCCGGCGCGTATTTTTATTAATTCTGTTTCTAAATGATCCAACGCTTTTTGCATTTGGTCCTTCGCATCTTCGAGTATGAATAATAAATCGTCTGACATATAATTATATATTAAGAAGGATGCAAACCTACATTTAAAAGAAAAATTACACAAAAAAGAGATGGAAAATTTTTGTGTTTAACAGTTGTTTGTACAATTAATTTTTTTGCTCGAGCACACTGTCTTTTGCAAAAGGCACCAGCTTGGAAGTTTTTATTTCGCCCCCATTTTCTGCCAATGGTTTGGCAATAACCAATTTCGATTTTGCGCGCATGTAAGTAAACGCAGAAATAATACTGAAAAAGATAACCAGTATGGAAAGAATAAGTATCGTGCAATTTACCGAGCGCAGCGCAAATGTAATTCCCACAACGGCTAAATTTATTCCAAGTAAAATAAAAGTAATCTGGCGATGAGAAAAACCTCTGTCTAATAATAAATGATGGATATGGTTTCTATCCGGGCTAAAAGGCGAGCGGCGGTGAAATATGCGGATAGCAAACACGCGCAAAGTATCCAGCAATGGAATCATTAATAACGCAAAACCCACTGCCGGCGCAGATTCTATCGGAAAACTAACTTCTGAAGTATTTGCTACATTAATAAATTTTATAACCAGAATCGCATTAATCAACCCGATTAATAACGAACCGGTATCGCCCATAAAAATTTTTGCCGGCTGAAAATTAAATATTAAAAACGCCAGTAAACTTCCTGCAAGTGAAAATGCAAGTATGGCATACGGCAGCATGTTTACATACAAAAAATAAATACCGAATAATGTAAGCGCCATCATGCCAAGGCTGCCGGCAAGGCCATCAATCCCGTCAATTAAATTAAATGAATTAATGATTACAATCACAGCAAAATACGTGAGCAGCAAACTAAACATTTCCGGCAATTGGTAAATGCCTAAAAAGCCATGCATGCTTCTTATTTGTATGCCGCCATAATAAATAATCATGAATGCCGCCAACACCTGCCCGATGAATTTTTTTACCGGAGAAATTACAAGAATATCATCTTTTAAACCAAGAAAAAATATGATTAATGCTGCTGCAATAAAATATTGAAACTCACCGCTGCCGCCAAAATGAATATTAAGTAAACAACCAAATACAAAACCGCCAAAAATACCCAGGCCGCCCAATGGAGTTATTGGTATACGGTGAACTTTGCGTTCATCCGGCACATCAAATAACTTCTTCATTTCAGCCATGTTAATAATAACTGGTATTGCTAGAAAAGTTATTGTAAAAGAAATAATTACTGATAGTAATACATCAAACATTTGGCTCGGTTTGTTGGTGCAAAATAAAGTCTATTTTTTCAATTGATGTTAAATAAGCAATTAAAAAATAAATACGGATTTAAATAGGTTATTTACAAATTCTTTGAGGAAGATGGGAATTTTAAACTAATCAGCAGATTTTGAATTTTAAATATGTTAATAGAAACTAAAATAGTTCAAAAGTTTAATAATGTCAATTTAAGTGGATAAATAAATTCCATTAGCTTTGCCGCCACAATATAAAATCGATATGGCAGCTTTAAAAGATACGGCAACGCAAATTCGCAGGGATATTTTAAGAATGGTTCACGGTGCTGCGAGCGGCCATCCGGGCGGTTCATTGGGTTGCGCAGATTTTTTTACCGCTCTATATTTCAAAGTTTTAAAGCATAATCCAGATTTTTCAATGGATGGAAAAGATGAAGATTTGTTTTTTTTATCCAACGGCCATATTTCCCCGGTTTGGTATTCTACGCTTGCAAGATCTGGTTATTTCGATTTGAAAGAACTGAATACATTTCGCAAAATAAATTCACGTGTACAGGGCCATCCTGCAACGCATGAGCATTTGCCGGGAATCCGCATTGCCAGCGGTTCTTTGGGACAAGGAATGAGTGTTGCGATCGGCGCAGCCTTAACAAAAAAATTAAATAAAGAAAATACAACGGTGTTTTCATTACACGGTGATGGCGAACTGGAAGAAGGTCAAATTTGGGAAGCTGCTTTATTTGCGCCTCATCATAAAGTGGATAATTTAATTTCAACTATTGACTGGAACGGCCAGCAAATTGACGGCACAACTGCACAAGTTGGTGGCTTGGGTGATATCCGCGCAAAGTTTGAAGCCTTCGGATGGCACACTTTAGAAATGAACGGAAATGATATTGATGAAGTAGTAGCCACATTAACCAAGGCAAAAAATGATTTAACCGGAAAAGGCAAACCTATTGCCATAATGATGCACACCATAATGGGCAAAGGCGTTGATTTTATGGAGAACGATCACAACTGGCACGGAACTGCGCCGAATGATGAACAATTGCAAAAAGCTTTATCTCAATTACCGGAAACACTTGGAGATTATTAATACGACAAATTATAAATTAGAAGTACGAAATACGAAGTGTTTAAAATTACATTCATGTTTCGTGTTTCTAAATTCGTATTCAGCTTCTCAATTCAATTTGCTGCAATGCGGCTTTGCGCGATGGAAACCAGGATGCGATTAATGCAACGATTAATACAGTAAAAAATACCAGCAAAAAATCCGACGCTACCAGTTTTACAGGATAATAATCAATTAAAAAAGAACCGCCTTCCAACGCCACCAGTTTATATTTTACCTGCAGCCAGCAAATAATTACAGCCAATAAAATTCCTGCTACGCCGCCGAGAACAGCAAGCAAAATTCCTTCACTTAAAAAAATGCGTTGTATATAATTATTATTTGCGCCGAGTGCCTTTAATACATTAATGTCTTTCTGTTTTTCCAAAACCAGCATCGTTAATGCGCCAATCATATTAAAAGCCGACACTACCAAAATCATACTCAGCAAACAATAAATCACCCATTTTTCTGTGCGCATTACACTATATAAACTTTGGTTTTGTTCGTAACGCGTTTGCACATTGTAATTATTATCGCCAAAAATTTTTTGCAATTGCGCTTTAACAATATCTGCCTGTTGCGAATTTTTTAAAGCAATTTCAACAGCGCTATATTCGTCCGCATTTAAGCCCAGCATGCGTTTCATAAATGCGAGGTTGGTAAATGCATATTTATTATCAAATTCCTGTTGTATAATAAAAGTGCCGGAAGTATTAATATTTTCATTGCTTACAGATTGCATCGGATCTGCATTTTCAAGTTTGCTTGTTTTCTTAAAAAGATAGACAGACAAAGGAATTATATTTTTTTCTGTTTCGAGTTCAAGCGCATTTTCAATGCCTGCACCAAGAACAATATCAGGATAATCGGCATTGCCTAATTCAAATTTTCCGCGCACAACTTTGTCCGGAAGCGCTGTTATCTTTTTATAATTATCATCAACGCCTTTTAAATAAACAATTGATTGCAATTCGCCATTTTGCAAAAAAGCTTTGTCTTCGGCTATTAATGAATAACCTTGCACTTCATTAATCCCAGATAATTTTTTTAGCTGATCCGAAGTAAGCGTAATGGTTTTACCAGTTATCGGAGAAATTTTTAAATCAGTATAAAAAGAAGAATAAAGAGATTTTACCAATCCTTCAAATCCATTAAAAACACTCAGCACAAGTATTAATGAAGCCGAACCAATAATTATGGCTGCAATGCTTACCCAAGCAATTACATTAATAGCATTGGTAGATTTTTTTGCTTTAAAATATCGCCACGCAAAAAGAAAGTTCATAATAAATGGTTCATTAATAAAAAATAAAACTAAGAACCATTGTCTTTTATTTTCTTAAAAATTTCTTCCATTTTATCAACGTAATCAAGCGTTGTATCCAGGTAAAAAGTTAATTGCGGCATACTGCGCAATTGATTTTTTACACGCGCCACCAATTCTTTTTTTATTTCCCAACTGCGTTCTTCAATTTTTTTCATCACGCCTTCGGCATCATTTACTTTAAATAAACTTAAGTAAATGCGCGCATCAAAAAGGTCGGGCGTTATTTTTACAGATGAAATGGAAATCATTCCACCATCAATCATATTTAAATTCAGTCGCTGAAAAATATCACTTAATTCGTGGTGCAATAATGATGCAACCTGCTTCTGCCGTTTTCCTTCTTCCATAACTATTACGATATTAACTGTAAATTTACAGATTATTTATTTGCCATTCTGTCTGCATTGTTATTACCAGAATGATTTTTGCATAATCGCCATTCAATTATTTATTATTAATCATGAAGAAATTTTCGCGCATCCTTCAATATGTTTCTCAACCAAAATACAGGGCAAAATTATTTTTCTATTTATTATTCACCGTTCTTTCTGTGTTGTTTGGATTGGTTTCACTCGGCATGCTAAGCCCGTTTATGGATTTATTATTTAAAGGTGCAAACCCTGCTGGCGGGCAACCAGCGATTAATAGCAATGCCGTTGGAAGTTTGAAAAATTATATCAGCTTAATTATTGAACATCACGGAAAAATTGCAGGATTAATAACGATTTGTGTATTAATAATTGTGACGACTATTTTAAAAAATTTATTTCTTTATTTATCCTATTATATTTCTTCGCCGATACGTACTGCAACAATTACACATTTACGAAGTGAATTGTATGAAAAAATATTATCGCTGCCAATTGGATATTTTACAGAAAGAAGAAAAGGTGATTTGATTAGCAGAATGACAAATGATATTTATGAGATAGAATCCTCTGTGGTAGCCACTTTGGAAGGATTAATAAAAAACCCGCTAACCATTCTCGGATATCTTGCTTACATGATTTATTTAAGCCCGCGCCTTTCACTTTTCTTAATAATCTTACTGCCAATCACCGCTTTTTTTATTGGAAGAATAAGCCGTTCCTTAAAAAAACAATCGCAGGAAGCTGCTATAAAATTGGGTGAAAGTTTATCTGTGCTCGATGAAACTGTTTCCGGAATCCGCGTGATTAAAGGATTTAATGCAGAACCTTTATTAAGAAATAAATTTGTTGGCATTAATGATTTACTTTTTTTTATAAGAAATAAAATGAACGCGCGCCGCGATTTGGCCTCGCCAATGACGGAAGTGCTTGGCGTGATTGTACTTTGCACCATCCTTTATATTGGCGGAAGTTTAGTATTAACAAACTCCGCGAGTGCGCTGCCAGCAGGCGATTTGATGACTTATATTGCCGTGTTTGCGATTATGATTAATCCTGCAAAAGATTTATCAACCGCATTTTTTAATATGCAACGCGGAGCAGCTGCGATGGAACGCGTGGAGGAACTATTAAAAGCGCCGGTTTCTATTGAAGAAAACCCGAACGGAAAACAGTTCGTTTCTTTTGCTGATAAAATAGAATTCAGGAATGTAAAATTTGCTTATGAAGACGCAACGATTTTAGATAACATCAATTTAAAAATTGAAAAAGGAAAAACAATTGCATTAGTTGGTTCTTCCGGCGCGGGAAAATCTACGCTGGCAGATTTGGTTCCGCGTTTTCATGATGCTTCCGGCGGAGAATTATTAATAGATGGAATTAATATAAAAGATTATTCGCTGAAATCTGTGCGCACGCAAATGAGCATTGTAACGCAGGAACCGATTTTGTTTAATGATACGATTGCTGCAAACATCGCGCTTGGCAAGCCAGATGCAACTTTGGAAGAAATTATTAATGCGGCAAAAATTGCAAACGCGCACGATTTTATTACTAAAAAAGAAGATGGTTATCAAACAAATATTGGTGATCGCGGAAGCAAACTCAGTGGCGGCGAAAGGCAACGATTAACCATTGCACGCGCAGTTTTAAAAAACCCACCCATATTAATTTTGGATGAAGCGACTTCATCGCTCGATACAGAAAGTGAACGTTTAGTTCAGGATGCTATTAATAATATGATGCAAAACCGCACCAGCATTGTGATTGCACACAGATTAAGCACCATTCGCCACGCAGATGAAATAATCGTTTTACAAAAAGGACAAATTGTGGAGCGCGGAAACCATGAAGAATTGATTGCGCAAAATGGTTTTTATAAGCGCCTTGTTGATATGCAGGAAGTGAAATAAAATTTGGATTCTGGGGATTAACAGGCTTTAGGAGTTAGGAAAAAAGAAAAGGAATTGCAATTGCAATCCCTTTTTTAATATATAATTTGAAATAATTTTTATTAACCGGTCAACTGTTTTCTGTCAACCGCGAACTCTTACTTGTTCATCATCTGTTTCGCTTCAATGCTTAATGTTGCGTGCGGTACAGCTCTTAATCTTGCTTTATCAATTAACTTTCCTGTTACACGGCAAACTCCGTACGTTTTATTTTCTATACGCATCATCGCTTTTTCAAGGTGATCGATGAATGTAATCTGGCGGCTGGCCATTTGGCTAAGTTGTTCACGTTCCATGCTCATGCCACCATCCTCCATTGTCATGTAGCGCGCATCGTCATTATCACCGCCCATTTCATCTTTGCGGGTTATTAAACCTTGTAAATACGCGAGTTCCTTTTTAGCAGCGTCTAATTTTTTTGTGATCAATTCCCTGAATTCCACTAATTCGCCATCACTGTATCTCATGGTTGGCCCTCCGTTTGTTTCGGGTGTTGTACTTTTATCTAATACTGACTTGGTAAATTCGGGCTCGTACTTGCGCACCGTTTTTGTTTTCATATCCGGAATTACGGTTTTAACTGGTTTTGCCGGAGGTGTTACTATTTTAGCTTCAGGTTTCTTTGCCACTGAGATAATGGGTTTAGTGATTTCTTGTTTTTTTTCAGGCACTTTTGCAACTGGTTTTTTTACTTCTGCTTTTACGGGCGCATGTTTTACAGCAACCGGCGGAACAGATTTCTTAGTAACAGGTTTAACAGCTGTTTTGTTTGATACCACAGCTTTTTTTGCCGGGGCAACTTTTTTGGCAACAGGTTTAGCTACAGCTTTTTTAGGCGCAACTTTTTTCGCGGCTGGTTTAGCAGCATGCGAAGGTTTGGCCGCCTTTTTTGCCGGAACTGATTTTTTCGAAGGAGCATTTTTAGCGGGTTTTGCCGCCTTTTTCTTAATTGCCATAACTGTTAAGCTTTTTTTGTAACAAACACTTTTAAGAGAATGTCATTAACTTCAATTTCAATGCCATCAGTAATTTCGGGTACAATTTCGAGCTTATCTGCCAAAATTTCGGCGCAAATATAGTTATTAAATTGGGTTATGGATTGATTTAAAGCAGGGGTTTCAGCAATTTTTACCAGTATTCTGTCAGTTAATTCAAAATTATTATCCTTTCTAATCTTCTGAATACGGTTTACCAGTTCTCTGGCATATCCTTCATTAATTAATTCCGGCGTAATTGTAATATCTAAAGCAACTGTCAGTATGTCCTTATTTGCTACGATCCATCCAGGAATATCTTCGCTGGATATCTCTGCTTCATTAACCTGTAATATTAAGGGTTCGCCGTCAATTAACAAAGTATAATTGCCTTCTTTTTCTAATTTTGATATATCTTCCTGAGAAAAAGTTGCCAAAGCGAGTGAAACAGCCTTCATTTTTGCACCAAGCTTTTTGCCGAGCGCAATAAAATTTGGTTTAATCTTCTTTTTAATGAAACCGTCCGTTTCTGTGAGGTATTGAAATTCTTTCACATTCACTTCGCTCTTAATTAAATCTTCCACTTTTTCCAACTGCTCTTTCATGGAAATATTCAGTACAGGTATTAATACTTTTTGAAGCGGCTGGCGCACTTTTATGTTCACTTTTTTTCTTATCGATAAAATAAGTGACGATGCATCCTGCGCAAGTTTCATTCTTTCTTCCAAAGAAGTATGAATAACAGATTCATTTGATTTTGGAAAATCAACATGGTGAACCGACGAAATATCAATTTTTTCAGAAACCTGGTTCAAATTCGTAAATAACCAATCGGCAAAAAATGGCGAAACCGGCGCCATTAATAAAGAAACCGTTTCCAAACATTCATACAAAGTTTGGTAAGCGCATATTTTATCATGCTCATATTCACCTTTCCAAAACCGGCGGCGGCAAAGGCGCACGTACCAATTGCTCAACTGTTCGCCGACAAAATCTTCAATAAACCTGCCGGCAATTGTTGGCTCATAATCATCAAAACTGTCTGTAACTTTTTTTATTAATGTATTTAAAGAAGAAAGAATCCATTGATCAATTTCCGGCCTTTTATTAATCGGGATATATGCTTCTTTAAATGCGAAACCATCCACATTTGCGTACAGCGCAAAAAACTGGTACGTATTATATAATGTGCCGAAAAATTTACGCTGCACTTCTTTAATGCCGTCGATATCAAACTTCATACTTTCCCACGGCGAAGCGTTGGTAATTAGATACCACCGCGTTGCATCGGCACCAAACTGTTCGATTGTTTTAAACGGATCAATAATATTCCCAAGGCGCTTGCTCATTTTCACGCCGTTTTTATCAAGAACCAAACCATTGCTCACTACGGTTTTATAAGCGCGGCCATCAATTTTATCAGTTGGTAAATTTGCTTTTTCCAATTCATTAATAACACTTTCTTTTATTAATGAGCCGATAGCATGCAAAGTATAAAACCAGCCGCGCGTTTGGTCAACGCCTTCGGCAATAAAATCTGCAGGATAATTTTTGGCAAAGGTTTCCATATTTTCAAATGGAAAATGCCATTGTGCATAAGGCATCGCGCCAGAATCGAACCAAACGTCAACCAAATCTGGAACACGTTTCATTGGTTTGCCAGATTTGCTTAACAACACAATTTCATCTACATATGGTTTATGCAAATCAATTTCTAATGTCAGGTTGCTGATGTCGGATTTATTCAAATCGCCTGCTTTTGCAATTTCATTTTTTAATTCAGTTATTGAACCGATACAAATTTCTTCGCTTTCATCTTCCGTTCTCCAAATCGGCAAAGGCGTTCCCCAAAAACGGCTGCGGCTTAAATTCCAGTCAACCATATTTTCCAGCCAATTGCCAAATCTTCCTTCGCCGGTTGATTTTGGTTTCCAGTTAATAGTTTTATTCAGTTCAACCATTCTGTCTTTTAATGCCGTTGTTTTTATAAACCACGCATCCAGCGGATAATATAAAATCGGTTTATCTGTGCGCCAGCAATGCGGATAACTGTGTTCATATTTTTCTATTTTAAAGGCGCGATTTTCTTTTTTAAGTTTTACGCAGATATCTAAGTTAACATCTACATAATTGGGTTCGTCTTTATAATTTTTTACATAACGGTTACTGAATTCGCCCAAACCTTCTACAAATTTTCCCTGCTTATCAACCATTGTTAAGATGCCGATATCATATTTTTTTCCAACTTTATAATCGTCTGCACCAAAAGCCGGCGCCGTGTGAACGATTCCTGTTCCATCTTCTGTAGTTACAAAATCGCCCAATAATATTTTGAAAGCATTTGGATTGTTGATTTTGTTTGTTTCGAAAGGCATTAATTGTTCGTAGGAAATTCCTTCGAGATCTTTGCCTTTGAATTCTGCAAGAATTTCAAATGGTGTAATTCTATGATTAAGATCTAAAACACCTTCATCAGGCCAATTTTCTACTGATGGAGTTGTCTTAAATCCAACTTCCATCAATTGTTCATAATTGAAATAACTCTTAAATCTTTCTTTTGCCAAAATAACATAAACCAGTTTTTTTGTGTATGGGTTTTTTGTTTTTACTAATTGGTAAATTATATTTGGCCCAACAGTCAATCCAAGATTTGATGGCAAAGTCCATGGCGTAGTCGTCCATGCTAAAAAGAAAACTTCGCCATCAACATTATTAATTTTTAATGCTGCATTATCAATGAGTTTAAACATCGCAACCGCACTCGTATCCTTCACATCTTTATAAGTTCCCGGCTGATTAAGTTCATGCGAACTTAATCCTGTTCCTGCTGCTGGCGAATAAGGCTGAATGCTTACACTTTCATACAACAAATCTTTATTGTATAATTCTTTTAAAATCCACCAAAGCGTTTCTATATAATTGTTTTCAAAAGTGATGTATGGGTTTTTTAAATCAACCCAATAACCCATTTTATTGGTAAGTTCATCCCATTTGTCTTTATAACGAAGCACGGCTTCGCGGCATTTGAAATTGTATTCTTCAACAGAAATTTTTTTGCCAATATCTTCTTTTGTAATGCCTAATTCTTTTTCAACACCCAACTCGACAGGCAATCCGTGCGTGTCCCAGCCACCTTTTCTATTAACCTGGAAACCTTGCATGGTTTTATAACGGCAAACCAAATCTTTTAAAGTCCTTGAAATAACATGATGAATACCGGGCATGCCGTTGGCACTTGGCGGGCCTTCATAGAAAACAAACGGCGTTTTTCCATTGCGGATAGACACACTTTTTTCAAATGCTTGCGACGCTTCCCATTTTGCCAGCATTTGCTGGCTTATTGCTGGTAAATTTAATTGCTGATATTCTGTGTACCTGGCTGCCATAATTAATTTCTTCTCAATCAATAAAAATTGATAATCTCAAATTTAAAATGTGTGCAAAGTTACGGAAAACGTATAACGTAATTGGTAAAGAAAATTACTATGAAGACAGATTTGACAATTCATTTTTCAGTAAAATTATTTGTTATCAAACCAATAAATTGAACCTATTAATGTTAAAACAATCAAAAAATGCGGCGCATTTGTGCAGAAAATTTCGTTTTTATCCACATTAATTTGCTTTGGCATAGTTATGGGAATATGTAAGCAAATCGCAATAATATAGAAGAACCGACAATACTTATGATTGCCAAATTTTAATTCAATTGTGCGAAGAATATATTAAGTCCAGAAACTAATTTTCTAAGTGCATAAAGCATGAAAAACTTTTTTCTACGGTTTAGGGTTTAGGGGTTAAAAAGGGGGGTATTCCTACTCCCCTTTCCTTATTTACTCTTGCCAACAAAACCCGTTTTTAATCTCTTATTTGCCTTGAAGAACCCGATTGTAATCAGGCAAATGCCAATGGTTGCGTCAGTACCTTGCTCCAATAATTTCGAAGGAAAAACTACCTTTTTAGCCCATAGATAAAACCCTCTTTTGAAAGAGGGTTTTTCTTTTTACATTATTTTGAACGCAGCAATTTATAAATTTTAATTGCGCTCATTAATAATATAACAAACAAAACTAAACCCATTAATCCCCAAGCCCAGCTCATGTTTTGCTTTACAACTGCGAGCATTATTATGGCAACTAAAAAAACAGTTGCTACTTCATTCCAGATGCGCAATTGCTGGGATGAATATTTGAAATTCCCTTTTATTTGCTGAATGAAAATTGTTTGCAAAGACAAATGATAACCAACCAATCCAACTACAAAAATTAATTTTATTAATAGCCATTTTCCTGCTGGTTCAAATAAAACTTTGTTCCATCCACCGTTGAATAAAACTGTTAAACCAAGTATTAATGTAAGGATTGCAGATGGCCAGGTAATTCCGTACCATAATGGCTTCATCATTTTTGTAAACTGCGTGCGTAAAGCGTTGCGGATTTCTTCCGGTTTGGCTTCGGCTTCTGTATTATAAATAAATAATCTTGGCAAATAAAATAAGCCCGCAAACCAGGTTACTACAAAAATAATGTGAAGGGCTTTTAAATAGAGATACATTTTTATTAATGATTAAGTCAAAAGCATTTCATTGTTTCCGCTGGCATAATCGTTAATCCATTTTTTAAGCGTATCAACCCAAAGCGGGTTTGTATTTAAACATGGAATCATTGTATAACTTTCGCCGCCGGCGCCGATAAAACTTTCTTTACCGCGCTCAGCAATTTCTTCTAAAGTTTCTAAACAATCGCTTACAAATGCGGGGCAAACGATTAATAATTTCTTAATCCCTTCCTTCGGCATTTCTTCCAAACGTATGTCTGTAAAAGGTTGCAGCCAGCCTTTGCCCAAACGCGATTGAAACGAAACACTGAATTTATCTTTCGGAATATTTAATTTTTGCGTAACCAAATTTGTGGTTGTAAAAACCTGGTGGCGATAACAGGTTGAATGTGCAACCGAAGCAACATTGCAACAATTATTTACTGTTAAGCAATGATTTTTTGTTGGATCACTTTTTTTTAAATGCCTTCCCGGAACGCCGTGATAACTGAATAATAAATGATCAAAATCCTGTTGTAAATAGGAGCGCATATTTTCTGACAGCGCATTAATATAATTTTCTTCGTTGTAATAAGGCTTAATAAAATTTAATTTGAAAGTATATTTTTTCTTCGCATAAATTTCCTGCGCATATTCAACCGCAGTTTCGTAAGATGACATGGCATAATGCGGATATAATGGAATGGCAATTACTTCATCCAAACCAGGATTTCTTTTTAATAAATTTTCATACGCCAATTCCATTGAAGGATTGCCGTAACGCATCGCAACCTCTACCGATTCATCAACTTTTAATTGCAACGCTTTTTGTAATTGTTTGGTAAAAACGATTAATGGAGATCCTTCTTTTGTCCAGATAGTTTTATACGCTTCCGCAGATTTTGGCGCGCGCGTTGGCACAATAATTCCGCCAACCAATATTTTGCGAAACAAATATGGATAATCAATCACGCGGCCATCCATTAAAAAATCCATCAGGTAATTGCGCACGTCTTTTACTTCTGTGGAATCTGGCGAACCAAGATTCATTAATATAATACCGCGCTTTTTTTCTATTGCCATATTTATAGATGAGATGTAAAAATAACTACATCTACCGCAAAAAGTTCATTGGCAACGCGGTTTATTATGGCAATTTTTATTAATAGATTTATTATTTTTTGATGATTACGATCATGGATTGAAATCATGCTTATAAATGACAATGCTATGACACAAAAAATACTTTAATAAAAACCTCTCCCATTACTTTTGCGTAGGTAAATCTGAAACAAGAATCGAATGAATAATAAATCTACTGACCTTTCAAAATTTTTTGTAGTTGGCATCAACTATAAAAAAACCGATGCTTCTGTCAGGGGTTTATTCGCCATCAGCAATGAGCATTATGAAAAGATTTTGCAGCTTGCACCATCATTTGGCATTAATGAATTGTTTATCTTATCCACCTGCAACCGTACAGAAATTTATGGTTTTGCAGAAGATGCATCACTTCTTATTAACTTAACTTGTTCGCAGGCGCCGGCTATTAAAGAAAAATTTGTTGAGCTTTCTTATACAAAAAATAATCTTGCAGCAATAAAACATTTGTTCAATGTTGGCGCCGGGCTTGATTCCCAAATTTTGGGAGATTATGAAATTGTAGGGCAAATAAAACAAGCCGTAAAATTTTCAAAAGAAAAAAACAGCATTGGATCTTTTTTAGAAAGATTGGTTAATTGTGTATTACAATCATCTAAAGAAATAAAAAATAAAACTGCATTAAGCGGGGGAACTGTTTCTGTTTCTTTTGCTGCAGTTCAATATATAAAAGAAAAAATTTCAGACTTTACCGGTAAAAATATTTTGTTGTTGGGCACCGGAAAAATTGGAAAAAATACATGTAAAAATTTAGTCGATTATTTGCAAACTAAAAATATTACATTAATAAACCGCACACAACAAAAAGCCGCAGAACTCGCTGCTGAACTGGGTTTGAAGCATGCGCCGATTAATGACTTGGCGTTTCATATAAAAAATTCAACGGTAATTTTAGTTGCCACAAATGCAACTGATCCAACAATATTAAAATCGCATTTGGAAAACAGCGGCGATAAATTAATTATTGATCTTTCTATTCCTTATAACGTAGAAAAAGAAGCGCAGGAATTATCAAATGTAACGTTGATTAATGTGGATGAACTTTCTAAAATGAAAGATGAAACATTACAAAAACGCGAAGCAGAAGTGCCAAAAGCAAAAGCAATTATTAAAGAACATATCGATGAACTTTTAGCCTGGCAGGAAATGCGCAAAAACGTGCCTGTATTAACAGCCGTAAAATATAAATTACAGGAAATGAATTCTTGCAAATTATTTTCTAATTATACTTTTCAAAATATTTCTGCACAGTTACCCATCAATAATAACGACGAAAAAATTCAGAAAGTTATTAATGTAATGGCGTTGAAAATGCGCAACAAAAACCAGCGCGGTTGCCATTATATAGAAGCCATTAATGATTATATTGCATGTGGCGCCAATTAATAAATCATGCAAAGAACCATCAGGATTGGAACAAGAGAAAGCCAACTTGCCGTGTGGCAAGCCACGCTGGTTAAGGATTTGCTCGCACAACACAATTTTTCTTCCGAATTAATTTTTATAAAAAGCGAAGGCGATATTGATTTAAAAACGCCTTTGTATGAAATGGGCGTACAAGGAATTTTTACAAAAAGCCTCGACATTGCATTGCTTAATCACAACATCGATATTGCCGTCCATTCGATGAAAGATGTGCCAACGCATTTGCCGATTGGCATTAAGCAGGCCGCAGTTTTAAAAAGAGCTTCTTATAAAGATTTATGTGTTTTTAAAACTGATAAAACATTTTTATCCAAAGAAAATTATATCGCAAACATTGCAACAAGCAGCATCAGGAGAAAAGCGCAATGGCTGCATAAATACCCGCAACATCAATTGCATAATTTGCGTGGCAATGTAAATACGCGATTAAAAAAATTACAAACAGAAAATTGGGATGCAGCAATTTTTGCAGCAGCAGGTTTGGAAAGAATAAATCTTCGTCCGCAAAATTCTGTTGAATTGGATTGGATGTTGCCCGCGCCGGCGCAAGGTGCGATAATGGTTGTTTGTCGCGATGAAGATGATTTTTGTTTTGATGCATGCCATTTTTTTAATGATGCAAATACAGCGCTATGTACAAAAATTGAACGCGATTTTTTAAAAACATTAATGGGCGGATGCTCAACACCAATAAGCGCTTTGGCGGAAATTGAAGACGATGAATTATTTTTTAGGGGAAATATTTTATCTGTTGATGGAATAAAAAAAGTTGAGATAGAAAAAGTATTGCCGGTAGAAATGGCAACTTTTATTGGTAAAACTTCTGCCCAAGAATTACTCGAAAATGGCGGCCGACAAATAGCTGATGAAATTCAACATGCAGCAAAATAAAATAAACATATTATCTACGCGCCCGCTCGATCAATCGCTTATTAATAAAGCTGCTGAACAAAATATTTTTATTGATTGCGTTTCATTTATTGAAACAGAAATTATTAATAATGATTCGCTGAAAGAAAATATTATTAATTTCTCTAAAACAAAATCAACAATTGTTTTTACAAGCATGAATGCAGTGGATGCAGTTGTTTTTTATTTAAATAATATTAAACCAGATTGGAAATTTTTTTGCATCGGGCATGCAACGCAGGCATTAATAATAAAATATTTTGGAGAAAATTCGATCGCTGGAAAAGCAGACTCAGCAAGCACTTTAGCCGATGTTATTATTAATGAAAAAAATATTTCAGAAATTATTTTCTTTTGCGGCGATCAACGTCGGGAAGAATTGCCAGAAAAATTATTGAACGAAAATATTAATGTAAAAGAAATTGAAGTGTATAAAACAATTGCATTATCACATCAAATCGATAATGATTATGATGCAATTATTTTTTATAGCCCGAGTGCAGTTGAAAGTTTTTTTGTTGTTAATAAAATAAACAATCAAACTATTTTATTTGCTATTGGAAATACAACTGCAAATGAAATAAAAAAATATACTGATAATAAAATTATTATCGCGCAGCAACCTTCAAAAAAAATGTTGGCAGAACAAGCAATACACTTTTTTGAAACAAACCCTATTCACCATTGATCATTCACCATTCACAATTATGAGCGCATTAAAAAACGATTTATTATTAAGGACATTACGTGGTGAAACAACGGAACGCGTTCCTGTTTGGATGATGCGCCAGGCCGGAAGATATTTGCCACAATACATGCAGCTGCGCGAAAAATACGGATTTTTTGAACGCGTGCAAACGCCTGAACTGGCCGCTGCCATTACAATACAGCCGATTGATATTATTGGCGTTGATGCCGCAATTTTATTTTCTGATATTCTTGTTGTGCCACAGGCGATGGGTTTGGAAGTGCAATTGATAGAAAGCAAAGGGCCGATTTTGCCTGAGCCAATCAAAACAAAAAATGATTTAAAAAGAATCCGTGTTCCTGATGTGCATGAAACTTTGCAATATGTTTTTGATGCGATTAAATTAACGAAACAGGAATTAAATGATCGCGTTCCATTAATAGGTTTTGCTGGTGCGCCGTGGACAATTTTATGTTATATGGTGCAAGGAAAAGGCAGCAAAACTTTTGATGAAGCAAAAGCATTTTGTTACACGCAACCTGAGCTCGCGCATCAATTGTTGCAGATGATTACGGACACAACCATTGCTTATTTAAAAGCACAAGTGAAAGCCGGAGTTGATACGGTTCAAATTTTTGATAGCTGGGGCGGATTATTAAGCAAAGATGATTTTGAAAATATTTCGTTGAAATATATCAGGCAGATTGTTGATGCTTTGAAAGATGAAACGCTGGTAATAATTTTTGCAAAAGGCGCATGGCATTCGCTTGAAAGCATGGCTGCGACTGGCGCTCACGGACTTGGCATTGATTGGTGCATTGAACCTGAAGTAGCAAGAAAATTCGCGGGCAACAATATTATTTTGCAAGGAAATTTTGATCCTGCAAAATTATTATCGCCCATTCCTGTGATTGAAAAAGAAGTGAAGCACATGCTGAAAGGTTTTGGCAAAGGAAATTATATTGCCAATCTTGGCCATGGCATTTTACCAAATGTTCCGGTTGATCATGCGAAGGCATTTGTGGACACTGTCAGGAACTATAACCTTGGATAATTGATTTGATTTTTGTGATCATTAATAAAATTAAAACGCTGATGTTTTAAATCATATTAATCACACAAATCAAAATAATCATAGTTCAAACAATGCTGAATAAAGAACTAAACGTACAAGAGTGCGACGCAACGGATGCTTAATAGAAGTACTCAGCTCAGTACAAAATTTATCATCGACATATGAACGCGCAAATTCATACAACATCAAAAACATTTCGCGAAGAATGGATTGAATATATTCATGGCTTGCAGGATAGGATTTGCAAAGCGTTGGAAGATGTTGATGGCAAAGCAAAATTTGTGGAAGATAATTGGGAAAGGCAAGAAGGTGGCGGCGGAAAAACGCGCGTGATTGCTAATGGAAATGTGTTTGAAAAAGGTGGCGTTAATACGTCGATTGTTTTTGGAGATGTTACCGATAATATGCGCAAACAATTACAACTAAGCGGCGAAAAATGGTTTGCCTGCGGGTTGAGTTTGGTGCTTCATCCAATTAATCCTTTTGTGCCAACGGTGCATTGCAATTACAGATATTTTGAATTGTATGAAAATGATAAAGTGGTTGATCGCTGGTTTGGCGGCGGCACAGATTTAACGCCGTATTATTTGTTTGAAGAAGATGCAAGCCATTTTCATCAAACGTATAAAAATGTGTGTGATGGTTTTGATGAAAATTTTTATGCTGACTTTAAAAAAACCTGTGACGAATATTTCAGGAACACACATCGCAATAATGAGATGCGTGGCATTGGCGGCATATTTTACGATCATAAAAAGCCAACTGAAAAACGAGATTTAAATTTTTGGTTCAACTTAGGAAAGGCTTGCGGCGATGCATTTATTAATGCATATATTCCGATTGTTGAAAGAAGAAAAAATACAACTTACACAACAGCCAATAAATATTGGCAGGAAATAAGAAGAGGAAGATATGTTGAGTTTAATTTAGTGCATGATCGCGGCACCTTATTCGGCCTGAAAACCAATGGCAGAACGGAAAGTATATTAATGAGCCTTCCACCAACAGTGCGTTTTGAATACGATTATCAACCGGAAAAAAATAGTGAAGAAGAAAGGTTGTTGCAGGTTTGTTTGAAGCCTGTTGATTGGATTAATGTCTGATTTGATGATGTCTGATGTCTGATTTTTTGTATGTTCTTTTCTTTAAAAATTGTAATATGCATATTAACCATTTATCTTTTCCATGGATAGAAAAGTTTTGCAACAGCGTACCAAACAATTTCACATTGATGTAATTAAAGTTTGCGAATGTTTGCCAAGAAATGCAGCAGGTTTTGAAATTGCAAAACAAGTTATTCGATCTGCAGGTTCTGTTGGCGCAAATTACAGAGCAACTGTCAGAGCAAAATCGACTGCCGATTTTATTTATAAAATAGAAATTGTTTTAGAAGAAGCTGATGAATCTCTTTACTGGCTTGAAATTATCAGAGATGCAGATTTGAAAAAAGGAAAAGAAATTGATCGGTTAATAATTGAAGCGAATGAATTAACTGCGATTTTTGCCGCAACAGACAAAACGGCAAAATCAAAATTCAGCAAAAAATAAATCAGACATCAGACATTTTATGTACCAGCAAAAAAGAAACCGGATACTACGCAGCAACCCTTCAATAAGAAATTTGGTTGCGGAAACAACATTAACGCCGCACGATTTTATTGCACCGTTATTTATTGATGAAGGTGAAAATATTTTGCATGAGATTCCTTCTATGCCAAATTATTATCGCCGCTCGCTTGATCTAACTGTGAAGGAAGTAAAAGAATTATACAGCATCGGTATCAAAAGTATTTTATTATTTGTAAAAGCAAAAGACGATACAAAAGACAACACCGGAAAAGAAGCATGGAATAAAAACGGATTAATGCAGCGAAGCATTAAAGCGATTAAAGATGCATGCCCTGAAATGCTTGTCATGACTGACGTTGCGCTTGATCCATATTCTTCCTATGGCCATGATGGCATTGTAAAAGATGGAGAAATTATTAATGATGAAACGGTAGAAGCATTGGTAAAAATGAGCATCAGCCATGCGGAAGCAGGAGCCGATTTTGTTGCACCAAGCGATATGATGGATGGAAGAATCGGCGCAATAAGAAAAGGTTTGGAAGAAAATAATTTTACAAAAGTTGGCATCATGGCTTACAGTGCAAAATATGCTTCCTGTTTTTATGGCCCATTCCGCGATGCGCTGGATTCCGCGCCTGGCTTTGGTGATAAGAAAACGTATCAAATGAATTATGCAAACAGAATTGAAGCGATTAAAGAAACATTGCATGATGTTGAAGAAGGCGCAGACATCGTAATGGTGAAACCTGCATTATCATATCTCGATATTATTCGCGAAGTAAAAAACGCAGTGCATGTTCCCGTAAGTGCATACAATATTAGTGGCGAATATGCCATGATAAAAGCCGCCGCAAAAATGGGTTGGATTGATGAAAACAAAGCCATCATCGAAACATTAACGAGTATGAAACGTGCTGGCGCAGATTTAATCGCAACGTATTTTGCAAAAGATGCCGTAAAACTGCTTGGCTAAAATTATTACTTTTACCAAAATTTTTTAGGTGAAAGAAAACCACAATCCACACAAAGAAGAATTTCAAATTGAACGCATTGCTTTCTTCAGCGATGCCGTTTTTGCCATTGCAATCACCTTATTAATACTCGAAATAAAAATTCCCGAACTGCCCGGAAAATCTTCGCCAACCGATGGAGAATTTATCAATTTTTTTCTAACAGTAATGCTGCAAAAATTCATCGGTTTTATTGTAAGTTTTTTAGTAATCGGATTGTACTGGATGGTTCATCACCGCATGTTTAATTACATCATTCATTACAATAAAAAATTAATGTGGACCAATTTGTTTTTTCTTTTATCAGTCGTATTAATGCCTTTCAGTTCTGCATTTTTAAGCGATTATTTTTTATTAATGTCGCATGTTCCGCTCGGCTTTTATACATTCAATATTTGCCTCACTGGTTTTATGACGTACAGGTTGTGGCACATAATTGCAGACCCCAAATATCACCTCAGCGATGGCGCCGGCGATAAAATATTAATGCGTTACAACACCATTCGCTCGTTCACCATTCCCGGAGCTTTTGTGGTTGTTTTTTTATTGTCATTTATTAATCCGTGGGTTTCATTTTATGGCCTTCCATTGTTGCCTTTTGTAAGTAAAATGATAAACAATCATTACAAAAAAAAGTATCCGGAAATGATGAAGGCACACGTTTTGAAATACTAACATTTTTATAATCGCCAGCATAATTATTAATCAATTTATTTTTATTAACCATGCCGATTGCATCTATTAAACATCGTTGCGTCGCACACTTGTACGTCCGGTTCATTACGCAGCAAAAACCAAAAATATGTTCATCATAAATTTAGTTTATAAAGTTTCGCTCGAAGAAATAGACAAGCACATGAAAGCGCATGTAATTTTTTTAAACAAATATTATAAAGCTGGAAATTTTTTAGTTTCAGGAAGAAAAATTCCGCGCAGCGGCGGAATAATAATTGCCATTGCAGATAATAAAAAAATAATTCAAACAATAATAAAAGAAGATCCGTTTTATAAATATAAGCTCGCAAAATATAGCATCACAGAATTTAATGTAAGCCAGAAAGCAAAAAATATTGATCAGTTAATTTCATAAAAAACAATTCATGTACCAGCAAAGTGAAATATTATTTGAGCGTGCGCAACGTTCAATTCCGGGTGGTGTAAATTCTCCCGTTCGTGCATTTAAAAGTGTTGGCGGAACGCCGTTGTTTATTAATAAAGCCAAAGGCGCATATCTGTTCGATGCCGATGGAAATAAATATATTGATTACATCGCATCGTGGGGTCCAATGATTCTCGGCCACGCGCATGAAGAAGTTGTAAAAGCAATCCAGGATAAAGCGATCTATTCAACCTCATACGGCGCGCCTACACAACTTGAAATTGAAATGGCGGAATTAATAATAAGCATGGCGCCAAATGTTGATTTAATAAGAATGGTAAGCAGCGGCACAGAAGCGTGCATGAGCGCGCTGCGCCTCGCTCGCGGCTATACCGGAAAAAATAAATTTATAAAATTTGAAGGTTGTTATCACGGGCATGCAGATAGCTTTTTAGTAAAAGCCGGAAGTGGCGTTGCTACTTTAAATATTCAAACCGTTCCGGGAATTACGGCTGGCGTTGCGAATGATACATTAACGTGCGCGTATAATAATTTAGAAGCTGTTGAAAAATTAGTTGCTGAAAACAAAAATGAAATTGCTGCAATAATAGTAGAACCTGTTTGCGGAAACATGGGCTGCATTTTGCCACAACCCGGATTTTTAGAAGGCATTCGCAAAATTTGCGACAAAGAAAATATCGTTTTTATTTTTGATGAAGTGATGACTGGTTTTCGATTATCGCAAGGTGGTGCGCAACAAAAATTAAACATTAATGCAGACCTTGTTACTTACGGAAAAGTAATCGGCGGCGGAATGCCCGTTGGCGCTTTTGGTGGAAAAAAAGAAATTATGCAACACATCGCGCCGCTCGGAAACGTGTACCAGGCGGGCACTTTAAGCGGCAACCCGATTGCAATGATTGCCGGTTACACAACATTAAAAATATTAAAAGACAACGCAAATATTTATAACGAACTCGAAGAAAAAACGATTTATTTGCGTGATGGATTAAACAAAGTTTTGCTTGCTTCAAAAATTCCTTTTGTTATTAATCAGTTTGGATCGATGCTGAGTATTCACTTCAGCGATCATGCGATTAATAATTTTGATGATGCAGCTTCTGCTAATAATGGTGTGTTTAAAAAATATTTTCACGCGATGCTGAGCAAAGGAATTTATTTGCCTCCTTCTGCATTTGAGAGTTGGTTTTTAAATAATGCATTAACTAAAAAAGATTTGGATTATACGATTGAAGCAACGGAAGAAAGTTTGCAGGAAATGGCTGAATAAAGAATCAACCGTACAAGTGTGCGACGCCAATGAAGATGAACATTGATTGGATGCTGGGTTAAAAAATAAAATTAAAATTAATGCATGTCCGGATTATAAATTTTGCGAATGGATTATCAACTCATCTTACAAAATATTTCAAAACATATCCAGCTTACAAAAGATGAAGCGGAATATTTTACATCGTTATTAAAAGAAAAAGCTTTTAAGAAGAAACAATTTTATTTACAGGAAAATGAAATTTGTTTGCATTCTGTATTTGTTATTAATGGTTGCCTGCGCGGCTATACGATTGATGAAAATGGGTTTGAACACATCTTACAATTTGCGCCGGCAGACTGGTGGATTGCAGATATGTACAGTTTGATTTCTCAAAAACCGGGCAACTTAAATATTGATGCGATTGAAGACACAAACGTTTTGTTATTATCAAGAAGTGATGAAGAAAAATTATTTATTAATGTGCCAAAGTTTGAACGTTTCTTTCGAATCATTACCGAGAACTCTTTGGTATCAAGCCGCCAGCGTTTATTAGACAATATGAGTTTAACCGCGCAACAACGCTACGCTGCATTTTGCCATCATTACCCAATGCTGATTGAACATTTGCCGCAAAAATTAGTTGCATCGTACATTGGCGTTACGCCAGAATTTTTAAGTAAAGTGAAAGCAGATTATTTCCGGAAGAAATAAAATTTCTTAATCTACCTTATTGGAAGCTGCTTGTGTTGTGTGCTACTTTTGCTTTATAAAATTTACAATTATGGCAAACACAATATTACATAAAGCAAACACACGCGGCCACGCAGATCATGGCTGGCTGAATAGTTATCATAGTTTTAGTTTTGGAAGTTATTATGATCCGCAACGTATTCACTTCGGCGCGTTAAGGGTTTTGAATGATGACACTGTATCAGAAGCGCGCGGTTTTGGAAAACATCCGCATGATAACATGGAAATTATTTCCATTCCATTGCAAGGCGATTTGCAACATGAAGACAGTATGGGAAATGTTGCTGTTATAAAAAACGGCGACATACAAGCGATGAGCGCAGGCACAGGAATTTTTCATAGTGAGTATAATAAAAGCAAAGATGAACCGGTGAAATTTTTGCAGATATGGATTTTTCCAAATAAAAAAAATGTAGAGCCGCGTTATAGCCAGGTTAGTTTAAACATTAATGACAGGCATAATAAATTGCAACAAATTTTATCGCCCAACGTAAATGAAGAAGGTGTTTGGATTCACCAGGATGCATGGTTTCATTTGGGAAAACTGGATAAAGATCTTACGACAGAATATACAATTAAGAAAAAAGGAAATGGCGTTTATGCTTTTATATTAAGCGGCGATGTTTCTATTGATGGCACACAACTCAATGCCCGCGATGGTTTCGGCGTTTGGGATACAGATAAAATTTCTATTAATGCAGATACTGACGCAGAAATTTTATTAATAGAAGTTCCGATGACGATTTAAAAATTCATTATAAAAATTTTTATGAAAAAAATAAATATTCTTGTTATCTGCAATCACGAAGAAATTTTGCAAACGATTTTGCGGTTGATTAATAACAATGAAAATTGGAAAGCTGTCGGTGCAAATGCTGATGAAAAAGCTATTGAACTTTTTCATCAGCATGCTTTTGATTTGGTGTTGTTGGGAAGCGGCATTAATGAAGAAGCAGAAAATAAATTGCGTAAAATTTTCACGCATCAAAATCATGATATAAAAATCATCCAGCATTTTGGTGGTGGCAGCGGATTATTATCAAATGAAATTGAAGCAGCTTTGAGTGATAATAAAAACGGCAACTTCAATGTTGAATAAGTATGAGCTATAAACTATGAAGTATTAAGTTTGTACAAAACCTCATTATGAAAAAGAGTATTTTAAAAGATAAATCCTTTTCATTTGCAATCAGGATTATAAATCTTTATAAACATCCTTCTGAGAAAAAGAGAGAATTTATCTTAAGCAAACAATTGCTTCGTTCGGGAACTTCTATTGGTGCAAATATCCGCGAAGCGTTTAATGGAGAAAGCGCAAAAGATTTCATTCACAAATTATCAATTGCCCAAAAAGAAACAGACGAAACTCTATATTGGCTTGAGCTTTTAAAGGAAACAAAATTTGTTACTTTAAAAGAATTCAACTCAATTTATAATGATGCAGTTGAAGTTTTAAAACTTTTGCGCAGCAGCATAATTACATCAAAAAACAAAATCGCAACAACACATTATACTTCATAACTCATAGCTTATACTTAATAAAATGGCAAAAGTTAGCGGGCATATTACTACCGATCATTACAAAACTATTTTAACGAACGAACGGCATGAACTGATTGGCGATGAGCCAAAAATTAATGGCGGAAGTGATTTGGGTTTTTCTCCAAGTGAATTATTATGCAGCGCGCTCGCAACATGCACGTGTGTTACATTGCGCATGTATGCTGATAGAAAACAATGGAAGCTGACAGATGTAAAAGCGCACATTACATTTACAAGAAATGCTGAGAAAAATATAAGCAATATTAAAAGAGAAATTGAATTGAGTGGCGATTTATCTGCAGAACAAAGAGAAAGATTATTATCAATCGCAAACCAATGCCACATACATAAAACATTAACCAACCCAATAGAAATTGAAACTAAATTGTCTTAATTTTATTTCATTATTTATATGCCGGACATTACCAAAAAATATACAAACGGAGAAGTGACCATTGTGTGGAAACCCGCTGTCTGCATACATTCTACCATTTGCTGGAAAGCGGCAACTGACCTGCCGCAAGTCTTTAATCCATTTATAAAACCGTGGATAAAAGCAGAAACAGCAACAACAGAAAAACTTATAGAGCAAATAAAAAAATGCCCGAGCGGGGCATTAAGTTTTTATATAAATAATGAAATGGTGAATGGCCAATTATGAATGGTGAATAATACATTTTGAAAAATCATTCACGATTCACAATTGGCCATTCACGAAGTTTTTTTATTAATAAAAAAATTCTTCTGAAACTACTTTGCCATCTGCAACTTTGTACACTGCAATTTCACTCATCGTCATTCTTCCCATTCCCTTCATCGTTAAATCAAGTACGTTTGACACGCTAAAAAAATCGCCGGCAATAATTGGTTTGCTTACTTCATTTGAATGAACGGCTTCTACGGCACTTTGAAACTCGTGGCCTTTTTTAATAATAGCATCCAATCCTTCAGCATATTTTAATGCTGGCGAATGCTCAGGTTCGGTGCTGGTGGCGTTTTGCGCGTATAATTCTTTTTGCGCAACATCATATTTTCCTTCTTTACAAAGTTCTACCAAACGGTTTGCGATTTGTTCAATTGTCATAGTAATAAAATTTAGGCAGAAAAGGTAATTATATTTTTTAAAAACCTGTATTAATAATTTATCATCATTAATGGCTTAAATAAGGGTTATCTGTTACCATTTTTTGCCCAAAAAACAGGTTCTGGTTTCACCAAATATTTATTATTTTTTTTCAAACCCAATACTAAACTGCGTTGCATTTGTTTTCAACAATTGGTTGATAACTACTTCACACAAATTTAATATTCATTAGTAACGTTGTATAGTATTTATGGTTACGGTAATGTTGTGCAAAACGTTATCGTATTAAAAGGGAATGAGGTGAAAATCCGGAACTGTCCCCGCAGCTGTAAGTTCTTGGTAAAAAATGGGCATTTGCAAATCATTTTTTACAACTTTTAATTTTTTTTATACCACTGTTTACTGATAGTGAAAGCGTGGTAAACGGGAAGGTGATTAAAAGATGGAACGAGTCAGAAGACCTGCCATTAATAAATAAGTTGAAGCTTTCGGGTGAAAGGCGTAACTGACTACACTCCGGCTGGAAATTTTTTTCCACCTGTAATCAGGCGCACTGTTTTTCTGAAAGTAAAATTGTTAATCGTTACAATTTTTTTATATGCAGGATGAAATTTTATTAAAGGAAAATAAAGATCGCTTTGTAATACTTCCGATAAATTATCCAAAGGTTTGGGAAATATATAAAAAACATGAAGCAAGTTTTTGGACCGCTGAAGAAATTGATTTAAGCAGCGATTTAAAAGACTGGGCAAATTTGAATGATGGCGAGCGCCATTTTATTTCTCACGTGCTTGCATTTTTTGCAGCGAGTGATGGAATTGTAAATGAAAACCTGGCAGTTAATTTTATGAGTGAAGTTCAACTTCCTGAAGCAAGGTGTTTTTATGGTTTCCAGATTATGATGGAAAATATTCACTCAGAAACTTATGCATTATTAATAGATACTTATATAAAAGATCAGCAGGAAAAACATCGTTTGTTTCACGCGATAGAAACTATTCCTGCCGTGAAACGCAAGGCAGACTGGGCTTTGCGCTGGATCGAAAACGGAACGTTTGCAGAACGCCTGGTTGCTTTTGCAGCAGTGGAAGGCATATTTTTCAGCGGAAGTTTTTGTTCAATATTTTGGATGAAGAAACGCGGATTAATGCCGGGATTAACGTTTAGTAATGAATTAATAAGCCGCGATGAAGGTTTGCATTGCGAGTTTGCATGTTTGCTTTATGGCATGCTTAATAATAAATTATCGCAGGAAGATGTGTTCGGGATAATCGGCAATGCTGTTGAAATTGAAAAAGAATTTATTACCGAAGCATTACCCGTTGCGTTAATCGGAATGAATGCAAAACTGATGCAGCAGTATATTGAATTTGTTGCAGACAGATGGCTGAATGAACTCGGTTATCCAAAAATGTTTAATGCAACCAATCCATTTGATTTTATGGAAATGATTTCGCTGGAAGGCAAAACAAATTTCTTTGAAAAAAGAGTTGGCGATTATCAAAAATCCGGCGTGATGGGAACAAAAGAATCCCAGGCGTTTAGTTTGGAAGAAGATTTCTAAACTATAATTGAGTTGATTAATGTGATTTTGTTTTTATTAATAAATCACGAATCCAAATTCAGAAAAATACTACTAACCTAATAAATGTTTTGAAATGCAAGTGATCAAAAGAAACCAAAAAAGAGAGAGCGTAAAGTTTGATAAAATAACTGCGCGCATTGAAAAATTATGTTACGGTTTGGATCGCCGTTTTGTAAATTCCATTGACGTTGCCAAAAAAGTAATTGAAGGATTGTATGACGGCGTTACCACAACGGAACTGGATAATTTAGCTGCGGAAACTTCAGCTTCATTAACCATTAAGCACCCGGATTATGCGTTGCTTGCAAGCCGCATTGCAGTAAGCAATTTGCATAAAAACACAACAAAAAGTTTTTCTAAAACCATGCAGTTATTGTACGAATGTACAGATGCAAAAAACGGAAAATTATTGCCATTAATAGCAGAAGATGTTTGGCAGATAATTCATGAACATGCAGAGCTGCTTGATTCAACAATCATTTACGATCGTGATTATGGATTTGATTATTTCGGGTTTAAAACTTTGGAAAAATCTTACTTATTAAAACTTGATGGAAAAATTGTTGAGCGCCCGCAACACATGTATATGCGCGTTGCAATTGGCATACACAAAGAAGATATTGAAAGCGCTATAAAAACATATCATTTAATGAGTGAACGTTGGTTCACGCATGCAACGCCAACATTGTTCAACGGCGGCACGCCAAAGCCACAAATGAGCAGTTGCTTTTTATTAACGATGAAAGACGACAGCATCGATGGCATTTATGATACTTTAAAACAAACTGCAAAAATCTCTCAAAGTGCCGGTGGCATTGGTTTGGCGATACATAGCATTCGTGCAACGGGAAGTTATATTGGCGGAACAAATGGAACAAGCAATGGGATTATCCCAATGCTGAAAGTTTTTAATGATACGGCAAGATATGTTGATCAGGGCGGTGGCAAACGCAAAGGTGCATTTGCAATTTATCTTGAACCATGGCATGCAGATGTGTTTGCATTTTTGGATTTGCGTAAAAACCACGGTAAAGAAGAAATGCGTGCACGCGATTTATTTTATGCATTATGGATTCCGGATTTGTTTATGAAACGTGTGGAAGCAGATGGAGAATGGAGTTTATTTTGCCCGAATGAAGCGCCAGGTTTGCATGAGTGCTGGGGAAAAGAATTTGAAACTTTATATGAAAAATATGAAGCAGAAGGCCGCGCAAGAAAAACAATTAAAGCACAGGAATTATGGTTTGCCATTTTAGATGCGCAGATTGAAACCGGCACGCCGTATTTATTATATAAAGATGCTGCAAACGGAAAAAGCAACCAGCAAAATTTGGGAACAATCAAGAGCTCCAACTTGTGCACGGAGATTATGGAATATACTTCGCCTGATGAAGTTGCGGTTTGTAACCTTGCTTCGCTGGCATTGCCACGCTTTGTTATCGATGGAAAATTCAGCCATGAAAAATTGTATGAAGTAACTTATGAAGTAACAAAAAATCTTAATAAAATAATTGACAACAATTATTATCCTGTTGAAGAAGCAAGAAACTCAAACATGCGCCACCGCCCGATTGGGCTTGGTGTGCAAGGTTTGGCCGATGCATTTATTTTGTTGCGTTTGGCTTTTGAAAGTGATGAAGCAAAACAACTGAATAAAGAAATTTTTGAAACAATTTATTTTGCTGCAATGACGGCAAGTAAAGATCTCGCAAAAGTTTATGGCGCTTATGAAACGTTTAAAGGATCGCCAGTATCAAAAGCAATTTTTCAATTTGATATGTGGAATATTGAACCAACTTTGCGTTGGGATTGGTACACATTAAAAGCAGAAGTATTAAAACATGGCGTTCGCAATTCATTATTGGTTGCGCCAATGCCTACTGCATCTACATCTCAGATACTTGGCAACAACGAATGTTTTGAACCATATACTTCAAACATTTATGTTCGCCGCGTATTAAGCGGAGAATTTGTGGTTGTTAATAAACATCTTTTAAAAGATTTGGTTGAATTGAATTTGTGGAATGATGACATGAAAAATCAAATCATGACGCACAATGGTTCGGTTCAAAAAATTGATGCTGTTCCTGCCCACATCAAAGAGATTTATAAAACAGTTTGGGAAATAAAACAACGTACTATTATTGATATGGCTGCTGATCGTGGCGCATATATTTGCCAGTCGCAATCATTAAATTTATTTGTGGATGCACCAACTACAAGTAAATTAACATCAATGCATTTTCATGCATGGCGTAAAGGATTAAAAACTGGTATGTATTATTTGCGTACAAAAGCAGCAACACAAGCTGTTCAGTTTACTGTAGAAAAACAAGGTGGAAAAACAATTGAACCATTAATTGATCAACATACATTAACTGTGGTTGAAGACAATAGTATTGATGCCTCAATGACTGGCGCAACATGCAGTATGGAAGAAGGTTGTGTTACATGCAGTGCATAAATTTTATTAATAAATAAATTGGGTTAATAAAAAATCCGGCACATTAATGTTGCCGGATTTTTTTATTGACGAGAAAATATTTTTATAATGATTGCAAAAATTTAATCAACTGGTTTCTTTCTGTAAGCGTTAAGTTCATAAATTTTTGTTTTGCATTTTTTGCTTCGCCATCATGCCATAGAATGGCTTCTTCTAATGTGCGCGCACGGCCATCATGCAAAAAATATTCTGTTCCGTTTGTAATATTCAACATGCCGATGCCCCATAGTGGCGCAGTTCTCCATTCCTTTCCATTAGCTAAAAAATCCGGGCGGTTATCGGCAAGCCCCGCTCCCATATCATGCAATAATAAATCAGTATATGGATGTATGCGCTGGTTGCTGATGCCTGCTAAATTTACATCAACACCTGTTTGCACAGTTGGGCGGTGACAACCCGAACAATTAATCTGGTTAAACAAAGTTGAGCCTTGCTTTACATCTGCATCAGTCACATTTCTTCTCGCAGGCACACCTAAAGTTTTTACATAAAACACAACATAGTTTAATAAACTATCCACAAGTTCCGGTTGCACATCTCCATGTACCACACTCATCTGTGCTTGCCCATCGCCGCTTTCAACGGTTTGCACATAACTTGTTACGCCCATATCCTGCTGGTAAGCTGTTGCAACCTGCAATAATAATGTAGATGTATTTGCTTTCAAACCAAATCTTCCGAGTTCTGTTTTTTTGGTGTAATCATCATAAATATAATTTGCTTTTCCGGTGATGCCATCGCCATTTGCATCGTTCGCATCAACAAAAGAAAGGATTGTACTTTCAGGAATATTTTCAAGCAAACCCATACCAACCAGGCGCGGCGCAAGCCTTGGCGATAACATATAACCTGATGCAAGTGTCGTATATGGATTTTGTAAAAGATAAACAGGCTGCCTTAATTCAACCGTTGTTCCATCAGGATAAGTAACAGGAAGATCTGTATAATTAATAGACATATTTGCTTCAGGTTGCGCACCAAATACGGCTTGATCCTGAATTTGTAAACCGAAACCCGGAACGGGAACCGGCCCGCCATTTACATCTTTTCCTGGCTGGCTGATGCGGAATAATAATCCTGAATTGGAAGAACCAGAAGTAGGAATTCCTTCACCATCATTACGATGGCAATTAATGCAAGTAATGTTATTATAAATCGGGCCAAGGCCGGTAAATATTGGTGATGGCGGCGCAACAAAAGTTTGCGCAAAAGTTTGATCGCCGATTTGATGAACGCGTGTATCACGTGCATCAAGCCCCGGCATCGGATCGCTGAAGGCATGGGTGGTTGCATCAAAAACAGTTGCAGCGCCGCCGGTTAATCTTTCATCATAACCGCTTTCAGAAAATACATCGGATTTATGGCACATGCTGAATGAACCAACAAACACAGCCATACCTATTATTATATAAAACTTCTTCATAATTTTTTTGGTGAATGGTCAATGATGAATGATGAAAAAACAATTCACCATTAACCATTCACCATTCACGGCTATTAATCTTTTACATATTGTTTTACAAACGTGGTGAGATCGTTATCTAACAGATCCTTTAACGCAGCAAGCTGTGTCATTGTTTGCTGAATTTGCGTGCGCTGATCAAAAATTGCTTTTTCATAAGGTTCAGTAATATTACTAAACGAACTCACTGCTGCTGTAATCTGCGCCTGTATCTGGTTATCGAGGTTTTTATTTTGCGAAGCAACCAAATCTTTAATTCCGGTTCCGCCATTTAAACCCATGTACACATTTTGCAACCCAATAATATTATTTTTAAAATCTATTAATGTATTACTTGAATAAGGCGATTCAGTAATAGTTGAATCTTTATTAATAAAAGGATCATACATTTTTTCTGTGCCCACTTCATTACAGATATCACTCATTGCACCAACGATGGCTAAAAATAAATCCTGGCGTGCAGGAAATTTAATACTTCCACTGCCGGCTGTTGTTATTTGTTGCGCATAATTTGTTGGCGCAGAAGTCCAGCTTTGATAAAGTGGCTGCACATTATTATACAAAATATCGCCAGATAAACTCACGGCATATTGCAATAATCTTGGAGTAAGCTGCGCTGCTGTGCGCCCGTCGCCATGGCCAAAAATTACATACTCCAATGGATGATAACCGCGTAAAGATTGTGCAAGGTTTGCAACATCAGAAACCTGCAATGGATTATTACTTGCAAGCAATGAATCCAATTGCGTATAATCTGTTGGCCATGTATCTGTGTTGGGATCGTAATCATTGTCTTCTACAGGGCCAAATAAAAAGCCTTCACATTGTTCCCAAACCGTACGCATGTTTTTCCACGCAAGCTGTGCTGCTGCAAGGTTTGCTTCGGTTGGTGAAGAATTTAAAGTGGTGATTGCACCGTTTAATGTAACTGCAGAATTGGTAAGGCTGCTGTATTGCGGAAGTGCTGTACTATTTGTAAAATCTTTTATCACAGTTGCTTCTACAGTTGTTGTTGAACCGCCGCTTGAAACTGCTGGCGCTTTATGACAGGCTGAAAATATTATTAATGAAAGAAATGCTATTGATAAAAATTTAATTTTCATGTACGAATTGTTTTACGATTTAATGTGAATAATAATATTTTGCTGATCAACAGATGTTGAATAATGTTTCAGTGGATTTTCCGCAGGGCCTTTTGTTACTTTGCCATTTTTATCAAACTGGCTTCCGTGAAGGCTGCATGTGTAACCGTTTCCGGTTGCAGTTAATTGATTATCCTGGTGCGTGCATTGCATTAATAAAGCTTCATAAGTATTGTCTGCTTTTTTTTGAACTGCTATATCATAATACCATCCTTTCGGGCGAACAAATTGCATGGCTGATTTTGTAAAAGACGAAACAGGAATTTGTATTTCATCATTAATAATTTCTGTATTAATAATATGATACGCAGCCGGGCTGCAGGCCGCGAGCTCAGAAATAAAATAACCCGTTGCCGCAAGCAAACAAATATTACAGGATGATTTCAAAAATTTTCTGCGTTCCATAATTTTATTTTGGTGATGAGTTATAAGGTATGGGTTATAAATTTTTCTGATTATTATTAATCCTTTTTCAATCTATCACACTCCACAACTCATCACTCATAATTTATAACTATAGTTCATTGTTCATAGTTAAAAAGAATATCCAATTCCGATATTTAAAAACTGATCGTTTTGTTTGTATGGCAATGCATTTGGCGGCGGGTTAATAACCAAATCCGGATTTTGCGGGCCAGTGTGCAACAAGCGTACATCAACCTTAATAACAACATTTGGAACAGGCAAATAACCAAAGCCGGCAATAATGTGCGTTTGTTTTTCTGTGCCATCATAAATTGCTTTTGGCGGCGTTGGAATGGATGCATTCAAATCAAGCATTTCGCCTCTTATAAAAGTGATAAACTGTGGCTTTTTTTGTTTTGCATATAACCAGTCATAAGCAATTTCCGCGTAAGCGCCATACATTCCTGTTGCCAGATTTTTTGCATACGCAGCATTTACTTTATCTGCTTCCGGGTAAGCTATGTACGAGAAAAGTGCTTTGGCAGAAAAACCTTTTTTTGCATATTGCAAATCAGCTTCGCCTAAATAAACCGGCGTTCCAAATGCGCCGCTATTTAAACCCAAGCTGTCAGCACTTTTTGGCCGCAAGCCAACCGTTCCGCCCATATAACCAGAAACCTGGAATTTAAAATCAGAAATTAAATATTGAAGCGATGCAGTAACCGCTAAATTATTTGCCAATGCATTGCTGCCTTCTGCGCGGCCGCTGCGCAGGCCATCGCCGTGCGCAAACTCTGCACTATTTAATCCATTAACAATGGCAACAGAATAATTTAACGGCAACCGGTTTGACGAACCATAAAAACCAACACCCAATTCCCGCCAAGTTGCTGGAATTATTAATGTTTCTACAATCGGCCTTTCAACGCCGTTAAAGTTTGAGGGTAAATGGTTTTCATTTAAAATACCAATGCGCGGCACAAACAAACCTGCAACTATATACTGTTTTGGATTGAGGTTGAATTTTAAAAACGCCTGTTCCATAGACACTTCGCCGAGGCCGCTTTCGCCGGCAGCAACTTTTGCGTTTTCAATTTCCAGTTCAGAAAAAAAAGATATTTTTTCATTGAATTGATGGCCGACAAATAACACGGCTCTTTCCAGTGTCATGGTAGAAACGTGCTGGTTAAAATCTCTTTGATAAAATGCACTTCCGTAGCCGGAGATTACAGTTTTACTTCCGTTTTTTCCATTGCGGAGAGAATCTTCATTCGTCATTAATAATTGCTGGGCTGGCGTTCGCGTTTGCGCAGAGAGTTGGTTAAAACAGGCCAATGCTGTTACAAAGCATGCAAAAAATTTCATGCGCAAAAGTCATCCTTAATAAAAATCTTTGTTTACGGATTTAGAAAAAAGGTTTACACAATCAGGAAAATAGTGGTGCTGATTAAACGCTTGCAGTAAATTTTTTTTCCGGAAATATTGGTGATTGCTTATTAAAATCAATTAATCCTGCCTGAAGAAAAATCTAAAAAGAAATTAATGAAAAAGCAATTCGCAAGGTTTTAAACCTGTATGTTTTTTAAACGCAGTAGAAAAATGCGAGATAGACGAATAGCCAAGCAAAACCGAAACATCAGTAACGCTTAATCCTTTTTCATACAAAAGATAACGCGCGTGTTCCATGCGCTGGCTTTGATAAAAATCAAAAATGGTGGTGCCGAACATTTCCTTAAAACCTTTTTTAAGATAACATTCATTAATAGCCACTTTGCGGCTGAGTTCTTTAATCGTTAATGGTTCGCCGATATGTTGTAGTAAAATTTCGCGGGCTTTAATGATCTTTTCCCTGTCGAGTTCGTTTGCTAAAAATTTGCATTGAAAAGTATCCACTTCTTTTTCGCCAAGCATACATTCCAAACTATACAGCAACAACATTTGCGTTTGCGCATTAATGTAAATATTTTCCATACTGCCTGTGTACGTATTGTTCAGCAAGGCTTCCAGCACCATGCGCGTTCTGCCGCAAAGTGATAATATTTTTGAAAAAGAAGAAGTGTGTTTGAAATGAAGGATATCATCTGTTAATGAACTGTTCAGTTTTCCCTGCTTAATAAATTGCGATAAATGAACAACAGAAAATTTGAAACTTAATATGTCAACACTTTCCCTGCGTTCTGCACAATGATTGGATGCATGCATTTTGCATTGATCGCATTCCATATCTTTTTGCTTGCAATACACATTTCCTGCAAGGCAAAAACGCAGTTCTAAATAATTTTCTTTTGGCTTATCTTTTTTATAGTGATAAACCATCATGCCCATATCTTCCAAATTCCATTGCGGATTCTTATGGTAGCGGTTAATAGTATATAAAACAGAACCCGGAATTTGTTGCGTTCTCTCCTGCAACAACACCAATTCGTGCTGCATTACAGGTTGTTTATATGCTAAAGATAATATGTCGGGGCTTTGATGCATGTTCAAACAGCAAATTTACCTTATCAAAAGTTAATAAACAAAGGTTCAGGATTTCAATTTATTAATAAGCGTAATTATGACGATTCCATGACTGATTTGAATTTGAAAAAGTTTTAAAAAATGAGCATTTTTTGGCCTAAAAAATCTTTATAAATGGTGTGTATTTAAAACTGCCGTAAGGCTTATTTTTCATACATTTGCAGTCTTGAAGAATTCATTATTAACCAGCAATATTTTCCCAAAATATGAGTGAAACAACTGAAGAAGTTTTAGTTCCTGCCAGCAGCGATTATGGTGCCGATAATATCCAGGTTTTAGAAGGTTTAGAAGCAGTAAGAAAACGCCCCGCGATGTACATTGGCGACATTGGCGTAAAGGGTTTGCACCACCTGGTTTATGAAGTTGTAGATAACTCAATTGATGAAGCACTTGCTGGTTATTGCAAAAATATAATTGTAACTATTTACGAAGATAATTCTGTAAGTGTAGAAGATGATGGCCGCGGAATTCCTACAGGAATTATGGCGAAAGAAAAACGCAGCGCGCTGGAAGTTGTAATGACTGTTTTGCACGCTGGTGGAAAGTTTGATAAAAATACTTATAAAGTTTCCGGTGGATTGCACGGCGTTGGTGTGAGTTGCGTTAATGCCCTGAGCAGCGATTTACACGTAACTGTTTGCCGGGAAGGAAAAATGTTTGAACAGGATTATAAAATTGGTTTCCCGCAATACCCTGTGCGCGAAATTGGCAAAAGCGATAAAACCGGCACCACCATTCGTTTTTGGCCGGATGCAAGTATTTTTATTACCACAACTTATAATAAAGATATTTTAGAAGGCCGCTTGCGCGAACTCGGTTTTTTAAACCGCGGCGTAAATATTATCCTTAATGATTTGCGAGAAAAAGATGAAGAAGGCAAAACGTATTCAAAAACATTTTACAGTGAAGGCGGCATTGTGGAGTTTGTAGAAATGCTTGATGCAAATGCAGGCCGCAGCCCATTAATACCAAAAGTAATTTTTGTAGAAGGAAAAGATGATGTAACAAATGTTGCCGTAGAAGTTGCACTAACATACAATGATAGTTATGCAGAACACATTTATTCTTACGTTAATAATATTAATACCATTGAAGGCGGAACGCACGTGGCTGGCTTCAGGCGCGCATTAACAAGGGTTTTTAAAAATTACGGCGATAAACAAAATGCGTTTGAAAAAGCAAAGGTTGAAATTGAAGGCGATGACTTTCGTGAAGGATTGAGCGTTATTATTTCCGTGAAAGTTCCCGAGCCTCAGTTTGAAGGACAAACAAAGACAAAGCTTGGTAACAATGAAGTAAGCGGCGTTGTTGATTCAACCGTTTCAAAAGTATTACAAGCGTATCTCGAAGAAAATCCGCGCGAGGCAAAAAATATTATTCAAAAAGTTATTCTTGCTGCGCAGGCAAGGGCTGCTGCAAAAAAAGCAAGGGAACTTGTTCAGCGTAAAAGCGTATTAAGCGGCGGCGGTTTGCCCGGCAAATTAGCCGATTGTTCTGAGCGCGATCCGGAACGTTGTGAATTGTATTTAGTCGAAGGAGATTCGGCTGGTGGAACTGCCAAACAAGGCCGTGACCGCAGCTTCCAGGCCATTCTTCCATTAAGAGGTAAAATTCTTAATGTAGA
Organism: Bacteroidota bacterium; assembly: GCA_013288945.1. GTDB lineage: Bacteria > Bacteroidota > Bacteroidia > Chitinophagales > Chitinophagaceae > Puia. The sequence goes on along the minus strand of JABDAZ010000002.1, from coordinate 80,171 downwards.
AAAAGCAATGGAACATAAAATTTATGAGAACGAGGAAATCCGGAATATGTACACTGCGCTTGGCGTAACTGTTGGAACGCAGGAAGATCCAAAAGCATTGAACATTGCTAAACTTCGTTATCACAAATTAATCATCATGACCGATGCCGATGTGGATGGAAGCCATATCGCCACATTAATACTTACTTTCATTTTCAGGTACATGAAAGCGCTGGTGGAACAAGGTTATGTTTTTATCGCGCAGCCGCCTTTATATCTTGTAAAAAAAGGAAAGCAACAAGGTTATGCATGGAATGAAGATCAGCGCAAAATTTTGGTAGATAAATTTAACGGTGGAAAAGAAGACAGCAGCGTTGGCATTCAACGTTACAAAGGTTTGGGTGAAATGAACTCGGACCAATTGTGGGAAACGACGATGAACCCTGACACAAGAACTTTGAAACAGGTAACAATAGAAAGCGCTGCAGAAGCCGATCGTGTATTTGGTATGTTAATGGGCGATGAAGTGGCGCCAAGGCGCGAATTTATCGAAAGCCATGCAAAATATGCAAAATTAGATATTTGATTAAAGTTTGGGCAAACAGCCGATTTTAAAGGATTAGATAATATTTCTCTACCTTTATTAAAATTGAAACAAAGCAGACACGTACTTTTAAATTAATTACTAAATCATTTTAAATCAATAATTATGACAACACCGGTAACTCTTACAGCTTACAATGTAAAGACAAAAGAAAAAAATGTTCCTGTTTTAGATGCGGTCATTACCAAAACTGCAAAAGGTGCTTACATGGCACAAGGCAATGATGGCAAAGGAAATAAGCTTACAACTTTATTAGGAGAACAAAAAGCATTAGCTGCTATTGAAGCCGGCATCGCTAAGAAAGGTTGGTAATCAAAATTTAATTTAAAAAGAACATTAATAGTTCCATAAAAATTTAAAGCCCTTGTGTTTTTATCACCAAGGGCTTTTTTTATTGTTCAGCACGGATAATAATAAGACTATACAAAATCAAGAAAGTTGAATTGCTTGCCCAGAATATTTTTATCGTCCGCATTCAGCCATTTGTTTAAAACGGTTGCGTACACATCTTTAAAATCTACTTTATATTTTAAATCGCCTTCATTCAAATCGCTTAGATCGGGCATCGCATTTATTAATCCTTTTTGTTTTAAACCACCGCTCACCAAAAACATATTATTTGCAGTTCCATGGTCAGTTCCGCCACTGGCATTTTGGGAAACGCGCCTGCCAAATTCTGAAAACGTCATTAATAAAACATCATTAAAACGATTGTTCGATTTTAAATCTGTAACGAAAGATTTGATCGCATCATTCATTTCTGCAAATAAACGTTGCTGCTGGTTTTCCTGGTTTACATGCGTATCAAAACTTCCGAGAGAAACGTAATACACTTTTGTATTAATATCAGAAAATATTAATGAAGCAATCGTTTGAAAGCTTTTTCCGATTTCTGTTTTTGGATAAAGAGTTGAAGATGCATGCAACTTACTTTGCTGAAAAATATAATCAGCGCTCGATAATGTTTCCGCCATTGTTTTATATAAATAATCAACCGGCTGTTCGTGATCTTCTTTATGGCTTGCCATCACATCTTTAAAATAATTTCCATGGCTTGTGTTATACAACCGCTGCGGATCTTTAAATGCCAATCCTTTCATCTGATCGCCTTTTAACGCAAGGCTTAATACATCATCAATTTCCAAAGCTTGTGTTGGTTTATCGCAGCCTTTGCATTGTGCATCTAAATATCTGCCAAGCCATCCTGTTGTAATATAATCTTTGCTGTTGCTTGCAGTTTGCCAAATATCCATACTTCGAAAATGCGAACGATCGGGATTCGGATAACCAACGCTGTTGAGGATTCCGAGGCTTCCATCATCATACAAATCTTTTAGACCTGTTAGTGCCGGATGCAAACCTGCTTCATCTGTTAATGATAAAACTTTATCTTTTTCAATACCGAGTTTCGGCCTTCCGCTATAATATAAATCGTTGCGGTAAGGAATTACAGTGTTCAATCCATCATTTCCGCCACTCAGTTGCAGCACCACCAAAACTTTATTGCCTTGGGGAACCATTGCAGGTTTTTCAAAAGCTTTTAAAAATTTCGGCATCATTAAAGATGCAGTTGCCAATGAACCGAGTTGTATAAATTGTTTTCTTTTAATCAGCATATTCTAAGCTTAAAGCTAAACGCTAAAAGCCAAACGCAGCTTGCGCTAAGCTTTTTACGTTTCGCATAGTTAACAAAGTTGATAATCCGGCGTGCTCATTAATTGGATGGTTGTAGTTTTAATAAAATTGTCGCGGCTACTTGCATCCACATATTTTTTCAAAGTTGTTTCATCAACACTTGTTTGTGTTTGCAAAACTGTTTGGGCAATGGAACTGGATAAATTCTCTCGCGGCACTTTTTCAAATTTTTGCAAAAAGCTGTCCCAGTTTATTTGCGCATTAATCATTTGGCCGCCTTTTATTTTTCCAAAACCTTTTACTTTCATGTCGTTTCCATTCATATCGTGCATGCCCATCATTTGGTCATCATCATCTTTTGGCTTCATCTGTATTTCTGCCGATGCGTAAATAATTTGCGGGATGCGCAGGCGGAACATTAATGCAGAACTGTCGATCCAATTTGTGCCGCCGGGCCAGCCTGCTACGTTTGGCGGGTAAAATAATAATTGCCCAAGCACACGCTGTATTAATATTTGTGAGTCTGCATTTTCAACTTGCATCGGCAGCATTCGCCTGATGCCAACCAATAATTCAACCGGGGATTTTATTATTGCGCCAATATTTTTTTGATCATAAAACCAATCGCTTGTAAAAATATCTTCCACCAGTTTTGTGATGTCGTATTTATTATTATAAAAACGATCAGCAAGCCAGTTAACTTTCTGTTCATCAACATTATCATTTACAAAAAAGTGGTATATCTTTTTGCAAATAAATTTTGCTGTTTGTTTTTGTTCAAGCAAAATATCAAGCACATCATTGCCATCAAAATAACCGGATTTTCCAAGCACTGTTTTTTGCCCGTCGTCGTGCTGATTTTTTCTAAATACAAATTCTCCCTGCAAATCTGCGCCCCAGCCTGTGAATGCGCGCGCTGATTCTTTCACATCATTTTCCGTATAATTTCCGCGGCCCATTGTAAAAAGTTCCATCACCTCACGCGCAAAATTTTCGTTGGGATGATCTTTTTTATTCTGATTATTATTCAAAAAATTTATCATCGCCGCGCTCTTACTTACTTGGTGCAATAAATCACCAAAATTGCCTAATGCATTTTTGCGGATAATGTCCAATAATATTTGCTGGTAAAAAATATTTTCATTGCGAGATGCAAAATGCCCGTGCCAAAACAGCGACATTTTTTCGCGCAGTTGCGCATCGCTGTTCACCATTTCATTAATCCATGCAAGGTTTAAATTTTTTAAATCCTGCTGCGATTGTTTCCTGAATTGTTTTTTTTCTTCGGGAGATAAATCTTTTTTCTTAATCATTTCGCCGCCGGCGCCCGTCATCATTGCTGTCAATTCATTATCTGCCACAACAATTTGCTGCGGCATTTTTGAAGAAGCTTTAATAACAGATTTGAATAAAGATTTTTGAGAAGTATTGTCAAGCAAATTAAGCGTTTCCGCCGAAGGCCCAAAGCCGGCGCGCCACAATAAATGCTGGTTCTTCAACTGGTTGGTAATTACCATCGCCTCAAATTTTTGTTTTGACTATGGCAACAACGTAAAGTTTAAGGATTAATTTTCCGGCAATTATTAATAAAAATATTTTATGGAAATGCTGCAATTTTATACAGCATCTCTGTTTGCATTAAATGCTTTCACAAATCAATTTTTCAGCATTATTTTTTTTCTTCCAGCGAATGCATTCGCGCTTCAACGCCTTTTTTCAGTTGTTGATATTCATCAGCTTTTAAAGTTGCTTTTTGTTCTTCTATATTTTTATCTAAAAGAAGAAAATATTTTTTTTTGCTTCGTCTTTATTATGAAGGTTTTGATACATTTCGCCGATACTATTAAATAGGTTAATCTTTTGGAAAAAGCTGGTGCGCCCAAAACAATATTTTTAAAGCATCGTTTGGTTTGCCCATATAAAAAAATGTATACGCAAGCTGATTTAAATTCTGAGGATTAAGGATTGTTAATTTTTGTTTGTGTAAATCATCATAATATTTTAGCAGGTTGTCTACGTTGAAATATTGATAATCAAAATATGCTTTTAGCCCGTTTAATACACCAATTTGAAATATGGACCAATGTGTTTCGGAAGCAGAGAAATCCTGGTTTTTGAAAACAATTTTTTGCTGAAATGATCCGCTTTTAAAAATAGCAGCAATTTGGTTTCTTGCAACAATCCAATCGCCTTCTTCAGGATAGCTTTATAAAGGAGCATTTATGTACATTTAAAGCATTCGCAAAGAAGTCTGGATATTAATGGAAAATTTGAAGAAGTTAAGTAGGTATGCATTTCTATAATTATTAATAAAATTTTACTTCGATAATAAAACACGGATTCCCAAAGTAAATGCGGCAATATTATTAAGGCTTGTTCCGGCAGAAAAAGTATGTGTTTTTATATCGGTGAGTACGCCGGCATTTGTTTGGTTATCGCGGGTATGATCGTATTCTATATAAAACAAATTATTGAAACCGGTTTCCAAATGCACTCTTTTACTCACCTGGTATGATATGCCCGGATAAAAACCAAAACTTACTGTATAGCCTTTTATATCATCATCAAATTCCGGATCGCCCTGTTTTATTTTTCCGGTATTAAATGTTCCTCCAATTCGGCCTTGCCCGAAAACATAAAAACCTTTTCCGATAGGCACATACCTGCGCATAAAAACGCCTGCTCCAAAAGTATTTGTAATTTGATTATAGGGATAGTTGGTGGTTAATGTTTTTGTATAAACATAAGTAAGGTCAACGCCGACAATAAGGTTATTTTTTATCGCTTTGCCAATGGCAGGAGTAAAATTAAACTGGTTATTATTTGTGGTTTGGTTAGCCACTTGCGGCGAAGATGCTGCCTGGTTATAATAACTTACCTGGCCGCCCAAAAAAATACTGCCTTTGTTTATTTGCGCCTGGCTTTTAAAAAATACAATGGAAAGAATTAATAAGATTGGTAAAATTCTGGCTTTCATAGAAATTTATTTTGTTAAACAATAACGTAAACAAAGCAAAAATCTTTTATTAATGAATATTTCTTTCTAATGTATTTTCATGTACGCTCAGCTAATCGTTTTGTTTCCAAAGTAATTATGCAGCACTTCCGGCAACAAAATTTCGTTTTCTGTTTGGTTATTTTCCAGCAGGCACGCAACAATTCTTGGTAGCGCCAATGAACTTCCATTTAATGAATGAACGAGCTGCGTTTTATTATTAATGTCTTTAAAACGAATTTTCATCCGGTTGGTTTGATAAGCTTCGAAGTTGCTTACAGAGCTTACTTCCAGCCACTTTTGTTGCGCAGCGCTGTACACTTCAAAATCATAAGTTAATGCAGAAGTAAAACCCATATCGCCGCCGCACAATTTTAAAATTCTGTATGGAAGCATTAATGATTGCAATAATTTTTCTACATGCAAAACCATTTCTTCAAGCACATCATAACTTTTTTCGGGATGAACGAGTTGCACAATTTCAACCTTATCAAACTGGTGCAAACGGTTTAAGCCGCGCACATCTTTTCCATAACTTCCGGCTTCGCGGCGAAAGCATGGTGTGTATGCAGTCATCTTAATTGGCAACTCATTTTCTTTTACAATTTCATCACGATAAATATTTGTCAACGGAACTTCTGAAGTTGGAATCAAATAAAAATTATCTGCATTCGCAAAATACATTTGGCCTTCTTTATCGGGCAATTGGCCGGTGCCAAATGCAGAATTTTCATTCACCATTAATGGCGGCTGATATTCAATAAAACCTGCAGCAGTATTAAAATCCAAAAAATACTGTATTAATGAACGTTGCAGTTTTGCGCCTTTATTAATGTAAACAGGAAAACCGCTTCCGGTAATTTTATTGCCAAGTTCAAAATCAATCAAATTATATTTCTTCGCTAAATCCCAGTGTGGAACTGCGTTTGCGGGCAATGTTGGTTTTGTTCCGCCTTCGCGCACAATAATATTATCTTCCGGTGTTTTGCCAGCAGGAACTTTTATTGATGGAAGATTTGGAAGCTTTAATAATTGATCACGCAATAATTTTTCCAGCGTTTCTAATTCAGGCTTAGCATTATTAATAACAGATTTTAATGCAATTACTTTTTCTCTTAATACATCTGCTTCATCTTTTTTTCCTTCTTTTATTAATGCAGGAATTTGTGCAGAGTTTGCATTAACCTGCATTTGCGCATCTTCAATTTTTCTTTTTATAATTTTCGAATCATCATCAAGCTTAATAATTTCATCAACGATTGCTATCTCTTTAAAATTTTTTATTGCGAGCCTTTCTTTCACAAAATCTTTATTGTCGCGTATAAATTTCACATCTAACATTTGCAAAAAATTTTTGCAAAGATAGTTTTTGAAATGGAGATACACAACGTTGCAAACGGTAACAAGCACTTCAATTAAAATGTTACTTTCATAAAAAATTTTTTATGATTGATTTAGGAATGATTACAACAAGTATTGAATTAAGCGGCTACAAAGTTGAACGCAACCTTGGCGTTGTTCGCGGAATAACAGTTCGTTCAAGAAGTGTGTTGGGAAATATTGCCGGCGGCTTGCAAAGTTTGCTTGGCGGCAGGCTTTCTATTTATGTTGAATTGTGTGAAACCTCGCGTGAAGAAGCGTTTCAACACATGATACAACATGCGACGGAACGCGGCGCCAATGCGATTATTAATGTGCGTTATGATGCCAATGAAATTACAGATGGCATTACAGAAGTGCTTGCATATGGAACGGCAGTTTTTGCGGAAAAAATTTAGCCGGGTTTTTTCTTGTAAACATCGGGATTAGATTTTCGCATGATGCGATCTGGTTCATCAAGTTGCTTAAAACCAAATTGTGCGTATAATCCGTGCGCATCTTTTGTGCCGAGCAACCATGTGCGGAAACCCTGCAATTCCGGGTGATTCATTATTGTTTCCATCAACCATTTTGATAATCCGCAGCGGCGGTACATTTCATCAATAAAAACATCTGCGAGATAACCAAACGTTGCATTATCAGTTACTACTCTTGCAAAACCAATTTGTTTTTCATTTTCAAAAATGCCAAAACAAAGCGAACCATTAATAGATTTTTTTACAACTTCTACCGGAATATTTTCTGCCCAATATGAATCGGTGGACAAAAAATGATGAATGTATTCAACATCCATTTTTTCTTTTTCGGTAGTAATTATTAATGAACCTTTTTCCCAAATCATTAATAAAATGTTTTTACAAATGTAAATATATACCGCTTTGTTTTTTGCATGAATGGTTTGCAAACTTTCGGTTGTATAACATTTATATTTGCAAATAGTATGCATGCACAAGATGACTTACAAACGAGATGGTGGAACCTGGAAGCCAGCCTGGCTGAGCGTTTTGGCAAAAAGCCGGATATGGAAGCGATTTTATTTTTAATCGGCGTGCAGGAATTGGGTGAGCTCCGCGATAAATTTTCCAAAGAACAAAAACAGGATTTGATGCACGTTGCCGTATGTTCTTTATTTGCGCAAAGCGGTTATTATGAATTGGAAAGAGTTGATGAAGATGGCTGGCCGCACTTTCGTCAATTGAAAGTTTTACCAACAATGAATATGATGGAACAGGAAAGTTTTATGAAAGATCATATTTTACTTTATTTTGAAAGCAATGAGATTTGATGGCGGATTTATAATTTTTGATTTTGTGATTTCTGATTTATTATTAATGAAGAATCCAAATTATTTTTAATGATTTAAAAATTATTTTCTTTTCGGCCAACGATCATCTATCAACTTTTTAAAAAACCACAACACCAAAACATGCAGCGCATTTTTCTTTTTTTATTAATACTCATTTTTATTTCCTGCAACCCGAAATTATCAAATGGATTGCGCAAAAATGATTTGAAAAAAGATGTAGAAATGATAACCGATAAAGGAACAATTATTATTCGTTTATCAGATTCAACGCCGCTGCATCGTGATAATTTTTTAAAACTTGTCAAACAAAAATATTTTGACAGCATCATGTTTCACCGCGTTATAAAAAACTTTATGATTCAAACCGGCGACCCTGATAGCAAACATGCAAAGCCGGGAGACGAATTGGGTAATGGCGGGCCAGCTTATACCATTCCTGCAGAATTTAATTTGAGTCTATTTCATTACAAAGGTATGGTTGCCGCTGCGCGGGAAAGTGACGATGTTAATCCAAAAAAAGCAAGTAGCGCAAGCCAGTTTTATATTGTTCAGGGAAAAAAATTTACCGATGCCGGTTTGGATTCTGTAGAAAATTTTCGATTAAAGGGAAGAAAAATTCCCACGAAGCAGCGCGAAGTGTATAAAACAATTGGCGGCACGCCGCATCTCGACCAAAATTATACAGTGTTTGGCGAAGTAATAAAAGGTTTGCCTGTGGTGGATTCTATCGCAGCAACGCCAACAGACAAATCATCCGACAGGCCAATTACGGATATCCGCATTATACAAATGCGATTAATAAAACGTAATAAATAATTCCTTAAACAGCGTGTTGTAAATTCACGCGTATTTCGTAATCTTTGCAACACAAAATTTTTCTTTATGAGTTTCCCCGACAATCTTCGCTATACAAAAGATCATGAATGGATAAAAATTGAAAGCGGAAATGTAGCCGTAATCGGTATTACAGATTTTGCCCAAAAAGAATTGGGAGATATTGTATATGTAGAAGTTGAAACTATCGGAAAGGCTTTGGAAGCAGATGCAATTTTTGGAACTGTTGAAGCAGTAAAAACAGTGTCTGATTTATACCTCCCTGTATCCGGCACTATTATAGCATTAAATCCAGCATTGGCAACATCTCCGGAGCTTGTAAATTCTGATCCGTATGGTGAAGGATGGATGGTTAAAGTAGAAGTAAAAAACCCGGAGGATATTGATAAACTGTTAGACGCAGCAGCTTATCAATCGACAGTTGCATAAATTATTAATAAGCGTTTGTTATATTGAACTTAAATAAATTGTTTATCATTCCTTTTGCCCAATTCGCTCACATATACTGAACAAGAACTTGTACTTTTATTAAGAGACAGGAATAACCAGGCATTTAATTATCTGTACGATAATTATTCTGGCGCGCTGTATAGTATTATTTTACAAATTATACAGGAGAATGAACTAGCAAGCGATGTGTTGCAGGAAGTGTTTATTAATATATGGCGCAAAATGGAAAGCTACGATGCAACAAAAGGAAGATTATTTACATGGATGCTGAATATTGCACGCAATGCTTCCATAGATACCCTGCGTTCTAAAAGTTATCAGAACAGTAAAAAAAACCAAGAACTTCCAGATAACGTACATTCAAGTAGTCCCGGCCAAATAACCCAGTTAAATGTTGATAATATAGGATTAAAGAAAACTCTTGAAAAATTAAAACCCGAGCATCGCGTATTAATCGATTTAGCATATTTTAAAGGATATACCCATGAGGAAATTGCCGAAATTGAAGGCATTCCTTTGGGAACGGTTAAAACCCGTATCAGGAATTCATTGTTACAACTAAGAGCATATTTGCAATAAAAAAAGTGAACACGCAAGAATACATATCGAGTGGAATAGTTGAAAGCTATGTGTTAGGACTGGCAAGCCAGGAAGAACAACTAGAGTTCGAACGCATGTCTTCGCTACATCCCGAAGTAAAAGCTGCAAGAGAAGCTTTTGAAACAGCGCTTGAAAAACAAGCACTGGATGAAGCCGTTGCGCCGCCTGCACATATAAAAGATAAAATTTTTGCCGCTATTGCAAATGAACCTGATCAGCCATTAATAAATACATCAACGCCTTCTATTAATACAATGGAGCAAGCGCCGGTTATAACTATGGGCTGGCTTCGTTATGCAGCAGTAGCATCCGTAATTTTATTATTAGGCAGCACAATACTTAATTTTTATTTCTTTAATCAATATAAAGAATACAGCGCGAAGTATGATCAGTTGGTTTCAAACCAATCGCAAATGGCTTCTGCAAATCAAACATTACAAACAAAATTGCAGGACTATGAATCAGCAATAAACCTGATTAAAGATCCGCAAATGGCTATTGTAAAAATGCCTGCAGTTGCAACAAGCCCAAATCCGGCAAGCCTTGCAACAGTATATTGGGATACGCGTTCGAAAGATGTTTATATGCTCGTTAATAATTTGCCGCAAGCATCTTCTGATAAGCAATACCAGTTGTGGGCTTTGGTTGATGGCAAACCTGTAGATGCCGGTGTGTTTGATGTGAAAGAAGGTTTGTCATTTATAAAAATGAAAAATATTCCGAAAGCACAAGCCTTTGCAGTAACGCTTGAAAAGCACGGTGGAAGCGAATCTCCTACAATGACAGCATTGTATGTTTTAGGAAAAATAACAAGCTGATAAAAAATATTTTCAAAATATAAATAAAAAAGTCCCGCATTGTGGGACTTTTTTATTTCATTTACAATAATGAAAACAGGTATAAAATTTTTAAAAAAATATTTCAGTAAATTATTTTTTCCTGTTGCGTGGACGATTATTATTTTAATCTTATTAATGCTTCCGGGAAATATGTTGCCGAATGAAAAGCATTTTAAAATTCCCAACTTCGATAAGTTTGTTCACATCAGTTTATTTGGCGGCTTTGTTTTTTTGTGGTGTTTATATATTAGTACAAGAAATTTTTCTATCAATAAAAACCTCGTTTTATTCTTCTGGATTTTTACAACAGGAATTGCTTTAGGAATTTCTATGGAGTTTGTACAAAAATATTTTATTCCTTTCAGGGATTTTTCTCTTGGAGATATTATTGCAGATATGATTGGTGCGAGCATCGGATATGGCGTTTCCAACATTTATCTTGTTGAGGAAATTGATACACATTAACTTTTTGAGGTTGCGTAGAAATTCTACAAGCGCATTTATTAATTAACAAAATTTTGTTGGTGAGATTATTATTTAAGCTAATAAGAAGACTGATTATTTTATAGAAAGGCTATAAAAAAAGTAAGCCCCTGTAGAAACAGGGGCCGTAACCAAAACTAACTGCTTATGAGAAAATTGACTGCTTTTTAGAGAGTCAAATAGAAAAGACTTGTTTAATTATATTCTTAATAACGCAAATCAGGTGCCAATATTATATCACTCTACTAAGAAAAAATTTTAAAGAACTATAGCAAATTGCTATACCAAATGTACGTTGCAATTTATATACCCGGATTGTTTTTTTTATCCTATAACAATTAATTAGCAATGCATAAAAAAATGTTATAGCGTTTCATCCTTGTAAAAATCAACTGCAAAGAACTTCATTAATAAGACGTGCAACTTATGAAAAAGTTTAAGCTTCGTGCGTTAAAGAAAATAAAAAAACGGCGCTTTTGCAAGCACCGTTATTAATAAATTTATTTTTCATTTATTAATGATTGCCAAACATTCCTTTTATTTTATCCATAATACCCGCGCCACCACTCTCTTCCAGGTTACTAATAATTCCTTGTAAACCCTGGCCGCCGGTAAGATGGCCGATTATTCCCTGCAAATCAAAACTGCTGTCATTTGGATCGTTTGTTTTATGAACAAGGCTTTGTATCACGTTAGGAATTACACTTGTCGCAATACCATTCGCTGCATTTTGATCAAGCCCGAATTTACTCATCAGGCTTTGTATCACGTTGGTTGTTATATTTTGCGTTGCAGGATTGGTTGCAACATCGCCACCTTTGCCTTGCAGCAAATTTAAAACTTCCTGGCCGCCGCCACTTGTAATCATACTTTGTAAACTGCTGATTATTGAATTGCCAGTTGCTGCAACTGCTGCATCATTCTGGCTGTTTGGAATTGCAGGGTTATTAATGATTGCGTTGCCTGCATGTTGTTTAATAAGATCGATAAGATTTTCTAACATAAGAACAAGTTTTGTACAATGTACGATTTTGATAAATACATTGCAATGATGAAATGATTATTTTTTAAAACAGTTGATGGTTTATGATTGAAGCAATATTAATTGGGCAAAACATCTTACATGATTATTATGCAGATTACGTAATTATTGGTTAGCCATTTTTTCTGAATTTTCTGCAAACTGCAAAGCATTAATAAACTCCTGGATGTTTCCATTAAGCACATCATCCAGGTTATACACTGTTAATCCGATTCGATGATCAGTTACCCTTCCCTGCGGAAAATTGTACGTTCTTATTTTCGCACTGCGATCTCCGGTGCTTACCAAACTTTTTCTGTGGCGTGAAATTTCATCTTCCTGTTTGCGCACTTGTTCTTCATACAATTTTGTGCGCAACATATTCATTGCTTTTTCGCGGTTGCCCAACTGGCTTCTTTCTGTTTGGCAAACAACAACAACACCGGTTGGTATATGCGTTAAAAAAACTTTTGTTTCTACTTTGTTTACATTTTGTCCGCCGGCGCCGCCGCTTCTTGCTGTTTCCATTTTTACATCGCTTTCTTTCAATTCAAAATCCACTTCTTCAGCTTCCGGCATGGCTGCAACCGTTGCTGCGCTTGTATGCACGCGTCCGCTCTGTTCTGTATCAGGCACGCGCTGCACGCGGTGTACGCCACTTTCAAATTTTAAAGTTCCATAAACATCATCGCCAATAACTTCCAATTGCACTTCTTTATAACCACCAACTGTTCCTTCGCTTTCACTTAAAATACTTGTTTTCCAACCTTTGCGTTCGCAATATTTTATATACATGCGCAGCAAACTTCCTGCAAACAAACTTGCTTCGTCGCCGCCGGTTCCGGCGCGTATTTCCAATATCGCATTCTTTTCATCCTGCGGATCTTTTGGTATTAATAATTGGCGGATGAATGCTTCCATCTTTTCTTTTTCTTCATCCAGCGCAGGCGCTTCGGCTTTTGCCAATTCACGCAATTCTTCATCGTCGCCGTTTAATGCTTCTTTATAAAAATCAATATCAGCCAATAATTTTTTATACGCATCATACGATTGCACAATCTTCTCAACGCTGCGGTATTCCTTGCTCATCGCGCTGAACTTTATCCTGTCGCTTACAATTTCCGGATTGCTCAGCGACACGCCTAAATCTTCAAACTTTGCTTTTATAGCTTCTAAATTATCTAACATAACTGTAAAAATTCCATTGAATAAAACCCAAATCTATATTGGTTACGGTCTGCAAAATTAACGATTCAAAACAGATATTAATAGTGAAATATAATTTGGGCTTTAGATTTTGTTTTTATCAATTTTACAACCATGGATTACAGAAAATTTAACGCAACACATTTATTTACCGGGCATGAAATGCTGGATGAAAATTTTGTATTAATAACCACAAAAGATGGAACCGTAGAAAACATTTTACCTGTGAAAGATGCAGGTGAAAACTTAGAAATTTTTGATGGAATAATTTCACCCGGATTTATTAATTGCCATTGCCATCTTGAATTATCGCACATGAAAAATTTAATTCCCGAAAAAACAGGCATGATAGATTTTTTATTATCCGTCATAAAACAAAGAAATTTTTCACCGGAAATTATACAGGAAGCTATTAATGACGCAGAACAAAAAATGTTGCAAAGCGGCATAGTTGCCGTTGGCGATATTTGTAATACGGCTGATACACTTGCGCAAAAAAAACAAGGCAATTTATATTATCACAATTTTATTGAAGCAACTGGTTTTGTAGAAACCAGTGCCACAGCGCGTTTCGAGAGCAGTGTAGAAATTTTCAAAAAGTTTGCGCAACAATATAGTTTGCCGATTGAATCAAATTCAATTGTGCCGCATGCGCCATATTCTGTTTCAAAAAAATTATTTGAGCTGATAATAAATTTTCCCGGCAATCATTTATTAACGATTCACAACCAGGAAAGCGAAGCAGAAAATGAATTTTTACAGTCAGGCACCGGCGATTTTTTAAGATTATACCAATTACTCGGTATTGATATTTCTTTTTTTCAACCAACAAAAAAAAGAAGTCTTGAAATTTATTTGCCTTACTTTAAAAAAAACCAATCATTAATATTGGTGCATAATGTAACTACGAATGAAGAAGATTTTGAAACGATGATTAATGATGGATGGAAGATGGCCGATAAAAAAAATCCGGCCAACGATCATCAATCATCAACCAATTTGCATTTCTGTCTATGCCCAAATGCAAACGAATACATTACCGGAACACTGCCTGATGTTGATTTATTAATAAAAAACAATTGCTCAATTGTTGTGGGAACAGACAGCCTTGCTTCCAACAACCAATTAAATATTTTAGAAGAATTGAAAACCTTGCAACATCAGTTTCCAAATCTTGAAACAACGACATTATTAAAATGGGCAACGATTAATGGCGCGCAGGTTTTGCAGTTGGAATCATTAACAGGCAGTTTTGAAAACGGAAAACAACCAGGAATTGTGTTGATTGAAAATATAGTTGATAAAAAATTAACAACACATTCAACATCGAAAAGAATACTTTAGCTAATGTGGAAATGTGATAAAATCATAAATGAATAAATATTCATTTATGATTTTATTTTTTTACGCCGCTTGTTTTTTCTTAAAATCTTGTTTCTTGACTCTTGCTCCTTGATTCTTTTTTTAACCTTGTTCGATGTTCTTTACAACACTGCCTGCAACACCGGCAACGTTTTCATCGCGCCAAAATCTTGAATATGCATGGCATAAAAATTTTGGTAAGATTGTAATAAAATGCGGCGCATTTCCTGGTTTAATTTTATTTGATTGAGTTCGTGCGGCTGGCGCACTTTTAAAAGTTGTGACGTTGCAAAACTAAATTGCCCGTCTAAAAAATATGGATGGACCGGTTGCTCGTTTACAAAAATTCCCTGCTGCAAATCAAGTACAGTGTTGGTTTCATCATATTCATCAGAAATATGAAAACCAAAAAAATTGGTAAGGTGCAACGTAAAAAATAACGGATAATTTGCGACAACACTTTCTTCGCTTTCATCCAAATAAATAAAAGCATCTTCAATAAAATGAAATAAATCTGAATTTGGTTCCGGCTGGCGCAAACATTTTTGCAGCAATTCAACCATAAATAATGCAACTAAATTTTTAGTAACATTAAAAAAAAGATTTTTGTAGATGTAGCCCCATTTAAATTCTTTTAATCGCTGCAAATTTTTCAGCTCGTTGTGATAAACCACCAAATCCAGCAGGGCTGCGGGTTGAAAGAGATTTGCTTTGCCCGAACCTTTTTTTGAAGAAATGCGCACACCATTTATTAAGTACGACTGAATACCAAATAATTCTGTATATAACGAAACAATTAAACTTGTTTCACCATATTTTAAACTCCGCAAAACTATCCCGTTGGTTTTGTGTACCATAAAATTTCTCCGTCAATTCAAAAACAAAAATCTCTTCAAAGTTAGCAACCGCCGGCGCTGGAAAAGCCAGTTAAAATAAGTTTCTTTGCATTAGTTTGCGCATATGAAAAATGAGTTAAGATGCCAGTTGACCGTTGACATATGAACGAACAATATTTTTATACTTCTGTCAACTGTAATCTGTAATCCATCAACTAAAAACATACTAAAATAAACACACCAATTATATGTGGGGAAACATCGCTGGTTTTGTATTGCGCTTCCGGTTGTTATTATTAACGTTGTTAATTGCGGCAACTGCATTTATGGGTTACCATGCATCCAAAGTGCAATTGAGTTATGAATTTGCTCGCGCAGTGCCAATTGATAATCCAAAATATGTTGCTTATCAAAACTTCAAAAAAACGTTTGGTGAAGATGGAAACCTGCTCGTAATCGGCGTGCAAACAGATAAACTTTTTGACCAGGATATTTTTAATGATTACGTTGCCCTTAATAATAAACTTAAAAAAATTACCGGCGTTGAATCTGTGTTAAGCGTTCCGTATGCTGTAAATCTTGTAAAAAAAATTAAAGAAGACAGTTCACAAACATTAATGGCAGTTCCTGTTTTTCGCAATGCAAATTTATCGCAGCAAGAAACTGATAGCAGCAAAAAAGTTTTTTTTAATTTGATTTTTTATCGTGGCTTATTATACAACGCGCAAACAAATACTTATTTGATTGCAGTAAATGTAAATCGCGATATCATGGCTTCTGCAAGAAGAACCATTACTGTAAAAGCTATTAATGATGCAGGAGATGAGTTTGGCAGCAAACATAATATTGAGATGCATTACAGCGGGCTTCCGTTTATACGCACAAATATGGCGGTGAAAATTGCCAATGAAATGAAAGTGTTTTTAGTGAGTTCTATTCTTTTATCTGCACTTATTTTATTGCTTTTTTTCAGGAGTTTTAGCACGATGTTTTTATCGCTTGCAGTGGTATTAATCGGTGTGATTTGGAGCCTCGGAACGATGGATTTATTTGGTTATAAAATCACATTATTATCAGGCGTTATTCCGCCGCTTGTTGTTGTAATCGGCATACCAAATTGTATTTATTTTTTAAATAAATTTCATACATCATACAATGAAACGCGCGATAAAACGAAAGCGTTGTATGAGATGATCCGCAAAATGGGCATTGTTACTTTATTCTGTAACATCACCGCTGCTATTGGGTTTGGCGTGTTTGCATTAACCAAGAGTGCTATATTAAATGAGTTTGGCGTTGTGGCTGGCATTAATATAATGATGTTGTTTTTTATATCGTTTATATTAATACCCGGCGTGTTGAGTTACCTGCCAGATCCGAAAGAAAAACATACGCGTTATTTAAAAAACAAATGGCTTACATCTGTTTTAAATGTATTGGAAAAATGGACTTTAAACCATCAAAAAACAGTGTATGCAGTTACTGCAATTGTGCTGGTTATTTCAGTGATTGGAATTACAAAAATTAAATCAGAAGGGTTTGTTGTTGATGATTTGCCAAAGACAGATCGCATGTATAAAGATCTTAAATTTTTTGAAGCAAATTTCAGAGGTGTGATGCCGTTGGAAATTGTGATTGATACCAAAAGAAAAAATGGTTTGCGCATTAATCCACTGCAAACTTTTGATAAGATTGATCAGCTTTCAAAATATATTGAAGCAAAACCAAACCTTGCAAAACCATTATCAATTGTTGAAGGATTAAAGTTTGTGCGCCAGGCTTATTATGAGGGCGACAGTTCCAGTTATGGTTTGCCAAATCAATTTGATATTTCATTTCTTGCTGCTTATTTAAATACAAAACCAAATGACAGCAGCAACAAGAAAAATAATTTTTTAAAACTTGTAAATTCTTTTATTGACAGCAACAAACAACAAACACGCATTAGTGTAAATATGATGGATGTTGGCACTATTAAATTGCCATTAATATTAAATGATATTGAAAAAAAATCTGCCCAATTATTCGATTCATCAAAATATAAAATTGTATTTACCGGCAGCAGCGTAACTTATTTGGAAGGAAGCAATTTTATTATAAAAGGATTGCAGCAAAGTATATTGTATGCGTTTATTTTAATAGCAATTTGCATGTTGTATTTATTTAAATCGCTGCGCATTTTGCTGTGTTCATTAATACCAAATATGATTCCGTTGGTAATAACTGCAGGCGTAATGGGTTGGGTTGGCGTTTCGCTGAAACCTTCTACCGTATTGGTTTTCAGCATTGCGCTTGGAATTGCAATTGATATCACCATCCGGTTTTTAGTAAATTATAAACAAGAACTTGCAAACGGAAAAGCCGATCAAAAACAAACGGTTATTAATACCATTCACACAACGGGAATTAGTATTATTTATACATCATTGGTATTAATAGCAGGCTTTGGAATTTTTTGTTTCAGCGGCTTTGGCGGAACAAAAGCATTGGGATGGTTAACTTCACTTACATTAATAATGGCCACATTAACCAACCTTATTTTCCTGCCAACTTTATTAATAACATTGGGAAAGAAAAAACAAAATGCTTGATATAAAAAACGATGCGGGACACGAATAAGGGATTTTAAAATATTAATCCCGTATCTCGAATCCCGCATCTAAAATCTTACTCACACAATTACATCTTAAACCTTACTGCAACACTTCTTTTAATTTATTTTCTAAATCTGCTCCGCGTAATTCCTGTGCAATTATTTTTCCCTGTGGATCAACCAATATATTAAAAGGTATTCCCTGGAATTGAAAAACTTCAACAGCATGGCTGTTCCAATATTTTAAATCGCTCACCTGCGCCCACGATAAATTATCATCCTTTACTGCTTTTTGCCACGCTCCTTTATCTTTATCAAGCGACACACCAAGTATGGCAAAATTTTTATTTTTATATTCTGAATATGCTTTTACAACATTCGGGTTTTCCATTCTGCACGGGCCACACCAGCTCGCCCAAAAATCTACCAAAACATATTTTCCTTTAAATGAAGAAAGTGGAATAGCTTTTCCATCGGCATCATCCAAACTCAGTTCCGGCGCGGGTTTGCCAACCCATGTGCCTGATGTAGGTTCAGGCGTTTGTGCTTGTGTTTTTTGTGCATAATAACTTTTGCGCATATCCTGCAACACTAAATTATCAGGGAATTTTTTTGTTACAACAGCCAATTCTTTTTCAAAATCCGGCGTTGATAAACTGCGAGATGCCCAACCTAAAGCAAGCACACTTAATGAACCGTTTGAACTTTTTTCAATAAAATTTTTTAAATAACTATTCAAATCTTCAATCGTATTATTTTTTGTTGCAGTTGCCGTAATCATAATACTATCAGGTGCATTTGCTTTTTTCAAACTATCCAGCTCAGCAAATTGCCTATCTACTTCAAAATTCTTTTTTCCAAAAGTACTTATCAAATCTTTCAACATCGTGCTTGCAGGCGAACCGCTTACTTCATAGTAATCATCTTTTTTTCCTAAGTCTACATCTACTTTTATTTCCTCTGCATCATTAATAATTGGCACCGGAATATTATCTCCAAAAACAAGTTCATAAATTTCCTGTTTTTTTCCACTAGCCGTTAAACTGAAGCTGCCATTGCTTCCTGAAAGTTTTGCAGAATCCAAAGTAACAGGCAATTGATCTTTTCCGGTTGGTATAGAAAGCAGCGCAACTTTTGTTACCGTTGCATTTTTAAAACTTCCAACCACATGAAATTTATTTTGCCCGTTTTGTTTGCATGAATACATTAATAAAAATGTACCGCTCATTAATAACCACAATATTTTTTTATGCATAAAATTTATTTTCATTTTTAAGATTGATAAACACGTTGACTAACTATTTAATTTTTGTAATAATATTTCATTCGTAAGTTTTGGATCTGCTTTTCCTTTTGATATTCTTTTTACTTCGCCAACAAATAAACCGATTAATCCTTTCTTGCCTTTTTTATATTCTGCAACTTTATCCGGCATTTTTGCGAGTGCTTCTTCCACCCAAATTAAAACTTCACTTGTATCCGAACTTTGCACCAAATTCAGTGCTGTAGCCACTTCCAGCGGGTTTGCGTTTTTATCTTTTATTAATTCAGGTAAAATTTTTGTTGATGCTACTGAAAAATTTACTTTGCCTTCATCAACCAATTGTATTAGTTGCGCAAGCGTTTCTGCACTAACAGAAAAATCTTTTATTAATAAACTGTTTTCATTTAAATAAGATTTTATCGGGCCGATTAACCAGTTTGCGGCGGCTTTATAATTTGTTGTTTGCTTAATTATTTTTTCAAAAAAATCAGACGTTTCTTTATCATCACAAATCACACGCGCATCATATTCGGGCAGCATTAATACGCTGGTATATTTCGCAATTAATTCTTCCGGCAATGCAGGAATTGTTTTTTTAATTTCTTCCAAAAAAATATCCGTGATATTAAACGGCGTCAAATCCGGATCAGCAAAATAGCGGTAGTCATTTGCATCTTCTTTTGTGCGCATTGAAAATGTTGTTCCGTTATTTGCATCAAAACTTCTTGTTTCCTGCGTTACATTTCCGCCATTTTCAACCAATTCT
Organism: Bacteroidota bacterium; assembly: GCA_013288945.1. GTDB lineage: Bacteria > Bacteroidota > Bacteroidia > Chitinophagales > Chitinophagaceae > Puia. The sequence continues at coordinate 60,018 of JABDAZ010000002.1, read as the reverse complement.
ATTAATCGTTTTGTTTCAAATTCAATTGCACGTTTCACGTTACGTATAGAATTTAAATTCTTTACTTCAACCTTCGTCCCCAACTTTTTTTCACCCTTCAATCGTATCGACACATTCGCATCGCAACGCATACTTCCTTCTTCCATATTGCCATCGCAAACTTCAGTATAGCGCAAAATTTTTCGCAGCTCCGTTAAATATAAAAAAGCCTCATCGCTGCTCTGCAAGCAAGGCTCCGTAACGATTTCAATCAATGGAACGCCTGCGCGGTTATAATCAATGCTTGTATTTTTTTCATCCACATCATGCAAACTTTTGCCGGCATCTTCTTCTAAATGAATGCGGTTTAATAAAATATTTTTGTCTCCGTTTGCAGTTTTAATAACAACAAAACCGCCTTTGCAAATGGGCGTTGTATGCTGCGTAATCTGATAACCTTTCGGCAAATCAGGATAAAAATAATTTTTGCGTGCAAAATAATTATGGCGTTCAATTTCGCAATGGCAGGCCAAACCCATTTTCACTGCATATTCAACAGCTTTTTTACTCAGCTTCGGCAACGTTCCGGGATGGCCAAGTGTAATTGCACTTACATGCGTGTTCGGTTCGCCACCAAATGAAGCGCTGTCGCCACAAAATAATTTTGTTTGCGTAAGCAGTTGCGCATGCACTTCAAGCCCAACAACTATTTCATATTTATCGTAATTAACTGCCATTATTTTTATTGAGTGATCAGTAGTTCTTTAATCATCATCAGTTGCGTCGCACACTTTTACAATTGTTCTTTATTCAGCAATCTGCAAATCAGTTTGCATTATTAACTTTAAAAAGTGAGCAGCAAAAATACCGCATTCACACGGTATTTCATGTCGCTATAATGACGAATGGTTCAAATCAATTTTCACGTTTATTAAAAAAAAAAAGAGCTGCCTGCAGGGCAACTCTTCATTCAAAAAATCAGCGTAATTACAAATTATAAATCAGCAGTTTTTAATTTCTTTGGAATTTTAATTTCCACTTCCTGTTGTTTATCATCTCTTTTAAATTTTACTTTAAATACACTTTTATCTTTGGCCGCGCGCGATGCTGCTGCAAGTGCATCAGCACTGTTCACAATCTTTCCATCAAATTCCGTAATAATATCATCCTCTTTAATACCCGCTTTTTCAGCCGGAGATTCATCATCCACATCAAGCACTTTTACACCTTTGCCATCTTCCGTATCCTGCGCTTTAATACCAATTTTTGGCTTATCATATTTTATTGAAAACGCGCGCGGGCCATACATTTTGTTCATTCCGCCATACTCTTTTACTGTTGGCATTTGCGCCATATCCATATCCGGAATAGTAATATTAAAAGACTTGTTGAAAGTGCCTTTTAATTTTTCGAGCACAGCAGTAACTTTTTGTTCTTTATTATCGCGTTTAAAAGTAACTGCCACTTTATCTTCTACTTTGTAAGAATGAATTGCCTTTGATAAATCTTCCGGCGTTTCAATTTTTGCGTCATTAATCTTTGTAATCACATCGCCTTTTTGCAAGCCAGATTTTTCCGCAGGGCTTTCTTTTGTTACTTCAATAATTTTTGCACCATCTTCCGTTTTTTCTGAACTCACGCCCAAAAAAGCCGTGTGGCCCGAATACATATCTGAATAGGTATTATAATTCCAACTTCCATTTTGATAAGGCGATTCAGGCGCAGAAAAAGAAAAAGCATCATCATTAATCTCACGTTTTATTCTTTTATGAATGGAAATATTATCATCGCTAAACTCATCTGTTTTTTTTCCATTAATATAAATCTGGCCGTCTTTAATTTCAACAGTCATCTTTATATCTTTATCGCCTTTTTTGGAAATAATAATTTCTTCATGATTATTGCCATCTTCAATTATATGCGGCGGAGGAGGCGGTGGAGTATCTTGCGCAAAAGAGCGGACATTAAGCGCTAACACAATAGCAGCAAGGCTTACAGATTTCAAAAAATATTTTTTCATCATTATTTTTTTTGTGTGAAATAATTATCTACGTCAAATTTCGTACATCAAATATAATGGAATATTTGAAACTACGAAATTTTTCGGAAATCTTTTTTCAAACGCTAAAATCGGATTATGAGATTAGCGCTTTCACTTTATTAATAACCGATTGTAAATTACTTGCATCTTGTCCGCCGGCAGTTGCCAAAGTTTTTTGTCCGCCGCCGCCGCCATTTATTAATGGCGCAATGTGTTCTTTAATAATTTTTCCTGCATCTAAATTTTTTGCAGCAACAACATTTTCAGCAATACAAACTGCTACAAACGGCTTTCCGCCAATGTTTGCGCAAAGCACAATTACAAAATCGCGGAGATGATTTTTTAAATCGTTGCAAAGTTTTTTTAACGCATCTGCATTCGTTACTTCAACAATACTTCCGATAAAATTTATCTGATTAATGATTTCATCTTTCAGCAGCAATTCATTTTTTATAATAACCAATTGGCGCGCTTCGAGATGTTCAATATGTTTTTTAAGATCATTATTTTCCGACTGCAAATTGTCGATTGCTTTATTAATATTCTTCGGATTTTTTAAAGATTCTTTGATAGATTTAATTGTGCTGAATTGTTCATTAATAAATGCTTCAGCAGCTTTTCCGCTAATCGCTTCAATGCGGCGAACGCCTGCAGCAACAGCCGTTTCCTGTTTTATTTTAAAGAAGCCGAGTTCGCCAGTTGCGCCAACATGTGTGCCACCACAAAGCTCAACAGAATATTTTGGATCGATAACAACAACTCTCACTCTGTCACCATATTTTTCTCCAAACAAAGCCATGGCACCGAGTTTCAGCGCTTCATCCTTTGGCATTTCATTAATAACAACGGGAATATTTTCGCGGATTTTTTCATTCACTATTTTTTCAACCTGTTCAATTTCACTGTCCGTCATTTTTGCAAAATGAGAAAAATCGAAACGCAGATATTCATCATTTACAAACGAACCTTTTTGCGCAACGTGCGTTCCGAGAACTTGTCTTAATGCAGCATGCAATAAATGTGTTGCTGAATGATGTACAGCAGTTTCCTTCCTCTTATTAATATCAACTTTTGCGATTACTTCATCTGCAAAATCAGTTGGCAATGCATCTGCAAAATGAATAATCAAATCATTCTCTTTCTTTGTATCAGTAATTATTAATTCCTCGTTATTAATAATTAATTTTCCCGTATCGCCAACCTGGCCGCCACTTTCAGCGTAAAATGGAGTTGTATTTAAAACCAGTTGAAATGCTTCTTTGCCTTTTGCTTTTACCTTTCTGTACTTAATTATTTTGCTTTTTATTTCCAATGTATCATAACCAACAAATTCTGTTGATACATTTTCATTAAGCACAATCCAGTCTTCCGTATCAATTGCAGTTGCCGCGCGTGAACGGGATTTTTGTTGTTGCATCTGTTTTTCAAATCCTATTTCATCTATAGTCAAACCTGACTCAGATGCAAGAAGTTTTGTCAAGTCAAATGGAAATCCATAAGTGTCATAAAGTTCAAAACCATAATATCCATCAATTACCAAGTCATTTTGAGAGGTAAAAGCATAGATATCCATATTTGCTTTATTATTCGAGTATTTCCCGTTTTCTGTTAATAAATCAATTGCTTTCTGACTAAGATTAATAGGCATGGAATAATATTCTTCTTCACCCAATATTTGAATAAAAGAATCCAATTGTGAATTTCCTCCTATTAAACAATTTTGAATAACATTTTGATTAAACAACTTTATTTTATCAAATCTTATTTGTTCAAATCTTTTCAGTCCCTTTTCCAACGTCCTCAAAAAACTATCTTCTTCTTCTTTAACAACTTTCACAACAAAATCCAATTGCTTTATTAATTCCGGAAAAACATTTTCAAATTGTTTTGCAAGCAATGGCATTAATTGAAATAATAATGGTTGCTTATAATCCAAGTAAGAATAAAAATAACGTACTGCTCTTCGCAAAATTCTTCGTATCACGTAACCCGCGCCAGTGTTGGATGGCAGTTGACCGTCTGCAATTGTAAATGCAATCGCTCGGATATGATCTGCCAGCACACGAAAAGCAATATCCTGTTTGCTGTCTGTATATCCGTATTTTTTATTCGTAATTTTTTCTATTCCATTAATCGTTCCCGTAAAAACATCTGTATCATAATTACTTTGTTTGTTTTGCAGCACGCGCACCAATCTTTCAAAACCCATTCCTGTATCTACATGCTTTGCAGGCAAAGGTTCCAGCGTTCCATCTTTTAAGCGGTTGAATTGAATGAATACATTATTCCAAATTTCAATTACCTGCGGATGATCATTATTAACGAGCGTTTTTCCATCAATCAATTTTTTTTCTTCATCGCTTCTGCAATCAACATGTATTTCTGTGCATGGGCCGCAAGGGCCGGTGTCGCCCATTTCCCAAAAATTATCTTTTTTATTTCCGAGTAAAATCCGGTCTTCGCCAATCCATTTTTTCCATTCATTAAAAGCTTCTTCATCGCGCGGCAGGCCTTCTTTTTCATCGCCTTCAAAAATGGTAACATATAATTTTTCCTTATCCAGTTTATATACTTCCGTTAATAATTCCCAGCTATATGCAATGGCTTCTTTTTTAAAATAATCGCCAAAGCTCCAGTTGCCCAGCATTTCAAACATCGTGTGGTGATAAGTATCTACGCCCACTTCTTCCAAATCATTGTGCTTGCCACTTACGCGCAAACATTTTTGCGTGTCGGCCACGCGCGGGTTTGGCGCTTTTTTATTTCCTAAAAAAAATTCTTTAAACTGGTTCATCCCGGCATTCGTGAATAGTAATGTCGGATCATTCTTAATAACAATCGGTGCGGAAGGAACAATCACATGCCCTTTCGATTTAAAAAAATCCATAAACTGCTGCCGTATCTCTGCGCTTGTCATCATGTGCAATAAATCTTTGGTTGTTGGTTGAGTGGCTAAGAATTATATTTGTAATCCCGCATTATTATAGCGGTGCAAAAGTACGCGATTCAAATTGTTTTATTAACCTGTAAAACGGTTTAATAACAGCTTGCAGCATGAAGAAAATAAAATATTATTATAATACCAATACGCTCCGTTATGAAAAACTGGAGACACCACTCCGGGTAAAACTCTTGCGTGTGCTTGGTTTTTTTTCAACGTCGATGGTAACTGCCGTTATACTTGTTTCCATTGCGTACAAATATTTTCCTTCGGCAAATGAAAAAAGATTAATACAAAGAAATGAAGCGCTGAAGGATAATTATTATGTGCTGGATGATAAAATAAAAAAATTGCAGGAGCAAATGGGCGAGTTGGAAAAACGCGATAACCATGTGTACCGCGCCATTTTTGAAGCCAACCCAATTCCCGATAGCGCGCGTGCAAAAGCGTTGGATCAGCAAAAGGAAATTCAACTCGTGCAGGGAATGGACCAGGAAAATTTATCGACTTCCATTGCAAATACTTTAAACAATCTTACTTCGCGCATTGCGGTTCAAACAAAATCTTATTCTGAAATTGATGGTTTTGTAAAAAATAAAGAGCAACTATTGGCATGCACGCCAGCGATTCAGCCTGTTAATAATAAAGATTTAAGCAGGATTGCTTCTGGCTATGGATATAGGATTGATCCAGTTTATAAAACCACTAAATTTCACGCCGGGCTTGATTTTGCTGCGCCACAGGGAACGCCGATTTATGCAACGGCAAACGGAACAATTGAAACTGCGGGCAATACAGGAAATGGTTACGGAAACCATGTTGTTATTAATCACGGTTATGGATATAAAACTTTATACGGCCATATGTTTCGTGTAAAAGTGCATCCGGGAGAAAAAGTAAAACGTGGTGAAATTATCGGCTGGGTTGGAAGCACCGGAAAAAGTACCGGCCCGCACTGCCATTATGAAGTGCACAGAAATGTCGACACCGTTGATCCTGTTTATTATTTTTACAACGATATTACTCCCGAACAATACGACAGGTTGCTGAAACTTGCAGCATCGAGTAACCAGAGTTTTGACTAAATCCAGAATCAAGATTCAAGGTTCAAGAATCAAGGCACAAGATTCAAGGAACAATAATACGATTGTAAAAATCAAATTATAGCATTGGATTTTGGGCATTGAACGTTGGATTTTATTTCCTGACTCTTGAACCTTGATTCTTGAACCTTGAACCTTGTTTTCTTAACCTTCATTGGCTTGAAATTTGTATCTTGCTTGCAGAATTAATATTTATCCCGCCCTTAACTCATCCGTATTTTATCAATAGGATTTATTTTTTTACAAATTGATTTTACTATGGACAAATTATTATCACAAATAGCATTTGATTTTGCTGCAGAAACAGAATTGAAGGAAGAAAAAGCAGCATTAATAATACATGCAGAACAGCCACCCGTAAACGTTGGCGTGCGTTTGAAAGCATTGAAACCAATAATAACGGTTGAAGAAAAAAAAGAGGCAGCAGAAGAAATAACAGCAATTCCGGAAGTTATTAATGAACCTGTAATTGCTGAAAAAATAAAATCAACACGCGGCAGAAAATCTATTAAAGAAACATCTGCAGAAGCTGATTTGATTAATATTCCTGATGATGAAATTTTGTTTCAAAAACAATATTATTCAATGGGCGTGGTTGCAGAAATGTTTCGCGTAAACCATTCTTTACTTCGTTTTTGGGAGAATGAATTTGATATTATCCAGCCAAGAAAAAATAAAAAAGGTGATCGCCATTTTCGCCCGGTTGATATTAAAAACCTGCATTTAATTTATCATTTACTTCGCCAGCGCAAATACACCATCGAAGGCGCAAAAGATTTTTTAAAGAAAAATAAAAAATCGCAGGAACGTTTTGAAGCGATTAATAAACTGCAACAAGTAAAAGGTTTTTTGTTAGAACTTAAAGCCAGTTTATAAAAAGTTTACGGTTGAAAGATGACAGTTGACGGAGTGAATGATTTATACCTTTTAATATTTTATAAACATTAAAGGCTTTTTGCAAAAATAATATTGATAAAATTATAAATCAGTCAACAGTCATCTGTCAAACGTCAACTAATTTATCGGAGAATTATTCGTCACGCGAATATCTGTACTCGCTCCTGCCATTTCAATTTTTAATTGCGACATCAACTCTAAAATTTCCAAATTTATTTTTTGTTTAAGGCTATTAAAATCGTTTAATGAAATGGTTGACGTAAAATAATCTACATTTACCAAAAACGCATTTGGCGCGATGTCATTTAAAAAAACAGTCGGGCTTTCCATAATGTCTTTTTTCAAAATTTTTTCTATGCCTTCTGTAAATTGCGTGAGCGTTTCTAACGATGCGGACAAACTTATTTGCAAACGTATTTCTGCTTTTCGCTGCGTTCTTAATGTAAGGTTGTCAACTATGCTGTCAACCATTTGTTTGTTGGGCACCGTTACATATGTTTTTTGATCTGTTCTGATACGTGTACTTCTTAAACCAATTTTTTCAATCATTCCTGTAAAACCTTGCACTTTAATGGTATCGCCTGCGGTAAAAGGTTTGTCAAAAAAAATGATAAATGAGGCAATTAAATTTTCGACACTTTCTTTGGCAGCCAGTGCCAGCGCGGCTCCTGCAATGCCGAGGCCTGTTGTTAGTTTGGTTACTTCAAAATGAAATGCAAAACCGAGAATCATTAATATGCCGATGATTCCTGTTATCGCTTTTAAAAAATCGCGGAAAAAAGTAATGATTTGATTGTCTCTTAAATCGCCTTCTGCATTTGCTTTTTGCTGCATTATCATTGCGATAAAATCAATCGTGCGCATTAATAACCAAATGAAGCCGCAAAGAATTACAGTGATACCTATTGCATGAATAATTTCTTTTGACGAAACTTCATAAATATCAAAATCAAACTCTTCCGGAAAATGTAATTTTTCCAACGCAGCAAATGAAATAAATACAAAAACAAATGTTGAAATAGGCGTTGCGATAAGATTAATAAAAGATGATTTTTCTATACCAGATGAAAAACGTTTTACCAAACGAAATAATAATCCCGCGATAAACCTTGATAAAAAACGTTTAAGAATAAGCGCCAGTAAAATGGTAATGGCTACGCCAATATATTTTTTAACAGGATTGCTTAATATAATTTGATTCCAGAAATCGTGCATGAAGAAAAATTAATTGTATTGATCAAACCGCAAATTTATTGTAATTCGCACGAATAGGTTTTAGCGGCGGGTATAAATTTCAAGCATATTTTTTTTGAGCACATAAATTGCAGATTGCGTAATTTTTATTTTGCTTGCATTTAAATATGCATCGCGCAAAGGCTCCTGCTGAATTGTAATTTTTCCCAACTGGTATTTTAAAAAATAGCGATCATTTCTTCCTACTAAATTTTTATCAATCACTGTAAAATCGCGCCAGCCATTTAATTGCACATGGCTTTTTAATGTGCCGTAATGATCAAACACATACACACCTTTTGCAACATCATACAAATAAACCAAACCGCCCTGGTCAGTTATTAATGATGGATCAGGAATGGTATCAAACAATTGCCGGAAGTCTGTTGTCTGATCTATTAATGTGCCATCATCACCAATGCGTTTTAGTTTTGCATCCAGCTCATCATAAATCCATAAGTTATTATCATACGCCAATCCAATTGCTTTCACCTGGAAAATACCAAGGCTGCGCAAATCAATTGTATTTAAAATATTGAGGAAACGATCTACTTCAACAATCGTTGCAAAATCTTTATAGTACAATAAAATTTTTAAAGGGTTGCTTACATCAATATAAGAGATATCGCCAAAGCGGGTTACAGCATTAAACACCGTAACCGAATCACCATTCTGATCAAACTTTTTTAATAAATTATTTTTTGTAAGAAGATAAACGTTGCCCACATTGTCAACTGTAAAATCGGCAACATCTGCCTGCATCGTTCTCGTTAAAGAAAATGAAGAATCATTTTGCGCACGCGCGGTTTGCAAAATAAAAAACAATGAAATGATTAATAAAAAGTTGAAACGCATTATGCTTTTATAATTTTATTTTCCATTTCCGGCAACCACGATTGTAATAATAAATTATCTCCGTCAAACACAGCATAGGTGCAATAATTAATCCAATCGCCAAGATTAATATACCTGCTTCCATCTTTCAATTTAAAATCAATCGGCAAATGCCTGTGTCCGAAAACAAGATAATCAAAGTATTGGTTTTGTAAAACTTCTTTGCAATAAGTTATCAGCCATTCATTTTCTTCGCCTAAAAAATGTTCGTCCAATTGTCCAGTTGCAGCGCGGCTTTTTCGGCTAAAATAATTTGCAAGGCCAACACCAACAGCCGGTGGCAAAATACCAAACAGCCATTGGCAAAATTTATTCCTGAATATTTTTTTAATGAATTTATATCCTTCATCGCCCGGGCCTAATCCATCGCCGTGGCCGATTAAAAATTTTTTTCCATTCCATTCAAATGCTTTCGGTTCATAATAAACGGGGATGTTTAATTCCTTTTCAAAATATCCGCTCATCCACATATCGTGGTTGCCAACAAAAAAATGCATAGCAATTCCGCTGTCGGTTAGCTCTGCCAATTTTCCTAAAATCCGTGTATAACCTTTTGGGACAACAGTTCTGTATTCGTACCAAAAATCAAAAAGATCGCCAACGATAAAAATGATTGCAGCATCTTTTTTTATTTCATCTAAAAACTGAACGATGCGTTTTTCGCGGATTAAACTTGCGTCATAATTTGGCGCGCCAAGATGAAAATCAGAAAGAAAATATATTTTTTTAGAAGAAGAAATTTGCATGAACTGCTTTATAATTTATCAAATGTAAATCTAATGCAGAAGTAAAAAAGATCAGTTGAATAATTTTTCGGCAATCATATTTTTTTCATCAAAATGACATTCGACGGCTTCTCGCATATTTACTTTTAATTGTTCGATTGTTTCCGCTTCTGTAAATATGCTTTCGCCTAATGCTTTTGCTGTAAAACCTCCATCCAGCGCATCTTCTATTATAAAAATAATTTCTGTCATGATGAATTGATTGTATTTAAAATTACAATTTCAAAATAAAAAATTATAGTATTAAAATATTATCGTTAATAAAAACAATAACCTAATCAATATTATCAACTAAAAAAACATACACTTCTTTTGGACCATGCACACCAACTACTAAAGTTTTTTCAATATCTGCAGTGCGGCTCGGGCCGGTTGCAAAGGTTATTAATGATGGAAGATTGTTTTGGTATTTTTCTTTTAATAATTGCAGGCCTTCTTTAATATCATACACCAATTGATTTGTGTACGCGATGCAAATATGTATGGGAGAATAAACGCTTACTGTGCGGCCGCTTTGCTGCGCGGCACTCATCACAATGCTGCCGGTTCTTGCTATTAATAATTCGCAGCTTGTAATGCCGGCATCGCAATTGTTTAAATCTGCCTGCGATAAATAATTGATGGAATTCGTTTGTAAAATATCTTTCAGTTTATCTTCCCTGCAAAAAATATTTTTCCAATCATTATGCTTCACAAGATTGTTTAGTTGCACGGCCATTTCCTGCTCATTAATACAATACACAAATTTGCCAAGCAGGTTGGTAAATTTTTCTGCAAATTCAATTTCCAATTCCTGTTGTGCTGCATTATAAACAGAATTATTTCCTTCGCTTTGTGGAAAAGGAACAGGCGTTGATTGACTCAACGCCTGTCTTATTTTTTTAAGTATATTTTCCTTTGCAGGTGATACTTTCATAATCTTATTTTACTTCTTCCGGCACTTGAGGATTAACAGTTGTTGTTCCGGAAGTTGTTCTGTTTTCAATAACAACTTCTTTTGTGTGATCTGCTTCTGCTGGTTCAGTTACATCAAGCAATCTTTTTTCTTCAAAAGGGCGTTTGCCTATTAATGCTTCCACATCACTTTGGAATAAAACCTCTCTCAGCAATAATGCTTCGGCCAGAATTTTTACTTCTTTTGTTTTTGATAATAATAATTCTTTCGTGTATTCGTATGCGCGGTCAATTAATTTACGCGCTTCTTCATCAATTAATTTTGATGTTTCTTCCGAGTATGGTTTTGTAAAAGAATTTTCCTGTGCAGGATCATAAAAACTTACTTTACCCACTTTGTCATTCATTCCATAAACCGTAACCATTGAATATGCAATGCGTGTGATTTGTTGCAAATCATTTTGCGCGCCGGTAGAAATTTTTCCAAAATTTAATTCTTCACTCGCGCGTCCGCCAAGTGTCATACAAATTTGTTCAAACAACTGATCTGTATTATATAAATATTGTTCCTTCGCTGTGTATTGCGCATAACCTAATGCAGCAACGCCGCGCGGAACGATGGTGACTTTTAATAACGGATATGCATGTTCCAAATACCAACCACAAATGGCGTGACCAGCTTCGTGATATGCAATGATTTTCTTTTCATCTGGTGAAATGATTTTATTTTTCTTTTCCAAACCACCGATTACACGATCAACTGCATCCTGGAAATCTTCCATCTCCACATTATCTTTTCCTTTTCTTGCAGCTATTAATGCGGCTTCATTACAAACGTTTGCAATATCTGCACCTGCAAAACCTGGCGTTTGTTCAGCCAGTTTATGAATATCTAATTTGCTCGAAATTTTAATTGGTTTCAAATGCACTTTAAAGATGGCTTCACGTCCTTTCAAATCTGGTTTATCAATAGAAATTTGCCTGTCGAAACGACCCGGGCGCAATAATGCTGTATCCAAAACATCCGGGCGGTTTGTTGCTGCTAAAACGATAATACCACTGTCACCGCCGAAACCATCCATCTCCACCAATAATTGATTCAATGTGCTTTCGCGTTCGTCATTGCTCATGATTGCATTCTTTCCGCGGGCGCGGCCTATTGCATCTATTTCATCTATAAAAATTATACATGGCGCTTTTTCGCGCGCTTGTTTAAATAAATCTCGCACGCGGCTTGCACCAACACCCACAAATAATTCGACAAAGTCAGAACCACTCATAGAAAAAAATGGGACCTGTGCTTCACCAGCCATTGCTTTTGCAAGCAAAGTTTTACCTGTTCCCGGAGGGCCAACAAGCAATGCTCCTTTCGGAATTTTACCACCAAGCGCTGTATATTTTTTGGGATTTTTTAAGAAGTCAACAATTTCCATCACTTCCACTTTCGCTTCATCCAAACCTGCAACATCATTAAAAGTGATAGCTACTTTTGTTCCTTTATCAAACAAGGTTGCTTTCGATTTGCCAATATTAAAAATGCCGCCTGGACCACCGCTTCCGGCTTGTCCACCCATTTTGCGCATCAGCATCACCCATATTAATACGATTATTAAAATAGGAACGATTAATTGTAAAATCGGGCCAAACCATTCGCCTTCCTGTTTTGATTCTATATTAACTTCCTGTATTCCCGGGTTTTTTAAAAAGAACTCGCGGAGCACTTTTTCATAATCTTTTACATCAGAAACTTTAAATTCAAACTGCGGGCCTTCTTTGGCAACGCCATTTCCTGTCCATCCATTTTTTCCGAGCTTATCGCGATAATAAGATTTTTGAAGGCTGTCTTTTTTAATATAAACGCGAACTTCAGCTTTATTGGAAATCAAATCCAATTTTTCTACGTCGCCTTTTGCAAGCATTTCTTTTCTGAAATCCAATTCTTCAATCTGGTGTGCATCCGGAGAAAATGCAGGAAAAAACTGGAACGCCAATAATACCACTGCAATAATTCCCCATATCCAGTAGATATTAAACTTTGGGCCTTTTTTAGGATTGCTGCTATCATCATCTCCTCTCGGCCTGAACCGGGGAAAATTACTTTTATCGTTTTGTTTCAAATCTTCCTGTGGCATATTTTATTTTTCGTGGACTGTTCTTATTAATTAAAAAATGAAAAGTAAAAATTCAAAAATTATATAACATTATAACGAGCGATAAGTTTGTTAAAGCTTTATTATCCATTATATCATCATCAATTATCCGGGATGTTCTTCTGATTTTCCATCGCTCCACATTTCTTCCAGTTTATAAAACTTCCTGGTTTCGGGTTGCATTACATGAACAACGATGTTTACATAATCAATCAAAATCCACTGAGAAGCTTGTCTTCCCTCATGTTTATACGCATCTTCTCCGCAAACCTTGCTTACTTCTTCTTCAATATAGTCTGCAATTGCTTTTACCTGTGTGGTGCTTTTGGCTTCACAAACGATAAAAAAATCTGCAACCGCTTCATGGATTTTATGAAGATCGAGAGACACTATAAATTCTCCCTTTTTTTCCTGTATTGCGTGGATGATTGTTTTAAAAATTTTCGAATTCCTCGTTACTCGCGCTACGCCTGTTTTTTTACGGGTAGCTAATACAGACAATTGTTCCAATAATAAAGACGTTTTGTGATGAATTATATTGTAAAGTGTGAAGTAAGCTATTATTCTTTTCCATTTCCTGTGCCCTCAAATCCTTTACTGTTGCTTGTTTGCTCAAATTATAAAATACATATCTTATTTTCGCACCGCTCAAAAATAGTAATCTTTTGTCACATCCCACCACCATCCATCCACTAAAACCCGAACTTCCTTCCGGCTATACTTTTATTGAGTTGCAATCGGTTGACAGTACCAACAACTATGCCATGGCACAGGTTCATGCAGGATTGGCTTTCGAAGGAAACGTTTTCTTTGCGCACCACCAATTTGCAGGCAAAGGGCAGCGCGGAAAAACATGGGCCGCAAAGCCTGGAGAAAACATTACCATGAGCGCAGTGCTGCAACCAGCCTTCATTTCCATCGATCAGCAATTTTTATTAAGCGCGTGCATTGCACTTGCATGTAATGATTTTTTAAGTAAATATCTAAGTGATAAAATTTTTATAAAATGGCCAAACGATTTATACATTAATGACAGAAAGACAGGGGGCATTTTAATAGAAAACATTTTGCATGGAAATAAATGGCAGTGGGCCATTGCAGGCACCGGCATTAATATCAACCAGGAAATATTTGATGCGCATTTGCCAAACCCGACATCATTAAAAAAAGAATCCGGAAAAACCTTTGATGTTATTCATCTCGCCAAAGAACTGTGCATTTGCATTGATAAAAGATATCGCTCATTAATAAATAAAAAGAATAATGAAATTATTAATGATTACAACCAACGTTTATACAAAAGAAATGAAATAGTAAGATTGAAAAAAGATGAAACAATTTTTGAAACATTAATAAAAGAAGTAACCCCGCAGGGCAGATTAATAACTGTTAATACAATCGAAAGAAGTTTTGATTTTGGGGAAGTTAGTTGGGTGATTTGAAAGTTTATCTATTTGCAATTATTAATATTTTTTGAAAACATAGCTACAAACTATAAATAAAAAGAACGCGAGAAACATTAATAAATTTCCTGAAATAGTCATGTGAGTAATTCCATGTCTGTAAATATAATAACGCTCATTTAAAATATTTCCAGTTAATTTTTCATAAAAGCCTAAAAAGAAAATTACTAATATTAAAAAGTAAATTATTATTTTATAACGAACCATTTTTTGTATCCATTTTAAAAAACTACTTTAAATAGCATCCTATTTAATTTCCTTCAACGCCTTCACGATCTCCTCCGCGTGTTGTTTTGATTTTGGTTTTAAAAATATTTTTTTAATAATCCCTTTTTCATCAATTACAAAAGTGGTTCGGTGCAGCCCCATATATTTATTCCCAAACATTTGCTTTTCGCCCCACACGCCGAATTTATTAATAATCGTGTGTTGTGTATCGGCGATTAATGTGTAAGGCAAATCAAATTTTGTTTCAAATTTTTTATGGCTTTTTTCATCATCGGGGCTGATGCCGAGAATTGTAAAACCTTCTTTTTTTAATAAAGCATAATTGTCGCGCAGGTTGCAGGCTTGTATGGTGCAGGTTTCCGTATCATCTTGCGGATAAAAATAAATGACTACTTTTTTCCCTTTATAATCTGCCAGGGAAATTTTTTTTCCATCCTGATCTTTTCCTGAAAACGCCGGCGCTTTATCGCCTTCTTTTAAAATAATCATAAATCAATTTGAAAATTTGATTTGAAAGTTTGAAAATGGTTCAATGAAATTATTAATAAGTTCATTAACATTTGTGCTTCTTCATTTTCAAATTTGCTAATTAGCACATTAATAATTCATCGCGTAAAACTAAAAGTCTTCTCCGCCACATTTCCTGCTTCATCTTCCACAGTTATTTTTAAATCATGTTTTCCCGGCGGGCAATGTTCATCAAATTTATAAATAAAAGATTTGCCTTTATCGTTGGTAAACTTCAGCCACTTGCCATCTAATTCTGCCCGAAAATTTTTGAATGATTCAAGATTATCTTTTACAATAAAAACAATTCTTGCAACATGGCCGAGGTTTGCATTATTAATAATTCCTACGGGAATAATTTGCGGCGCTTCTTCATCAACCACCAATTGAAAACTTCCAAAATCGCGGAACTTTGCAGAAGCCCAATCATTTTGCCAAACCACTTTTTCAACGCTTCTTTTTCCGGCAGCAAAACGTTCCATCACCACTTTGTTTTTTTTATTAATAGAAAAATTATTGTTTGGTTTGATGCGCACCAAAAACGAATCCTGCAAAGGAATATAAGCCGCGCCAATAGTATGAACTTGCGAAACAACATCAGTATATTCAGGATTTGATTTTGTGTAATTAATATGCACAGAATCGTACAAACATTTTTCGCCAATATAAAATGCGCAGTCTTCTGTTTCAAAACCATCGAGCATTTGCGGGTAAAACATTTTTCCCGGCGCAACAGACTTATTAATAAAACCTGGTTTATATTTTACCACAAATTTTAATTCAGAATTGTTGCCATAAGGATCGGTTACTGTTATTTTAATATTATGCGCATTTCCATCGCTCACATCAATTGTTCCATCGCCACTTGCGCTGTGATAAATTGAATTTACATAACCGTATAAATTAAACAATTGCTGCAAAAACGGGCCGCCGTTTGTTTTGGTTTTATAATCAATATGCGCATTAATATTTCGTGTATTATCATAACTGATATTGTTCATTTCAAAACCAATAACCGGTTTATCATTATCATACAAAACAGATTGAAAAATTCCATTGTGATTTGGCGTTCCGGATTCTGTATCAAATGCATTAATGGCAAAACTAATTTTGGGAGATGAAGTATTAATAACATTTCCTGCAATTGAAAAATCATTTCCAATTTTTCGCACGGGGAAAATTTTGGGCGAATGTTCATACACGCTTTTTGTGCAATCGTACATTGCTAATCGCACAACAGTTGGTTTTGTATTATCAGCAATAGGTAACCCGAATAGCATCGGGTTGTAATTCACGTCTGTCGCAGTGTTGCGGATTTCAAAATGCACATGCGGCGCTTCCGAACCACCCGTGCTTCCTGATAATGCAATGAAATCGCCTTTTTTTACAGGAAACATATTTGGCGGAATGTTGATGAAAATTCTCCACGATTCCATTTTGTATTGCTGCTGTTTTATATAAGCAGCAAGCGCCGGCAAAAATTCATTCAGGTGCGCGTAAACAGTTGTGTAACCATTTGGATGATTAATATAAATCGCCTGGCCAAAACCTGCGGGTTCAATTTTTATTTTGGCAATATATCCATCAGCAGCTGCATACACTTGCAAATTTTCGCGCTTCTCTGTGCGAATGTCTAAACCCATGTGATAGTGATTGGGCCTGAGTTCCCCAAAATTTCCCGCAAGGCTTATTGGAACATTTAATGGATCACGAAAATATCCCTGCGGGTAATTTTTTGCTGGAAATATTTGCGAAAAAGATGAATGGAAAAAACAAAAAAAGATAACGGATATATAAAATGGTTTCATTAATAAGTAGTTTTTAAAAAACACTGCAAATCTCATTAAAAAAATCTGCAAGCTTCCTACTAAAGTGGCAGAGTTGATAAGAAAAAATTAACACGCATAAAAATAAATTACAATCTTCACATCATAATCCGCGCGCAATAAGCGTTTCAGGATTTTTCCATAACAATTTTTTTTATAAATCCTAATAACCGTTTAAAAAAGTTGTTAAAAAAAACAATGATTTAAAAAAATTGGTACAGCTTTTGGCTAATGAAAGTTGTCTTAATAATAAAGCTAATTGTTTAAAAATTTGTCATGAAAAGTTACAGGAATAAAATGGTGGTGTTTCTCGCGGTTACAATAGGAACCGTTATCGGAACATTTAAAGGCGAAGAGGCCAAACAAAAATGGGTTTTTAAAATCAGAAGTAAATACGATAACAAGCGATTAATGGCAGAGCGCCGATCACTTGCGCGTAAAGGTGGAATTGTGCTTGATGATATTGAACTTGCTTCTTATCACAACAATTAATACTCCATATATATCGGTTATTATCCAGCCTCAGTTTTAATAACTGAGGCTTTTTTTATTTAAAAAATGCTTATTAAAAAACCATCATTAATAATTTATTTAAAAAAATAAAGGCCGGATAAAAAATCCGGCCTTAAAAATATCCTACAAATTAAATTTGTTGCGCGCAATTTATTAATCAAGCGTTGCATAAAAAACGCCGCCTTGCGGAACAATCTTCGTGCTCATAAATACAGAATATGGCATATAATAAAAACCAGCTTTGCCCCAACTTGTTCCCCATGAATTTTGAACTAAGAATGCTTTTTTAGTTTCATCGTATCCTACAATCGGCGTAGCGTGGCCGCCTAACAATGAAACACCTTGCGCCAATGCGCCAGTTGATGTAAGTGGGTTGTATGTGTTATTGGTTGAATTCAATCCTTCAAAATATTGGTACTTTGAATTATCATATACATTAAGGCCCATCATCACCGGGATATTATTTCTTAATAAATTTTTTACCGCAGCAGTGTCACCGGAATTTATTAATGCATAGTTTGTAGATTTTGGCCCAATTACATAATTCAGCGCATTTGTAAAATCTGCAGTTGCCGGCGCAGTTTTATACGCTGTAGATTTATCACTGCTCGGATAAGGATACAAGCTTTCCAGGCAAACGCCGTATTTCTGCAAAACTTCAGGAATGTCAACCATGTACGCTCCATTATCTGCAGTAATTTTTTCTCCCAAAATTTTTACGCGTTCGCAATAGTAAAGAAATGCCGGGCTTAATGTAGTTGGGAAAGATCCATGCCCGTAATAATACAAAATTTCATACGCTTCTGTTCCGCAAAAAGAAGTGCATGAACCAAGTTGTCCCTGATCTCTAACTGGCGGCGTTGCCAACGTTACCACACTTGGCAATGCCTGCGTTGTTCCATTTTCCGTTGTTGATCGGAAATTTGCCGGCGAATAAATTGGCACATTCGCGTACTGTTCAAATGATGGTGTTAATACTCCGTAATTATGTATTGGAGTTACGGTAGAATTATCATCTGATAATGTAGGGTTTTTTAAATCTGTTTTGGAACATCCGTTGAGGATAAATGCCGTGAAAGTAAGCCCAAGCATGGCTTTGCTGAATGAGTTTTTCATGGTGTTTTCAAATTTTAAATGGCGTGATTAAAAAAGGATTTTCGATTCACTAAAATATTATTCGATAATATTTTCAGCACATTTTCTTATCCAATTTTATACCAATTTAAAATTTTGTGTAAAACTTATTTTCCATCATTTATTCTTTTTATTAATAGCGTTCATTAATAAATTCATGCATTTTTTCGGCAAAAATGTTTCATTAATAAAAGCATAATATCTGTTGAAAACCAACGCGGGCAAGGGTTTTAGAAATTCTTTAAAAATTAATCGTGAAATTTAATTGCGCAGCCTTACTTTTGCGCAATTTGTTTTTATTTATATGCCAAGAGATACTTCCATTCATTCAGTACTTATTATTGGTTCGGGCCCGATTGTAATCGGCCAGGCCTGCGAATTTGATTATTCCGGAACGCAAGCTGCGCGCAGCCTGCGCGAAGAAGGCGTTGAAGTGATTCTGATTAACAGCAATCCCGCCACGATTATGACGGATCCGATGATGGCTGACAAAGTATATTTATTGCCATTAACGGTGGAAAGCATTGAACAAATTTTAGAAGAAAATAAAATTGATGCAGTCCTTCCAACAATGGGCGGGCAAACTGCATTAAACCTCGCGAAAGAAGCAGAAGATTTAGGCGTGTGGGAAAAATATGGTGTGAGATTAATCGGCGTAGATATTAAAGCGATTGATAAAGCAGAAGACAGGGAAAAATTTCGGCAATGGATGATTGAATTAAAAGTTCCTGTTGCCCGCGCAAAAACTGCTAATTCTTTTTTAGAAGGAAAAGAATTTGCACAGGAAATTGGTTTTCCATTGGTAATCCGCCCGTCATTTACATTGGGCGGAACCGGTGGAAGTTTTGTGCATGATAAAGATGAATTGGATGAAGCGTTGAACCGCGGGTTGCAAGCTTCGCCTATTCATGAAGTGCTTGTTGAAGTTGCCGTGTTAGGTTGGAAGGAATTTGAACTGGAATTATTACGCGATGCAAATAACAATGTAGTCATCATTTGCACGGTTGAGAATTTTGATCCGATGGGCGTTCATACCGGCGACTCAATAACCGTTGCACCGGCTATGACGCTGAGTGACACTGCGTTTCAACTGATGCGCAATACTGCAATAATGATGATGCGCGACCTCGGAAATTTTGCCGGAGGTTGTAATGTGCAGTTCGCGCTTAATCCATCAACAGAAGAAATTATTGCGATAGAAATAAATCCGCGCGTGAGCCGTTCATCTGCGCTTGCATCAAAAGCAACCGGTTATCCGATTGCAAAAGTGGCGGCAAAATTGGCGATTGGTTATAATTTGGATGAATTAAAAAATCAAATCACCCAAACAACTTCTGCATATTTTGAACCAGTTCAGGATTATGTGATTGTAAAAATGCCGCGCTGGAATTTTGATAAATTTAAAGGTGCAAATGATACACTCGGATTGCAAATGAAAAGTGTTGGTGAAGTAATGGCCATTGGAAGAAGTTTTACGGAAGCTGTTCAAAAAGCTTGTCAGAGTTTGGAAAACAATGCTGTTGGTTTAGGTTATTATGGAAAAAGTTTAATGCACGCAGAAGAGTTGCTGGAATATATTAAGATACCAAAATGGGATCGCATTTTTCGTATTAAAGATGCATTAATGGCTGGCATTTCTGTGGGCACTATTTCAAAAGCAACTAATGGAATTGATCGTTGGTTTTTATATGAAATAGAAAAAATTTGCAACCTTGAAAAAGAAATATCAAAATATAAATTGGATAATTTACCAATTGAATTATTAAAGCAAGCAAAAAGTTTTGGGTTTAGTGATGAACAGATTTGCCGCATCATGAATGATGGAACCGAAGATGCTTTGTATGAAAAAAGAAAAGCGGCAGGCATTACGCGCGTGTTTAAAATGGTTGATACTTGCTCCGCAGAATTTGAAGCGAAGACTCCATATTTCTATTCAACTTTTGAGGGCGGCAATGCCAACGAAAGCAAAGTAAGTGATAAGAAAAAAATAATTGTTCTTGGCTCCGGGCCAAACAGGATCGGCCAAGGCATTGAGTTTGATTATTGCTGCGTTCATGGTTTGCTTGCTATTAAAGAATGCGGTTATGAAGCCATCATGGTAAATTGTAATCCGGAAACTGTTTCTACTGATTTTGATATCGCTGATAAATTATATTTTGAACCCGTGTATTGGGAGCATTTGTGGGAGATTATTGAACATGAAAAACCAGAAGGCGTAATCGTTCAGCTTGGCGGGCAAACAGCATTAAAGCTTGCAGAAAAATTACAGGAAAAAGGCATTAAAATTATTGGCACTTCATACGACAGCATGGACATTGCGGAAGATCGCGGCCGCTTTAGTGATATGCTGAAAGAACTCAATATTCCTTATCCTGAATATGGCACTGCGCACAATGTTGATGAAGCTGTGAAGGTTGCAAACAAAGTTGGTTATCCTGTTCTTGTTCGCCCAAGTTATGTGCTGGGCGGGCAACGCATGCGAATCGTTATTAATGATGATGAAGTTGAAAAAGCGGTTATCAGTTTATTAAAGCATATTCCAGGAAATAAAATTTTGGTTGATCATTTTTTGGATCGTTGCCAGGAAGCAGAAGTAGATGCGATTTTTGATGGACAAAATTTTCACCTAATGGGCGTGATGGAACATATTGAACCTGCCGGAATTCACAGTGGTGATAGCAATGCAGTTTTACCTGCGTTTAATCTCACGCCACTTGTTGTAACAACGATGGAACATTATGCAGAAAAAATTGCACGCGCATTAAACATCAAAGGCCTTATTAATATCCAGTTTGCGATTAAGAACGATAAAGTTTTTGTGATTGAAGCAAACCCGCGCGCATCGCGCACTACGCCGTTTATTGCAAAAGCTTATCAAATTCCTTATTTGAATATTGCCACCAAAATAATGATTGGTGCATATAAACTTACTGATTTCACTTTCGAAAAAAAGCTGAAAGGTTTTGCTATTAAGGAACCAGTTTTTAGTTTCAATAAATTTCCCGGCGTTAATAAAGAACTCGGGCCAGAAATGAAATCAACCGGCGAAGCAATTCGTTTTATTAAAGATTTGCGTGATCCATATTTCCGTCAGTTGTATAAAGACAGAAGTATGTATTTGAGTAAATAATTTTTTATTTTTGTTTGATTTTTTATGGCTGCACAAAACCATGTTTAATAGCAAACATGGCAAGGCTAACGCGGGTTTTTACTTTTAATTTCTCAAACATTGAGTTGCGGTAATCTTCAACATTGCGGATGCGGATGCCCATTTTTACAGCAATATCTTTATAAGAAAGATCAGAACAAATCAATCGTAAAAATTCTTTTTCTTTTTCATTCAAAACAATTTCCTGTTCATCGGGAATGCCTTCGCCATTATGCAACCCGCTGATAACTTTTCCTGAAATATATTCAGACAAATAAAAATCCTTTTTCATTACCGAATCAAGTGCCTGCTTCAATTCTTCGGGTTCAATATTTTTTAGGATGTATCCTTTCGCGCCGAGCCGCAGCATTTTAATAATCGTTTTTTCATCACTAAACATGGACAGCGCAAGCACTTTTACCTGCGGATAAGTTTCGAATAACCATTTCACGGTTTCAAAACCATCCATACCGGGCATATTTACATCAAGCAAAACAATATCGGGAATGCCTGCAGACAAAATATTTTTCTTTACTTCTTTACCATTATCTGCTTCAAACAAAACTGCATAATCTTCAAAAGAATAAATAAGCCGTGCAAGCGCCTTTCTTAATAAAGTATGGTCGTCTGCAATGGCAACCTGAATTTTTTTATTTATCCGCATAATCTGTTAATGCATTATCTGTTATTAATGGCAATTTGATAGTTATGATTGTTCCTTTTCCCGGCTCGCTTTCTATTAATACATCAGCGCCTATTAATCGCGCACGGTTCTTCAAACTTTTTAAACCAATACCACTTGAAGATGAAACCTGTTTTTGTTTTTTTGAAACATTAAACCCGATGCCGTTATCTTCAACTTTTAAAACAAAAATATTATCTATCAGATAAATAACCGAAACAATTACGCGCGTTGCTTGTGAATGTTTCAAAATATTATTAAGCATTTCCTGAAACATCCTGAATAAGAAAATCCCTTTTTGTTCTTCCATAGAATTTTCTTCGCCCGATTCAAAAAACTCTACTTCGAGCAAACCGGTTTTGCGCAAATTATCCAATTCATATTTTATAGCTTCTTTAATACCAATTTGCGCAATGCGATCTGTATGAAGGCTTTTTGTGAGGTCGGCCATATCATAAATAACTTTATTCAGCATTTCGCGGCAACTCTGCACACTTTCAAAAGCCGGATCATTTTTTTGTATAGGAAGAATGGATAAAGACAATTTTACAACCGAAAGAACCTGGCCTATATTATCATGCAGCTCCTGCGCAATAACGCGAAAAGTCGATTCCTGTATTTCCAGTTGCGAACGCAGCAATTCATTATCGTATTGATCTTTTAATACAGCAAGTTCGCGCTCTTGCCGGTGCTGCCTGCGCTGGTATAAAAATAGCATAGCAACGATAAACCCTACGAGGAGCAAAGCAAGCAAAACGCCTATAATTATTATGCCGAAAAATTGCTGGTTTTGAGCCTGCATAAAAATGAAATGGTAAAAGATGTGTACAGTAAATAATTGGTTAAACTAACTAGTAATGATAAATTTTTTGCAACAAAAACAGGTAAATTATTTAAGTAATTTACAAATGCAAATAAAGGAAAACTACAGGTGTAATAAAATAATAAGCCTGAACATATCCAGAAAGCAGGCTCGCGTTTTAAATCGATCGACTGCGGCAATTGAAATAATTCCAAAAAATAATAAACGCACATAGAAACAATTATTAAACATCCCAATGCATAAGTTATGGAATGAAACCCATCATGCTTCATCACAAAAATGATTTCATACGCACATAAAAAAGGAAAAATAAAAAGGCAGGTTAAAATTATTTTTTTTGCTTTTTTATTTTTAATAATCAAACGAAGTATGTAGAAATAAAAAATAAATTCACAGCTTGTAAAAATGTTATAAAGAATGGTATTGCTTATTTTTTTATAAAATAATAAAAGCGCTGTCAGTTCAACACAAATTGTAGCAAGCAAAAAAAAAGGAAATGGTTTAATATATGAAGGTGCATTTTTTTTTAAACAGATAAATGTACCTGAACATAAACTAATAAAAATAAAAGAGATTAATATAGAATCCATTTACTGCTAAAATAAACAGATTATTTATGAACGTGCTAAAAAATAAAACCTTCCCAAGTGGAAAGGTTTTATTTTACTTTTTTAAATTAATTTAAATAACAGCTAATCCATCTTCGCCTTTATCAATTAGTGTTACTCCAATTTCGGTAAAATCTGCGGCGCAATAAGGCGGGCATAATTTGCCTGCATTGTATGCAAGGATTTCTGTTGAGCCATTTTTTGTAACATAAATATTTTTGTCAGAAATTCCATTTGCCGATTTCTTCTTTTTGGTGGCTACCAAAACAATTGTTTGCAATCCTTCATATTCCGGAAGGGGTGCATGATTTTCAGGATATGCAGCAAAGGAAAGTTTAATGCCGTCAGCTCCATTTTTTTTGCTGTTTGCAATAAAACATTCCAATTCTTCAACGCTATACCACACACTTAAAGAGTCCGGCTTTCCGAGGCGCTTTGAATTATGCAGCCATTTTTCTTTTTTGTAAGTTCTGATAATAGAATCAACGTGTTCGGAATTTACGTATTTACCGACAGATAGTGCTTTTTTTTGAATAGTATTCATTGCATTTGTTTTTAAAGAGTTTTTTAAATAATTAACTCAGTGAAAATAATTTGCATGCACCGATAATTAATACTATAAAAAAATGTTAATCAATTAATTACAGATATATAATATTTATAAAATAAAGAAGATCAGTAATATTTGTGAAGAATCGAGAAGAGAATGCGTGACGTTTAATTTAAAAAAGGCGTCTAAATGCATAAATATTTATGTGAAAAAACACATCATTTCACCTGTATAAATAATGTCAAAAACTGTGATCGTTTTCGGGCTAAAAAATATCTAATCTGTTACATTTATTTGAACTTGTGCGCAAACTCTTATCACAACCTCTAACGGTTTCGGCTCTTTCCATAAATTACAATTTTTTTTTCCATTAACAGCGTCCATTATTCTTATCCAGGCAAATTGCTTAAGGCAGTTTGCTGCGCGTAATAATAATTTGAAAAGGCAATAAGTAGTACAATTTTTCCTAACTTTCTTGCATGACCTTTAAACCGGTTCCTGTTTGGAAAGAAGCGCCTTTTCTGCGTTTGATAATTCCATTAATGCTTGGCATTATTGTGCAATGGAATTTACGTGTGCCAATAAATATCAGTTGGATTATTTCAACTGCTATTATCATTTTATTATTGGGTTTTCAATTCAGTAAACCTTTTATTCAATTCAAATTATATTGGCTGAATGGTTTTTCGCTGAATGCATTATTATTTTTTACTGGCGTATTGCTTACTTACTACCAGGATATTTCGCACCACAAAAAATTTATTAATAATTATTATACAGATGAAGGCTATATAATAGCAACTTTGGAAGAACCATTGTCAGAAAAAGAAAAATCTTTCAAAGCGCTTTCAACAGTTAATGCTGTTGTTATTAATGATTCTGTAAATAATGTTGAAGGTTCAGTTTTTATTTATTTTCAAAAAGATAGTTTATTGCCGCAACTTGATTATGGTTCACAAATTATTTTTAAAAAATCCCTCGCATTAATAAAAAATTCTGGCAATCCCGGTGCGTTCGATTATCAACGCTACTGCGCGTTTCAGGGAATCTATCAGCAAGTTTTTTTAAAACGAAATGAGTTTGTTTTGTTGCCAAATACAAATGAAAATGCATTAAAAAAACTATTGTTTACGATACGTGCAAAAACAGTAAACCTACTTCACAAATATATTAATGGCTCAAAAGAATCCGGGCTTGCAGAAGCTTTATTAATAGGTTATAAAGATGACTTAGATAAAAATTTGGTGCAGTCATATGCAAACACTGGCGTTGTACATATCATCGCCATTTCAGGAATGCAGCTTGCATTGATTTATGGTTTTTTATTGCTGCTTTTTAAACCGTTTAAAAAATTAAGGTTTGTAAAATTATTTAAACCTGTTTCCATCATTATCACATTGTGGTTATTCAGCGTAATGTCTGGCGCATCGCCATCTGTGTTGCGTGCTGCGGTTATGCTTACGTGCATTGTTATTGGTGAAAGTTTTTCAAAACAAAGTTCTATCTATAACAATTTGGCGGCATCAGCATTTTTATTATTGTGCTACAATCCTTTCTGGCTGTGGGATGTAGGCTTTCAACTTTCTTACGGGGCTGTTTTAAGTATTGTAATTTTTATGAAACCAATTTATAACTGGTTTTATATTCAAAATAAAATACTTGATTTTATTTGGGAACTTATTGCAATCAGCATTGCTGCGCAAATACTCACAACACCAATCAGTATCTATTATTTCCACCAGTTTCCAAATTATTTTTTGCTTACAAACCTTGTTGCAGTTCCGCTTTCCAGCATTATTTTATTTGGTGAATTAATATTATTGAGCATTTCTTTTATTCCAATAATCGCAAAATTTTTGGGTGCAATTTTATCGTGGTTGATCTGGTTGATGAACAGTTTTATTGAACACATGCAAACCATTCCATTTTCATTATGGAATAATTTATCTATTAATATTTTCCAAGTAATCTTATTATACGCAGTGATAGCCTACTTTTCAGCGTTTTTGTTTTTCAAAAACAAAAATGCATTTCACATTGCATTAATAAGTTTGTTGTGTTTTTTTATGGTAAGAAGTTTTTCTTTCTGGCAATCATCACAACAAAAACAAATGATTGTTTACAATATTCCGCAACATGGAGCGATTGATTTTATAAGCGGAAATAATTTTTTATTCAAAGGCGACAGCATTTTATATAACGATGGCTTCTTACAAAATTTTCATTTAAAACCTTCGCGTATTAATAAACGTGTTTCTTCATCAAATCAAGTTTGTTCACTATTGCATGGAAACAATATTTTTCTATTCAACAACAAAAAAATATTAATAATAGATCAAGCCATTTCATTTGTTCCATCATTAATAAAAATAAATGTTGATGTTATTATAGTGTCTAAAAATCCTTCTTTAAAAATTTCAAATCTTAGTACAGTTTTCAACTGCAACCAATTTATTTTTGATGCATCAAATGCCGCATGGAAAATTAATAAGTGGAAACAGGAATGTGAACAACTCCATCTTTCCTCTTATTCCGTTGTTGATAAAGGTGCTTTTGTGATGAATGTGGATTGATGTAGTTTTGCGGCTCTTCAAGAAAATTAATCATGACAAAAAAAATTCAATCAGCCCTCATTTCCGTTTTTTATAAAGATGGTTTAGATAGTATTGTAAAAAAATTACACAGCCTCGGTATAACTATTTATTCAACCGGCGGCACACAAAAATTTATTGAGACATTAGGCGTTCCTTGTATTGCTGTTGAGTCATTAACCACTTATCCATCTATCTTGGGCGGAAGGGTTAAAACGCTGCACCCGTCTGTGTTTGGCGGCATTTTGGCAAGGCGTGAAAATGAAACTGATGTGCAGGAAATGGCTCAATATAAAATCCCGGAAATTGATTTAGTGATTGTTGATTTATATCCGTTTGAAGAAACAGTTGCATCAACAAATGATGATGCGGCGATTATTGAAAAGATAGATGTGGGCGGACCATCAATGATTCGCGGGGCAGCAAAAAATCATAAATACGTTGTGGTTGTTGGATCAAAAGATGAATACAGTTTTTTAGAAGATTTATTGAACGAACAAAATGGTGAAACTACTTTAGAGCAAAGACGTTTGCTTGCTGCAAAAGCATTTGAAGTTTGTGCGCATTATGATGTTGCGATTGCCAAATATTTTAATCCAACAAATGCAGATTATTTTTTAGAATCTGTTCCTGATCCAAAATCATTGCGCTATGGTGAAAACCCGCACCAGTCAGCGAGTTTTTATGGAAAGCTTGATGAAATTTTTGATCAGTTGAATGGAAAAGAATTATCGTATAATAATATTGTTGATGTGGATGCCGCCGTGCAATTGATTAATGAATTTAAAGTTGCAGAAAACAATGAAACTGTTTTTGCAATTATAAAACATACAAATGTTTGCGGTATTGCTTCGCGCAAAACTTTGAAAGAAGCTTGGGACAATGCATTGGCCGGCGATCCTGAAAGTGCATTTGGCGGCGTGCTGGTTTGTAATGCACCAATTGATAAAATTACGGCTGAAGCTATCAGTGAAATTTTCTTTGAAGTGCTGATTGCGCCTGCTTTTGATGCGGATGCATTGGAAATTTTAAAATCGAAAAAGAACAGAATTTTGTTACAACAGAAAAATAATTTTATTAATAAACAACAATATAAATCTTTATTAAACGGCGTTTTAATTCAGCAGAATGATGAAGGAAATTATAGTGAATGGAAAGAAGCCGGCGGACGTGAAACAACTGATAATGAAAAAGAAAATTTAAAATTTGCGAACCTTGTTTGCAAACATTTAAAATCGAATGCGATTGCATTAATAAAAAATAAACAGCTTATTGGCAAAGGTTGCGGACAAACAAGCCGCATTGATTCATTAAGGCAAGCCATTGAAAAAGCAAATCAATTTAAGTTTGATTTACATGGCGCAGTGCTTGCATCAGATGCGTTTTTTCCGTTTAATGATTGTGTGCAAATTGCGCATGCAGAAGGCATTGAAGTTTTTATACAACCCGGCGGATCTATACGCGACAAGGATTCTATTGAATATTGCGTGCAAAATAAATTAGCAATGGTGATTACGGGAATGCGGCATTTTAAACATTAACAGTGAAGTGTTAGCTGTGATTTTTAAGAAGGAATGAAAAATATTTTTTTGAGTTTATTCTAAAATCATAGCTCAATTTATAATCTGAAGATGAAAGGATTGCGACGCAACGATGATGCCATGAAAACCAATGCTGGTATTAATTTTATTAAACTGAAAATTAATTTACATATCCCAATACACTTCTTCTTTTAAAAAAATTTCATACACTTCTTTCCATCCTGCAAAATGAAAATTGGTGCCGAGAAATTGGTTATGCCAAATCGTAATCATTAATCCATTTATCTTTTTTATTGCGCGATAATAATGCAGCAATTCATCCATCGCTTGTTGCGCGGTGAACTTTTGTTCATAAAAAGAATTAGCATCCATAAAACAAAATGGAAAAATTTCTAAAAGAGTTTGTTCATTCTTTTCTAAATCAAACCAAAAAAAAGAAGAAGCAACAGAAGCCCTGAAACCGTTGATGCTGCCATATCCCATCGAAAAATCTTTTTCAATGCCGGCATTAATAAGTTGTCTGTAAGTCTCCGGCAAATTCATCCGTATATAATGTTGGCGGCTATTAATAATTTTTTTATCGCTGATAATATTTAACCATTCAATTTCTTCTTTCAATATTTTTTCATCATCGCCACTTTGCCACGATGGATGAACGCCAATATTATAACCGGAAGAATGATATTGAATTAAATCCTGAAGGGCTTTTTTTTCGGGTGAAATATTTTTGTCGTAACCTTTTTGTTCGCGCGCAACAAGAAAAAAATACATTGCTTTTACACGGCAATATAAATGCAAGGAATCGAGCCATTCGTAAGAATCAAACGGATCTGTTTTCTTTCCTCGAAGCACTTTTAATCGTTCAATAATTTGAGAAAATTTTCCGTGCAATAAAGATTTTATTAATGCGCCAATATTTCTTTTCCAGCCTTTGTGCAAATAAGAATAAGCGATATCAATATCATACGTTGGGATAAATTGGAAAGAATGATATCGGAAAATAATTTCAGGAAATTTTTTTTGCAATGATTTTTTAAAATCATTAATCCAGATATTTATTAATGGTGTTTGCAGAAAGCCTTGCTGGTACGCAATTGCAGCCGCGTGCGGATATCTTCCATATTCGTCTTTTGTATGCGGCAAATATTCTTCATACCGGCTTAATAAATAAAATGAAGCGGCAAAAATATCAAATGAAAAATCTCCGTTGGTTTGAAAAAATGCTTTGTGATAATTTAATTCGAAGCAATCAATTTCATAACGCCTTATTGTATTTTCAAAAAGTATTGATGTATTATGAATAAAAAATTCGTGCTCATTAAATTCAAGATCAGAATAATTTATTTTAGGTTCATTGCTATTAATAAATTTTTCTTTGTCGGTTATAATTTCAATTGGTTTTTCAAATAATTCTTTGCTGAAAAAATCAACAATGTATTGAAGCCGCGGAGTAATATGTGTGCTGTATAAAATCATTAATAAAAATCTGTCAACAAAAAAACCGGTTGGTTAACCGGCTGATAAATTACGACAAATGATTTTATTTTTATTTTTCACCATGTTTTTCTTTCCATTGCTGGTTGAATGTTTTTTGGCTAAAATCCAAATCCGCACGATGTGCTGTCCATGCTTTAAAAACTTTATTCACCATCCAGTCCTTCATTTTTTTATTTCCCATGTTCATTAAATTTCTTTTCAAGCTTGCTTGCTTCCAAACTTTCCATGCAATTTTTTCACTCCAAGATGGATTTCCTTCTATCACTGCTTCATGGCGATTATCCAATAACAATTCATGCAAATTTATTTTTACTGCGCAAACTTCTGTGCAATTTCCGCAAAGCGATGACGCATAACTTAGATGTTTCCATTCATCCATTTGCTTCAGGTGCGGCGTAATAACCGCGCCAATCGGGCCACTGTATGTTGTGCCATAACTATGGCCGCCAATATTTTTATAAACCGGGCAAGCATTTAAACAAGCACCACAACGAATGCAATACAAACTCTCGCGCGATTTTTCATTAGCAAGAATATTCGTTCTTCCATTATCGAGCAAAATCACATACATTTCTTCCGGTCCATCAACCTCATTATTTTGTTTCGGGCCAGTTACGATTGTATTATAAACTGTAATCTGTTGCCCCGTTCCATAAGTTGCAAGCAACGGCCAGAACAACGCTAAATCGGTTAATGATGGAATTACTTTTTCAATGCCAACAATTACAATATGTGTTTTTGGAAATGAGCAACTCAATCTTCCATTGCCTTCATTTTCTGTAACAGCGATTGCGCCGATATCTGAGATTATAAAATTTGCGCCGGTAATTCCGATCTCTGCTTCTACATATTTTTTGCGCAATTTTTCGCGCGCAACCAAAGTGAGTTCTTCAGGTGTAAGATCAATTGGTGTACCTAATTTTTCATGAAACAATTTCGCAACATCTTCTTTGCTTTTATGCATTGCGGGCGTCACAATATGATAAGGCGCTTCACCATCAAGCTGCTGAATATATTCACCCAAATCGGTTTCTACACTTTCAATATTATTCTTTTCTAAAAAATCATTTAGCTTAATTTCTTCCGTCACCATGCTTTTACTTTTCACAATGGAGCGGCAATTTTTTTCTTTACAAATCATTAATATTTCATCCAGCGCTTCCTGTGCATTTTCGGCCCAAATAACTTTTCCGCCGCGCTTTGTTAATGCTGCTTCAAATTGTTCAAGTTGCGTATCAAGCGTTTCAATCGCTTTCCATTTTATATTTTTTGCACGTTCGCGCGCGAGGTTAATATTGTCAAATTGTTTTTTGCCAGCAGGCACAACCGCATTGTATTTTGCAATATTAAAATTGATTTTGCGCCGGTGTTCTAAATCCGCAGCTTTATCAGCGCTCTTAATATCAAATATGGAAGATGTATTGCTCATTAATAAAATCGTATTAATAAATTTTTCAGAAATTTTTTTGTAACCGGCATTTCATCTTTATTCATCATCGTTGCGTCGCACACTTCAGCTTTTAGTTTTTTGTGCATCGAAATATTGTTGTGCAACCTGTTCTAAAACTCCATAAAAATCTTCGCCGTATTTTCTTATTAATGGTTCTTTTAAAAAAACATAAGTGGGCACTTTCAATTTTTCGCCAAGCACGCATGCCGGGTTGCACATATCTTCACGTGGTTCATAATTCAGCATTTCATATTCTTTCGATTTCTTAACGCGTATCGGATACAAATGGCAACTGATTGGTTTTTTCCAACTTATTTTTCCATCATAATATGCTTGTTCAATTCCACATTTTATAATTCCATTTTTATCGCGCAAGCCGTACGCACACATGCTTCCATTAATAGTTGGCGTTACCCATCCATACTCGCGATCATAATTGTAACGGCCGCGTGTTTCAATTTCTTTAATGCCTTCTTTGGTGAGATAAGGTTTTACAACTTCATAAATTTCATTCAAAATTTCAAGTTCATCTTTTTCCAAAGGTGCGCCTGCATCGCCATCTTCGCAGCAACCGCCTTTGCATTTATTAAGGTCGCACACAAATTGTTTTTCAACAACATCATCACTTACCAAAACATTATCAATCGCTATCAAAATTTATTTTTTTTCAGTTACAAAGATAACAGAACAAGTTTTTATTCATTAATCTTTCCATTGCAAAGTATTAATAAGGTGCTTCATATCTTCCTGCAAAAAATTATTTACAATGCCGAGAGAATCTTCATTTGGCGCTGTATCAAAATATAAAGCGCCGCGCAAAAAATGCCTTGTAGAATCTGTTGCAAAAAATTGTTTTGCAGTCGCTGCATTTCCGCCAACAGTAAAAAATATCCCACTCACTCCAAGCGGCGTTTTAAATGCAGTGTCTTCAATGGAAGTTGCTTTGTACGTATGCTTGTAACTCATTTTGTAAGCATCTTCTTTCAGCTTGTCGAAGCTGTTTTTTCCAATTGCTTTATAGCTCATATAAATGCGCGCATTAAAGCGTGGAAAATCTATATTAATCCAATATGGATTTTCAGGTTTGTCTTCAAAAAAAGTAGTGTCGCGAATAATATTTGCGTACGTTGGATATTCAAACGAATAAGGAAAACCGGGTTGGTTAAATTGCTGGTATTGATGTTGCGGAAACGCTATCTTATAGTATCCACGCGGCTTTGGCGTGTACGCACTGTTGCATGAAACTATTAATAAGGTGGAAATAAAAAAGCAACAAGAAACAAAAAATATTTTATTAAGCACTTAAATTATTTTCTTTGATGAGAAAAATTTTATGATTTGGCATGTGTTGTTTTCACCACAACTTTTACTTTTTTTATACGGCTGCTGTCAGCATCAACAATGGTAAATTCAAAATCGCCGCAAGGAATTACATCGTTTATTTTCGGGATTTCTCCTGCAAGTTCAAGTATTAAACCTGCAACAGAATCGCTTTCGCCTTTTACCTGGTCAAAAGTATCTGCAGGCAAATTCATTGTTTTGCAAACATCATTAATCATCGTTCTTCCTTCAAACATATAGCTGCCATCTTCTGATTGTTTGTCGGTGTTTTCTTCATCATCAAATTCATCTTTTATATCGCCGATAATTTCTTCAAGAATATCTTCTAACGTTACAATGCCATTTGTGCCGCCAAATTCATCAACCACAATTGCAAAATGCGTGCGCTTGCTTTGAAATTCTTTTAATAAATCTTCAATCAGTTTATGTTCGTGCACAAAATATGGTGGCCTTAATAACTTGTGCCAGTCAAAATTATCCGGTTCATTTAAAAACGGGATTAAATCTTTTGTATGAACCATTCCAATAATTTCATCCAAACTATTTTTATAAACCGGCAAGCGGGAATAATGTAATTCTTCTACTTTCTTTTTTAAATCAGCAAAAGAAATATCATATTCAATACCATTTACATCGAGCCTGGTTTTCATAATCTGTTTCACCGTTATGTGGCCGAATTTTATAATGCCTTTCAATATATTTTTTTCTTCTTCAGACGCATCATTATTGGTAGACATGTCAATGGCATGATCCAATTCTTCTAAATTATATTTTGCAGATTTTCTTCTTCCTAAAAATTTTTCAATACCATCAGATTGGCCAATCATCCAACTGCTTACTCTTTTAAAAAGAAGATGGATAATTTCAACAACGCCTGATGTATAATATGCAAACTGCAGATTATTTTGCGATGCCCAAATCTTCGGCATCACTTCGCCAAATAGCACGAGCACAAAAGTTACTGACACAACTTTTACCGGAAATTCCAACCATATTTTTTCGCGCAGCGGCGTTACCTGATCTATTAAAAAATTGGAGAGAATGATGATTGCAACGTTTACAAAAGTGTTTGCAATTATTAATGATGCAAGTAATGTTTTTGGTTCTTCTAATAAATTTGCAATGCGTTTCCACGACACATCGTGCTTTGTTTTTAAGATATTAATATCTTTAAAACTGAGTGAAAAAAATGCAACTTCTGAACCGGAAACAACGAAGGAAATTATTAATAAAAAGAGAATGCCGATTGCAAGAACTGTAGTTGCCTGCGGATTAATAACAAGTAAAAAAAACGATAACCGATCAACAAAAAAACCAACATTAAGCAGAGGATCCAAAGCAATTAATTTTCGTTAAACAAAAGCACGATCAATTATTAATAAGAAAGTTTTTGCAAACTGACTATTTCAGCACAAGCAAATTTAATAAAATGTTTTTCTTAAAACGGCAAATCTTCAGAACCTTCGCCGATGGAAGGAATATCAGGATTCGTGTTGCCTTCAACTCCTTCATGACCGTTAGTATTAACTCCGTCGGATCTTTTATCGAGCATTATCAAATTATCGCCAACAACTTCTGTAGCAAATTTTTTATTGCCTTCTTTATCTTCCCAACTTCTTGTTTTTAACTTTCCTTCAATATAAACGAGGCTGCCGCGGTGCAAATATTTACTTGCCAATTCTGCAAGGCCGCGCCACAAAACAACCGTATGCCATTCAGTTTGCGAAACAAGCTTACCCGATCTGTCTTTAAAAGTTTCAGTGGTAGCCAGGGAAAATTTTGCAACGGCAATATTTCCTTCCAAATATTGTATA
Source organism: Bacteroidota bacterium (assembly GCA_013288945.1). Classification (GTDB taxonomy): domain Bacteria; phylum Bacteroidota; class Bacteroidia; order Chitinophagales; family Chitinophagaceae; genus Puia. The sequence continues at coordinate 25,385 of JABDAZ010000002.1, read as the reverse complement.
TCCGGATCTTTCCCCAAATTGCCGATAAGCATAACCCTGTTAACGCCTCGCATAGAATGGAGTTTAAAGTTTATAAATCTTCTGTAAAAAAATTCCTCTTAAAGTTAATTTTTTTCCAGAGAAAAAAAGATAAAAATCTTGATTATTATTACATTAACAGTTTTGGTGCCAATTTAAAATAGTTGTTGTTCAGTATGGGTTTGCTGCAAATGAGCTGTTATAAAGCGCGGAAAAGCATATTGATTTATTTCTTTATTAATAACCAGTTTATAATCTTTTAAAAAAGAAATATTTTTATTGATGGAAACATTAATAAACTGCCCGTTAATAGTTTGATGCGTGAGCTGTTGTTTATAAACCGGAGATACTTTTTTTACATTTATTTTTTGTTTGCCAAAAAGGTTTTTAAAGAAAGTTGATTCGATAATTTCCTGCTGGTACAATGGCTCGCTGGTTTCATACAAAACAAATTCATACAGGTTTTGCCAAATATCATTTTGCTTTCGCTGATGAATATATGTTGCGCCATTTACTTCAATAATAAAATAATAAAACCAGCGGATTTTTTTTTGAATTGCTTTTTTCTTTACCGGTAAATTGCCAACATTATTTGTTTGAAAAGCTGTGCAATTTTTTTGGTGCACGCAAATTTCGCATAGTGGATTTTTGGGTTTACAAATTACTGCGCCAAAATCCATAATCGCCTGGTTATAGGTGCCAGCCTGCTCTTTATCCAATAATTTTGTTGCTAAAGCTGTATAAAATTTTTTGCCGATGGTCGTATCCACCGGAGTTGTGTCGCCAAAATATCTTGCTAAAACGCGTTCAACATTTCCATCAACAACTGCATAAGGAAGATTATATGCAAAAGAAGAAATTGCTGCAGCTGTATATGGGCCGATTCCTTTTAAATTTCTTATTTCTTCATACGAATCCGGAAATTTTCCATCATATTTTTCTGAAATTATTTTAGCAGTTTCAATTAAATTTTTGCAGCGGTTATAATAACCCAGGCCTTCCCACATTTTAAAAACCTGCTGCTCCGGCGCTTTTGCAAGATGATGAACAGTGGGAAATGCATTAATAAATTTTTCGTAATAAGCCCAGCCTTGTTCCACGCGCGTTTGCTGCAAAATAATTTCGCTCAGCCATATTTTATAAGCATCTTTTTCACCCTTCCACGGCATTAAGCGTGTGTTGGATTTTTTATTCCACAACAATAAATTTTTTGTAAAAACGGTTTCCTTCATCTTTTTAAAAAGCTAAGTAATCACCCTTAATAATAAATTTTTAAAAACTTTGTTTTATTAATGTGCCCTATTTTATAACTGGTTTTAATATTAACTAAAAAAGTTTTTCTATAATAAATAACAAATTGAACCGTTTGATGGTAGATTACTTATTTTATTATATATTTATAATCAGAAACTTATAAAACAATATCAATGAGAAAGGCGGACCTTGTTAACCAAATATCGGACAAAACTGGTATACCAAAGGTTGATGTGCTGGTTACTTTGGAAACCATGTTTAAAGAAGTAAAAGACACATTGGCCCAGGGTGAAAATATTTACATCCGCGGCTTTGGTAGTTTTATTACAAAAAAACGCGCTGCAAAAATCGGAAGAAACATTAAGAAAAATGTTGCCGTTCATATTCCCGAACATTATATTCCTGCATTTAAACCTGCCAAAGAATTTACTGCTGAAGTAAAAAAATTACAATCAGTTAAAGAAGACGCGCCAAACCTTGATGAAGAAATGTAATTTCGCTGTTTAAATAAAAAATAGTGAAGAAACAGCAAATCATTGTAGCATCTTTTGGATTAATAATCTTACTGGTATTATTTTTTTTCGGGCAAACCGTTCCACCACAAAAAAAATCTTCGGAAACATCCACTGCTGCATCAGCAAAAACTATAACTGCACAGGATATTTTACAGGCTTCAAAATCTAAACTTAGCCCTTCACAACTCTCTTACGTAAACCGTTTAGAAAATTCTGTAGTTCGCGGCGATGTAAAAAATCAGCAAATAAAATCTTACGATCAATTAGCTATTTTTTGGAAAGATTCTGTGCGTGAAGGATTTCTTCCATATATATATTATACAGGAGAAAGCGCGAAGTTGGAAAATTCTGAAAAAAACCTCACCTTTGCAGCCCAATTATTTTTGGAGAACCTTCGCGGGCAGGATGATGCGGGCTTAAAAAGCTGGATGGCAAATGAAGCGAAAGGGTTATTTGAAAAGGCTTTGCAGATTAATCCGTCGAACGATTCATCAAAAGTTGGGTTGGGCGCTTGTTACATTTTTGGAAGCACGGCAAGCAATCCACAGGAAGTAATGCAGGGCATTCAGCGAATATTGGAAGTGGCACGGCGCGATACATCAAATATGTATGCCGAATTCATGCTCGGTTTAGGCGGTTTGCAATCCGGGCAATTGGATAAAGCGGTAGAGCGGTTAACAAAAGTGGTTAAACATCAGCCAAATAATATAGAAGCGATACTTACGCTGGCACAGGTGAACGAGCAAAAAGGTGATAAAGCAGAAGCTGTGAAGTGGTACCAGGCAAGTAAAAAATTAATTGTTGATCCGAACATTATAACTGAAATAGATAAACGCATTAAGTTATTACAATAAAGCTTTTTTATTTATTAAGAAAGCACGGGAAGTGAAAAATTATTTTTAAACAAAAAAAACGCATTTTGTATGCCTTGTGGTAAAAAACGTAAACGTCATAAAATCGCTACACATAAGCGAAAAAAGAGACTAAGAAAAAACCGTCATAAGAAGAAGAATAAATAAGTTTTTAAACCGGGTGCATTAACCCGGTTTTCTTTCCCGTAGCTGAATATTTTATTTACTACTATCGCAGCAAATTGCTTGCCCGCGGTTTTGTAATAAATCCCTTTCAGTAATTTCCTTTTAGTGTGATGTATTGATGAGATGCTAAATTATAATTTAGATTGAACAAGGAACTGATAATAAATGCAGCCCCGCAAGGCGTTGAAATAGCGCTTTTGGAGGATAAAAAGCTGGTAGAATTGCACCATGAAAAAGCTGATGCCAGCTTTGCAGTCGGTGATTTGTATCTTGGAAAAGTAAAAAAACTTATTCCGGGATTGAATGCCGCATTTGTTGATGTTGGCTTCGAAAAAGATGCATTTCTTCATTATACAGATTTGAGCCCTTATGCAAGATCATTGCTCAAGTTTACACAAATGACAATGAACGAAAATGGAGGCGAAGAACTGGATTTTGCCTCATTTCATGTAGAACCTGAAATTGTAAAAACAGGAAAGATTAATGAAGTATTAAGCGGCAAGCCAAATATTCTTGTACAAATTCTTAAAGAACCCATTGCTGCAAAAGGCCCGCGCTTAAGTTGCGAAGTTTCTTTGCCGGGCAGGTTTGTTGTAATTACTCCGTTTAATGATATCGTTGCCGTTTCCAGAAAAATACATTCATCTGAAGAACGCAAACGGCTGCAAAAAATAGTTGAAGCCATCAAACCAAAAAATTTTGGTGTAATTGTTCGCACAGCAGCGGAAGGAAAAAATACGGCAGAGTTGCATGAAGATCTTTCTGAACTTGTAGAAACCTGGAAAGCGCTTCAACATAATTTAAAAGGTTCTGTTGCCCCAGCGAAAATATTAAGCGAGCAAACAAAAGCGACAAGCATGCTGCGCGATTTATTAAATGAAGACTTTAATAAAATCGTTGTTAATGATCGTAATATTTTTAATGATACGAAAACTTACATACAAAGAATTGCTCCCGATAAAATAGATATCGTTTCTTATTATCATAATGGCTCACCAATTTTTGATCAGTTTGGTATTACAAAACAAGTAAAAGCTGCTTTTGGAAAAACGGTTAATCTCCCAAGCGGCGCATATCTAATTGTTGAGCATACGGAAGCGTTGCACGTAATTGATGTAAACAGCGGTTATAAAAGTGTAAGCAATAACCAAGAGCAAAACGCATTAGAGACAAACCTCGAAGCCGCTGAAGAAATAGCAAGGCAATTGCGCCTGCGCGATTTGGGCGGCATTATCGTCATCGATTTTATTGATATGAAGCTTCCGGATAATAAGCGCAAGCTGATGGAAGCAATGGAAGGTTTTATGCGCACGGACCGTGCAAAACATGCGGTGTTGCCGATTTCAAAATTTGGTTTGATGCAGGTTACGCGCCAGCGTATGAAACCTGAAGTAACTATTAATACACAGGAAATTTGCCCAAGCTGCAATGGCACCGGAAAAATTTCTTCTGCATTAATACTGGAAGATGAAATTGAAAAGAATTTAAGTTATCTCATTAATCACCAACATAAAGATTTGGTGCTTGCAGTTCATCCAATAATGTTTGCTTATCTCACCAAAGGAATTCTCTTCAATTCAAAACAATGGAAATGGAGATGGAAATACAAACAGCAGGTCAAGATTAAACCCAACACCAATTATCACCTCACAGAATTTCATTTTTTTGATAAACATGATGAAGAGATAAAGCTGTAAAGTTTTTAAATATTTATTAATAGAATAACTATTAATGCTACTAATTCTCTTGCATTATTTTTTTAAAATAGTATTATAGTAATTCAAAAAAGAAATTACTTCGTTTACACTCTTAAGCTTGTTGTTATTTTGCTTCAACCATTGATAAGCTTCTGAAGACGGTTTTATTATTGGCAAAATGCTTGATTGACTTAGCTTGACTTTTATAACATCATTGTTATTCGCTACAGCATAACTTTCTTTAAGAATAAAAGCGTGTTCCTTTGCGCCCACCAATGGATTATATTCTTTTTCTTCAATAATTGCTTTTTTCAATTCAAGAAATTTTATAGCGCCTTCATTAAACACTTGGAAAAAAGAAAATTTTGTTGAACTGGAACTGTCAGCAAAAGCCTCAAAAACCCCCAGGATTTTTGTTGTATCAGCACCTTTAAAAAAAATTATTTTTTAATATAATCGTTTTCAGCAACCAGTTCGACATTGCTTTTATTAATAAAATGCACTTCGCCATTATATAAATTAAGTTTGGCTTTTTCTACTTTTACTGCATTTTTGTTATTTAAAAAAAGCAAAGCAGTATTCCAACTGTCATTCCAAAAAGGCGAACCGGAAATATCAGTATATGAAAAATTTTCAATCTTTTTTTTACCCAACGACGACATGTCCACATAATTAATCGAGCCATAATTTCCGCCGGATTCAGCAGGAGCGCCAATATCTAAATTCTGTTGTGCACATATAGAAAATGATATTATCGAAAAAAGAATAACGATGAATGTTTTCATAAATATGTTTATTATACTCAATGGAAATTATAATGAAAAAAAGAGGCTAATCATTTCTGAATTAGCCTCTCATTAACTTTAAAAAAAACGTATTAATAATTTGGGTTCATAACCGCTGCGCTTGTTGCAGACGGAGGATTTTTTTCTGTTTCATCTCCAGGCACATCCCAATAATCCATATAATTATAGTTGATATACGCATTAGTATATACCGTTGAATTATATATCAAATTGCAACCCCATCTGCCGCCGCCTTTTGCAGCACCATAAATCCAACCCCATCTTCTTAAATCGTAATAAGAAAGGCCTCTATATGCTAAAGCTGCCAAGCGTTCTTGAGTCAATACAGTTAATGCCTGTGTTAATGATAAACTTGGGCTAAGTGCTGTAAGGCCAGCTCCCTGATATGTTCTGACAGCGTCGATTAAAGCCAGGCCTTGTGAAATTTTTCCGGTTTGAATATATGCTTCAGCCAGCATTAATGCATTTTCCTCATAAGTTGGCCCAATATAAATTTCAAGGCCACCAACCATTCTCGAACCTAAAATATTAATTCCGGTCAACCCTAGAGCTGTTCCATCCACCAAGCTATAACGGGTAGAATTGGTAACTGCATCACCCGTAAATGTGCCATTAGCGGTAGTAAAATTAGCTAATCTATTATCACCTGGTTGAAATTGCTGTACTAATCTTTCACTTACTTTATAGGTTGAACCTTGGTTACTAAAAGCGCTTAAAGAAGCGACAGTTCCACCTGTTGCCGTAAAATATGAATTTGAAGGCGCAGACCTTCCTGTAAATACGAAATCTCCATTTTGAACTCCCGCTGTACAATAAGCAATAATAGATGTCCAATCAGCAGATGTGATAGCAGGAATGCTCGCACCCGTAATTGCGGCAGCCGGGTTGCCATTAACAAATGGCGACAATTTATTTAATAAAATATTTCTTGCCAACATAGTATTAATAGTCCCTATCCATTGCGCAGACGATAAAGGCAAACCTAAACCCACTTGATTTTGTTGAGGAATCAATTCAGCAATTACAGTGGCATAATCGCTCTGACTAGAAATAGCTTTTAATGCCGTCAAAGCATTATTCAACTGGTGATTTGATTCGTCAATCATGGCAGACTGACTTACGAAATTGCTCACAATAGTATTGGGTTTATCTTCAATCAAACCGGCATAGTATAAAGTTCCGATTTGGGCATAGGCATAACCTTTCCACCAATAGCACCAGGCTTTTATCGTTGAATCTTTGTCAGCAGTCATCCCGCTTACGCTGGGAAGCTGTGCAATTGCAGTATTCATCGCATCGATCATAGCATACATGTTTGTCCACTCATAATACAATGCATTGTTACCATTACTTGTTTGCGAAGCATTATTAAAACTTCTGATAATTGTGACTTGCGGGCTAGGATTCGAAATAACAGTACTTGGAGCGCCTACAGGATCTGGAGTAAAACTGTCGGGAACACCCATGGTAGTAGTTTGATTATTAGAACCTGCACCACCGCCGGCAACATCACCCATCAATTCATGATAACCCCATGGCAAAGAGAAATAACTATTGCCTAACCAGCCATCACTGTAATTGAAACCATTCCAGTAAACGCCTCCTAAAGCATAAGAAGTAATACCTGTTTCATTAATCACATTACCCGGAAGAGTAGGCGCATTAGGATTGATTTGATTTAGATCTTTTTTGCAAGAGCTTACCAACACCATCGCAATAATTATTGCCGAATAGTGAAGGCCATAAAAAAGTTTTTTCAGTATTTGAAGATTTATTTTTTGCATAATCTGTTCAATTTAATTTAACGTTATAAGGTAACATTCAAAGTTGCTTGGTATGACTTCAGGTTAGGAATTGTACTATGGTCAATGCCTCTGTCGAATGCTGAATTAGACTGGCCTGAACTAATTTCTGGATCAAGTCCAGGATACTTTGTGAAAGTCAGCAAGTTTCTGCCACTTATTACAAGCTGCAATTTTTTAAGCAGGCCTGTTTTGATAAACCTGGAAAAATCAACACCTAAAGAAACGTTTCTCAATCTCCAAAAAGAGGCGTCGCGGTAGAAGAAGCTTTTTGTAACATCGTTACCAACTCCATGTGCTGTGTTTCCTTCTCCATAATAAGCACTTGCATAATATGCAGTCCAAGCGCCTGTTTGCCCATTAATAGTTACTGGTTTTGTCCAATCACCGCTGATGCCTTCTCTGTACATCCACTCGTCTGTTTGGTTGTAAAGGTGCGATCCGCTTATCCAGTCAAACTGAAATCCAAAACTTATAAATCCTTTGTACGTAAGGCTATTAATAAACGATGAAGTAAGCTTTGGATTTGGATCGCCCAAAGGAGTTGTTTCATCAGATATAAAAAGCGCTTTGGATTGATTGTTTACTACATAACCGCTGCTTGCAATGGAATAATTGCCTTGGTCTGCAACATCTATAAAAGGCGTCTTGCCGTCAGCTCTTAACTGGTTTACATTCGTTAACACTTTGAGGCCATAAATCTGACCAATCTTAGCACCAGCTTTCAAAATTTCAGTTGATGAACCCGCTGCAGAACCTAATGGTATATCACCACCAACAATAGAATTGATTATAGAGCTTTGATGTCCGAAATTAGCTGTGAAATCCCATGTCCAGTTTCTAGTTTGGTAAACCGGAATATTTACTGATAATTGCCAACCTTTGGAAGATAATGCAATAACATTGTCTACAATGCTTGTAGTACCCGTAGATATTGGCAACACTCTATTATAAATTGCATTATCAGTATGTCTTTTCCAATATGTAATTGCAAAATTTAAATTTTTCAACCAACTTCCTTTATCACTTGTGTTTACTGTAAAGTCAGTACCATATTCAGTTTCAGACGAAATTTCAACGCCTAATCCAGGGTTATTAACTGAAGTTTGGTTTGAATAAGCCGACTGAGTTGGCCCTGTTGGTTGTAAATTTAAAGTACTTTGTCTTTGATAAGGGCCAGGTTGAACGCCCGCTTTACCATAAGCAGCTCTCAATTTAAAATTGGGTAATAAGTCAGTTAAATTGTTCCAAAAATTAAAAGAATTTAGGTTGATATAACCATTTACATGCGGGAAAGTAAAAGGTGTGTGGCCTTCACCAAAAGCAGATGAGTAATCAGTTCTGAAACCTCCTGATATACCACCCCAGTCACCAATATCAAATTGCTGATTAACAAGATAACCATACGTTACCCAAGTTTCGTTGTATTGGCCAATGATTTCCTGTGACTTCGTTGCCAACAATAAAAATGGAGGTTGTAACGGTAGTGAAAGGCCTGCGAAATCTAATTCTTTATAAGTATTTTTTCTATAATCATATCCAAACAATGTAGTGGATTGAATAGGTAATTTCAAATGAAAATCTTTGTCGAAATCCAATTTAACCACCGCGTTTCCAGATAAGTTTTGTTTCGTCTGATTATATTGAAAATTATTTACTTCGCCGGTATTATCATTACCATTGTAGGCGCTGAACCAACCTCCGAAGTAGTTAGATGCACCATTCAGGCTTTGATTATAATATGTCCAAATATCATTTTCATTTTTATAAGAAATACCATAATGGCCAACCAAGCTTACAAATCTATTCACATTATATTTGGCTTCGAAGCTTTGCGTTATATCATATCTGTTTCCGTCGCCTTTACTATAATGTTTATTATAGTAAGGATTGCCTGCATTAGCACCGATATTAATACCCGGTATAAAGAAATTAAGCGCAGGCACGCCTCCCACAATTGTATCTTCTAAATTAAAAAATGACGGAGTATTTAAAAAACTATACACTGCACCAACATTCGCATTACTTGTGCCATAACCATATCCGCTAGGAGCTCCAAGTCCGCCCGCTCCACCCGGCGCACCTAATGAAGGATGCATGGTGTTCTTTGTATAAGCCAAGCTGGTTATAGAACGCAAAGTAAATCCTTTGAATACTTCTATTCCCGCATTTCCTATAATGTTGGTTCTGTCTATATAGCCATTATCCTTTAAAAAAGGAGAATTTGTCCTATTATTAGATACGCCTATATTATAATCTATTTTGTCCCCACCGCCGCTAATGGATAAAGTATTGTTGGTAGAAGGTGCGCCTTGATAAACCTGTTTAAAATGATCATAATAATGAAAATTGCCTTTATAAGATTGATCATTTTTATTTAATGGATCTAATATTCCGTAACGGGAATTGCTGGCACCTTCACCAGAAACCGCATTTGGATTATTTTCGGAGCCAAAACGGTAAGCCATATCACCCAAAACGTTTCCAACATTAGAGTCTATACTTAATTTATCTCCAGCATTAAAACCACCTGCCGTATCATATGCTATAATATTTCCATTTGCATCGGTTAGGTAGGGATGTTTATTGGCATTACTGAAATGCCCAGAGTTGATAAATGAACTTTGGCCGTAACTTGATGAAAAGTTAACTGTTATTTTGCCCTTTATTCCTTTCTTACTGAAAATCTGAATTACACCGTTCGCACCTTGCGCGCCATATAATGAGGCAGAAGCAGCACCTTGTACTACCTCAACTCTTGCAACTTGTGAAAGATCTAATGTAGTCAAGTTGGCGAATGGAATTTCAACCCCGTCCATCATAATCATTGGCCTTGTTCCGTTTTGAACGCTGTTAATACCTCTTAATACGATATTAACTTGATCACCGGGATTTCCGGATACTGATGAAATTTGTGCACCGGCTATTTTACCAACCAACGCCTGATCCAATGATGAAATAGGGACTTGCGGTAGTTTATCTGCACCGATTGACTCAACAGAAATACCGAGTTTTCTTTTACTTGTTGCAGTGCCAACACCAGTTACCACAACTTCACTTAATGCTTTACTGTCTTGGGTTAATTGAATGGAAAGATTTGTTGTACTTCCAGTTTTTAATTCTTTGCTTTCATAACCAATGCCAGTAATTATTAATACGGCATTTTCTGGCGTAGCTAATTTAAATGAGCCGTCAGAACCAGCGCTGGTTCCGGTTTTTGCTCCTCTGACTTTAATCGTAGCTCCGGGAATTGGAGCCCCGGTCGGATCAGTAACCTTTCCGGTTACTTGTTTTGTCTGGGCATTTATGCCTGCAACGGTAAGCAGTAAAATGCCTACCATCAGATTTTTAAATTTTCTCATGTGTAGTATAGTTTTGGTTAGAAACATATTAAAGATAAAGTAAAAAATATAAATACCGGCAAAAAAAGCTGACAAGTGGAAAAATACGACCTTTTAACCAGTGAATTTTTTCCTTTGTGCATAAGTATATAGATATTTACACTGATTTATTAATTAAATAAATTATATAACAGTAAAATTTAAACAGTTCATTTTTTTTTATTAAAATGATTATTTATTAAATATTATTAAATCACACAATTTGTTTTCAGCATTTTAATCTTATTATTATTTATTTTTAATTTCCGTTATTATCAACTTTATTTTTTTATGTTTATAAATATTTAATAATCAATTAAATATAAATTTAATGCATATATAGATCACCAGATTTTCAATTCCTTTAGTCTTGGGGAAGTTATTAACACAGCAAAAAAATAATTTTGTTATGTGGCGCTAATTTGTAATTTAGTGGAAGAATTTAATGGGTTAGTAAGTAAGAGGTCAGCAGTAGTGCTGACCTTTTTACTTTTTATTACTTCATAGTTATCATTTCTTTTGTTCTTAAATAGAAAGTGAATCATCTTCTTAATCATTCCAATTACAATTTTTTTGATCGTTATTTTTTGATCATTAATAACAAGAAAATTTTTCGATCTATAAATTTTCTTTCATCAATTTCTATATCATCGATCCAACATTTGCTTCTTACAAATACTTTTATCTTTACAACATGAGTAAAATAAAAACAGCTTTTTTTTGCAGCAACTGCGGATATGAAAGTGCAAAGTGGTTAGGTAAATGCCCGAGCTGCGAACAGTGGAATACATTTGTTGAAGAAGTAATTACAAAAGATAATAAGAATGGTGAAACTGATTGGAAAAAATTTTCTTCAGATAAAAAAGAAATAAAAACAATTGCGATTAATGAAGTAACAAGTGGTGAAGAAAAAAGAATAATCAGCGAAGATGCAGAGCTGAACAGGGTTTTAGGCGGTGGCATTGTTGCAGGAAGTATTATTCTTGTTGCCGGCGAACCGGGAATCGGAAAGAGTACTTTGTTTTTACAAAATGGTTTGTTGTTAAAAAATATTATCACCTTATATATAAGTGGTGAAGAAAGTGAACAGCAAATTAAAATGCGCGCAGATCGTTTGAAAATTCAAAATGAAAATTTTTATTTGCTTACAGAAACATCAACACAAATTATTTTTCAGGAAATAAAAAAACTAAAACCACAATTAGTAATTGTTGATTCGATCCAAACTTTGCAATCACCTTATATAGAATCATCACCAGGAAGTGTTTCACAAATTCGCGAATGCGCTTCCGAATTTCAACGCTTCGCAAAAGAAACAAACACTCCTGTTTTTTTAATTGGCCATATTACAAAAGATGGAATCATTGCAGGTCCAAAAATTTTAGAACATATGGTTGACACCGTTCTTCAATTTGAAGGTGACCGACATTATGCGTATCGGATTTTAAGAACTTTAAAAAACCGATTCGGCAGCACATCAGAATTGGGAATTTATGAAATGAGTGACTCAGGCATGCGCGGCGTTAATAATCCAAGCGAATTATTAATAACACAACGCGAAGATCAACTTAGCGGCGTTGCAATCGCTGCAACCATCGAAGGCATGCGGCCTTTATTAATAGAAGTGCAGGCGCTGGTAACGCAATCTGTTTACGGAACGCCCCAAAGAACCGTAACGGGTTTCGATTTGCGCCGTTTACAATTATTATTAGCTGTTCTAGAAAAGCGCGGCGGATTTCATTTTGGTGTAAAAGATGTTTTTTTAAATATTGCCGGCGGATTAAAAGTTGAAGATCCTTCTATTGATTTGGCTGTGCTGTGTGCATTATTAAGTTCTTACGAAGATGTTTCGTTGCCGCAACATATTTGTTTTGCAGGCGAAGTTGGTTTAAGTGGTGAAATACGCGCCGTTAATAGAATTGAACAACGCATTGCCGAAGCAGAAAAACTTGGTTTCGAAAAAATTCTTGTTTCCAAATACAATCAAAAAGGATTAAAAAATCAAAAGTTTAATATTGAAGTTGTAAGTATGGGACGTGTTGATGAAGTATATCAATATTTGTTTTCGTGAAAAAAAGTGAATGGTGAATGGTAAAAAATGAATAATAATAAAATACAAATGTTATTAATAGAATAAATTACCGATTCATCTTTCATCATTGACCATTCACGATTAATAATTAATCAATGACCGCAACAAACCTTATCCATAGTTTTTCGCATCTTTTCTTTCCGCATATTTGTTCGGGCTGCGGAAGTGATTTGATTAATGACGGGCAATTAATTTGTCTTCAATGTTCTGAAAGCCTTTCCACCACTCAGTTTGCTGCTCATCAAAATAATCCTGTAGAAAAAATTTTTCGCGGAAGGATTGGCATTACAAACGCAATGGGGCTTTTATATTTTACAAAAGATTCTGTTTTGCAAAATTTGCTGCATGAATTTAAATATCGAGGCAAAAAAGAAATTGGTTTTTATTTTGGAAAAATGATGGGCAACGCATTAATCAAATCCAATCTTTATAATAATATTGATGCACTAATTCCGCTTCCGCTTTTTTCTTCCAAAGAAAAAATACGCGGCTATAACCAGGCAACTGTTTTATGTGAAGGCGTTAGTGAAATAATGAATGTTCCTGTTTTAAAAAATACAATAATCCGTGCAATTGCAACGGAAACACAAACACGCAAAAACCGAATTGAACGCTGGCAAAATATTGAAGGAAAATTTGAAGTGAAAGATTCCAAATCAATTCAAAACAAACACATTTTATTAATAGACGATGTTGTAACAACTGGCGCAACGCTCGAATCGTGCGCGATGGAATTGCTTCGCGTTGAAGGAACAAAAGTTAGTATTGGAACACTTGCTTATACTTCAACATAGATTTTAAAAGATTCGGGTTTCGGGATACGCGATTGAGTATTCAAAATATTTATCTTACGTGTCCAATAGAAAACAGAAAACAGAAAACAGAAAACAGAAATCAGAAATCAGAAATCAGAAAACAGAAATCAGAAATCAGAAATCAGAAAATAGAAAACAGAAAACAGAAATCAAAAATCAAAAATCACGTATCTCGAATCTCGTATCCAAATCTCGTATCTAAAATCCCGCATCTCTTCCACCACAACTTTACCAATTAATTTCCGTTATTAATAAAACACAATTCACTCTTCGTATTTTTGAACTGATGAAAAAATTAGTACTGCTGATATTATTAATAACGGTTTTTATTTTCGGTTGCAAAAAAAATTCTTTTATCACAACTAAAGATGCGCAAATAAATTTTTCTGCAGACACAGTTGCTTTCGATACGGTTTTTGTTTCAACGGGTTCCATCACGCAACAGGTAAAAATTTACAATCAAAATAATCAGAAAATAAATTTATCAGATGTCAAATTAATGGGCGGCGCTTCTTCTGTTTTTAAAATTAATATTGATGGCGCTGCAGTTTCTGAAGCAAACAATATTGAAATAAATGCGAACGATAGCATTTATATTTTTGTTTCTGTTTTTATTAATCCTTCATCAGCAAACCTTGCTTTTATTTTGCAAGACAGTATCCAGGTTTTTTTTAATGGAAATCAAAAATATATTCAGTTGCAGGCTTACGGGCAAAATGCAAATTTTTTAAACAACAAAGAAATTTCCAGCAACACAATATGGACAAATAACTTGCCTTATGTTGTTCTTGGTTCATTACAAATTGATAGCAATGCAACATTAAATATTCAGCCGGGATGCAAAATTTATTTGCATGCCAATGCGCCTTTTATTGTAAACGGAACATTGCAAATTCAAGGACAAAAATATGACAGCACACGCATTTATTTTGCAAGCGATCGATTGGATGTTCCTTATAACAATTTCCCGGGAAGCTGGCCTGGCGTGATTTTCAATCCATCAAGCAAAAATAATTTATTGGAGTTTGCAGTTATTAATAATGCTTACCAGGGCATTATTGCAAGTGGGCTTTCTGTAAATAATAATCCAAAAATTATTTTAAATGAATGCATTATTAATAACATTTATGATGCAGGAGTTTTGGCAACACAATCCGATATTCAAGCGAGAAATTGTTTGATAAGTAATTGCGGAAGAAACATTGTAATTACAGCCGGTGGAAATTATAATTTCACCAATTGCACGGTTGCGAGTTATTCAAATAATTATATGTCGCACTTGCAACCGGTTTTAAATGTGAGTGATTATTTACCTGGAAATAATTCATCGTTTGCATTAACTGCAAATTTTATTAATAGCATTTTTTGGGGCGATAATGGAAGTGTTGTTGATGAAGTTGTTGTTTCAACACAAGGAAGTTCGCCGGCAATTAGTTTTACAAATTGCTTATGGAAAATTAAAAATACGCCAGCCGTTACCAATACACATATGTTGAACATTGATCCGATGTTTGACAGTGTTAATAATCAAACCATGTTTTATAACTTTCATTTAAAAGTCAATTCTCCGACTTTGGATTCGGGAATCAATACTTCTATTCCTTTTGATTTGGATGGAAATACAAGAACTGTTAATGGAAAAACAGATTTAGGATGTTATGAAAAACAATAATATTTCTTCAAAAAATTATTCTTCAATTAATATTTTAAAAGAAAAAATTTTAGGTTAATAAACTAACTTGCCGCTATATTGTTATCATCAAAAACCATTTACCATGATACGTTTAGCAATCCTTTCATTATTATTAGTTGCTGCAATGACAGTACACGATTTTAAAGTTCCCGGACTTGACGGAAGTACAATTGATCTATCAAGTTACAAAGGCAAAAAAATATTAATCGTTAATACAGCTTCCAAATGCGGTTTCACGCCACAATATGCAGATTTGGAAAAATTGTATGAAAAATATAAAGACAAATTGGTGATCATCGGTTTTCCTGCAAATAATTTTGGCCACCAGGAACCTGGAACAAATGAAGACATCAAAGCGTTTTGCATGAAAAATTATGGAGTTACTTTTCCGATGGCAGAGAAAGTAGATGTTGTTGGAGAAAATATTCATCCGCTTTTTAAATACTTAACTGAAGAAGCAAAAAAATTGGGTTCGCCAGATCCAATTAAATGGAACTTCACCAAATTTTTGGTTGATGAAAATGGAAAATTGATTGCAGTTTTTCCAAGCAAAGTAACGCCGATGAGCGATGAGATTACAAAATATTTGAACTAAATTTTTCGAAGAAATATTTTCTGATTAGTTATGGGTTATGAATTATGAGTTATTAATAACTCATAATTCATAACCCATAACTTTTTTAATTCATTACTAAAAAAATCAACGTTCAGTTATCTTTGCCACATGTCTTTTAAAAATGTTATCGGGCAAAATGAGGTAAAGCAACATTTGGCTGAAATGGTTTTTCACAATCGCTTAAGCCATGCATTATTATTTTTAAGCCCGGAAGGAAGCGGCGCATTATCACTCGCACTTGCATTTGCACAATATATTGTTTGCGAAAAAGTAAATGGTAAAAAAGATTCTTCTGCATCATTATTTGGCGAAGAAGAAAGTCAGTCACTGGCCATTAATAATGCGCCAGCAGATGCGTGCGGCGTTTGCGCATCTTGCATAAAAGCGCGACAATTGATTCACCCTGATATTCATTTTTCTTATCCGGTTATTCCAAAAAAAACTGGCGATAAACCAGTGAGCACAAATTTTATTACGGAATGGCGCGAATTTATTTCCAAACATCCTTACGGAAATGTGTACGACTGGCTGCAATTTATCGGCGCAGAAAATAAACAGGGAAATATTACTGCGCACGAATGCAACGATATCAATTACAAACTCAGTTTAAAAAGTTTTGAAAGTGGTTATAAAATATTAATCATGTGGATGCCGGAATATCTTGGCAATGAAGGAAATAAATTATTAAAACTGATTGAAGAACCGCCGGCGAATACACTGTTTATTTTTGTTGCAGAAAATGAATCATTAATACTGCAAACGATTTTATCAAGAACACAATTGGTAAAAATTCCTGCATTGGAAACTGTTGATATTGAAAACGCATTAATACAACGCGCAAAAATTTCTGTTGACCAGGCAAGGCAGGTTGCATCCATCAGCGAAGGAAATTATCATGAAGCATTACAAATTTTGCAACACGCAGATGAAGACTGGCAGGGATTATTAAGAGAATGGCTGAATGCAATTTTAAAAACCGGCCCGGTTGCGCAAGTAAAATGGATTGATGATGTAAGTAAACTCGGAAGAGAAAGACAGAAACAATTTTTAAGATATTTTAATCATTTATTGGAACAGGCAATCCGCGTGAAAGTGATGGATGGCGCGCAGTTGCGCGTTCCCGATAATGAAAAAGATTTTGCGATTCGCTTAAATAAAATTGCAGACATTTCACAACAACAAGCGATTATTGAAGAACTTGATAAAGCAAGTTATTATATAGAACGCAACGCAAATGCGAAAATGCTTTTTCATGCATTAACAATAAAACTCTATCATATTATTGCAAATAAAACAGTGGCGGTGGTGATGTGATTTTGATGTCGGATGTATGATTTTAGATGCGGGTTACGGGATTCGGGAAATGTGGTTTCAGATTTTTTGTTTGCCTCAAAAATATATTATTAAAAAACTAAACTCTCAAATTTGATTAACTGAAAATCCCGCATCGCATATCGCGCATCTAAAATCACATATCCCAAAACATCCCGAATCCCGCAACCCGTTTCACATTCAACATCTCACATCATGAATTTTTCAACAATCATTGGTTCGCTTGGCGTTATGCTTTTATTAATTGCATTTTTTATGAATTTGTTTCGGTTCATTTTGCCGGAAAGTAAATTGTATATTTTCCTGAATATTATTGGTGCGGGTTTGTCTTGTTATGCGTCGGTGCTTATTAATTATAATCCATTTATTGTTTTAGAAGCAACTTGGTGTGTTGTTGCGGTTGCGGCTTTGTTTAAAAAACGCGTTTGAGATGATTGATGAAGATACGTGTTGCGAGATTCGGGTTTTGATTCGAGTTTCGGGATACGTGATTCGGGATTTATTTTTAATTATAATTTATGCAAATCGTGAAAATTTTGGAAACAAATTTCTATTAATCATTCATGCTAAAATCTTTAAACCACATTTCTCGAATCCCGCAACGCGAATCTTAAATCACTATAACAAATCACAAAACATACATCCGGTATCATCTCAAATTTTCGTAGTATATTTGTTAATAACCCGGAAACGGGTTTGGAAAGAAATGGATGCGGGAAAAAACCTGGCCAGTGAAAATGAAACTGATGAGTGAATTCGAAATCGTTTGAAAAGTTATTTTGTACAACATATTTTATACCGTGATATTAATGCCGCCGTTGGCAGAGACTTTAAATAATCACGCCAGGCTTGCATAAGAAACTGTGCTGAATAAAGCTGGAACTGTACAAGAGTGCGACGCAACAAACGCTTCATAGAATTCCGCTGCTGGTTTCCCCATTATTTTTTCTTATTTATTATTCATGCGTTAATTTATTTTGAATATGGGATGTGGTAATTGTGGAACTTCTGCTGATGGAAAACCAGGCGGATGTAAAAGTAATGGTGGTTGCAGCACGGGCGGTTGCAACCGTTTGAATGTGCACGACTGGCTGGCGAATCTTCCTTTCAGCGATCCGGAAAGTGGTTGCAGGATTGTAGAAGTAAGTTTTAATAATGGCAGCCGAAAAGATTTTTACAGAAACATTACGACTTATCTTTTTGAAAAAGGCGATATGATTAGCGTGGAAGGCGTAAGTGGTTTTGATGTGGGCGAAGTTTCATTAACGGGTGAAACGGTTCGGTTGCAATTAAAAAAGAAAGGCGTTGATGAAAATAACCCGGAGCTGAAAAAAATTTTGCGCAAAGCAAGTGATCGCGATTTGGAAGTGAGGCAGCAAAATAAAGATCGCGAAAAAAATGCGTTGGTTCGTGCAAGAGCCATTTCTCGCCAATTGAATTTGGATTTGAAAATGAGCGAAGTGGAAATTCAGGCAGATGGAAGAAAAGCAACGTTTTTTTATATTGCGGATGATCGTGTGGATTTTCGCGAGCTGATAAAAATATTTGCGTCAGAGTTTCGTGTGAAGGTGGAAATGAAACAAATTGGTGCAAGGCAGGAAGCTGCAAAAGTTGGCGGCATCGGAAGTTGCGGGCGTGAATTGTGTTGCAGCACATGGCTTACAGATTTTAAATCTGTTAATACAACTGCTGCGCGTTATCAAAATTTATCTATTAATCAAACCAAATTAAGCGGCCAGTGCGGACGATTAAAATGTTGTTTGAATTATGAACTGGATACTTATTTAGATGCGTTGCAGGGATTTCCTGACAACTGCGAAACCTTGCGTGTTGCAAAAGGAAATGCATTATTAATAAAGAAAGATATTTTTAAAAACCTGATGTGGTATGTGTTGCCAGACAGCAACAAACAATATCCGCTTACGATTGAACGCGTTAAAAAAATAAAACTATTAAACTCGCAGAATAATATTCCTGACGGATTGGAACCTGTGGAAGTGAGCACCGGAAAACCAAAAGAAGAAGAACATGGTTTTGTTGATTTGGTTGGGCAAATAAGTTTAAAAAGCCTTGATAAAAACGATCGCAAAAAAAGGCCGCAACAACCTCAGCGCAATAATCCGAACAACAACAATTCTAATAATAACAATCCAAACAATAATAATAACAGGCGCCCGCCACAGCCGCCGCCGCAAAGAAATAAACCGAGATAAAAATCTTTCGTTAACTTTTAAAAACCATTCTGATAATATCAGGATGGTTTTTTACATTCAGGAATATTATTATCATGAAACGTTTTTTTATGCGCATGTTTTTGGTTGTTGGAATCATATTATTAATATGGCTTGTGCTTGCGCAAAGCTGCATGATGATGCGCGAACCCGATGATAAAGCAAAAAAAGATTTTGAACAAAGCGGCGTTGCATTAACAACCGCAACAATTGTTGTTGATGGAAAACATTTGCATTATGCATTAACAGGAAATGATACTTTACCAACTTTATTTTTTGTACATGGCACGCCGGGAAGCTGGGATGCTTTTCAAAAGTATTTAAAAGATAAAGATTTGCTGCAACGTTTCCGCATGGTTGCTATCGACAGGCCTGGCTTTGGTTACAGCGATTATGGAACGCCGGAACATTTGGCAAGGCAATCGCAATTAATAAGTCCGTTGTTTACGATTCTTAATAATAAAAAACCAATGTATATCGCCGGCCATTCGCTCGGTGGCCCGATGATTGTGAAACTTGTTGCTGATAATCCAAGCACATTTTCAGGCATGGTTATTATTTCCGGCTCAATAGATCCTGATGAAGAAAAACCGGAAAAATGGCGGCCAATTCTTTATAAAACGCCACTCACCTATTTTGTGCCCGGCGCCATGCGTCCTTCCAATGAAGAACTATGGTTTCTTAAAAAAGATCTTGTTTATTTAAAAGATGATTTCTCTAAAATTACCTGTCCTGTTTTTTTTATTCACGGAATGGCTGATACTTGGGTTCCGCCGGGCAATGTAGAGTATGGAAAAAAATTATTAATAAACGCCAGCCATATTGAAGTAAAATTAATTCCCGGTGCAAACCATTTTATTCCGTGGACAAAATTTGATGACATCAAAGAAGTATTGTTAAAATTATATTGATTTCAAACTCCTGATCTTTTAAAATGTTTTATATAAAATGATTAACAGCGCGCAGCATTTTCAATACTTGTTTTCTTTTGAATCATTATTAACTTTGCAACCTGTTTTGTAAATTGACAAAAATTAAAACTCTATAACTATGGCACTTTTTGAATCTGGCAATCCTACTTTAAGCGAAAAAATTTTTAATAGTTCGCTTAGTACTGCCCACGATGGCGCAATGACTGTGAGAGGTTCCATCGCTAAATTTGGTTTCTTATTGTTTATGGTAATTGCCGGCGCAACGTACAACTGGCATTTGTTCATGGTTTCAAAAGCAGAAACGATGATGACATTAATGTGGGTTGGATTAATCGGCGGATTAATAACCGGATTGATCATTTCTTTCAAACCCGCTACAGCACGGTATCTTGCGCCGCCTTATGCATTAATGGAAGGTTTGTTGTTGGGCGCATTTTCTGTGATTGTAAATAATATGGTTGGCCAAAAATATCCGGGCATTGTAATGCAGGCTGTTGGCCTCACATTCTCGGTTGCGCTTGTAATGTTTCTACTATATAATTTCAGGATTATTAAACCAACAGCAAAATTCAAAGCCGTTATCGTATCGGCAACCATGGGAATATTTTTATTCTATATGGTTTACTGGATACTTTCTTTATTCCATGTAAACATGCCTTTTATGAGCTGGAACGATTTTAGCCCGCTTGGAATTGGCATTAATATTTTTGTAATCGTTATCGCAGCATTAAGCCTCATTTTAGATTTTGAAAGAATAGAAACCGGCGAACAAATGGGCGCACCAAAATACATGGAATGGTATGGCGCATTTGGATTATTGGTAACATTGGTTTGGTTGTACATTGAAATTTTAAAATTATTAAGCCGCTTCGCAAGCAGCAGAAATTAATTTTTATTAATAAATAAAAACAAAATCCGGAGCATTAATAACTCCGGATTTTTTTATGCACTATAATTTCTATTAATAAATTTTTTGTAACCAGCATTTGTATTTCAATTCACCATCGTTGCGTCGCACACTTGTACTTTTAGTTTTTCAATTAAGCGTTGATCTTTTTATCAAATCAACTTCTATTAAAAAAAATATTCAACAAACAATATTCAATAATCAAATCATTGTTAATACTTGATATTGATGATGGCTATTCAATATTTTTTCATTCACATAAAAAAAGCCCCGAAAAAATTACGGGGCTTTTAATTTTATTAATAAAATTTTATTTAAAACCAGCTTCCTGTAAATACTTTATCTGCCGGTTGTGTTATTGAGCTTCTTCGCCTTCTGCTTACTTGTGCGTTATGAATAAATGCAGTTACAATCATCAGCGGAATAAACAAAAATATTAATGGTGGAATACCGAGGAATGAAATCCATTTGCCACCAAACATTCTGCGCATTGGTTTTCTTAAACGCTCTGCAATTAAATACATTCCGGGCACCATAAACAACGTCATAAAAAATGCGAATGCCAAACCAAAAATAATTGTCCAGCTTAATGGCTTCCAGAATGCAACGTTGTCTCCACCCAAAAATATATGCGGGTTCAATTCAGAAAATAATGTTACGAAATTTATATTAAAGCCAACAGCAATCGGTATAAATGCAAGTATCGCCGCAACTGCTGTAAGCAACACTGGTATAATGCGTGTTTTACCGGCTTGTATCACAGCTTCACGCGTTTTAATTCCTCGGCCGCGAAGTTCATCTGTAAATTCAATTACCAAAATTCCGTTCTTCACTACAATGCCCGCCAGGCCTACAATTCCGAGCCCTGTCATTAATACAGAAACTTCCATACCACTAATTGTAAAACCAAGAAACACACCAATTACGCTAAACACAATCTCCGTTAAAATGATAATGGATTTGCTTACACTATTAAACTGCGTTACAAGCACTAACAAAATCGTCATTAATGCAATAACCAAAGCAGATAAAAGAAACGCGCCTGTTTCTGCTTGTTGTTCGCCCTCACCAGTTTGTTTTATCGTTACATCATCTGGTTTTTTCTTGAAGTCTGCAATGTGTTTTGCAATGTCTGCATTTACACCGGTTGCATTAAAACCTTTTGTTGTAAGCACGTTTGATGTTAATGTAATCAACCGTTTTTGATTCTTACGTTTTACACTTCCTAATGTGCTTGTCGGCTCCACTTTTACAAGTGAACTGATTGGAATATTTTTTACCATTCCGCCGCTGGCAATATCGCGGAAGCTCACATTCATGTTTAATAAATTGGTAAGATTTTGCCTTTGCAATTCATTATTGCGCAACTGAATTTTATATTCGTCTTTGCCTTCTTTTATTTTTGAAACTTCTCTGCCAAACAATGCGGTTCTTATTTGCTGGCCAATTTGTGTAGATGAAATACCTGCTATTAATGCACGCTGCCTGTCGACTGTTAATGTAATTTCAGGATTATTCAAATCGATATCCATCTTCAATTCTTCCACACCAGGAACTTGTATTGAATCTAAATAATTTTTTAATGCGCTTGCAGTTTTAATCAAGTCATCAAAATCTTCGCTGGCAATTTCTATATTAATGGGAGGATCGGTTGGCGGCCCGCCGCTTTCCTGGTCAACACTTATTTGCGAACCTGGAACACCAATCATCGCTGCGCGGATTTTATCAAGATAAGGCCTTGTAGAAACGCCATTTCTTTTTTCAAATTCAACAAAAGAAACCTGCACTCTTCCCAACTCGCTTCGTGTACTTCTATCGCCAACTGCAGGATCACTTGCACCAATAGCAACGTTACTGATAACACTTTCAACAATAGGGTTTTTCTTTCCGCTATCAACGCCAATCACTTTATCCACGCGGCTTTCAAGCATTCTTGTGATGGAATCTGTATAATCAACATTTGTTCCTACAGGCAATTTTAAATACACATAAATCTGGTTTGGATCTGCCTTTGGAAAAAATACAACACCAACTCTTCCTGAAGAAACGGAAGCGCTGAACAACATAAATGAAAGTATTAATAAACCGAAAGTGCCGAGTAATAAATGCACCGGCCTCCATCCTTTTAACGACCAGCGCAACAAGCTTTCATAATGCCCCATTATCCATGGCAATGCACGATTTTGAAATGCGTGAATTGCACCGTCCAATACATAACGGTTTAATAAAACCAGCAACATAAAAAAGATAAGCAGGTTACCAAGAAATGTTACGTGGGCAAGATCAAAAAGAATTCCTATGCCAATGGTTACCCAGAAATATGGCTTCTTAAAAATATCACTTTTCTTTTCAACTTCATCTTCAGGATGGTTCATAAAATCAACCGCAAAAACAGGGTTCATTATAAACGCAACAATTAATGATGCAGCGAGTGTAAAGATTAACATGGTTGGCAAATACACCATGAACTTACCAATAATGCCCGGCCAGAAAAGCAATGGAAAAAACGGCGCAAGCATTGTTAATGTTCCCGCAAGCACCGGCACGAAAACCTCGCCGGCAGCCATTTTCGCGGCAACCTGCACATTTAATTTTCCTGCGCCTTCTACAAAAATCCTGTGTGTGTTTTCTATCACAACAATTGCATCATCCACAATAATTCCCAATGCAAACAATAAAGAAAACAGCACCATGAAATTTAATGTAACATGGCTTCCGATTATTAAATCTGCCGCAGGTAAAAATACGAATGCAACAAACATACTCAGCGGCACAGATAAGGCAACAAAAAATGCATTTGTTACGCCCATAAAAAACATCAATACCAAAAGCACCAATATAAAACCGATAACGATAGAATTAACCAAATCTTTAAAAGATGATTTTGTTTTTACACTTTGATCGCCGGTTACAACCGCTTTCAAATCTTTCGGATATAAAACGCCGCGTGCTTCATCAACAGCTTGTTGAACAGCTTCACTTGTTTCAATTAAATTTTCGCCGCTGCGTTTTATAATGTTGAGTGTAACTACATTTTTTCCATCCAGCCGCGCATAGCTTTCTTTTTCTTTTGTTGTGTCTTTAACAACAGCAATATCTTTTAAATAAATCGGCGCTCCGGTTGAGTTGCGCACAACAATTTGCGAAATATCATTTGCAGTTTTTAATTGCCCTTTTAATTGAAGCGTGCGTTTCATATTTCCAACATCAAGCAAGCCACCGGAAATATCGAGGTTCTCGCTTTTTACTGCGTTATTAATATCATCAAACGTAACGCCCGCGCTCTGCATACGGTAATTATCTACATTAATCTGAAACTCACGTTCAGGTGCGCCAACAACATCAATCCTGTTTATTTGCGGCAAATCTTCCAGCCGATCTTTTAAATCGTCACTGTATTTTTTCAATCTTTGCAAATCATAATCGCCACTCAAATTCACATACATTATTGGCTGGTCACTTAAATTTACTTCAAGCGCAGTTGGTTCAACAGTTAAATCTGTTGGTAAATCTTGTTTCGATTTATCAATCGCATCTTTCACTTTTTGCAGGGCAACTTCTGTTTTTACTTCAGTATCAAACTCAACAATAATCGCAGAATAATCCTGCTGCGATGTGCTTGTAAATTTTTTAATTTTCGCGCCGGTAATTCCTTTTATTTGTTTTTCAATCGGGCGCGTTACCAGGTTCTCAATATCTTTTGGCGAGTTGCCGACATAAGTTGTTTGCACATAAATTGTCGGGATAATAATATCAGGAAACTGTTCTTTCGGCAGCGAAACAAATTTGTAAACGCCCCAAATGCTTACAAACAACATCACTAAATAAATAGCCGTTTTATTACTGATGCTCCATGAAGTAGGCCCAAACTCTTTGAACTTTCCCTTAATATTTTCGATAGCGCTCATACAATTAATTTAAAATATTTTGTACCCAACAGTTGTAATTCTTATAAGCATCGTTGCGTCGCACTCTTGTACGTTTGGTTCTTTGCGCAGCCATGGTTTATTAATAATTTCTCTAAAAATTCTCCATCAAATATTTATTAATATTCATCATCCTCACATTATCTCCATACAAAAAATAAATGCGCTCATTAATAAATTCATCTTTCACATCTCCAATCTTACATCCCGCATCTAACTTCGTACACCATACATTTCACATCATAAATCATTTTCCGTCTGTAGTAATCAACTGCCCATCATACAATCCCTGGAAGCCATCAACAATAATCGTATCACCTTCTTTTAAACCA
>JABDAZ010000001.1:95000-192562 GCA_013288945.1 Bacteroidota bacterium | reverse complement strand
TGATCTGTTGAATAAACAACTCGATCTTTTGAATGCTTAATATATTTTTCTTTAAACTCCGACTGCACAGATTGCGGCTGCACAACACCATTTACTTTAAACGTTTTACTATTTAAAGTAAAAGACAAAGGGTCTTCTTCAGTTATAATATTTTTATTTTTTAAATCATTAATAACTGAAATGATTGTTTCATTTTCTTTTATTAACGGCGTTGGCGGAACATCAAAAGTTATTTCTTTCAATTCATTTAATTCCGGGTTTAATGAAGGTTGCAATTTTAATTGTAAAGCTTCCTGGCTTAATTGTAATTGACTTGATTGAAGTTTTAATTGATCTATTGCAAGTTCCGCTGATCTTTTTTCGAGCAGTGCATTTTGTTTGCTCAAATCTTCATCAGGCTTTTTTAACCGCATTTGTTCCATTTCATGCTGTGCTTTTAGCATTTGCTTTTGTGCATCCGCGAGATGTATTCTTTGCAATTCTATTTGCTCCTGCATCTTTTTATTAATAACAACGTCTTGTTCTTTGCTCCATTTATCTTCCTGAATTTTTAATAAATCCATTTTTTTGTTTAATTCATCTTGTTGTTTATTTAAATCTTCCTTCTCAATAGCTGATAATTTATTTTCCTGCAATTTTTGTAATTCATCTGCTTTCTTTTTAAACTCTTCCTCCTGCAGCATTAATAATTCCTGTTGTTTTTTTAATTCAACTTGCATTTTACTTTGTTGCTCCGCCAGCTTCTCATCATTTATTTTCATGTCGCTATGTATCTTATCAATGATGTTTTTATAATCATCGATTTTATTAGCAGGAATCTTTTTTCCATCAACATAAAATGCTATCAGTTTATTATCAACTTCAACCAGTTTATATTCTGTATCATCAACTTTAGAAACAATCGTTCTTTTGTTATTCTGATCAATTTCAGGAACAGTATCTTTTATTTCTTGATTGACAGAAACTTTTTCTGTTTTATTAACAACCTGTCTTGGTGCTTCAGAAATTTTATCGTTTGCAGTTTTTGTTGTTTGCGCAAACGCAAATGTTGCAAGGCTTATAATAATAACGCCTGAAGCAAGTGTGATTTTTTCCATATTATTAAGTGTTTTATTGTTGTTTGTAATTATGCGTTTTACGCGGTTTAATAAATGATTTTTTTGTCCGGGAAAAGCAACTGCATATTTTGAACGCGCCATATTATATTCCTGGAAAACAACAAGCGCATTAATGAATTCTTTTTTATTTTTTGTATGAGCAATTGCAATATCATCACAGCAATTTTCGCGTTCATTTCTTATTAATGAAGAAATCCAAAGCACGCCGGGATTAAAAAAGAAAATGATTTCTGCGAAACTCTGCAAGAGGTTTACAAAATAATCTTTGCGTTTTACATGTGCGAGTTCATGTAATAACACAGCTTCAATTTGTTCAGCAGATAATTGCGACATTAAACTGAATGGAAATAATATCACTGGTTTTAAAAAACCAACAAGCAAAGGAACTTTTACAATTTCTGATTCAAGCAATGAAATATGTTTTTTTATTTGAAGCCTTTTTGCAAGCTGCCTTATTTTATTTTGCCAGAATACAGACGGAGTGTGGGTTTTATAGCTTTTTATTTTTTGTATATAATTAACGTTGGCAATCATTTTTACAAACTGCGCACTTAATACGATGAACCAGATTGCAACAATAAGCGATGCGTGTGTATTAAAATAATTTGTAAATATTTCTTGATAAGTTTTTTCAACAACAACATTTTTGATTGGCTGAATTGCATTATTAATTTGCTGTGCATTTATTAATAAAACATTTTCTGCCGCAATATTTTTTTCAGTAAAATTTAATTGACTGAAAAAAGTAAAACAACTTATTAATATAAAAAGAAAAAATAAACCTGCTAAAATATTATAACGCAAAGCTGCGCCTGATTTTTTTGTAATCATAATAACAGCACCTGCAACAACAGCAAGCAATAAACCTTGCCATAAAGAATGGAGCAACGTCCAACAAAGTGCATTAATAATTTCGTTCATAGTTGTTGGTGTTTATAATTTGTGTCATTGTTGAAAGTTCCTTTTTAATAGTTCATCGCAAATACAATTGAGTTAAGATTATGTTAGCTATGAACAATAAACTATCAACAATTAATTTATTTTTTATCAATTTTATTAAGCAATTCTTTAATTGCTTCGAGTTCTTTTTTGGATGCTTTTTTATTGCCGAATAATTGCATCATTAAATTACTTGCAGAACCTTCAAACATGGAATCAACAAAACGATCCAATAAAAGGCTTTTGGTTTTCCTTTCTTCCAAAGCTGGGCTGTATATGTGTTTCATGTTTGTTTCATCCCTTTTCAAAATTTCTTTTTCAGCCATTATCTGCATCAGCTTTAATGTTGATGTATATTGAACAGCGCGTTTTTGTTCATTCAATTTATCATTTACAAAACGAACTGTTTGCGGCCCATGTTTCCACAAAACCTGTAATATTTCCAATTCTGATTTTGTTGGTTCTGATTTCATTTTATTAATATCTTTTTTCCCGTTCATACAACTAAGGTAGGAAATTTTTCGTACGAACAAAGAATTAGCTATATTTTTTTTAAAATCTTTTTTATTAATAAATTTTATCTCAAAAAAAAGCAAAAAAAAATCCTGAAAATTTTCAATTAAACTTTCAGGATTTTTTACAGATTTACTGCATATAAACTCACAACTATTTGGCATACTTCGCTTGCCATGCAAGCATTCCGCCTTGTAAGTTTTTAATGTTTTTAAAACCAAAAGTTTCTAATAATAAACAAGCTTGCCCGCTCCTGTTTCCGCTGCGGCAGTAGCAAATTATTTCTTTGTCTTTCCAGTCTTCAATTTCATCAAGTTGCATGGTTTGTACTTTTCCCAATGGCAGCAAAGTGCCGCCAATGTTAAATTCTGCGTGTTCACCGGGTTCGCGCACATCTAAAATATTTAATTTTTCTCCTGCATCAATTCTTGCTTTTAAATCTTCGATAGTAATAACCTGCATAAAAAATATTTAAATGATTTAATTATTTGGCGTAGTATTTTGTGTTGAATCTTTTCTTTCCGGTTGCTTGGCAGTTAACCACAAATCAATTGTTTGTCCTTGCCTGATGTGATTTAGTTTTCCATCATCACCAAATTTTCCCGGGTTTTGCCTGTATACAAATGCGTTTGCGGTATCGGTTATATTTTTTTCCGACACCAATGCGCCAACAATTAATCTGCCTGCGTCGAGTTGCGCTTTTGCTTCGCTGTAGGTTAATCCAACCAAATCAGGCACCGTATATTCTGTTCCGCCAATTCCGTTTCCTATAACCAAAGTAATTTTATTTCCCTGCTGAATTTTTGTTCCGGGCTTAATTGTTTCGCCATTATACAATTGATCAAGCACAGAATTTTTTGCAAAATCCGGTTTATAAACCGTGTCTTCAATTTGCAATCCGTAATGATGTAAAACCAATTCTGCATTGCGCAAAGTCATGCTTATTAAATTCGGCATTTCGATAATAGGCGCTACAGACCTGTTTATGGTAAGATATACCGTTCGGTTTATTTTCACCTGGTTATCTGCGTCGGGAAATTGTTTTACCACACGCATTGGAGGCACCGTATCATTATATGTTGAATCCTGTATCTGCACTTCAAAGCCTTGCGCTTCCAAAGATTTTTTTGCATCAGCATAAGACATTCCGGTAACGCCGGGAATCCTTAATGTTTTTCCATGGCGCGTAAGCAACGCGAGCGAACCAAGAAAAATTAATAATAATAAAAGTAACAGAACAATTGCTGCCAGTATATTTACCCAAAGTGGTTTGCGCGTTATGAATTGAAACATAGAGCTAATGTGATAATTTGCTTATATGCAAATGTGCTAATTAAAGTTCATGATTTATACTAAAATATCAATTTACAATTCCCTTATACATTTTCACATCGTCCCTTTTCAAATTATTTTTTCGCGAGCGCATCTTCTATTAATGCGGAATAAAATTTTTTCAGCGTCCATCCCATTGCGCGGACCTGCTGCGGTACAATGCTGGCTTCACTTTGGCCGGGTACGGTATTTATTTCCAGCATAAATGGTTCGCCTTTTTCTTCATTATAAATAAAATCTATGCGCACAACGCCGCTGCAATTAAAAACCTGGTATATTTTTTTTGCCGTGTTATTTATTTTTTCGCGGATGGCATCAGTAACTTCTGCAGGCGTAATTTCATCTGTAAAACCGGCAGTATATTTTGCTTCAAAATCAAAAAACTCTTTCTTCGTTTTTATCTCCGTAAAAGGCAATGTAATAATTTCGCCTTTCGATTTAAAAACACCAATCGTAAACTCGCGGCCGGTAATAAATTCCTCAATCAAAACCTGGTCATCTTCTTTAAATGCTTTTTCAATAGCAGCGCCCAATTCCTCACTGGCATTATTTACTTTCGACATCCCGATACTCGAACCGCCATTATTTGGTTTTACAAAAACTGGAAATTTTAATTGCGACGCAATTTCTTCTGCATTACCGAATTTATCTTTTATTAATACCACAGATTTTGCCACATTAATGCCTGCAAAAGCAGCAATGGCAACAGTATATCTTTTATTAAAAGTCAATGCAGAAGTTGCGGCATCGCAAGATGTGTAAGGAAGGTTTACCAAATCAAAATAACCCTGCAATTTTCCATCTTCGCCGGGCGTGCCGTGTATGCCGATTAATACCGCATCAAAAGTTATCTTTTGCCCGTTATTAATAATTGAAAAATCTTCGCGGTTAACGGCAGATTTTTTCCCGTCTTCGGCTTCATAAACCCAGCCGTTTGGATTGATGTCAATTTTAAAAATATTGTACAATTCTGTATCAACATTATTTTCAATCGTAATGGCACTTTTATATGAAATAACCGACTCGCCGGAATAGCCACCGGTAACAAATGCAATGTTGGGTTTCATTGATGGGAAATTAATTTCAGCAAATAAACGAAAAGGATTTGAGTTTATGATTTTTGCGTTATTGTACGGGGACTGTTAATAATTATTTTATTAATGCCAGGTGGTGTTTTCTTTTTTTCTTGTAAAAAAAGAAACAAAAAAATCAAGGCCTCGAAACAAAAGCTAAAAATTCAGGATAAATTCTAAACCCGGCGAAACTCGCCGCGAGACGCTGCAAATGCAAGCCTTCACTGGCTCAAACAACGCCGGGTTCTTAATGAATTTATCCTGAATTTTCTTAACGCTTTTGTTTCGAGGCCGGTTGAAGGAATTGCCAGTCTTTTTATTTTTATTAATATGCTGATAGTAAGGTGATGATATCTTTTTTTTATGTACCGAGCAGTAGCATTTCATTCAACTTCATTGGCGTCGCACTCTTGTACTTTGGTTCTTTATTCAGCGATGGTTTATTAACGGCAAGTATCTTAAAAATAAGAAAGGTGAAGGCATGTTCTCCTTCACCTTTTTATAACGGGAAATATCACCCGTCTATTTTAAGTAGCTTTTCAGCTACAGTAACACATTTTTATTAATAGAAAGGTAGCAAAATTTTAAAATAAAAATCAAACCCAAATGGTTCAATTTTTATCCACAATTTTCTTTTTTCTAAATATGCATTTTTTCTTTTTTCGCTAAAAGTTCGTCTACCGTTTCTCTGTACATTTCATCTGGCACGCAGCAATCAACCGGGCAAACGGCCGCGCACTGCGGCTCTTCGTGAAAGCCCTGGCATTCGGTACATTTATTCGGCGTAATATAATATGTGTCTACGCTAATCGGCGCATTGCGCTGGTTCGCATCTACAACGGAACCGTCCATTAATGTAAACTGTCCTTTAATCGTCGTGCCATCAGCTATTGCCCACTCCACGCCGCCTTCGTAAATCGCGTTATTCGGGCATTCAGGTTCGCAGGCGCCGCAGTTGATACATTCTTCCGTTATTTTTATTGCCATAGTTTTTTTATTGGGGATTGAATAAAGTAATTTTGAAACTCAAATATAAATGGATTTATGAATTTACAAGAACGGATTAATTTATTGGTTACACTCGGCAAATATATGAAATCCGGAAATGAAGAATGGCAGTCGGCAAAACTAAAAGCTTCGCGAGAAAATACCTGGTTTATTAATGAATTTATTGAGCTTGCAGTTAATAATATTGCCAGCGAATTTTTAGATGAAAAAAAATTAAATGATTGGGTAAAAAAATATGCAATCCCGGAAGAAAACAACTCGCCAAAAAATGTGGGGATTGTAATGGCTGGAAATATTCCGCTCGTTGGCTTTCACGATTTTTTGTGTGCGTTTATTAATGGGCATTATCAAACCGTAAAAATTTCTTCTAAAGACAATGTATTAATAAAACATTTGGTTGAATATTTATACCAACAGGAAATCACCATTCAAAATGAAATTTCATTTGCTGAAATGTTGAAAGGTTGTGATGCATACATTGCAACAGGAAGCAATAATTCTGCAAGATATTTTGAGTATTATTTTAATAAATACCCAAGCATCATTCGCCGCAACCGCACGTCTGTAGCTATTTTAAAAGGAAATGAATCCAATGAAGAATTAAATAAACTGGCTGATGATGTTTATTTATATTTTGGTTTAGGCTGCAGGAATATTACCAAAATTTATGCGCCGGAAAATTATGATTTCATTCCATTGCTTGATGCATTTAATAAATACAATTACCTCGCAGATAATAATAAGTATAAAAATAATTATGATTACCAGCTTGCCTTATTTATTTTGAATAAAAAATATTACATGACTAACAATTCAATTCTTTTGCTGGAAAACACGTCTTTGTTTTCTGCCATAAGTGTATTGAATTATGAATACTATAAAAATGCAGATAGCGTTGTAAGTTCATTAAAAGAAAGTGAAGATGTACAGTGCATCATTGGCAAAAATTATTTACCTTTTGGATTAGCGCAGCAACCGGGTTTGAACGATTATGCAGATGGTGTTGATACGATGAAATTTTTGCGCAGCTTATGAACGTTTGGCAGATGATGACTGTAATTTTTTCTTATTATAAATTTGAAAACTGCCATCTACGAAAGCCTTGGTAAATAATTTGTTAAACTAAATGCACGGTATGAACTGAATTGAATCGTTCGTGTTATTTTGTACAGAGCAGGCACATAAATTGAGTACATTACCATATTAAAATTTTAAATTACCATGAAAGCAAAACAAGTACTTTCCATTTTCCTCATCAGTGCATCAACTGCACTTGCAACAATGTGGGGATATAATCATTTCTCTAATAACAAAACTTATTTTTACGCGCAGGATTCAAGCAAAGTTCCTGCGAATTACGCAAAATTTTTTGATGGTCAAAAAGCTGCAGGTGGCGGCCCTGCTGATTTTACAGATGCAGCAAGCGCAGCTATTCCTGCAACGGTTCATATCAAAACAAAAACGAACCGCACGGCTACAAACAATTTACCTAAAAATCCATTTGCAGATTTATTCGGAATTGATCCGGATGATTTTTTTGGGCAACGCGGCCGTTCAATGCCGGAGATGGCTTCGGGTTCCGGAGTTATCATCAGCGATGATGGTTACATTGTAACAAACAACCACGTAGTTGATGGTGCTGATGAAGTAACTGTTACTTTAAGCAATAGAAGATCTTTTAAAGCAAAAGTTATTGGTACAGATCCGAGCAGTGATTTGGCAGTTGTAAAAATTGAAGCGAAAGGATTGCCATTTTTATTATATGGAAATTCTGACGAAGCAAAAATCGGCCAGTGGGTTCTCGCAGTTGGTTATCCTTTAAGTTTGGAAACAACTGTTACCGCGGGTATTATCAGCGCTAAACAAAGAACGCTTGAAATTAATGCGCGCCAAAGCAAAACTCCGATTGAATCTTTTATACAAACTGATGCAGCAGTAAACCCCGGAAACAGCGGCGGCCCGTTAATTACAACTGATGGCAAATTAATCGGTATCAACTCAGCCATTGCTTCGCCAACTGGTTCTTATGCTGGTTACTCATTTACAATTCCTGTAAATATTGTAAAAAAAGTAGTAAGTGATTTGATGAAATATGGAACATCGCAACGCGCTTATCTTGGTATAAAATATGCGCCGGACAATATAAGTGATGAACAGAAAAAACAGGAAGGAATTAAAGATGGTGATGGTGTTTATGTAAGTGAAGTTCCTGCTGATGGCGCTGCTGCAAAAGCTGGTATTCAAAAAGGCGATATCATTACAAAATTAAATGGTAACACATTAACAAGCGCTGCGGATATGGTTGGGCAAATTGCAACTTATAGTCCTGGCGACAAAGTAAATGTTACTTTCAAAAGAGATGATAAAGAATATACAGTTCCTGTTGTATTAAAAAATAACAGCGGAACAACAGACATTATAAAAAATTCTGTGCTCGATAAATTAGGTGCAGATTTACAAACATTAACCAAAAAAGATGCAGCCTCTTTAAATGTAAAAGGTGGTGTAATTGTAAAATCTATTGCAGAAAAAGGTTTGTTTAGTAAAACAAGAATGGAAGATGGTTTCATCATTTTAAAAGCAAATGGCAAAGATGTAAACAACGTGGAAGATTTTAGAAAAATGCTGGATGCAAATGCCGGTGGTTCTGTAAAATTAGAAGGTGTTTATCCGGGCTATGATGGAGCTTTCACTTATCCGTTGCAGTTGAGCAGTAATGAATAATAAAAGTGTTGATTGTTATTAATAAAAAAAATCCCTGCAAAATTTGCGGGGATTTTTTTTATTAATAACTTTTTATTTTTCAAAAACTAAAAAATTATATGGATGAATAACAACATGTTTTGTTGTTCCAAGATCAATAATAACAACATGTTTTGTTGTTCCAAGATCAATTGAATCACTGGCAAAACTATTTTTATATAAACCGCTTAAATCATTATCAAATATTTCAACGGAAAGTTCCTGATCAGAAAAATTTAATAATACCACAACTTCATTGTTTCCATTTTTTCTTTTAAAAGCAAAAACTTTATCATTCACATTTGTTTGCACGCGATAAGTTGAAACATTATTATCGCATGCGCGCAACGCAATATTTCGTTTGCGCAGGTTTAATAAAGTTTTATAAAAATCATGCAGTTCATATTTTCCGCTCCACTCAATCGCATCTTTATCAAAAAATTTTAGGCGTTTATGATTTGGCATTTCCTGTCCACTATATATTAATGGAATTCCATTCCACAAACAACTGAACACCGCAAGATTTAACGCTGCTGATCCATATTTTTCATATTCAGTTCCGTTCCAGCTATTCTCATCATGGTTTGATGTAAAATAAGCATGAAATGCATTTGCAGGAAATTGATCATTGTATTGCTGCAATAAATTCCAGAGCCCGTTAATATCTGTTTTCTGTTTTGCAAAATCCTCTGAAGTATGCATCCAGCGCCACGCGTAGCTTACGTCAAAAACCGCATGATAATTTATTTCTTCCGTTTCGCCGAGCCAGAATAATTTTTTAATTGGTTCCAATTCGGTGCGCGCTTGTTTCCAAAAATCAAGCGTAACCAAATGTGCCATATCACAACGAAAACCATCAATATCAAAATTATTAATCCAGAATTTCATTGCATCTATTAATGCAGTGCGCAAATCATAATTATTAAAATCCAAATCGATTACATCATCCCAACCATTGCGCTCCATAAAATTTCCTTCAGCATCTTTTGCATAATATTCAGGATGTTCAATCGTCCAGTGATGATCCCATCCGGTGTGATTAATAACCCAATCAATAATAACTTTAAAACCGAGCTGGTGCGCATATTGCACCAGGTTTTTAAAATCATCCAGCGAACCAAATTCTGGGTTTGTATTTTGATAATCTGCAGTTGCATAATAGCTGCCTAAAGTGCCTTTTCTTTTTTCAATACTAATTGGT
The DNA here is from genome assembly GCA_013288945.1 of Bacteroidota bacterium. GTDB lineage: Bacteria > Bacteroidota > Bacteroidia > Chitinophagales > Chitinophagaceae > Puia. The sequence continues at coordinate 182,636 of JABDAZ010000001.1, read as the reverse complement.
GTAATTGGCATGAACCATAAAATTTCAATGCCCATATCTCGCAGCCGCGGCAACTCTTTTGCAAATGCATTAAACGAACTTTCATATGTATACTGACGAAGATTTACTTCATAAATATTTGTGGTGTTAATCCATTCTACCGGTTGAAAATCTGTGCTCATAAATTTATTAATGCTTGTGCGCGGTAAGATAATAAACTTTTTGGGATGAAGAAACTTACAAAGCGGTATGCGTGATATGAGAAATGCGATTTGATATTAGATATTTAGATATTAGGATATTATTTTGTTATTAATAAAAAATATTGAACTTGCGCGAAATCTTTCACGCATCACGCATCACGCATCACGCATCACGCATCACGCATCACGCATCACGCATCACGCATCACGCATCACGCATCACGCATCACGCATCACGCATCTCGCATCTCGCATCTCTTTCTTAACTTTACACGCAATGAAGACTTTCAATGTTCCGATAATATACAGAAGCCCATTAATAAGCGCTATTAAAAACAAACGCAAGCTTGGTGATAAAATGAAAAAAGATTTTACACCAACGCTGCTTGATTTTGGCGCTGTTCAAATTTATTTGGCAAGGCATTTTGGATTTTGTTATGGCGTTGAAAATGCGATTGAAATTTCTTTCAGAACGATTGATGAAAATCCTGGTAAACGAATTTTTTTATTAAGTGAAATGATCCATAATCCGCAGGTAAATGCAGATTTACAATCTCGCGGCGTACAATTTTTACAGGATACTTATGGCAAAGAAATTATTTCTTTTGATGAATTAAAGGCGAATGATATTGTAATTATTCCTGCGTTTGGAACTACGTTGGAAATTGAAAAAAAATTAAATGACATTGGTATTGAGACAAAAAAATACAATACAACCTGCCCGTTTGTAGAAAAAGTCTGGAACCGATCTGAACAAATTGCTGCGAAAAATTATACCGTTATTGTACACGGAAAACCTATGCATGAAGAAACACGCGCAACGTTTTCTCACGCTGCTATTAATACGCCGACTGTTGTTGTAAATGATATGAATGAAGCCATTGACTTGTCTAAATTTATTACCGGCGAAAAACCGGCGAACGAATTTTACGAAACCTTTAAAAACCAGTACAGCAGCGGGTTTGACATAAATAAAGATTTACAAAGAATCGGCGTTGTTAATCAAACAACTATGCTCGCGAGCGACACGCAAGCCATTGCAGATTTTTTGAAACAAACGATGATTAATACATTCCATCTCACCGAAAATAATGTTGAAGAACGTTTTGCAGACACGCGTGATACATTGTGTTATGCAACAAATGATAATCAAACTGCGGTTAATGGATTGTTGCAAACGCAAGCAGACTTGGCAATTGTTGTTGGCGGATATAATTCTTCCAACACTTCACATTTGGTTGAATTGTGTGAAGAAAAATTGCCAACCTTTTACATTAATGCAGAAGAAAAAATTTTATCAGCAAAAGAAATTTTGCATTATAATTTTCATACAAAGCAGGAAATATTAACGGCTGATTATTTGCCAAAAAATAATCCTGTAAAAATATTAATAACCAGCGGCGCATCTTGCCCGGATGCTTTGGTTGAAAATGTAATTAGAAAACTCGCTGAATTTTTTGCTATTAATAAATCAATTGAGCAGATGATTGAAAATTTCTCCATGTGAAAATGGCGCAATTGCTCAATGAAGAACTAAATGTACAAGTGTGCGACGCCAATGAAGCTGATTAGAAATTTAATGCCCGGACAAAAAATTTTCTGATTTGAAGTTTGATGTTTGGCGTAATTAAAAAGCGATAACATTTTTAAAAAAGTTATCGCTTAATAAATATTATAAAATCGTTTTCACATCACCTAATAATCACATTAGCATTATTGCATCTTAAATCCTTCCAGAAATTTTGTATTGAAATCCCCGCTGCGGAAACGTTCGTCTTTCATTAATTGCAAATGAAAAGGAATGGTGGTTTTTATTCCTTCAATCACATATTCGCTTAATGAACGGTGCATGGTATTAATCGCTTCTTCACGCGTGCGCGCTACGGCAATAATTTTTGCAATCAGCGAATCATAATACGGCGGAATAGTGTAACCGGCGTAAGCATGAGAATCCACGCGGATTCCGTGGCCGCCAGGTTGATGAAGTGTAGTGATTTTTCCTGGCGACGGGCGAAAATCATTGTACGGATCTTCGGCATTGATGCGGCATTCGATGGCGTACATCTGCGGTTCATAATTTATTCCGCTTATTGGTTCGCCGGCTGCGATTTTTATTTGTTCTTTTATTAAATCAAAATTTACCACTTCTTCTGTCACGCAATGCTCAACCTGTATGCGCGTATTCATTTCCATGAAATAAAAGTTGCGGTGTTTATCAACCAGAAATTCTATCGTTCCAACACTTTCATAATTGATTGCCGAAGCCGCTTTGATTGCAGCTTCGCCCATGCGCTTGCGCAATTCTTCCGTCATAAATGGTGAAGGAGATTCTTCAACCAACTTTTGATGGCGGCGTTGGATAGAACAATCGCGTTCGCTTAAATGCGAAACACGGCCGTACTGATCGCCGGCAATTTGTATTTCTATATGGCGTGGCTCTTCTACAAATTTTTCTATATAAATGCCGTCATTTTTAAAAGATGCGGCAGCTTCCGTTTTTGCATTATTAAATGCTTTTTCAATTTCAGATTCTTCCCAAACAACACGCATTCCTTTGCCGCCGCCGCCAGCAGTGGCTTTTAAAATAATGGGATAACCAATTTCCTTTGCCATTCCTTTTGCATGATCAACACTTTCCAATAAACCATCGCCGCCGGGAACCACTGGAACGCCGGCTTTTATCATCGTTTCTTTGGCAGTAATTTTATCTCCCATTGAATTGATCATCGATGGCGTTGGCCCGATAAATTTAATTCCATGTTCGCCACAAATTTCTGCAAAGCGCGCATTCTCTGCTAAAAAGCCATAACCAGGATGGATAGCGTCAGCGTTTGTAATTTCAACCGCAGCCATAATGTGTGGGATATTTAAATAAGAATCTGCACTTGCAGGTTTGCCAATGCAAACGGCTTCATCTGCAAATTTTACGTGTAAACTATCTTTATCGGCTGTGGAATAAACTGCCACCGTTTTGATACCCATCTCACGGCACGTACGAATAATACGCAATGCAATTTCTCCACGATTGGCGATTAATATCTTTTTAAACATAAATTTTTAAAATGTGATAATGTGATTAATGTGGAAAATGTGGAAATAAAATAAAATCATTTTCACATTTTCATATTTCCACATTTGCAAAATTAAATTGGTTCAACAAGAAACAGCGGCTGATCGTATTCAACAGGCGTTGCATCTTCTGCAAGCACTTTTACAACACGTCCTTTTACTTCACTTTCAATTTCGTTGAAGAGTTTCATGGCTTCGATAATGCAAACCACTTTGCCAATTTCTATTTCATCACCTATATTAATGAAAGAAGGTTTATCGGGTGATGAGCTGCGGTAGAAAGTTCCGATCATCGGGCTTTTTATGGTGATAAGGTTGCTGGCAACGGGTTCTGCGGCTTTTGGTTTTTCAGCTGCGGGCGCTGATGAACTTACTGGTTGTTGTGGCAATGGAGCTTGCGCATATTGCTGGGATTGTAACGGTGCAGAAAGGAATTGCTGCACAGCATCTTCTTTTTGCTTAATGGTAAGCTTAAACCCTTTTTCTTCAATTGTTACTTCTCCGATATTAGATTTGTTGATCATTTTGATCAACTCCTGAATCTGCTTAAAATCCATATTGATGAATTTACAGTTTTTATTAATGGGCGGCTAAGATAAGAAAAAACCCGAACCGCAATAGATAAGATTTATTAAACGCAGATAAGGTTTGTCAGAAACAGAAGCCCGAAAAAATCCGGGCTCTTATTATTTGTTTATTAAAGATAATTAAATCAGTTCATTATTATTTCACGCGTTCCACATATTCTCCTGTTTTTGTATTCACGCGAATCATTTCGCCTTCATTCACAAAAAGCGGAACGTTAACGGTGGCGCCGGTTTCAACAGTTGCCTGTTTTAATGTGCGCGTTGCAGTATCGCCTTTTACGCCTTGTTCAGAATACGTAACAAGCAACACAATTTTATCAGGCAATTCAACACTCATTGGCAAATCTGTTTCGGTATTAATGGCAACAGAAACTTCCTGTCCGTCTTTTAAAAACTTTGGCGCATCTACCATACTTTCCTGCAAAGCAATTTGCTCAAAGGTTTCATTGTCCATAAAATTATAACCGCTGTCATCTTTATACAAAAACTGGAATGCTCTTTTTTCAACACGAACGGGATAAATGGTATCACCACTGTTCCATGTTTTTTCAATCGAACGGCTGTTATCAACGCCTTTTAATTTTGCCCACACTTTTGCTGCGGCGCGCGCAGTTTTATTTTCACCAAATTCAATAACAGAATATAAACTTCCTTCAAGTTTAATAATCATGCCGCGACTGATATCTGCTGTATTTGCCATACAAGTTTTTTTTAAATTGAGGCGGCAAAGCTAAGGAAAAAATAGTAGCAGGCAAATAACATATTCAATCGAATCAAATAAGTTAATATGAAATAAACTGAGAAAGCCTGATTCATTTTTCTACAATACTTAATACCAGGATTATCTTTTCTTTTTTGAACAGTACTATGGATTTTTAGCTATCAAATAAATTTTTATTGTTTTTATAAAGCAGCGATATTGCATGCTTATATTGTCATTAAAAATAAAAAGCGTGAAAAGATTAGTAGCAATAATTCTGGTATTGATAAACTGTAGTTTTTTGTTTGCGCAACAAACGCCAAAAGCAGCGCCAGACAAGCCGCCGTACCAGCGTTTTCCAACAGTTCCGCCTTTTAAATTACTGAAAGTTGACAGTGCTACTTTTGTTACTAAAGAAGATATTAAAAAACATCACCTTACATTAATAATGTGTTTTAGCCCGGAGTGCGACCATTGCAAACACCAGACAAAAGACATTATTGCATCAATGGATAAATTTAAGGACATAGAAATTGTGATGGCCACTTTTCAGCCGTTTGCTGAGATGAAAGAATTTTACAGTTACTTCAGAATTGCAGATTATCCAAATATAAAAATGGGGCGCGATGAAAAATATGTGTTGCCGCCTTTTTATAATATCCACAGCCTTCCTTATCTTGCTTTGTACGATAAAAAAGGTAATTTAATTACTACTTTTGAAGGCAATCAAAAAGTAGATACATTATTAAATGCTTTCAAAAAAACGGGTGATTAAGTTTTTAAAAAAAATTGATTTTACATAAATAATTTTACATAGTTAATATACCCTTCATACATAACTAACCAAATCCGTTACCAGATAACTGTTGCTAGCTTTTCTTCTTTACAAACAATCCCAACCCCGGTTGCTTTTTACTGCCAAACGATTAATAATTACTTAATACATGCATTGCTTTTGCAATGGTGTTTAATTGTTTCTTTGCAAACCAAAAACTTTGATTATGATCAAAAAAATGCTTTTAGCCACGCTGTGCGTGATGAGTTCTTTTTTTCTTTTTTCACAGGAAACAACGGCGGATATAACCGGCACAGTTTCCGACGGAAAGTCGCCACTGGCGGGAGCTACAGTTATTGCGGTGCATGCGCCGACAGGCACAAAATATTCAACTACAAGCCGTAAAGACGGCCGCTTTAATTTACCCAACCTGCGCATTGGCGGGCCTTATAAAATTACAGTTACGTTTGTTGGTTATAATGAAGAAAAACAGGACAGTATTAATCTCGTTTTAGGCCAGGAATTTAAAGCAGATTTTTCGCTGATACCAACTTCAAAACAATTGAATGAAGTAGTGGTAACCACCACATCAAGGCAAAACAAAGTTTTTAATAACAGCCGCACCGGAAGCCAGGAAATTATTACGCGTTCGCAGATAGAAAGGCTTCCGACTGTAACACGTGCCGTTTCTGATTTTGCACGCCTTGAACCATCAGCAAATGGATTAAGTTTTGGCGGCGTTACATCTTCTTATAATAATATTACTGTTGATGGTGCAGACTTTAATAATTCATTCGGCCTTTCAGGAACGCTTGGCGGCCAGGCAGGCGCGCAGCCAATTGCATTGGATGCGATTGATCAGATACAGGTAAACGTTTCTCCGTATGATGTAAGGCAAGGCGGTTTTACTGGCGGCGGTGTAAACTCTGTTACAAAAAGCGGCACAAATAAATTTGCAGGATCAGTTTATTATGTTGGAAGAACGCCAGGAACAATTGGTTATAAAGTTGAAAATACAACAGTGCCAAGAACACCTTTCAGCTTCGGCATATTAGGAGCAAGCCTTGGTGGCGCATTAATAAAAAATAAATTATTCTTTTTTATTAATGCTGAGCAGGATTTGCAAAGTGCACCTGCAAGCGGTTTGATTGCATCTGATGCAACACATTCTCCAGCAGCGGGAGTTGTATCGCAGGCAAATGCGGATACACTTAAAGCATTGGCAAGTTTTCTTAAAACAACTTATGGTTATGATCCCGGCGCGTTTGAAGGTTATTCTTTCAAAACAAATAGTTATAAGATTAATGCAAAGATTGATTACAACATTAATAACTCAAACACCCTTACTTTAAAGTATAACTATTTAAAATCTTATGCTGATCAGTTTGCAAGTACAAGCAGGCCGGGAAGCGGGCAAATTACAGGTGGCCAGCCGGGAACTTTTTCTATGCCGTTTTATGGTAGCGGCTACCGCATTAATAACAACCTGAACATTTGGATTGCAGAATTAAATACAAGGTTAACCAATAAAGCTTCTAACAAATTACAAGTTGGTTATACGCAGGAAAGAGATTTCCGCAGCCCGCAATCTTCTTCAGGCACTTTCCCGCTAGTTGATATTTTGAATGGCGGAAATATTTATACAACTTTTGGTTATGAAATGTACACGTATCACAACGTACTGAATATGGATTCGTACCAGTTGAATGATATTTTTACATTTTACAAAGGCGCGCATGAAATTACAATTGGTACGCAAGACAGTTATAAAAAATATACCAACGCTTTTGCGCCAGGTTATCAAGGCGTATTTCAATTTAATAGTTTAAGCGATTTTTATTCAGGCGCTTTACCAAAAAGTTATTATCAGCAATACTCAACACTTAAAGGCGGCGCGTTTCCTTTTGCATATGCTGGTGCAACAAACCTGAGTTTATTTGCGCAGGATAAATGGAGAGTAACTAACAATTTCACATTAACTTATGGTGTACGGTTAGATTATACAACTTACCAAAATAAGTTTACCGATAATACTAATTTTGATGCATTGGCATTTAAAAACGGAACTACTTATAATGTAGGAAAAGCACCAAATGGTTTCTTGGTTGCTTCTCCGCGCGTTGGTTTTAACTGGGATGTTACAGGCGACAGAACATGGCAGTTAAGAGGTGGTGCAGGTATTTTTGAAGGTGCTCCGCCATTTGTTTGGATAGAAAACCAAGCAGCAAATAATGGAGTGCAATTTGGATCTTACACAGTAGCAAATGTTCCTTTCTCACCTTCGCCATCACAAAATCTTGGAACTTATCTTACCAATACAGGACAAAGCCAAACTTCTACACCAACTGGTTATGGCGTAGCGCTTGTTGACAAAAATTTTAAATATCCAAGTAAATTAAAAACAAATCTTGGCCTTGATAAAAGATTGGAAGGCGACTGGATACTTACAGGAGAATTTAGTTTTTCAAAAGACATTAATGCCGCTTATATGTCTAACGTAAACCTTAATGAAGGAAATGGTTTTGCAATTGCAAACGGGCCTGATGAAAGAACAAGATTTAATACAACAGGAACTGCAACCAGCGGAACAAATTCAAGCAATAAATATTATAATGGTACTTCATTAACAACTCCGAATATTTCAAGCGCGATATTATTATCAAACACGCACAAAGGATATTCGTATGCAGCAACATTCCGCGTGCAAAAATCTTTCAGGAATTTATCAATGAGTGTGGCTTACACGCACAGTGATGCAAAAAACACAATGGAAGATGGAAGCACTGCGAGTTCATTATGGGCTGCAAGAGCTGTATCAAACACAGACCCGAATGCACCAACATTGGCAAGGCCAAGCTGGTACCAGCCAAACCGCATAATAGCTTATGCAAATTATAAAATTGAATATGCAAAACATTTTGCAACTATTATCGGTGCCATCTTCGAAGCTGCACCAGCAGGCGTTACCTCGTATGTATATAATGGAGATTTAAATGGTGATGGAAATACAGGAAATGATTTAATTTATATTCCGCGCAACGCATCTGAAATTAATTTGATTGATGCAGGTTCTTATAACGCAACTACAAGAGCAGGAACTACAACAGGCACAGCCGCTGACCCAAGAACAGCCGCGCAAATTTGGACACAGTTAAACAACTACATCAACCAGGATCATTACATGGCAAACCATAGAGGCCAGTATGCACAGGCAAATTCAGTTGTTTATCCTTTCTGTAAACATCTCGATATGCACATTGCGGAAGAAGTTTATTTCTATACAAAAAATAAGGATAAACATACTTTGCAATTTTCGCTTGATATCTTAAATGTTGGCAACTTGCTTAATAAATATTGGGGCGTTGTAAAAACTCCATCTGCAGCAAACTTCCTGAAATTTGAAGGCATGTCTGCCGATGGAAAAACACCTTTGTTTTCATTTCCATTTGCTGATGCAACAAACCAGGTTCCGTTTGTTAATAGCTTCGCAGATAATACAGGTTTGACGAGAGCACCAAACAATTCAACACAAGCGGCTTCAAGATGGATTATGCAATTTGGAATCAGGTACGTGTTTAATTAATTCATTAAAAACTAATTAAACTAAATCATCTTAAAAAATAATTTATGAAAAAATATCTTTTTCTTTTATTAATAACCGCAATTGTTTTTGCTTGTAATAAAACAACAACATTGCCGGCTTACACGCCGCCGATTACGAAAAATTTAATAGTAAAATCTTTTGCGCACGTTGCAGACACAGTAAATGTTGGTGATACGATTTATTTAACAGCTACAGGAACTGCATATGACAGCCTTAACCTGTATGGTTATTTTTCTATCGTATCTTCAGCTACAGGTTCGCCGGTTTATACAGTTGGAAGTTCGTCATCACCGGTATTACTTCCAATAATGTATGCAACAAAAAATGCAACAGATACCAATCAATGGGTTGCAACAATTGCATTGCCAAAATTAACCAATGCATCAAACAGCAAGCTTACTATAACAGGTAACTTTTTTTATCCGCTTAGTTTAAGTTCACAGGGAACAAACTTAGTAACAGGCGTTGCTGATGCCGGGCAAAAAACAAAAACGATTTATATTCAATAGAAATAAATTATCTATTAATAAAAACCCTGCTCATTAATAAGCAGGGTTTTTTGTTTAAAAAATATTTTTATTTCAATTCCATTATAACTTCAATATCCCAAAATTTCATAACTCATAACTCATAACTCCTACCCCATCCCCATTTTAAAAATTCCGGCATGGCGAGCGCCCATGTTGGCACATCATGTTTTCCATTTTCTATTAATAAATAAGAGATATCATTTTCTTCATCATAACCTTTTGCTGCTAGTTCTTTAATTAAATCTAAAGTATCATCAATTGAATCTATCACGCCGTTGTTATTTCTGTCTGCGGTTTCATCATCAGTTCCGCATTCAAAAAAAAATTTTAACCACGGATAATAATCGCCGTTTTTTATTTGCTGGTGCATGATGCGATCAATTTCATCACTATAAGTTTTATCGTTTTTATCTTTTGTGCGCCACCATAATGATCCGGAAAAAATACCAACTTTCGAAAATTCATGCGGCTGGTTCCATATAATATCAAGCGCGCTTAATGCACCCATTGAAAAACCTGCAAACGCTTTTTCTTTAAAACTTTCCACGCAATAATTGGAATGTATATAAGGCAGCAATTCTTCAAAAATAAAATCGCGGTAATGAGCTGCTTTTGCGCCGCGGCCTTTGTAGTCGGGCGTTTTAGCGGCACCATATTCATTTTTTCTATCTTTGCCTGCATGTATGCCAACGCATAATAATGGCGTAATTAAATCTTCATTATATAAATCCTGAAGTATAATTTCTAATCCGAGTGTATCCAAATCCTGTCCATCATTTATTAATAACAAACTCATTTCTGCCGGGTTGGAAACATGGGTTGGTAAATAAAAATCAACCTGCACAGTCCGTTTAAGAAACTCGGATTTAAGATGAATATTTTCTTTTAAAATTCCATGGTTCTTTTCAATTCCCATAGCGCCAAAAATAGGAAATTGTTCACAGAGTTGGTTGCAGCTTGCGGCTAACAGCTATAGGTTATCGTTTTACAATTATTAATATCTTCATTGGTTCAATTTATAAAAATTAAAAATTAAAAATTAAAAATTAAAAATTAAAAATTAAAAATTAAAAGTAAAAAGTCACAAAATCAGACATTGGACATCATACATTATAATTTTGGTACATTGTTCTTTTAAAAATAAATTTGATTATAACATTATTATATGGGCATTCAGGAAGAATATCACAAATGGCGCTCGCCAAGTATTGACAGCGATTTTGAAATGCTCGTGTTTGGCCACGGCGGCCAACCGGTTATTTTATTTCCAACATCAAAAGGAGCATATTATCAAAATAAAGATCAGGGATTAATAGAATCTGTGAGATGGTTTTTAGAAAATGGAAAAGTAAAAATTTATTGTCCTGATAGTATTGATGCAATAAGCTGGTACAATAAAGCCGTGCATCCCGGAGAAAGAGCGTATAATCAAAACCGTTATAATCATTTAATCCGCAATGAAGTTATTCCGCGTGCGCAGCATGAAACCGGATATGGAAAAGTAGCAACTGCTGGTTGCAGTTTTGGTGGCTACCATGCTGTTAATACTGCATTTCGCAATCCTGATGTAACGAGTTATTGTTTTTCAATGAGTGGCGCTTTTGAGATGAAACAATTTACCGAAGGTTATTATGATGATAATATTTATTACAACAACCCGGTTGATTATATACCCAATGATAATAACCCCGACTTATGGAAAATGGGAATTATTTTAGGCTCCGCAGAATTTGACGGTTGCCTGGAAGACAACAAAAGATTAAGCAATATTTTAAACAACAAAGGCATTAATCACTGGCTCGACATCCGCGCAAATGCAACGCACGACTGGCCTGTATGGAAAGATATGTTTCCAACTTATTTATCGCAAATTCATTATTAAATAATACCCGGATAAAGATTAATAATTAGATTGTATTAATAAATAATTTTTTAACCAGCTCGAACAAAAGTGTTAGAGAAAAAAATTTAGTATGAAAAAAATTGGAATTCTCTTTGGCCAGGAAAGAAGTTTCCCGATGGCATTTATTGAAAGGATCAACAGCAAAAATATTTCTGGCATTACTGCAGAACCAGTTCGCATTGATAAAGTAATGCAGGGAGAACCGAGTGGTTATGCAGTTATTATTGATCGTATTTCCCAGGATGTTCCTTTTTATCGCGCGTTTTTAAAAAATGCTGCATTGTGCGGAACAGCAGTTATTAATAATCCATTTTGGTGGAGCGCTGATGAAAAATTTTTTAATAATTGTTTGGCAACAAGGATTAATGTGCCTGTTCCAAAAACAGTAATACTTCCATCAAAAGATCTTCCTGTTGATACAACTGATCAGTCATTTTCCAATCTTGCTTTTCCACTGGATTGGGATAATATTTTTCATTACATCGGTTTTCCTGCATACATGAAACCCTTTGCCGGCGGCGGTTGGAAGCATGTTTATAAATTAACAAGCCCCGAAGATTTTTTTCAAAAACATTCTGAAACAGGAGAATTGGTAATGATGCTGCAGGAAGAAATTGTGTTTGATGAATATTACCGTTGCTATTGCATTGGCGGAAAACATGTGCGCATTATGCCGTATGAACCGCGCAATCCGCATCATCTTCGCTATACAAGTGATTTTAATCCTTCGCCCGAACGTTTGCATGAAATGGAACAGATTGTGTTGCGTATTAATCAATATTTAGGTTACGATTTTAATACTGTTGAACTGGCTTTGCGAGATGGCATTCCATATGCAATAGATTTTTGCAATCCCGCGCCCGACGCAGAAAAAACAAGTGTGGGTGAAGAAAATTTTAACTGGGTTGTTGAAACTGCTGCAAACTATGCCATTGAAAGGGCATTGGCGCAAGAGGATAATGCAGATAATTTAACCTGGGGAGAATATATAAAACGCAGCAGCGCGCACGAAAAATTATTTTGATGTAAAAAGATACGGGATACAGGATGAAATGATTTTTTTAATAATTTCTTATTTGTTCCGTATCTCGGATCACGTATCCCGAATCTTAAATTTCAAATCAAAAATCCCATCATGGCTAACATAAATTATAAAAGTTTCACGCTCGGTGTTGAAGAAGAATACATGGTTATAGATCCGGAAACGAAAGAATTGAAAAGCCATGAACAAAAAATTGTGCAGGAAGGGCAAAAGATTATTCGCGATAAAGTAAAGGCAGAAATGCACCAGGCTGTTGTAGAAGTTGGAACAGATATTTGCCAGGACATTGATGAAGCTTATAAAGATGTAGCGCTGTTAAGAAAAACAATTTCCGGCATTGCAGATGGCCTTGGCTTTTGGATGGGCGCTTCCGGAACGCATCCTTTCAGCCATTGGGAAAGCCAGTTGATTACTGATCATATACGTTATAATGAAATTGTAAATGAATTGCAGGAAGCTGCGCGAAGCAATTTGATTTTTGGTTTACATGTGCATGTTGGTATGGAAAGCAAAGAAATGGCGAATCATATTGCCAATTCAACAAGATATTTTTTGCCGCATATTTATGCGTTAAGTACAAACTCGCCTTTTTGGGAAGGAAGAAAAACAGGATATAAATCTTACCGTACGAAAGTGTTTGATAAATTTCCGCGAACAGGTATTCCTGATTATTTTGAAAGTTATGAAGCATATGAAAATTATGTGAACTTATTAATAAAAACGAATTGCATTGATAACGCAAAAAAAATCTGGTGGGATTTGCGCGTTCATCCATTTTTTAATACGGTTGAATTCAGGATATGTGATGTGCCATTAACCGTGCAGGAAACAATTTGTATTGCTGCATTATTTCAGGCTATTTGTGTAAAAATATATAAACTGCGTTCGCAAAACCTGAACTTTATGATGTACCAACGCGCACTTATTAATGAAAATAAATGGCGCGCCGGCCGTTATGGAATTGATGGGCATCTAATTGATTTTGGAAAAGAAGAAGAAGTAAATACGCGCGTACTTATTTATGAATTGCTTGAGTTCATTGATGATGTTGTGGACCCGCTTGGAAGCCGCCACGCAACAAGTTATGTAAGTACGATGTTGGAAAATGGAACCGGCGCTGACCGCCAATTAAAAGTATTTGAACAAACAAATAATCTTACAAGCGTTGTAGATTATATCCATAGCCAGTTTTTGCATGGTATTTAAAATGCATTAATAACTTAAAAATTTTTCGTTTCATTAAAATAAAAAACCGTGGTTTTAAAGCACACGGTTTTTTTATAAATTAAATTTTTATTTTTTTATTTGAAGCGTATCGGAAGGTTTAAGTTGTATGCCCAATTCTTCTAAATCTTTAATACTTATTGCAGGCGACATTTGGCTGTCAGTAATTTTAGCAACTGCCCTGTTGCCTACAAGTTCCGCATCTTCCTTTGTTGCAAAACCTCTTCTTCCAAATATTGACGGAATAAATTCCTGGTGAATAAAAGGTTTTCCGTCAACTTCAATTTCATATCCCCAGCCTAAATTTGTCTGAATAGGTTTTACTTTAATAAAAATCAATCCTTTTTGTTTTTGCGATAAATTAAATTCTCTTTTTAACTGGTTAAAATAAAAAGCGTAAAAAATAATAAGCACAAAACCAATACTCAGGAAAAGAAAACGCCTGTGCATGAAATTTTAATCTTGCTGGTTATAAACCTGGTCTGGAAAAAATTCTGATGTCGCACTTACGCCTGTTCCGCCAGAAAGCCCGGTTGTTACGAAACCACGGTTATTAATGGTAAAACCAACACCATAACTTACACTCTGGCTTTCGTAAGAAGTTCTTGTAGTCCACAAATCGCTTATGATATCATATTCCCAAGTTGAAGAACCTGCAGTTCCGCAAGTTAAAAAAGCTTTAGGACGGCCGGCATCCGGAGACCCAAGGCCTGAAGTAACGCCGCTCATTACAAAAAGAACGGCATTAGATCTCTGAATATTTGTATATCCATCATCAAAAGTTGCAGTACTTGTGTTTGTGATTGCATTTAAATGCAGCCATGAATTTGGAAGCTGCGCCTGGTGATATGCATCTGCAGGAACTGCTGTTGTGCTGAACCTGTAAAAATCATTCACAACACCGTTTGATTCACCAATACCAGTTACTACAAATCCCATATTATTATAAACAAATGCTACAGCACCAGATCTTTTAAAACCTCCAAAAGTGATGGATTGGCCCCAGCTATTGCTGCTTGGATCGTATTTCCAAAAATCACCATAGTAATTGTATCCATCATAACCTGTTCCAACATAACCGATATTATTAATAGTAAAAGCCACAGCATTCGCCCTTGCATTACCAGGGTACGGAGCTATACTTGTCCATTGATTTAAAGTGGAATCATATTGCCAGAAATCAGATAAATAATTATCGGCAGTATCAATACCAAGGCCAACATAACCTTTTCCGCCAACTGCGAAACCTACAGCATCAGACCTGCTGCTGCCACCAAAACTGGCAACCTGCGCCCAGGTTAAACTGCTATCCCCGATAGGAATTGCCTGGTAAAAATCATTAAATTTTGTATTACGGTTACTAAAACCTGTACCGACATAAGCAGTTGTGCCATTGCCATTTCCATCAGGATTTAGTACAAAAGAAGCGGCATGTGACCTTGCTGGCCCTTGAAAAGGAGCTACAAAACGATACCAGTTTCCGTCCTGCGTTCCAGGTACGGTACTCTTTCCGCATGAGCTGATAATAACAGAAAGTGACACCACTGACAATAATAAAATGTGAAAACGCTTCATATTTTTTCGATATTTTTCGCTAATGTATTTTATGGGCTTGTAGCAAAATCGTTAAAATGTATTTTCCGGCATTATTAATCTATAAATTGCATTTTTTTATAGACAAAAAAACATTTCAATAACGATTTATTACTTTTACGGTAATTGATTTCGCGAAAGTAGGTTATTTTTATTCAGAAAATACAGTAAACTAATTCCTTACAGGAAAAAAATAAAAATTGCTTTAACTCAATTTTATTTTTTAGTCTATAAAAGCAATACATTTGTCGACTTATTTAACAATCTGATACATACTAACAAAACAGTAACAGTTGATGACCTTATTATTGCAAACTTTTAATATAATTTGGGTGAGCTATTTCACAAACAATTCAGAAACATACGCGATAATGAGCATGATAAGGAAAAGCAGGTGGAAGAAATTTAAAACAGCACTTTTTTTACCGGTTCTTATAACGATTTTTGTCGCAGGTTGTGAAAAACCCACTCTTACTTTAGGCACTAATTTTATTAATAATACCAATACCAATATTGTTGTTATTGATACTTTCAGCGCAAATTTATCAACCGTTGTTCTGGATTCTTTTCCAACTGCAGGCTCGGGCACGATGCTTATTGGTAATTATAATGACCCTTATTTTGGTAACATCGTTTCCAAATCTATAGTACAAATCGGCAAACCTGCAACCATTCCTGCAATCAGCTCACTGGCGGTTTATGATTCTATTTCGCTGATAATGCACATTAATAAAACATTTTATGGCGATACAACCAAATCGCAGCGCTATGTTGTAAACCAGCTTAGTCAGATAATAACATTGCCAATACCTCCTTTGCCACAAACTTTTTATAACAACACTTTTGTGAGCTTTAACCCAACGCCGCTAGGTTTTTCTGATGTAATCACCATTAAACCAACTGCGCTTATTACAAAAGATCTTTACACAAAAGATTCTGTAATAATCAGGCTTCCGGATACTTTGGGGCAAAATTTGTTTCAATTGTTGTATACGAAATCGGCAATTGTTACCAACCAAACATCTTTCATGAGCTATTTTAATGGCTTGTCAATTTCTGCAGATAATAATAGCAGCGGTGTAATTTATGGTTTTAACGACAGCGTGATGCTTCGGTTGGTTTATCATGAACCTGCGTCTCCGCGCAATTATATTAATGTTTATTTTCCGATTAATAATGCAGCTTATCAATTTAACCAGGTAAGTATTAATAGAAGCGCAACTCCCCTGGCTGTTCTAAAAAATATCCAGGACAACAGGCCAAACAAAGTGATTCCTGCAGAAGCGCCTTCGACATTAACAAACAATGCATCTTACCTTCAACCGATGACGGGTTTGCAGGTTAAAGTTTTGTTTCCTTCCATTTTTTCATTAACTCAATTTTCTGATTACATAAGTATATTAAAAGCTGAATTGATTTTGAGGCCAATTGGCGGAACATATTCTCCGCTTTTGGCATTGCCGCCAAGAGTAACTGCTGCACAAACTGATCAAACAAACCAAATTGGCGGATTATTGGTTGCCGGAAGTTCAATACAATACGGAAATTTAATTACAGATTATGTGTCCGGGCAAAATACAATGTATTCATACGATGTAACAAATTATTTAAAACAAGAGCTGTCGTTAAACAATAGTAATACAAGCGCTTTGCAGGGATTAATGTTAACCGTTCCTGCGCCGGCAAATATTACTGGTTTTAACCGGGCAGTTTTTGGAGATAAAACAAATAAAACTGCCAACGCGCAATTGATTGTATACTATATTTCTTATCCGCATTAATATCAAAACTATACTGTAATAACTCTTCGATGAAAATAATTCTTAGCATACTTTTACTGGCTGTTTGTTCGCTTAAAACCATTGCGCAAACAAATAATTCACCTTATTCCATACTTGGAATTGGCGATGTTGAAGACAGCTATTTTAACCGCACAACCGGTATGGCAAATACTGGTATCGCGTATAGATCGAACAATTTTCTTATCAGTAATAATCCTGCTTCTTTTAGTTCATTAACCAACCACGTGTTTAATGCAGAAATTGCGATTCGCGGTGCGCTCACAACGTATTATGGCGCTGGTGTTGGACAAACAAATAACCAGGCAACTGATATAACTTTTAAAAAAGTTATTGTTGGTACAAAAATTACAAAACATTGGGGAAGCAGCGCTGGCCTTGTTCCTTACAGTTCTCAGAATTATGAATTTACAAGCCCGGATCAGGTTCTTGGTACAGATTATTACCAGGGTTACGGTGGTTTAAATAAAGTTTACTGGTCAAATTCTTATGAGTTTTTTCATCATCTTTCTCTTGGTGTTGAGGCTTCTTATTTGTTTGGATCGCTTGTGCAAAAAAAGATCGGATATGATCCGAACGGAATTGAATTGTATTCTCAAAATCAAAATACAAATCTTACTAACGGAATGCTTAATTATGGCATTCAGTATTATGGCAGGATTGGTAAGAAATGGGATTTTTCAATTGGTGCAACCTATTCTGATAAAACAAAATTACTTGCCAGAAATACATTTACCATTCGCAGTGCAGATTCAACAGTAATTTATCCGGTTAATGGCGAAGTAATTCCTGAATCTTATTTCGCCATTCCAAAATCTTTTGGTGCGGGCATTGCAATTATTAAAGACAGAAAATTTACGTTTGTAGCTGACTGGAAACACCAGGATTGGTCGCCGCTTAATTATACCGATTACCACAGTTATTCTTTGCAAAACAGCAACCGTTATTCTGCCGGTTTTGAATTTTCTAAAAAGAAAAATTATTACAACACACTTGTTGAAACCCGTTTTTACCAGGCCGGTTTTTATTACAATGAATCTTATCTTGATTTGTATGGCAACCAGGTAAAAGATATTGGCGGAACAATTGGCATGGGCATAAATTCCAGGCAAGGGCTTGGCCTTCTTTGCTACACAATTACTTTGCAATACGGCGTTAAAGGTGTTAATAACAGTCAGCAAATACAGCAAAAATATTTCAACCTTACCTTTGCAATTTCTTTAAGGGATATCTGGAATTCGAGCAAGATTAGGTATAATTAAAAGATGTTTACTGCATCACGATTTTGCTTTATAAAAAATTTTTTCTTTTATAATTAATGAATATTAATTCTTATTGCATTGCAGCAAAACACAGGCAATAACCGCAAACAACATTCAAAAAACAATACTGCACAAGGCGTATTTAATTGCATGATTGCGGAAAATAAGAACAAGCAAAACACAGTTCTTCGCGATTATATTAATAAAGTTTCCAAGCTTCATTTTACTGGCAAAGCAGAATCTCCGGAAGAGATTTTTGAACATACAATTTTATACAAGGTTGATATAATTTTTTGGGATATCCATTTGCCCGAAAGCAATATTATTGAACGGTTGAAAGAAGCTGGCCACCATCCGCTTGTTGTTTGTATTGCTACAAAACCAGAGCAGGAAAAACAGGAAACTGATGCAGATATTTTCAGTTATTTGTACAAACCTTTTTCGTTTGATCGTTTTCTTGCTGTTATAAATTCTATTAAAAATTATTCAAATTCTACAGCAAATTTACAACACATAAAAAGTAAAAATTTTTTATTTGTAAAATCTGAATACAAAATTATTAAAGTAAAATTTGAAGATATTTTGTTTTGTGAAGGAATGAAAGATTACACGCAAATTTACCTAAAGGGAAAAAACGAGCCGATATTAACGCTTAATAATTTAAAATTATTTGCTTCAAAATTACCTGCGGATGAATTTATCCGCGTGCACCGATCTTATATCGTTTCCATCATGCACATTGATTCCATTGTAAGAAATGAAATTTATATTGATAAAAAAATTATTCCTGTTGGCGATAGTTATAAAGATGATTTTTACCAGGTAATTGAAGCGAACTCTTAATATTTTTTATTAATAAAAATTTACGCCACCACTTCCTGCAAATGCTCCACTGCAATATTTAAAAAATTAGGAAGCACTTGTGCATATGTCCAGCCAATTTTATCAGGATCGTTTAATTGCTCAATCATACTTTTCCATTTCGCTTCGCCATAACCATTAATAACTGTTTGCTTTTTATCTTCTCTTTGCAAATACATGGTCATTCCGGCTGCATCAGCTTCGGGATGAAACTGTGTGCCAATCATGTAGTCATTAAAACGGATAGACATTATTGCGCGCTCCAATGGAATATGCGGCCTCTCTTTTTCTATACACAAAATTTTTGAACCCATTTGTTTCAGCTTATTTTGGTTGGGCTGAATTACCTGGAAATCGCGGCTGTCAACTGCATAAAAAGGATCGTTTAATCCTGCAAACACAGGTTCATTTTTTCCATCTCTCACCAAATGAATCGGGAACACACCAAACGCAGTTGAACGCCTTTTTGTAACATTGCCAACTTTATAATACCTGCACGCGAGCTGGTAAGAATGGCAAATAAAAAATACGTATTTTTTAAAGTGATTTTCGCTGTTATTATTCCAGTTTTCAACCTGTTGCAACCAATCAAAATATTTCATTTCCCATTCACTGCCTTCACTTTCCAACGGGCTTCCGGGGCCGCCGCTTGATATGTAAATATCGTAACTCATGTCTGGCAATTTCTGCTCAACACGCACTTCAAATTCATCCATTTGCAACGCAACATTATTTGTTTCCGCATAATGTTTTAAAATTTCCCGAATGCAACGCATGCCCTGGTTTGGATGGCCTTCATTCATATCCAGTATTGCGGCTTTTATTTTTTTATCCCCTTGCATAGTTGCAAACATAACGATTTTTTAATGGAGAGATTGCCTGTTGATACAAAATATAAAATGTAACCTGTTGAATAATAAATGTAAAACTGATGTTTAATTTATTTATTAATAACTGCTATAAAAGTTTACATGAATAACAGGTTTATTAATAGCCTGATTTTTACATTTATATTTTGCATTCTTTATTTACATTCATCAATTACATTCACCTTTTCGCTAACTTTCCCGGCATAAATATTTGATCATGGTCCCATCATTACGCAAAGCTTTTAACGATGCATTTTCGCAAGAGCAATATGAAAAATTTTTGGAAGATCTTAACCATCTTCATCCCGGCGCAATTGAATTTAGAATTGCAGAAACGCCCGCATTTATTTCAAAAAAATTTGGCGATAAAATTATTAATGCCTGCGAATATATTATTGATGTAATTACAAATCCTGATTTTAAAAAACAATCAGAAAAAGCAATTCCAAAAACCGATAATGTGCCGAATGAAAATGATCATTCTCATTTTATCGCGCTGGATTTTGGCGTTTGTATTAATGAAGATGGAATGCTTGAACCACAACTTATAGAATTGCAAGGCTTCCCAACACTGTATGGTTTCCAGGTTTATTATCCTGATTTACTGCGCGAATATTTTTCCATTCCTGATAATTATTCGCAGTATTTAAATGGGTATAATAAAGAAACTTATTTACACGATTTAAAGGAAGTTATTGTTGGAAACACGCCGGTTGAAAATGTAATATTATTAGAAATAAAACCGCACGAACAAAAAACAAGAATTGATTTTTATTGCACGCAGGATTATCTCGGCATACAACCTGTTTGCATCAGCGATTTAATCCAGGAAGGAAAAAAAATTTACTACATTAATGATATTACAAAACAAAAAACGCAGGTTAAAAAAATTTACAACCGCATTATTTTTGATGACTTATATGCGAAAAAAGACAAGCTCGGAAAGTTTGTTGACATCACGCAGGATTTGGATGTAGAATGGGTTTCGCATCCCAACTGGTTTTACAGGATTAGCAAATACACATTGCCTTTTTTGCGCCATCCGTTTGTGCCGCCAACTTATTTTTTAAATGAAATAAAACAGCTGCCAACCGACCTGGAAAATTATGTTTTAAAACCATTATTTTCTTTTGCCGGCCAGGGCGTTGTAATTGACGTAACGCCAGATGATATTAATAAAATAAAAGATCCTGAAAACTGGATACTGCAAAAAAAAGTACAATATGCCGGCGCAATTATAACGCCCGACGTTCCCGCCAAACTGGAAATACGCATGATGTACATTTGGAAAGATGGCGATGCGCGGCCAAAACTTGCCATAAACCTTTCGCGATTGAGTAAGGGTAAAATGATTGGCGTGCGCTATAATAAAGACAAAGAATGGGTTGGCGGAAATGTGTGTTATTTTGAACAATAAGTTTTAATTATGCTACAACTTAATGCCGTAATATTGCAAAAAATTTACCTCTGAGTTATGACATTAGCAGACCTGGCGCCGTACTTTGAATTGTACAAGAAGTTGAAGGAAAACGATGAAGACATTGTTCTTAATAAAGATTTGCAGGTTATAGAAAAACAGTTTGTTGGGAAAGAAATTACCATGACGGCTGTTATCAGCGAACTGGATATTCAAAAAAATGAATTAATCGGAACGTATAAACCACAAACAAATGCTGATGGTGGTTTTTCCATAAAAAAATTAACGGGCACGCATTTTTTCATATTCGCTTCTTCGCAAAATTTAGCGGGTATTATTCAATTATACAATTTGGAAAAAGATGATCTTGTGCAAATTACAGGATCAATTTTAAGCCTGCACCGCCATTCGGTTGTCCGCGTTTCATTAATATCCATTTCTGTCATTGAAAAAAATCATGGCATCACAAAAGCTGTTGAAAAAAAAGGATGTTTTATTGCAACCGCAGTTTATGGAAGCGCTGACGCAAACCAGGTGCAACAATTTTATTTTATAAGAGATAATTATTTGGCAAAATCAACAGCAGGAAATTTATTTATAAAATTCTATTATGCCGTTTCTCCAACGCTTGCAAAATGGATTGATAATAAACCAAAAATAAAATCATTTACAAGAAAATATATTCTTGATAAAATTCTGTCGCGGTATAATTAATGAAAATTATTTTATTAATACTTCATTGCTACTTTATTAATAAAAATAATCTCCTATCTCGCAACACGCATCACAAATCTTCAAACTGCATCCGGCATTACTTATATTTGTATCCATAAAATTTTTTTTAAAATGGATTTACAATTAAGCGGCAAAGTTGCGCTGGTACTGGCTTCCAGCAAAGGATTAGGAAAAGCATCTGCAATGGCTTTGGCAGCTGAAGGCGCAAACGTTGTTATCGGCGCGCGCGATAAAGAAGAACTTGAAAAAACTGCAGCTGAAATTTATACCAAAACAAAAAGCAAAATAATTGCCATACAAGTTGACGTTAGCAAAATAAATGAAGTTGAAAAATTTGTTCAGCAAGCTGCTGATGAATTTGGAAAAATTGATATCCTCGTTAATAACGCCGGCGGGCCGCCTTTCGGAAAATTTGAAAGCTTTGATGATGCCGCATGGCAATCTGCATTTGAATTAACATTGCTCAGCACCATCCGTTTTTGCAGGCTTGCCGTGCCTCATATGCGCAAAACCGGCAGCGGAAGAATTATTAATATCACCAGCCTTTCTGTAAAAACTTATTTAGAAAATTCGGTATTATCAACAAGCATACGAATGGGCGTTGTTGGCATGGCAAAAATGTTGTCGAATGAATTGGGCGTTGACAACATTACCGTAAACAATATTGCGCCGGGAATGATATTAACGAACCGTATGAAAGAAACGATGTTCAAAAATATGCCTGCCGGAAAAAGTGAAAAAGATGTATTAAACGATCGTGCAAAAGATATTCCGTTAAAAAGAATTGGCAGGCCTGAAGAACTCGGCGCATTGGTTGCATTTCTTGCATCGCCACTTGCAGGTTATATCACCGGAACAACAATTCAAATTGATGGCGGCGCTGTAAAGTCGCCGTGGTAGCAGGTTTTAATAATGGCCGTTGTTCGTTAGCAGATGGCCGTTTATTTTTATTTTTACAATTATTGAATACGCAAATGAGAATCGGCAATCGGCTATTAATCATTTTACATCGTAAAAACGTACAGACATGCAAAACTTAAAAGACATTCCCGCAAAAGAAATACGCCCTGGTTTTTTTGGAAAAATGATTCATGGAGAAAAAAGTACATTGGCCGTGTGGGAAATTAAAAAAGGCAGCGTGCTGGAAAAACATCAGCATGTACATGAACAAATCACGCTTATTCTTGATGGTGAAATGGAAATGATTATTGGCGGCGAAAAATATTTATTAACCGCAGGTTCTTCGCATGCAATTCCTTCTAATGTTCCGCACAGCGCAGTTGCAATTACTGATTGTAAAATCATTGATTCATTTGCGCCAGCAAGAAATGATTACAAATAAATTTTTCGTTCATTAATAATTTTTTTGCGCATAAGTTAACGCCAAAAAAATAACGCTGATATAAAGTACCTTCACGTTTCATAAAATTATTAATGGAACAACACGATCACAACCATACTCACAGCCATTCACACGATCATGATCATGAACATAGTCACAGGTTGCTAGGCCATCACCATCACCAGGTAAATTTAAAAGATGTAAACCGTGCCTTTGTTGTTGGCATTATTTTAAATTTTGTATTTGTAATTATAGAAGTTGTAGTTGGATTAACCATTCATTCATTATCATTATTATCTGATGCAGGGCATAACCTTGCTGATGTTGCAAGCCTTGGCCTTTCGCTGTTTGCATTTCGTTTGGTAAAAGTGAGATCTAATGAGCGATATACTTACGGTTATAAAAAAACGACTATTCTCGCTGCGCTTTTTAATGCATTTGTTTTATTGATTTCTATCGGCGCAATAAGCTATGAAGCGATACATAGAATGTTTGCGCCAGAGCCGCTTCCGGGAATAACGGTTTCTATTGTTGCAGCAATTGGTATTGCGATTAATGCAATTACAGCGATGCTTTTTTTTCGCAGCAAAGACAGCGACTTAAATGCAAAAAGTGCTTTTCTACATTTATTATCAGATGCCATTGTTTCTGCTGGTTTGGTTGTTGGCGGCGTTATCATTTATTACACACATTATTTTTGGATTGATGCAGTATTGAGTTTAGTGATTGGCATTGTAATATTAATAAGCACGTGGCAATTGCTCAAAGACAGCCTGCGCCTGTCTTTGGATGGTGTGCCGGAAAATATTGACTTGAATAATGTGAAACAAAAAATATCTGCTATTAATGGTGTAAAAGATTTTCACCACATTCATATCTGGGCGTTGAGTACAAATGAAAATGCATTAACGGGACATTTGGTTGTTGGAAAAAATGCAGACATGACAGGAATAGAAAAATTAAAACATACCGTAAAACACGAACTCGAACATCTTAATATAAACCACGCAACTTTAGAAGTGGAAGTAGAAACGGTTCAATGTGAAGAACCTGATTGCTGAAATTATTTTTTTAATAAAGATTTTATTTTCGATTCCAATTGCCTTCCTTCCAAATCTATTTCACGGATTATTCCATCTTTATCAATTAAAAAAGATGAAGGGATTGCATTTACATTATACACTTTGGCGGTTGATGCATTCCAGCCATTTTTATCATCAACCTGAATCCATTCAAGATGATCTTCATTAACAGCTTGCTTCCAATCCTGCGCATTATTATCAATAGAAACGCCTAAAATTTCAAAGCCTTTGTCATGATATTTTTGATATAATTTTATTAAGCGCGGATTATTGTTTCTGCAAGGGCCGCACCAGCTTGCCCAAAAATCTATCAATACAACTTTGCCTTTTAAATCAGATAAATTTATTTGATTGCCTTCCATATTTATTAATGAAATTTCCGGCGCAGGTTTTCCTTTTTTTATTTGAGAAAAACTTGCCAACACAACGCACATTAATACACTTATAAAAATTGTTTTTTTTCATTTACAGCAATCTTTTTTGATGAATAAAGACTGAATAAATTTTAATATTGAAATCATTATTTTCATTACCTGTTTTTAAAAACATTCAAAAAATTATATTCAAATCTTACTAAAAAATTATTGTTTGTTAAACGTTGCATGTTGCCAAACAATTGCGTGCGGTAAGAAAAATCGAGCCGTGAAATGCTGTTAAAAATAAACTGAACAGCTGGTGCCGCATCAATGTAATAAGATTTTTTATCTAAAGAAGACGAACCCAAAAATTCACAATACAAATTAAAATTGGTTTGATGATAATTTGTATAAACCCGCGGCAGCAAAAGATATCCGGCGGATAATGTATAATTAACTGCCTTGGAAGATTGTGCCGGCAACTTTGATGCATCCAAATTATTCCAACGGTTTTCGAATGCTGCGGAAGATGATAATGCGAGTTTGTGCAACAATTGCGTAGCAACAATTCCTGCAAGCAAGCCGGAATTATTTCCATCCAAATCTATTTCATCGTTGTTATAAAATTTATTTCCAACCTGCAATTGTTGCGGATTATTAATAAAAGAAATTTTACTAAAAGCTGCCATTCTGAAATGCGTTTGAATATCATCACTTGAATAAAAGCGATACTTGGCATACAAACTCGTTCCTTCAAATCTTAAATGTTGCTGATACATGTTTGAAGTGTATGCATTAATATGAACCATTAATTTTTTACTTATGCCAAACATCACTTCAGGGTCAAATCTTACAGCATAAACGCTTTCATATTTCATGCTGAAAATTTTCGTATTCAAACGCACGCCAATACTTCCCGCAGCCATGTTGCTCGCAGGTTCTGTTGAAACATACAATTCCTGCGCATTAATGTGCATGCACATTAATAAAATAATGACTGAACAAAATATTTTTTTCATCATGTTAATCAATTAAAATAAGTGAATGGCCAACTAAAAAAATTTACTATTGGCCATTCACTATTCACCATTAAATTGTTACATGATAAATTCTATTTGATGCATTTAAATTTGCATCAGCAGATTTGCAGCACTCAGCCATTGTTCCTGTTTGATAGCAAGGCATAGAAGTGTATGCATTGTTCTTTTTAAATTCTTTTGCAGAAACAAAATCTTTATCTATCAATTGCAAACGTTGTTCGCCATTTAATGTTTGCTGTTTCACATTCATAAAATGAAAATTGAAATTGCCAACGGCAACATGTTCTTCTTTATCAATTTTTACATTTTTAAAATCTGCAACAATCCAGAATTTTGCAATGGAAAAACCAGCGTCTTCCACTTTTTTCTTAATCGCATCCAAATCAACCGGCACATTTTTTTTGAATGTTATTTCAAACAAATTTTTATTTAAATCGGTATTAATACTTTCAATAAACGGAACAGTTTTCAATGCTTTATTAATCGCATTGCTGCACATAGAACAGGTTAGCCCGCTTGCCTGGAATTGCGCTTTTTCAGCTTGTGCATTTGTTATTAATGCCAGTAAAATTATCATTAACGATAAAAAAATCTTTTTCATGATTATATATTTTAATCAGAACTATTAATGAAATTTCAAAAAATGAAAATCATTAATAATGATCTGAAAGTTGATTGTAAATTTTATTGATTACGAAATTGCGTGAAGAATTCACGCATCATAAAATGGAGAAAGAAAAAAATCAAATCCTGAAAACGCAATTGTATAAATAAATGTCAGCACCTTTATAATCAGGCGGAGAATGGTATTGGCGAGCTATGAAATTTTCGCTGCCTTGTATTGTTTGAGAAAGATTAATAACAAAACTGTTTAATAAAACCGGTGACTGCGAAAAATCAACATTCGCTTTTGCGATTTGTTGATCATCAGAAATTTTTACAATTTTAAAGTCATTGTGACAGCAACCTTTTTTATTTTGCATGCCGCATTTGCCACAGGTATCGTCATTATTGTATGAATAATCAACGCCCGTTAATTTGCCCATGCAATAATGAATATTCACCGCAACACCACTTGCAACAGCGATGTAAACAAAAGCCAATATGGTGGTGAATAATTTTTTCATTGTATTAATAACGTTGCAAAGTTAATATTATTTACGACAAAGAAAGTTAAATTGGATTTATGAGCGAAGCTTGAGCTTGAATTTAATTTTCAAATTTTTTTTTTAAAAAACATACAGCGCGGTTAGATAATATTAATAATCTATAATTTTAATTTACAAAACCCCAATAAATTCCAATGCGAATTCTCAAACCTGTGTTTGGATAATTTGGAGCTACAAAATTATAATTGGTAAAGCCAAAGCCAGTGCCACTAAGCTTTGCAGTATTAATATTTTCTGCGCGCACATATGCTGTAAAACTTCTTATCCTGAAATTTACATACGGCGTTAAGTCTGGCAGTTTCATGCGGAGCGTTGTATCGTTTTGTGTATAAAACTGGCCGGACACCGGATCGTATCCATCTGCTTTATATGCCGAATAATATCTTAACTCTAACCCGAAATTTATATTAAGATTTTTTAAACCCAATTTCCCTTCGTAAGCAATTTGATCAAACGTTAAAAACAAAGGCACGTTAACCGGTGAAGCACCAGCTTTTTGTTGCAACTGAACGGTTGCGCGCCAAACCCAATATTTACTTAAATGCGTTATTTTTTGTGCATTAATCTGCAGCATATTAAATAAGGAAGACTGCTGATTTTGTTTTGAGTTTGCTTCGAAATATGCGTAGTTGCTTATCAAATAATAATTGCCGGATAATTTCAAACCAAATTTTGGCTGATCGATGGAAGCAAAAAGATTGGTTACATTTTCTTTATTAAAAGTTTGCGTTCCGGTGCTATAACTGCTGGATCGCGTAAATACAAACGAAGGCGTTCTGTCTGCATTTTGAAAACCAACTTCTAAAAAACCAAGTTTTTTGCTGAGGTATCTTTTCAAACTTATTGATGCATTATAATCTGCGGCGTTGTATCCGCTTAAATAAAATTTTCCGTATGCTTCAATATCCCATTTTTGATTGCGCGTATGGTTTCTATATTCACCATGAATAAATGCGTTAAAAAAAGTACGGCTTGTGCTGTCAAAATCGCCACTGTAATTTTCAAGCGTTGCGCCAACTTTAATAAACTGTTGCGGATTTTTTGGATCAGGAAATTGATACAAAGAAAAATCATTAACAAGTTGTTTCCATTTATCCTGCCGGTAAAAAGTATCAGAAGGAAATGTTGGAACGATAATATACGGGCCGGGAAAAACATAACCATACGTTCGATCATAAAAAGCAGTATCAGGCCGCGTATCAAAAAAACGGTAATTAAAAGTGTTGTAAGAAATTGTATGTTCCGCGCGCACCTGCGGATAAAATAATTGCGTAACTGTAGAGTCTGTAACTATGGAATCTTTCTTGCCAATAATATCATATTGCTGCCGCAACATAAAAGTGGAAGTGGTATATTTTGTACCCGTATAAATTGTTGTAGAAAAAATACTGTTGCTTCCGGGGCTTGCATTATCAAGAACAGTTTGCAAATTTGTACGCAATGTATTTGAATCAATACTGCGCCAGTTTACAAGTCCGCCATTTTCTGAAGATGCCAATTTGTTTGCAATAATAACCAGGAAAGCCTGATAACGTTTGCTGTTGGATTGGTACCACGAATTTAACCGGTAACCGTTATGGTTTGTATTTTGGCTGTTAAAAGTGCCGGGCGAATTTATTAAGCGGTATTGAAAAGCATAGTTCCAATTGGGCTTAATGTTTTGCGTAAAATTTATATCAATCAATTGCTCCGACTTGCTGCCAATCATATAACCCAACTCTGAATAAGGCCTTGTGGTGTTATAAAATTTTGTGTTTTCTGGAGTGAGCATATAAATATCATACGCATGCAAACCTTCATCCCAACCCGATTTTATTAATGGCGTAAAAATTAAATTTTCAGCCGCCGTTCCGGAATTGCCAAGATCATTATAATACCATGGCAATGGAAATTTTTTTCTGAAATCATAAATAGAAGAATCAATTTTTTTAAGCCTGCTGCTATCGAGATAACGAAAACTTATGGTAATAGAATCTTCTGATGATGTACGGTGCTTTAATAAAGTATCGCCACCAGAAGCTTTGCCGCCACCGCCCAATGATTTAAATCTTGATGTTGGATCTTGCGCCTTCGCGCAAAAAAATGCCATCATTAAAAACGCCGATAAAAAAACAATTGTTCTATTTTTCTTATTCACCAATAAAAATATTCCTGACAAATTAATCATTAAGCGCTTTACTGCGGTTATTGGAAAGTTAATATTACAGTTCACTGATAAGTTGTTTGAAAATAGCCGTGAGCTTGGGTTCTGCGTCCTTTGCGGCTTGCAGCACTTCTTCATGCGTAATAATATTATCATCTTCACGAATGCCAATATCTGTAATAATGCTGATAGCAAAAACCGGCAAACCAATATGTGCTGCAGCAATCACTTCCTGCACAGTACTCATTCCGACTGCATCGCCGCCAACTATGTGCAGCAATTTATATTCTGCACGTGTTTCAAAAGTTGGCCCTGTTACGCCGGCATACACACCTTCTTTCAAAGGAATATTTAATTTGAATGCAATCGATTTAACTTTATTAATCAAATCTTTTTTATACGGTTCGCTCATGTCTGGAAAACGCGGGCCGAGTTCATCACAATTTTCACCAAGCAACGGGTTTACGGTAAACAAACTGATGTGATCATTAATAATCATCAAATCGCCCACTTTAAAAGAAGTGTTCATCGCGCCAGCAGCATTTGATATTAATAATGTTTCAATGCCAAGCATTTTTAAAACACGAATTGGAAAAACAACCTGCTGCGCCGAATAACCTTCATAATAATGAAAGCGGCCAGCCATTGCTGCTACTTTTTTTCCATTCATTTTCCCAAAAATTAATTTACCAGAATGGCCCTTAACAGTTGATATTGGAAAGTGCGGAATTTTATTATAATCAATTTCAACTTCTACTTCAATATTGGTTGACAAATTTCCCAAACCACTGCCAAGCACAATGCCAACCTGCGGTTTTTCTTTATAAATTGTTTTTATAAAATCCGTTGCTTCTTTAATTTGATTAATAATGTTCATTATAAATAAAAAGTAAAAAGTTTTAAATAAAAAAATCAGGTTTCAAAAAACACATCTTACATCACTCATCTTATCGCTTACATTTAAAGCCGCAAATATAAGAAAGCAAAACTGCAAGCAGCTTCAACATTTATGCATGCAGAAAACAATTATTAATTGATTATTTTTACCCGTTATCAAAATGCTGTTTTAATAAATTTTTATTGTGGGGAAACGATTTGCGATTGCTTTATTTTTTCTTTTTATAACAATTACTTTTGCAAACGCGCAACTTTGCACAGGCAGTTTGGGTGATCCTGTTATTAATATCAATTTTGGTTCTGGCAATAATCCTGGCCCACAGCTTGCCGCAGCTACTACTTCTTATCAATATTTTTTTGGCTCCTGCCCCGGCGATGGTTTTTATACATTAACCAATTTTACTTCCGGATGTTTTGGCGCCACATGGCAAACCGTTCACGATCATACAGGAAATGCGAATGGATATTTTATGCTTATTAATGCATCAAATCAACCAAGCGATTTTTATTTAGATACGGTAAAAGGTTTGTGCCCGAATACAACATTCGAATTTGCTGCGTGGATTTTAAATATGCTTGTTCCCGGTTCGTGTATGAATGCGGGCATTCAGCCGAACATTACTTTTACAATTGAAACTACTACTGGAACTGTAATTCAAAGTTATAATAGCGGCGATATTCCAACTGCAAACTCTGCAACGTGGAAGCAGTTTGGATTTTATTTTGCAATGCCTGCCGGCGTGAGTGATGTTGTGCTGCGCATGCGCAATAATGCGCCGGGCGGATGTGGCAATGATTTGGCTTTGGATGATATTACATTTCGACCGTGTGGCCCGCTGGTAACGGCTTCTATCATTGGCAGCAATGGTAGCACATCAACAAATTTGTGTGAAAATGATCCGACTGTTTTATCATTTAACTCAACGGTTTCTTCAGGTTATGTTGCGCCATCTTTTCAATGGCAATTAAGTACAGACAGCGGCACAACATGGAATGATATTGCAGGCGCAACAACTTCTTCATACACGCGCCAGCCAACTGCGCCGGGTTATTATAAATACCGTTTAACAGTTGCAGAAAACGGAAACCTTGGCATTGCAACATGCCGTGTTGCATCAAATCCTGTTTCTATTTATATTGATAAAAAACCTGTGCCAACTGCTATTAATAATTCTCCCGTTTGTGCGGGGCAAAATGTAATTCTTTCAGCAACTTCAGTTGCTCCAAATGTTGATACAATTTCCTATCAATGGACTGGCCCGCAAAATTTTTCTGCAACAGGGCAATCAGTTACATTATCAAATGCGCAAGCTGCAAATGCAGGCAGCTACAGCGTTTCAGCAGTTTCAAATATTGGTTGTTTAAACAGTGCAACTACAAATGTTATTATTAATCCAAATCCTGTTACTCAATTTTCTTTATTATCTCCGGCATGTGAGAACAGTAATATTAATTTTTCAGATCAATCAACAATTGCAGGAGAAACATTAACAAACTGGCATTGGAATTTTGGTGACGGAGACAGTTCTTCATTACAAAATCCATCACATTTATTTCCATCTGCAGGAACGTATAATGTGAGTTTATTTACACAAACAAATCTGGGTTGTGTAAGTGATACATTAATAAAACAAATTGTTATTCATGTTTTGCCACAACCAAATTTTGGTACGCCACAAGTTTGTTTAAGTGATCCATTCGCACAATTTACAGATTCATCAACCATTGCAGATGCAAGCCAGTCGCAGTTTACATGGCTTTGGAATTTTGGCGATAATAATGCAACGCAAGCCAATCCAAATACATCGGCACAACAAAATCCGCAGCATCATTATACAAGTGTTGGTGTTTATAATGTGCAGTTAACTGTTACATCAAAAGATGAATGCGTAAGTGATACAACAAAAACATTTACGGTAAATGGCGCTGTGCCTGTTGCAAAATTTTCTATTAATGGAAACGGATATTTGTGCAGCAATAAAGCCATAACTATTACAGATAATTCAACGGTTGATTTTGGAAATATTATTAAAGTAGAAATTTATTGGGATTATTTAAATGATCCGATTAATAAAACAACAGACAGTTTTCCTGCCGCTGGCAAACAATATAGTTTTACCTATCCTGATTTTGGCAACCCGCTTACAAAATCTTACCAGATAAAATATATTGTTTATTCCGGCATCAGTTGTGTAAATGAAACGCAGCAAACAATTACGATTAATGCAAGCCCGCAATTGCAGTTTGATGCATTGAATCCGGTTTGCGAATCTGTTTCACCGTTTTCTATTGCGCAAGCGCGCGAAACGACAGGGATGAGTGGCGGCGCCGCTTACAGCGGACGCGGCATTAATGCGGCTGGATTGTTTAACCCACAAATTGCATCAGCAGGAATTGATACGCTCACGTATACTTTTAATGCGAGCGGCGGTTGCAGTGCATCTATTAATCAAACTATAAATGTTTATCCGCAACCAACTGCAGATGCTGGGCCTGACAGAACTGTTTTGGAAGGTGGCTTTATAACGCTCGAAGGAAGCGGCTCTGGAAACAACATTACTTATTTGTGGCTGCCGGATTCTGCGATTGATAATAATACAATTGCAACACCAAAAGTTTCTCCTGTTAATGATATTGAATACACGTTAATCGTAACTTCTTTTGATGGTTGTGTTGATAGCAGCCATGTACTTGTAAGCGTGCTTAAAAAACCAATTATACCAAATGCATTTTCACCAAATGGCGATGGTATTAATGATACGTGGGTTATAAAATTTTTAGATTCTTATCCCGGCGCTGATGTGAGTGTGTTTAATCGTTACGGCCAAATGGTTTATCACACAACAAATTATCCAACGCCGTGGGATGGAACTTATAATGGCAAACCCTTGCCAGTCGCGACTTATTACTGGATTATTAATCCGAAAAATGGACGGACGCAGATGAGCGGATCTGTTACGATTATCAGGTAAATGATAATTTTTTAATTGATAATGAAAATGATTTTAAATTAATTTGGTTAATAATGAACTAATGTACAAGTGTGCGACGCCACTGAAGATCATTAATGAACAAAAAGTTGGGACAATAAAAAATGTGAAAATTTGAAAATGTGGAAATGTGAAAATGAATTTATTAATGTTCCTATTTGATGAACTGATAATGAGGAAAAATAAATCCATTAATAAATTTATCCATTATCAATTCATAACTCATACCTCATAATTCATACTTATTTTCTTATTTTCGTTAAAACTTTACACAATGAACCTTCACGAATATCAAGCGAAAGAATTGTTGAAAAAATATAATGTTCCGGTGCAGGAAGGCATTCCTGTGGACCGCGCAGATGCTGCGGAAGAAGCATATAAAAATTTAAAAGTTCAATACGGAAATAATTTTGCAGTAGTGAAGGCGCAAATACACGCTGGTGGCCGCGGCAAAGGAAAAATAAAAGGAACAGAACAACGTGGCGTTGCCGTTGGCAAAAGCGCGGAAGATGTAAAACAGATTGCATCCAATTTATTAGGCGGCACATTAATAACCATTCAAACCGGGCCTGCTGGTAAAGTGGTTAATAAAGTATTGGTTGCGCAGGATGTTTATTATCCCGGCGCAAACCCGGTAAAGGAATTTTATTTATCAATTTTGTTGGATCGTGCAAAAGGGCAAAATGTTTTTATGTACAGCACCGAAGGCGGGATGGACATTGAAGAAGTAGCGCACAACACACCTGAAAAAATTTATAAAGAATGGGTTCATCCTGGTGGCGGATTGCAACCTTTTCAGGCGCGCAAAATTGCTTTTAATTTTGGATTAAGTGGCGAAGCTTTTAAAAACTGCGTGAAGTTTGTTACCAATTTATACAACGCATATGTTGGTTTGGATTGCAGTATGCTGGAGATAAATCCATTGTTTAAAACAAGTGATGAAAAAATGATTGCGGTTGATTGCAAAATGAATTTAGATGACAACGCATTAATGCGCCACGCAGATTTGGAAGCGATGCGCGATATAAGCGAAGAAGATCCGACGGAAGTGGAAGCAGGAAAATATAATCTGAATTTTGTGAAGCTTGATGGCAATGTTGGTTGCATGGTAAATGGCGCCGGGCTTGCAATGGCAACGATGGATATGATTCAACTAAGTGGCGGCCAACCTGCAAACTTTTTAGATGTTGGCGGCACCGCAAATGCACAAACTGTTGAAGCTGGCTTTCGCATTATTTTAAAAGATCCGAAAGTGAAAGCGATTCTTATTAATATTTTTGGTGGCATCGTTCGTTGCGATCGTGTGGCGCAAGGTGTTATCGATGCATATACTTCTATTGGAAATATTAATATCCCAATCATTGTGCGCTTGCAGGGAACAAATGCGGATGTTGCAAAAAAATTAATTGATGAAAGTGGGTTGAAAGTTCAGTCTGCAATTTTATTAAGTGAAGCTGCAGCGCTCGTTAATAAAGCAGTTGCGTAAAAATAATTTATTAATAAAAAACCGTTATCAAATTTATTGATGACGGTTTTTTTATTGTCCGATCATTAATACTTCAATCGGCTTC
The DNA here is from genome assembly GCA_013288945.1 of Bacteroidota bacterium. Lineage (GTDB taxonomy): Bacteria > Bacteroidota > Bacteroidia > Chitinophagales > Chitinophagaceae > Puia. Next base: position 147,894 of record JABDAZ010000001.1, on the reverse strand, counting down.
AGTGGCGTCGCACACTTGTACATTGATACTTCATTGAGCAATATTATTCGCGCTTCATAAAAATTTTCATCTTATCATTTACATAAAACAACATATCCTGCGGTGAAGCTTTTCTGCAAAATTTATATGTTGGGCGATATAGTTTCATAAATATTTTTAGTGAGTCATTTTTTAAGCCAGTAAATTTTGAAACATAATTTGCAGAAAATCTGTAATCGATATAATATTGTTCTTCATCATAGGCAAGCCTTTTACGCAGTTTTCTTTTTTCTTTTTCCTGCGAAGAAAAAAAAGTTAGCGGGCTGAAACTCACGCCCACACCGTCTGACGACGGGCTTCTGCTTTTATTTGTTAATGAAGGAGCTGGTTCGTTATAAAAATCTTTATAATACGCGCGCCGGTTTAATGAATCCAATTCGTAATTGTTTGTTTCATTTACGGTAACTGTCGCCAATGTTCTTTCATGAGGTTTTAAAGAAATATCGTAACCGGCATTCAGCATAAAAAAAGTTACCACAACAGTATCTGAAAAATATGCAGCCGAAGAAAAAATAAGTGAATCGCCTTCAGATGCCGTGATTTTATAATTGCCTCCCAAATCAGACGAACCGAATCTTTTGTTTGTTTTATTTTGAACAGTAACAGCAACCAATACTTCATCGCCTTTTGCATTATAAATTTTTCCATGCAAAGTTTGCTGCGCAAAACAAAATGAAATGATAGAGCTGATAAAAAATAAAGAATAAGCAGTGTATTTAAAAAGCATCAACTAAATTAATATTAACGGCATCATTAATGATTGATGTTTATCAAAGTTTTTGTTAAATAAAATCGAAAGTTTTTCATTTTACAACATCACTTCAATCTGCTATTTTTGATCACATGTTTTTACTCGCATTGGCCATTGCGCCGGGCATCGCTATTTGCCTTTTTATTTATTCAAAAGATAAGTATGAAAAAGAGCCGCTTGTCTCTTTGGCCATTTCTTTTTTTCTCGGAATGCTTAGTACAGTTCCAGCATTAATCATTCAATTGCTGGTGGGCGATTTACTCAAAAAAAATTCGGAGCATATTATTTTATGGTATGCATTTTTTGCATACATCGTTGTTGCATTAAATGAAGAAGGTTGTAAATTTCTAATGCTGCGTTTATATGCTTATCCAAAAAAAATATTTAATGAACCCTTTGATGGCATTGTGTATGCCGTGATGGTGAGCATGGGTTTTGCAACGGTTGAAAACATAGAATACGTTTATCAATATGGCATTCAAACAGGTTTTATACGTTTCTTTTTATCAGTGCCGGCGCATGCTGCGTTTGCAGTGTTAATGGGTTATTATGCAGGCTTGGCAAAATTCAATCCATCAAAATCTACCTGGTTATTAATAAAAGGTTTATTAATCGCCGTCTTTTTTCACGGCAGTTTTGATTTGTGTATTTTTCTTCAACAAAACAGGGAAGTCACAAAATATATTTCAACAGGATTATTATCCTTCGGCGCGTTCGCATCTTTTTATGTCGCCGTTCGTTTAGCCATGCGGGCAATCAGACTTCAACGAAGTATAAACTATAAAGTATAAACTATGAAGTGAAATACATTTATCAACTTGCGATCTCAAATTACATAACTCATAACTCATAACTCATAACTCATAACTCATAACTCAAACCCATAACTCATAGTTTATAGTTCATACTTAGCCTACGCATTCTCCACTCCCATCGCCACCTGCTTCATATCATGCGCCACATCATGGCCAACATAATTTTCAATTCTTTTTTCTACAAAATATATTAATGGTGTAAGAATGATTGCAACCGTGAATTTGTAGATATAATTCATCATGCCAAATGCAAGTATTTGTTGCCATGTAAAAATAGAACTGAACGCAATAAACAAAACTATATAACTATCTACCAATTGAGAAACCAGTGTAGAACCTGTTGCGCGCAGCCACAAATGTTTGTTGCCCGTTTTCTTTTTTATTTGATGAAACACAGTCACATCAACAACCTGGCTTACTAAAAATGCAACCAAGCTGCCAATAATAATACGCATGTTTTGCCCGAAAATTGCATTGAAAGAATTCTGAATATTATCAACGCCTTGCTTGCTGCTGCTTTGTATCCATAAATCTGCGGCAGGAACTTTAATAGCTAAAAAATAAATTAAAAACGCGTACGATATAAGAATGACGGCTGTTATAGAAATCCTGCGCACAGCTTTTGGACCGTAAAATTCATTAATAATATCTGTTATTACAAACTCAAGCGGCCATAATAAAACGCCGCAGGTTAATGTAAATGCCAAACCACTTTGCCCAAACATCGTGAAACTGACTGGCTGAAACCCAAACACTTTTTCGAGGGAAAAAAGTTTGGTGCCGATTGCTTCTGCTATTAATGCGTTGCAACAAAAAAATGCTAAAAAACCCATGAATAATTTGGTGGGCTTGTCTTTTAAAATGTTGTTGATCATTTAAAAAAAAATATTAATTGTATGATTAAAAAAATAAAGTTAACAATAACCAACCACCGCGGAACCGCTGTCAGCAAGCGTTTGGCGAAAATTAAAAAGATTGCATTAATAATATTAATAACACCGTTTGCGATTATAGCTACCGGATAACCCAACACAATTATTAATGAAATAAATTCGCCCAGCGGCGGATTTGGAATGCGCTGAATAATAATTGCCACCAAATAACAAAGATTAAAAATAAAAACCACGCGCGAAAAAAACCGGAGCAAATACATGGGTTAAAAAAGTAAAAAATAAAAAGTAAAAAAATATTTTCGAAATCATTTTCATATTCGCAGATTATCAAATAAACCAATTATCATCATTAATAAATTCATTTTCACATTTCCACACTTCCACAATTTTCACATTAAATTATTGTCCGATCTTTTGGTTCATTAATCATCTTCATTGGATCGTATGAATTTTGTTTTCTTTCATTATCAAATCATACAAACTATTAATCTCATTGAGCCATTTTCAAATTTTCACATTTTCACATTTTCACATTTGCGATTTGAGCATTAATAATTTTCACAATCACAACTCGCATTTCTGCTCAAAATAGCATTATTTTGCCGGGAATAATTATCCAATCAATTATGAATTCATCATTGCTGAAAAAAGCGCTGCCACACGTTATTGCTGTTCTTATTTTTTTAATTGTCGCCGTTATTTACGGCAAACCTGCACTTGATGGAAAAGTAGTTTCACAGTCGGACGTAATTGGCTGGAAGGGAACGGCGCAACAATCTATTGAATATAAAGAACGCAATGGCCATTTTCCGTTGTGGTCGGAAAGTACATTCAGCGGCATGCCAGCATACACTTTTGCATTGGATGCAAGCTCTAAAATTGCAACAGGTTATTTGAGTTATTTGCTGACATTAAATTTGCCAAAACCCATTTGTTTTTTCTTTCTCGCTTGCATTTGTTTTTATATTCTTACGCAAGTGTTGCGCGTAAATCCATGGATTGGCATAATGGCTGCGCTTGCATATGGCTATGCAACTTTTAACCCGATACTCGTCGCAGTTGGCCATGAGACTGAGTTGTACGCGATTGGTTATGCGCCTGCAGTTATTGCAAGTTTGTTATTAATCTACCAGCGCAAATACCTGATTGGTGCAGCTTTGTTTGCGATCTTTTTTGGTTTCCAGATTAGTACGCAGCATGTGCAGGTGATTTATTATACAGGTATTATGCTCGTTTTTATAACGATTGCATTTTTAATTTATAGTTATAAACAACAGCAAATTAAAAACGCATTTGTTGGTATAGCCATCGCCGTTGTTGCAGGTTTGCTTGGCTTTGGAACATATGCAATAAGCCTTTTGCCATTGCAGGAATACAGCAAAGAAACGATGCGCGGTGGCAAAACAGAACTTACAAATATTGATATAAAAAATAAAACCAAAGGCGGCCTCGATAAAGATTATGCGTTCGACTGGAGCTATGGAATTCCTGAAACTTTTACATTAATCGTTCCTGGAATTTATGGTGGCGGTTCTGATGGAAAACAAATTTCAGGCAGTTCAAAATTTTCAGAAAAAGCAGCAGAGGTGGGCATTCCGGAAGACAATGCATTGCGCATGGTTAATGTATATTCCTATTGGGGCGCGCAACAACGTGGCACATCCGGGCCGGTTTATCTTGGCGCAATTATTTGTTTTCTTTTTATAGTCGGAATGGTATATGTAAAAAGCTGGCACAAGTGGTGGATATTAAGCGCGGCGCTGCTTGGCATATTAATGGCTTGGGGAAAAAACTTTTCCATGTTCAATTATTTTTTGTTTGATTACTTGCCGTTCTATAATAAATTCCGCGCGCCAACAATTGCATTGGTAATGCCACAACTTGTTTTTCCATTGCTTGCCGCGCTCGGCTTAAATGAACTTTTGTTCACTAAAGAAAAAAAAGATATTACCTGGAACAAACTAAAACCTGCTGCATATATAACTGCAGGATTGCTTGTTATTTTAGCAGTCATTTATTTTACCAACGATTACAAAGGATTTAACGATAATAACATTAAAGAAAGTTTCGTAAGCCAGTTAACACAAGGCCGCGGTAAGCAAGCGACGCCGGAAATGGTGCAACAAGCCAATGAAATAAGCAGTGGATTAATAAAAGGTTTGCAGGCAGACAGGCAATCGCTTTTCGGGTATGATTTATTAAGAACAATTATATTAATCGCGCTCGCTGCTTCATTAATCGTTTTATTTTTAAAAGATAAAATAAAACCAGTTGTTGTAATTGCAGGATTAATAGTTTTAAGCAGTTATGATTTATTAGCTGAAGGAAGAATTTATTTGAATGATGATAATTTTTTAGAACCTGCAGATTCTGAATCGTCATTTGTTCCTACGCAAGCAGATATGCAAATAAGTAAAGATCCTGATCACAATTTCCGTGTGTTTGATCCCGGCGCAGAACAAGGCTGGTCGCAGGATTCGCGCGTTTCTTATCATCATAATTCTATCGGTGGTTATTCTCCGGCAAAACTTGGTTTGTACCAGGATATTATTGAACATCAATTAATGAAAGGAAATTTGATGGTTATTAATATGCTGAATACAAAATATGTAATCCAAAAAAACCCGCAAAACGGGCAACCTACAGCGATGTTAAATTCAGGTGCATTCGGGCCTTGCTGGCTGGTAAAAAATATTCATTATGTAAAAAATGGCGATGAAGAAATGAAAGCGCTTGACAGTATTAATGTGCACGACACGGCAATCGTGCAACAGAAATATGAAAAGTACATAAAGTTTTTACCACAGTTTGATAGTGCAGCAAATATTGCTTTAACTGCAAATAATAATGATACGGTAACGTATAAATTTTCTGCAAAGTCAAACCAGTTTGCAGTGTTTAGCGAAGTATATTATGATAAAGGCTGGAACGCATATTTAGATGGAACCAAAGCTGATTACGTGAAAGTGAATTATATATTAAGAGGTATGGCGGTTCCCGCTGGCGATCATATTATTCAGTTTCGCTTTGAGCCTGCTGTTTATAAATTATCAAATACAATCACCGTTCTTTCATCCATCATTGCGTATCTTTTATTAATCGCGGCCATTGCGATGGCTTGGAAAAATAAAGATCGGCCAACAGCATAACAACATTCAAAAAAACATTAACCGTTGAGAAAAACTCAGCGGTTTTTTATATCAATTTTTTAATGGCAACAGTAATAAGCATTGTTTCTTATCCTTTTTTACCGGCAAAAGTTGGCGGCCAAAAAGGTGTTGCTTTGTTTAACAATTATTTTTCAAAACATCTTCAACTCATTTGTGTAACCACAAAAAAAAATGATCCTTCGGCTGCGCCGGATTATAAAGTTTTAAATATTCTTTCCAACTCACAGCTGCGTTACATTAATATTTTTTATTTTTTTTTGATAAGAAAAATCATTAAAAAAAATAACGCAACGCATTTGCTTATTGAACATCCTTATTACGGTTGGCTTGGTGTTTTATTAAAAAAATTTTGCGGCGTTAAATTGATTGTTCATTCGCATAATATAGAAGGCCTGCGTTGGAAAACGTTGGGCAAATGGTGGTGGAAAATTTTGTGGCAATATGAAAAATGGACGCACCGCAATGCAGATTATAATTTTTTTATCCATGATGATGATAGAAATTATGCAATCAATTCATTTAAATTAAATGCTGCAAAATGCATTACGATGACGTATGGAATTGAATGGGATAAAGCTCCGTCAACAATAGACATACAACGCTGCAAAGATGAAATCAGGAATTTGTATGCCATAAAAAAAGAAGAAACTATTTTATTTTTTAATGGCGCATTTAATTATCGTCCGAATATTGAAGCGCTTAAAATTATCACAGATATTATTAATCCAATTCTACAAAAGCAAAATGGTTTTTTATATAAAATAATTATTTGCGGAAGAGATATTCCGGTGGAGATTACAAGTAAAAAATATACCAATGTTATTTTCGCAGGGTTTGTTGACGATGTTGGTTTATACTTTAAAGGCGCAGATATTTTTTTAAATTCAATTACAGAAGGCGGCGGAATAAAAACAAAACTGGTGGAAGCATTAGGCAATAATTTGAATGCCGTTTCAACAAAACTTGGCGCTACAGGAATTAATACCAATTGGTGCAATGAGAAATTATTATTATCAAACGATAATGACTGGTATAATTTTGTGGAGCTGATTATCAAATCATCTTCCATCAAAAAAGATATTCCGCCAATTTATTTTGAACATTTTTATTGGGGATATACTACAAAAAAAGCAGCAGATTTTATTAATGCATAACCTTACAAAAATAAAAATTTTCAAAATTTTGCTATGGATAACTTATCCGTTTGCATTACTATTTTTATATCCATTCGCATTATTAAAAAAGAAAAACCCAACCGGTTTATTTTTCTTTTTTGATCGCTATGCAATCGGAGGCGCACAGCGAATTCATTTAGATATTCTTAATAGTATTGATGATACATTTAAGCAAGTTTTCTTTACCAGAAAGTCGATCAACAACAAATTAAAAGATGAATTTTTTTCAATTTCAAATACGGAATCAAGTGATATTCATTTTTGGTGCGATAATTTATTTTTCCGATTATTTACCGTACACTATTTTGTTTTTTATATTAATCGCCATAAAAAAGCGCACGTGTTTGGCGCAAACAGCACTTTTTTTTATGACATGCTTCCGTTTTTAAAAAGGCATTTATCTACGATAGAATTATTGCACAATTTTACTTTTGGAAAAAGAGGAATGGAATTTTTTGGATTAGCTAATTATAAATTTCTTACAAACAGAATTGTTTATGATTCATTTACATTATCAAATATTGAAAAACAATATTTAGAATACAACATTGAAAAAAAATACACAGAAAGAATTTTATTTATTGAACCAGGCGTTGACATTCAACCACTACAGGAAAAAGATTTTTCATTGCCATTAAAAATATTATATGCAGGCCGCGGCGGGCCACAAAAAAGAATTCATCTTATTAATGAAATTGTGAAGCAATGTATTAATGAAAATATTCCTGTTAATTTTCATTTTGCAGGAACTATGCAAGATGAATTGAGTGAATTGACAAAACAATATTCATTGATACATGGAGAAATCAGTGATAAAAAAATCATGTATAAATTATACAACAATGCAAATATTATTTTACTCGTTTCTGCATATGAAGGTTTCCCGATGTTTATAAAAGAAGCGATGGCTTGTGGTTGTGTGCCGGTTGTAACTGCTTTGCCGGGAAATAAAATGCATTTAACAAACGAAGAAAATGCATTGCTTATTAATGCCATTGAAAATGAAAATGAGGTTATTAAACTTGCTGTACAAAAAATTAAACTGCTTACAAACGATACATATCTTCTAAAAAAAATCTCCGGCAATGCATATGATTATGCAAGCCGGAGATTTACGAAAACAAAATTTATAAAAGAGTATAGAATTCTTTTTTTATCCTGAATATTTATTTTATTTAAGCTGATAAATTATTACAAGTTTAGGATGTTTTGTTGCATCTGCATTTTTACTTGAACAAAAATCCCTGTCGTTATAAATCGTTTCATTTTGAAGGCGAATCATAAAACCATAGTTTGTACCTGTATACATTTGTGATGCCATACCTGTAACATCAACATCTGTTACATCAAGAAAAGGTAAATTGGTTTGTGGAATAAGAACTTCGTTGGTTGTATCAACACTTGGTTGATTTTGAAAAGTAGAACTTAAATTCCAACTGCTATTAATACGCTGAATATAGAATTGATTTGTCGGGCCAGAATTTGCATGAATCAAATCTCCATTCAAAGGAACAGGATTAGAATACAGAGAAAGTTTCGCAGAAATAATTGTTGCGTTAGCAGGTATTGCACTCAAATCAAATTTAAATACGCCGCGGATTACATCTAATAAACTATTCTGTGTCCACGCGCCAGCAACTGTTTCGGTAACATTTGTATTGGAATAATTATCTGTAGCATTTCCTGCAAAAATCATTTCGTCAGGATTATTGGAAGGTTGCAAAATAAGTGTATCAACCAAGGAAGGCATTACAACAACTGACATTGTATCAACACCAGACAAACCTAAACTATCGATCACTAAAAACTGGAAAGTGTAAGTTCCTGCAATCATGCCGCGAACTATTGTTGTTGGCGAACTTTCACTGGCAATAACGGGAACATTGGGGCCAGAAATTTCACTCCATAAATAACCGGTGATTTTACTGTCGACACTTTTACCAGAGCCTGATAATGTAACAGAATCAATTGGCAATTGAATGGTTTGTGCTGCGCCAGCTACTGCAACCGGAGGATGTAAAACTGTTGGGTTATCTTTTTTACAGTTGGTAAACAGCAACGTAATTGCTGAAAAAAGGAACAAGGTTGTAAATAATTTTCTCATTTTAGTTTTTTGCGCAAAGTAAATATAATCTTTCACTTATCTAATAAATGCAAACGATTATACACTTATTTACAAAAAAATAATTTCGGCTGAAACGCTTTACTGGCGCACTTTACAGAAAACAAATCAACATTAATAACTTTGAAACGATGCCAATATTTAAAATTGATGAAGGGATTTTATTTTGAAAATTTATGATGGAAATAATTTTTTCTGGCACATCTCCATTGTAACCAAAGCTTTTTATATACGCTATATTTTTAATTTTCAAATTTCTTATTAAGCGCCACCAAGCATCAAAAACCAAAATATTTTTTAACTGCGCTGAGCCAACTTTTTGCAGCAGCAAAAAATTTTCTGGAATTTCTATTTCCGGTTTTCTAAAACTTTGTTGCGTTACCTGCGTATCGCTGATGCCGATATTTATTAATACTTTTTTTATATAAAATGGTTTTGCCGACAATAAATAACGGATGTAAAAATCAAAGTCCACAACCCATTGAAATTTGTTATCGAACAAAATATTATTCTTTTTAAAAATTACACAACTTGGCGGGCCAATACTATTTTCAGAAAAAAGTGTGACGGGTTTTTTGCAAAGCATGTTGTAACGAAAGGTATTAATAAAAATATCTTTCGTTTTATTTTCATTAATAAAAACATTTTTATACGCAGAAAAAATAAATGATGATGATGGATTTTTTTCGATCGCATTAATAAATTCATGCAAACTTTTTTCATCAGTAAACCAATCATCATCATGCATTATTTTTATCCATGGCGTATTCGATTTTCTTATCGCTTCGTTCCAGTTTTCAGGCGTTCCTAGTTGTTTAATATTCCGGTAATAAAATAAAGTGAATTGATTAGTATACAAATCACACAATTGTTTTACATCATCATCCGGGCTGTCATCTGTAACAATTACTTCAAAATTTTTATAGATTTGAGTGGCGATTGAATCCAGCAACCGTTTTAAAAATATTGTTCTCTTATATGCAGGAATGCAAATGGAAACCAGGTTTTGCATGTGTTGATTAAAGTATTTATATAAAGATAGCGGAGAGAAATGAGATGATGGTTGGCAGATGCAGTTGGCGGATTAATATTTTCAATTTATTAATCCGCCAACTGGCAAAAGTTTATTAATAAGTTTTTATGGCGCTAATGAAATGCGTATTTGCAAACCGCCGCGTGTTGTTGTAATTGGCGGCGAGCTTGATATTTTTGGATCAACCCTTCTTTGATCGAAATATAATTTCATATTAATGCGGTTGCTTAATACATAATCAATCGATGGCGAAATGGTAATTACTTTTTGTCCGCCTGTTGGCAATGCAGCCGTTTGATCGAGATATGTGTTTGAGGTCACATCGTCGCGGATGCTTATATCAAGGCGAAAGGTTAATGTATTATCTAATTTTTTCGAGGCTTCCGTTTTGCCTGGCATTTTTATTTTAAATGGAATGGGCAAACCTTTTTTCTTCCAACCACCACCAATTGTAAATTCTGTTGAGCGGCTTTCGGTCATTTGATAATCGATCATACTCAAACTTAACTGCCTTGATTTATTAAAGCCAATGCGCGCCTGCAACTGGTTTACAAATTGCATATCGATATTTAACAGCGGCGCAAATTGTTCTGTAATAGTTATGTTCGGCACCGCAAAAAACGGAACAAAATTGCCGGAAGTTGTATCTATAAATCCTGGATAACGAATGCCAAAAGGATCCTGGTATAATAATGATGAAGTGAAACCGCCCATACTTAGCGTACTTGTGTATGCATTGGTTATATTAAAACTTGTAAAAATTTTATCAAAAAACGGCAGTTTGCTTAAACCATTGTAAGCGATGCGCCAATTCGGCCTTGGCAAATAACCGGAAAAAGGATTGGAACGAATACTCGAATTTGTTTCATCTATTAATGAAATCTTTTTAGGATCTTTTCCAGTGTACGCGGCGATGAATGCAGGTATTAATACATCCTGCGAATATTGCCCGTAACCTTTATAAAATCCATCTGCGCCCTGCGATCCTGAATATGGATTTTTATTTCCCAAACGATCAGAAATTATAGCGCGATAACCTTCAAATTTTTGAAAAGTTCCGGAAACCTGGTCGGGCGAATTTTTTTCAAATAATGTTTTTATAGAAATAAAGCTTACGCTGAAAGTGCCGCCAGTATAGGGATTCAGGTGCGCATAGCTTCCGTTGCCAATTGTATCCTTAAACAATTCTGAATATGTTTTTCCAAAATTTTTATCAAAGCTTAGATCAATACTTAAATCTCTTACGGGTTGTATTTGTGCAGTGATGCTCAGCTTCTGATTAAAGGCTTGCAGGTTTTGAAAATTCAAAGTTGTATCATGCGTTATTAATCCTTTTTGCGCAAGGTGATCTACAAAACCTCTGCCTGGTTGTTTGCCAAAAATATAACCCAAACCAGGTTCACCGGTTTTAAGATCCATTCCTAGCAATTGCGTGCTGTCTAAATAACCATTAATGGTTGATGAAGAATTTTCAGAATAATTGATATTAACATGTTTCAACGCAGTTAATATTCTTCCCAAACCTTTTTCAAGGCCGTTAAGTTGCGCTGGTGTGTTTGGATTTTTTAAAACGGTTTTATTCTTGGTTGTATCATTTTTATTTTTCGGAACATCAGGTGTATTTTTTCCGATTGTATTGGTTTTTGGCGGCGCATTTTTTGCCGGGCTTATTTCGAGCGCGCGCATCCATCGCCATTTGGTGTAGAGTTTTGTAAAATCAAGTTCGGCAGTTACATTTTTTTGCTGCGTGTTTTGCAACGTATTTCCAAGTGTTGTTGCAAGTAAAGATGCAGCCGTCCAGCTATAAGTAGAACTGTAACCAACGCGGATGGTTGTCCAATCTATTAATGGAAGTTTTGCCGTTGGCAACGCGTAGGAAATATTTGTAGTTTGCTGGTAAGAAAGATTTCTGCCGCCTTTTAAAAAATTGTTCCACATTTTGCTGCGGCCATTTTTATTCAGCCTGCCGCTGTCTTCATCAACAACTGCGAGATTAATGGCAGAAAAATCAAGGTTTAATGATCTTGTCAAATCCCATCTCAAAACATAGTTGCGGTTAAAATTGAAAAACTTATTATAAGTTTCCGGCAAAATATTTTGCGGGCCGCCAATATTCCGTGAACGATAGGCGCCGAATTGCCGGTTCACATCTGCCCTGAAACTCAATACCGATGGCACCGGATTAATGTTGAGATCTTTAACAAGCGAATACCATTTCGATCTCGATTTAATTCTTTTTTGAAATGGTTGCAAAAATTTTGGTGTATGAATATAATTGTAACCCAGGCCACCTTTGTTGGTAATATATTCATCTTCTACCGCAATAGCATTATGGTGTTCTGATCGGGTATATGAATAACTCAAATCAAAATTTTCGATGCTCCAGGGTTTTAATTTTTTACCTGAAACATTGTTCTTTTTAACATTGGTAAAATTGACTGTTTTAATTGTGGTGGCATCAACGGCTTGTTCTTTGATCGAGTCACGTTCCTTTGCCGGCGCGGCTTTCAGCTTATCTTTTAATTTTATATCCAAATCAAACGGATCATATTCCGGCTTGCTTGTTAATGTAGAGATACTTGCATACATCGGAACAGAAATGGCTGCTTTTTTTGGCAACAGTTTTCCTAATTGCAAATTTGCGGCGCCATCAACCTGTGTAATATTATCTGTAGAACGTTCATTAATGTGCTGATCAATTGTTCCGAAACCTGCAGATTTATGGCTGCCGGAAATATAAACCGTTCCGAGATCAGCAAGTTTCATATCTACCCTTCCAATTGCAGCCCAACGCCTTCATCATTAATCTCCGACAAACGCAATTCATCAAACCATATTTCTGTACATATCGGATTTGGTTGGCGAACATTTTTTACGCCAAGGAAAAATGCCTGCACCTGGCCAAGATTCGGGTTACCCAAAATCGCATATATTTTTCCGTTCGCATCTGTTTCTTTAAAATAATTGCCTGAAGTTCCGTTCGCATTTCTATCCGTTTTTAATTGTATCAAACGGTTCAGGTTTAGATTAAGCGCATTCGAATCCGGCCAAATGTCTGTAGCAGATGTTGCGCCCCAAATTGTTTTGCGAAGCGGTATTTGTATTTCATAATAATTGCTTATAAAGTCGCTACCAAGGCGGATTACAGCGTACAAATCAAAATCATTAAAGCTTGTTTGTGTTTGCGCAGATTCTGCATGGATGAACATATCCATCTTTCCATATTTGCGCAAATCGAGGTTTACTGTTTTATAAACTCCGCGCGCATCGCCATTTGCGAGATTACATATTTGCAAACTCATCGCCTGTTCATTAAGCAACACATTTGTATTGTTTGTGCTTAATGATTGCTGGCGCTGAATGCCCGGCGGAATTACATAAGGAATTGGCGTGCGCGTACTGTTTTGTTCGATATTAACAGCCGTTACATTAAAAGAAGTTGTGCTGGTAACCGGCAGCAAAGTATAGTTTCCGGTAGTATCTAAAACGTAACTGAAATTGCGCCATGAATCTCTTATTAATTGCAATTCTGCAAAACGAAAAACGACAGCAGAAGTATCGCTGAAACCATTAAGGAACATTCTCATAAACTGGATTGATTTAAAATCCGGAATGTTGCCAACGTTTTTATTATACGCATTAATAGGAATCCTGAACTGGTACCAAGATTGGTTTACACCGCCACTCGGCGTAAAAGAAATACTGTCTGTGATAAAACTTGATCCAACTCTCATGCTGTCTGGCGCAAGGTTTACTTTGTATTCAAAATAAGCTTCTAACTGGTTTAATGTATTATCATGGTTCAAATCTTCCTGGTCAGGATACATGGTTGCTGCACTTACATATTGCGAACCGGTTGAAGCAACAGGCGAGTTTCCCTGCGGGTTATTAATGTTTTTATAACGGCCAAGAATATCAGTTTTTGCTGCATCGTAAGTTGCATCGCGGTAGTTTACAAAGTTGTCATTTGATGGATCATTCAATGCTTTTTGATAAACACCGGAACCTGTTCCAAAACTTGCGGCAACGCGGCTTAAATAATTGTTGAAATGAACCCTTTCACTATCATCATTAAGGCCGTCAAAACCCACATCCTGGTAAGGCCGATCTGTTGGATCATTACTGAATGCATTGGTAACTTGTATCGGGTTGAGTGGCACTCGTCCCCAAACGGATGTATCTGTGGCTGCAGTAATATTTGGTGTTGGCAAACCATTTTCATACATTTTTTTCCCATCCTGAACAATGTCTTCAGACACACTTCCCAAATCAAAATACAACTGGCCGCCGGCGCTGCTCCTGTTTAATAAAAACGGGTTTTGCATCCAGAATTCTATATACTGAATATTATTGGTTTCAAAATCTGTCTGGTCAATTGAACGCATTATTCCGCCCCATCGCGAAGCTGGTTTTAATAATTTTCCTGTATTTGGGTCTGTACCTGCAGAAATTGCTGTTGGCTTAACTTCAAAATTATAAGGGCCTTTTTCTGTTGGATAATAAGCAAGGTCAAAAGTTACCAATTGCGCTTGCCCGAATTGCGGCGTTTGTTGCGGAAATAATTGTTGCACACTCACGGCGGCGATGCGCGGATCAGCAAAATTTTGATAACCGGCAACCGGGTTGTTTGAATTTGTATTGTCCTGCAAGGTTGGTTCAATATTATACCACGCCAATTTTGCGCGGTTGTATCCATAAGCAAGAGAATCATTTAAAGTAGCTTCGGGAAAAAGCCCGTTGTTTTGCGGCGTTGAAGCAAGCGCCCAGCTTGTTAATGGAAAACGCAAATCAATGGAACTTGTCGACCCTTCAAAATCATCAATATAAATTGTTCCGCTGCTGCCTTTACCAATTTGCGCAGGATGGCCGGGTTTTAAAAATGCATCTTCACCATAAGCGGTGATGGTACTGCTTTCTTTTGTTGAATAAAATTTATTAAGAAAACGCGTTACCTGCGGCAATTGCGAACGATAATTGATATCAGTTCCATACATCACATTGTCGATTGGATCTTCACCATAATTTGTTTTGGTAAAATAAGGGCGTTCTTTTAAACGCTCAAAAGTGGCGCCGATATTAAAGGATTCTTTAGCTGTATTTGTTGCCAGATAATCGAGGCGAACGCCGGTAAAACTTCTTTGCTGTGTGCCAAAACTTGCGTTGTTTTCAAACTTAACATTAACGGGCACGCCGGAGTTGGTGATGGCCTGGTTAATAACTTTTACCGTTCCCAAATTATAATCAACAATATAATCTACGTTTTCTCTTAATGTTTGTCCGCCGGCAGTTACAACAACAGAACCAGGCGGCACATTTAATGCGCCAAGCGAAATATCTGAAGTTGCTTGTCCTTTCGCAATACCGCTAATAATATACCGATCGACATTTGCAAAAGTTTGCGCAACGGCTTTGATTGTATCATACAATTGATGAAAGATATAGGTTGGTGCAATGGATTGCGAGTTTTGGAAAGCAAGCGAATCAAGGTCCCTCCCAAACGGTTGAAGGACGGGAAATATAATCCTGCCCTGGGTTGAGATGATTGTATAACCTTCCAAATAATCAAACACACCATCCGGTTGCGGATCGTTGTGGCTGTTTAAACGATCTAAATTCAATACGCTTAATAATGGAACGCCAACTTTATCGCCGGCAGGCAAATATCTTTTTTGCCCTTTGCTTGGTTCGTCATATAATATGTTTAACTGGAAACCTGCTGGCTGAACATTTGTAAGAACGTTGCCTGTGCCGGTTTTCAGCGTATAAATATTTTTCATCATCAGGTTCCAGATAGGAAGGTTGGTGCGCTGAGAAGTTGCTTTCAGCAATTTTAAGTACAGCACTTTTGAAGAACCTGAATAATTTCCGGCCGTAGTATCTGGCGGGATATCCTGAGAAAATTCACCAACCTGGTAAATTTGCCCGTTGTAACTATATTGATAAGCAACTGCCAGCACATCATCTGGCTGCAACTGTTGCGTTAATGTAATAAAACCAATTTGCGGAGAAAAAGTATACGCCGATGAATCCAGTTTTTTTGCATACACCTTTTCAAAATCCTGCACCTGCGTTAAGCCTAATGAATTTAATTTATTAATAGCTGTTGATGAAACACGGCTGTTAGGGTCATTAATAATCCTGCGGTACTCATCATTGGCATCATTAAATGGATAAGCCAAACCGCTTTGTGCATGAATATTTTTATTATACGGAGTAGATTCTCCCAAATCCATCAAACCCACAACGTCTCTCGCTTGTATTTGGCCGGTTATTCCATTGCGGTTGGTAACCCAAACTTCCATGCGCAAAATCTGTACTTGTGAAGTAACAATTGGCAATCTTTGCATTGCCTTATTGTAATTATTTTTAAAATATTGCGCCAGCAAAAAGTTACGGTTTTCATCATAATCATCTGCCTTAAACTGGAAATTTGTAGTGGCAGCGCCGCCTTGCAAACCAAGCGACTGGCTTTGAGATTTCTGTGTTGCGATTACTGCGGTAACAGAAAGTTTACCAAACTGCAACTGAGTTTTTAACCCAAACAAAGATTGCGCGCTGGTTATTAATGTACTTTTTGTGGTGAATGAAGTATTTCCTGCTTCAATTTTTTTAATGATTTCATCCGGGCCGCCGGTATAATCCAGTTTTAGCTGGTTCATAAAATCGAAATTCGCAAGCGTGTTATAAGTTATCGGCAGTTTTAGTTTATTGCCGATATTTCCAAGCACACTTACGTTTGCATCCATATTAAAATCGAAGCCGCCGGTTTTGCGCGCGCTTTCCGGAAGTGTCGGGTTTTGTACGTTTTGTCCTTGATAGCCCGCGGTAATATCAACATTTCCCTGCGGTTTAATATCAGGTTTTGCGTTTCCAAAAAGACGGTTGAATAAACTTTCTGTAACTGATAATTTTGGTTGCGGTTTTTTCTTGTTTAATGCGCTTAACATATCTGCGCGCTTGCGGAAATAATCATCTTCAAGCTGCTGCGATTTGATGCGCAAATATTCATCAAAGGTTAGGTAAGTTGGTTTGCGGTAATAATGCGTTCCGATTTTTTCAACAATAAAATATTGTTTTGTTTTTGGATCATACTCAATCGAATCCTTAATATTTTTCGGGTCTTTTAAATTGAAAGGATTATTATCGGGAGTAGTAAATATATCGCCCCTCCTGTCGCTGATGGGAAAATGCAGCGAATCGGGCAGTCTTTTTAACGGTATAATCGTATCGCTTTTAAAATACGGGTTTGCCGAAGCGCTTGCGCAAAGCACAAACAAAACGGCGGTTAGCAATACCGTTGCAAAAAATAGTCGAAATAAGAAACGGGACAAACTCTTCACAAGAATTAGTTAGGTAGAAATCAGTTCCGATAGGCTACAAAGATTTTAAGGCTTTCTTAATGATGTCCTCAACTTTGTCAGAACCGGCATCGGCAGCCATCACTTTTTTGATGGCCATTTCGGCAGCAGTTCTGGCTATTCCGAGGGCAATTAATGCATTTAACGCATCTTGCTCCAAGGTATTGTTTATCAATGGGGAATTATTTGATTCGTGTATGTTTTTGCCGACTTTATCGCGGAGTTCTAAAATAATTCTTTCTGCAGATTTTCTTCCGATTCCTTTAATACTTTCTAACTGTTTTGTATTGCCCTGCAAAATGGCGCGCGCAATCTCATCGGGCTTCATAGAAGAAAGCATCATGCGCGCGGTTGAAGCGCCAACGCCGGAAACGCTTAATAATAAAATAAACATTTCTTTTTCGTCAATATCAAAAAAGCCGAAAAGTATTTGCGCATCTTCACGCACATGAAAATAAATTTGCAAAATACCTTTTTCCAAATGTTGAATTTTAGAAAAAGTATTCAGGCTTATTAATACTTCATAGCCAACTCCGTGAACATCAATAAAAACAGTTGCAGGTGTTTTGTGTACAAAATCCCCTCTCAAAAAAGCAATCATAATCGCGAAAATAGTTGAAAAATGTTTAGATAAGACGGGCATCCCTAAATTTGCAAAGCAAATAAAAATTTTAAAGCACCTTTGCCACAATAATTTATTAATAAGAACGGAATATAATGAGCCAAAAAATAACCGCAGCAATTACAGCCATCGGAGGTTTTGTACCTGAAGATAAATTAACGAATGCCGACCTTGAAAAAATGGTTGACACCAACGATGAATGGATTAAAACAAGAACCGGCGTTGAAGAAAGAAGAATATTAAAAGGCACCGGCAAAGCCACGTCTGATTTGTGTATTCCCGCAGTTTTGGAATTGTGTAAAAAAAGAAACCTTGATCCGCTGGAGATTGATTGTTTGATTGTGGCCACCGTTACGCCCGATATGTATTTTCCTGCAACGGCAAATATTGTGTGTGATAAAATCGGGGCAAAAAATGCTTGGGGTTATGATATGAGCGCAGCCTGTTGCGGGTTTTTATATGCATTAACAACCGGCGCGATGTATATTGAAAGCGGCCGTTATAAAAAAATAATTATTGTAGGTTCTGATAAAATGAGCGCCATTGTTGATTACAGCGATCGCAGCACCTGCGTAATTTTTGGCGATGGCGCAGGCGCGGTTTTGCTCGAGCCAAATTATGAAGGCTTCGGAATATTAGACAGTATTTTAAAAAGCGACGGCAGCGGAAAAAATTATTTACATATGAAGGGCGGCGGTTCATTAAAACCAGCTTCTTATGAAACTGTTGCAAATAAAGATCATTACATTTTTCAGGAAGGGCAAACAGTATTTAAATATGCCGTGAGCCGCATGGCCGATGTAAGCGCCGAGTTAATGGAAAAAAATAATTTAAAGTCAGAAGATATTGCATGGCTTGTGCCACACCAGGCAAACAAACGTATTATTGATGCCACTGCAAAACGCATGGGACTTTCCAATGAAAAAGTGATGATTAATATCCATCGTTATGGAAATACAACAGCAGCAACCATTCCATTGTGTTTGTGCGATTGGGAAAGCCAGTTAAAAAAAGGCGACAATCTAGTGCTTGCTGCATTTGGCGGCGGTTTCACTTGGGGCGCCACGTGGGTTAAATGGGGTTATTGATTTCAATTTTTTATTAATGAACAAAAGTTCATTAATGTTTTAAGCTGTTTTTTCACCAATCTTATTATCTACAGTTTTTACTTTCTTATTAATAAAATTATGTCAGATAAAAAATTTCCGCTCAGTGGTTTTAGTTCATTGGCAATTCATGCGGGCCATGTGCAGGATCCAAATTATGCGCACCTTACTCCCATTTATGCAACCAGCACATTTGTATACGACGATGCAGAGCAGGGAATGCGCAGGTTTAGCGGAGAAGAACCGGGATATATCTATACACGCTGGGGCAATCCAACTTTTACAGAAGCGGAAGAAAAAATTGCCGCGATGGAAGCGTATGAATTAAAAGATGAACTCGGAAATCATTTGCAATTGAAAGCCATTTTACATTCATCAGGCATGTCTGCCATCAGCACATTAATGCTGATGAATTTAAAATCAGGCGACACGGTTCTCTCTCATTTTTCATTATATGGTGGAACAGAAGAAATTTTTAATAAAGCGTTGCCTGATCTTGGCATTACATCTGTAATTGTAGATTTGCGCGATTTGAACAAAGCGGAAGAAGCGATGAAAACAGATCCATCTATAAAAATGCTTTACCTTGAAACGCCCGCCAATCCTACAATTCAGTGCGTTGATATTAATGAACTGAGCAAGCTTGCAAAAAAATATAATCTTATTGTTGCGTGCGATAATACTTTTGCAACACCATATTTGCAACAACCTTTTCGTTATAAAGTTGATTTTGTAATTCATTCCACCACAAAATTTTTAAATGGCCACGGCACTTCAATCGGTGGAATTTTGATTGGAAAAGATTTGGAATTTATGAAAACAAAAGCTACCAAAACACATCGTTTGCTTGGTGGCAACAGCAATCCTTTCGATGCTTTTTTATTAACGAATGGAATGAAAACTTTGGAAGTCCGCATGGATCGCCATTGCAGCAATGCAATGGAAGTGGCGCATTTTTTAAAACAACATCCGGTTATTTCCAAAGTAAATTATAACGGGCTTGATTCTCATCCCGATCATAAAGTTGCGATGAAACAAATGAAACATCCCGGCGCCATGTTGAGTTTTGAATTGAAAGACGGATTGAAAGCAGGAATAAATTTCATGAATAAATTACGCATGTGCACGCGCACCGTTTCCCTCGGAACATGCGATACATTATTAAGCCATCCTGCATCAATGACGCATTATGGTGTACCAAAAGAACTGCGTGAAAAATATGGCATCACAGATGGATTAATAAGAATGAGCGTTGGTATGGAAAACATCCAGGATATTATTGCTGATTTAATTCATGCACTTTCTTAATAGCAATCTTTATAAAATATTTTTAAAAGAATTAAAAATTATCAAACATTTTTTCCGGACTAATAATTGAATTTTTTATGAGTGTTGTTATCAGAAGAGTTATTGAAGATGATTGCAAAAGATTATTAGAATTGATTAATGAATTAGCCGTTTATGAAAAAGCGCCTGACGAAGTAACGGTAACTTTAGATCATTTTATAAAAAGCGGGTTTGGCGAAACGCCCGTGTGGTGGGCATTTGCGGCTGAAGAAAATGGAAAAGTAGAAGGCTTTGCTTTGTATTATATTCGTTACAGCACATGGAAAGGCCAGCGCATGTATTTAGAAGATTTAATAGTTACAGAAAAAATGCGCGGACAAGGAATTGGAAAATTATTAATAGAAAAATTAATAGAAGAAGCAAAAGAAAAAAATTTATCAGGCATTGTTTGGCAGGTCTTGGAATGGAATGAACCTGCAATTAATTTCTATAAGAAATTCAATGCAAACTTTGATGCAGAATGGGTAAACTGTAGCATTGATGTTTAAAGTCTTAATTAATAAGATTAATAAAAATTTTTTTACAAACTCAATTGGTATGCAGAAAGCATTTTATCAAAATCAATAAACAAAACTTCTTTGGAAATATTTTTTCCTGATTGTTGAAATGCTTCTTCATCTTTCCAAGTCATAACAATTAACTTCTCCGCCATTTCTCTATTGCCCGTTTTTTCAAAAATCATTTGTTTTATTAATGGTTCGGGCGCCCATTTTTTTGCGGTTGAAGGCACACCAAATTCATCCCACGATCTTGTTATTCCATATTTTTTTTCAAATGTATTTTCTGCAGGTTGTATAAAATATATGGCAGTTGTATGTGGTGTATAATTGTTCAACACAAAATTTTTAAGCAAACTATATTCTTTTGATAATGGTTTTGAAAACTGGTTATTAAAATTATACCAGCCATTTATTATAAACATTAATGATAAAATTGTTGCAATAATAAATTGCAGTTTTTCTTTTTTTATCAATGAAAAAAAAGTTTCTGCAAGCAACAGAAGCGTTACAAAATTTAAAGCAAGCAAAGTCCGGTTTGAAGAATAATTTTCCTGAACGATTAATGATGGCAAATAAATAAGTACGAAGAAAATAATAATGCCAAACAGAAAAGACAATTTATTAATTACTGATTTTGATTTTTGATTGATAAAATAAATGAGCAGCCAAATAGCTGCAAGAATCATATAAACAATTTCTCCGAAAATATTTTCTTCATTAAATAAACATGTAAAATGAAAAGCTGTTGCCAACGGGCGCGTAAATAAAAATATTATTTTATTAATTGGATTAATGGCGAAAGTGCTTCTGGCGCTGGCTTCCATGCCGTTTGTTCTTAAACTATATTTAAAGAGTATAAAATAAAAAACATAAATCATTAATGAAAAGCCCAAGCCGATATTAATGTTTTTCGAAAACTTTTTAGCCGCAATAAACTGGATAAAAAATGGAATAAAAAAACAACCAAACCCATTTTGATAAGTAAACAAAGATGCTACTCCAAAAACAATTGATAACAAAATTGCAGTTGTTGAAACGTGCACCAGATTGCCATTATATTTTATTGAATTATAAAGAATATAACCAGAAACTAAACCGCTTGTGCAAGCAACAAAAAGTTCCATACAAGATGCCCAGCCAATGGATATTGCAAACGGTGGCATGCTTATTAAATAGATTAATGACAGCAGCGTAAAAATTTTTGGAAGGTTATTTTTTTCAATTATTTTATTAATAATAAAATACCAAACTGGAATGCACAAAATCCATCCAGCCAAAGAAAATATACGTGAGTAAATTACACCGTGAATGGTTTTAATGTGGCTGAATACAAACTCAAAAATTTTATAAGTAAGAAAACGCCCTTGCGGAACTGATGCGTGAAAATTTAATCCATCTTTAAAATACCAGAGTTGCGAAGCTTCATCAGTATATAAATATTCTGTATAAAAAACCGGGTAGAAAATAATAACAATTGCCGCAAATAAAAAAAGTAAGTTGAAAGTATCAGTACGTTTCATTTAAATGTTGAGAAGGTTAATGTGCCATTTGAATTCAATAAAATATAGAAATCAAAAAATAATTTTTATTGAATACAAATGAAATTTAAAGAAAGCGTGATAGAAAAAAAGAAAAAATTTATGATGTACAATTTAAATAAAAAACTATTATTAACTAACACCATCAACCTGCACTTCTTTATTAATCTTTAGTACCAAACCCTGCAACACTTTGCCAGGGCCGATTTCAGTGAATTTTGATGCGCCGTCTTTTATCATTGCCTGCACACTTTGCGACCATTTAACAGCGGCAGTTAATTGATCAACCAAATTCTTTTTTATTTCTTCTTTATCAACAACAGCTTTTGCAACTACGTTTTGATAAACCGATGCTGTTGGATTATAGAAAGTAATTTTTTTAACAGCATCGTTTAATTCAGTTTGCGCAGGCGCCATTAATGGAGAATGAAATGCGCCACCAACCGGCAATACCAAAGCCCTTTTTGCACCTGCAACTTTCATTGCTTCGCATGCAATTTCGATTCCTTTTAAAGTGCCGCTTATTACCAATTGTCCGGGGCAATTATAATTTGCAGGAACAACAATTTCTCCGGTTTCATCAGAAACTTTTTTACAAATTTCTTCTACTTTACTATCATCCAAAGCCAGCACTGCAGCCATTGTTGAAGGATTTAATTCACAAGCTTTTTGCATAGCAAGCGCGCGAATGGAAACCAATCGCAAACCATCTTCAAAACTTAAAACACCATTTGCAACAAGTGCAGAAAATTCTCCTAAAGAATGTCCTGCAACCATGTCTGGTTTATTGTTTTCAATACTTTTAAATGCTATTACAGAATGAATAAAAACGGCAGGTTGTGTAACTTTTGTCTGGCGTAAATCTTCTTCATTTCCATTAAACATGATATCGGAAATGCGGAAGCCCAATATTTCATTTGCCTGCTCAAATAGTTTTTTTGCGAAAGCGCTATTTTCATAAAGGCTTTTACCCATACCCGGAAATTGCGAACCTTGTCCCGGAAAAATATACGCATGTTTCATAATTCTCTGGCGTTTTTCAAAAACAAATATGCCACAAAGACATCATTCAAAAAAGAAAATCTTTGCGGCACGTTATAAAAAATAAAATCGTATTAATGCAATTTTGCTGATACAAGTTTTATAAACTCGCTGCGTGTTTCGTTCTTTTCAAACTCACCCCAAAAAGCAGAAGTTGTGGTAACAGAATTTTGTTTTTGCACGCCGCGCATCATCATGCAAAGATGCGAAGCTTCAATAACAACGGCCACTCCAAGCGGGTTTAGCGTTTCTTTAATCACTTCTAAAATTTGCGTTGTCAATCTTTCCTGTACTTGCAACCTGCGCGAAAAAGTATCAACAACACGTGCAATTTTACTAAGCCCGGTAATCCATCCATTGGGAATATAAGCAACGTGTGCTTTGCCAAAAAATGGAAGCATATGATGTTCGCACATGCTGTACAATTCTATATCTTTTACAATAATCATCTCGCTCACATCTTCATGAAATTTTGCAGAATTTAAAATTGCTTTTGCATCAAGCGTATATCCCTGGGTTAAAAATTGCATGGCTTTCGCAATGCGCTCCGGCGTTTTCAATAAGCCTTCGCGTTGCGGATCTTCACCTAATAATGATAAACAATCTTTATAATTTTCAAGCAATGCGGAGGTAACTTTTTCGTCGTACTCTTCTGTTTTTTTATACGCCATTTTGTTAATTTGAAAATTTGAAATTTGAAAATTACTCAATTGTGTAACTAAGCCATTTTCACATTTGCATATTAATATAATTCTTTAGTTGCTTTCTCGTTATATTCTGCATTAAAATCATTGTGCAATTGAGCCATTTTCACATTTGCACATTAAACCGGGTATTCAACAAAATTTCTTTCGGTTTCATACAAACGGATTTGTAAATCAAATTTTTCATCGATTTTCTCCCGTAAAATTTCATAAATAACTATAACAATATTTTCAGCAGTTGGATTAATGTTTTCAAAATAAACTGTATCAAGGTTTAAATTTTTATGATCCAATTTTTCTAAAACATTTTCATTAATAATGTCTGATAGTTTTTTTAAATCAAAAACATAACCTGTTTCCGGATCAGGTTCGCCCACAACTTTTACTTCCAGTTCATAATTGTGCCCGTGGTAATTTGGATTATTACACTTACCAAACACTGCATCATTCTGCTTTTCATCCCATGCAGGATTAAATAAACGATGCGCCGCGTTAAAATGTTCTTTGCGAAAAACTGCTACTTTTTTATTCATAATAAAGCGCTTCAAATTAAAAATTCTTATAAAAAAATATCGTCGTTTTTATGACATTAATAAATTTATCACTCACCAAAATATTCAACAAAAATTCTTGGCGTCTCATATAATTTAATCGCGTGCAATTTTACTTCTGTTGGTAAATGCATTATTAATTGTTGCCAAATTCCAATCACCAAATTTTCTGTTGAGCACATTTTATCTTTCAAAAATTCAACATCAATATTCAGGTTTTTATGGTCAAGCAATTCAATCACATGTTCTTTAATCGTGTCGCTCAATTTTTTTACATCGTACAAAAAACCAGTGTCGGCATTTGGCTCGCCTTTTATAGTTACATACAATTCATAATTGTGCCCGTGCCAATTTTCGTTTGCACATTTGCCAAAAACAATTTCATTTTTTTCCTTGCTCCATGCAGGATTATATAATTTATGCGCTGCGTTAAAATGTTCCACACGCGTCAGGTATATCATTAAAAAAATTTTTGCAAAGATAATGCATAGCAAAGGAAAGCCAAGTGCTGCTGAAATGCGCCGCGATTACGATATTTGCACCATGTATATTTTGATTACAGCCGCAACGAGTAAAGAAATTCAACAAACCATTGATTTTATTAATGAAGAAAATGATGCACTAAAAAATCATGAAATAAAAGTATTAATAACCGGAATTGGTTCTGTTTCCACAACTTATTTTTTAACCGATTTTATTAATAAAAAAAAACCTGACATTATTTTACAAGCTGGTATTGCAGGATGTTTTTCAAATAAAAATTTGGGTGAAGTTGTAGTAATTAAAGATGATTTTTTCGGCGATGTTGGCGTGGTTGAAAACAATACATTCAAAACAATTTTTGATTTGAATCTGATGAATGAAAACGATGCGCCATTTATTAATGGAACTTTATTGAACCCAAATAAAAAATTGTTGGCATTATCAATGCTTGATGAAGTGCGCAGCATAACTAATAATGAAATAACTACGAATGCAGAAAGAATAAATTTTTATAAACAAAACTATGCGCCGGTTGTTGAAAGCATGGAAGGCGCTGCGTGTCATTATGTTTGCCTGCAAAAAAATATTCCTTTTTTACAGTTAAGATCAATATCAAATTATATTGGTGAACGTGATAAAACAAAATGGAATTTTAAAGATGCTATTCATACGCTTAATGAAAAACTGATTTTTATTTTACAAGAAATTATAAAAAAAGATGAAGCTTACTTTAGGATTTAGCCCGTGCCCAAACGATACTTTTATTTTTGATGCACTCGTTAATAAAAAAATTGACACAGGAGATTTTGAATTTGAAACTGTTTTAGAAGATGTGCAAACCCTTAACCAGTGGGCTTTACAAGGCAAGCTTGATATTTCTAAAATTAGCTACGGCGTGCTTCCGCTTGTTTTAAATAATTATGATTTGCTTGATGCCGGCGGGGCGCTGGGCAAAGGCGTTGGCCCATTATTAATAGCAAAAAAACAAATTGATCTTTCTGTTATTAATGATTGCACCATTGCCATTCCGGGAAAAAATACAACTGCGCATTTATTATTTTTACTAGCATTTCCGCAAGCTGTAAAAAAACAGTTTTTAGTTTTTAATGAAATTGAAGATGCTGTTTTATCAGGCAAAGTTGATTGTGGTGTTATCATTCATGAGAACCGTTTTACCTATCAGCAAAGAGGATTAATAAAATTAATTGACCTCGGAGAATTTTGGGAACAAAAAACTGGCTGCCCAATTCCGCTTGGTGGGATTGTTATGAATAAAAAATTTGATAATGAAATTCAACAAAAAATAAATGCATTAATAAAAAAAAGTGTTGAGTTTGCATTCAGCAATTATCCGCAATTGCCCGATTATGTAAAACAACATTCGCAGGAAATGGAAGAGCACGTAATGCGCCAGCACATCGATTTGTATGTAAATAATTATTCAATCACACTTGGAGAAGACGGAAAAAATGCAATTGAAATGTTGCTGAAAGTTTATAGAGAAATGTAAAATTTAAAAGTGGAATTCATTAATAAGCAAATCACTTTCACATTCAATATTTTTAATTTTATATTCATTTCTGCTTAACTGCTTTTGTATAAACTTCTAGCACTCTTTTGCGTGCAAATTCATGCTCAACAATCGGTTTGGGATAAGTAAATTCTTCAAATTCCGGAACCCATTTGCGGATATATTTTAAATCAGGATCAAACTTTTTTGTTTGTAAATACGGATTAAAAATACGGAAGTATGGTGCGGCATCGCAACCACTGCCGGCAGCCCATTGCCAACCACCGTTGTTTGCAGCGAGATCATAATCCAATAATTTTTTTGCGAAGTAAGCTTCGCCCCAGCGCCAGTCTATTAATAAATGTTTCGAAAGAAATGAAGCAACAATCATGCGCACGCGGTTATGCATAAAACCGGTTTCATTTATTTCGCGCATTCCTGCATCTACAATTGGGTAACCAGTTGTTCCATTGCACCAATGTTGAAATTCTTTTTCATTATTTCTCCATTCAATAAAATCATATTCCACTTTAAAAGCTTTGCCTTTGCCAACTTTTGGAAAATGAAATAATATGCTTTGATAGAAATCGCGCCAAATTAATTCTTTCAAATAAACGTCGCTTAATGATGATGCTTTTTTTGCCAGTTCGCGAATGCTGATAGTGCCGAAACGCAGGTGCACACCGAGTTTGCTCGTTCCGTGTATTCCCGGGTAATCTCGATCTTTTTTATAATGCGTTATAATTTCTTTATTCAATTCTTTTGATGGAAATGATTTGTCAACTTCTTTAAACCCCATCGAATCCAATGAAGGAATTCTTTTTGCAGCTTGCTTAAAAAAATTTTTAAAATTTTTTTTTGTTGGATATTGCTTCAGGTAAAATTCATTCACTATACTTTTCCAGCGGTTGCTGTAGGGCGTAAAAATGGTGTACGGTTTTCCATCATCTTTCAGCACTTCGTTCTTTTCAAAAATTACTTGATCTTTAAAACTGTGCATTGAAATTTTTTCTTTCTGCAACATTTTATTAATCGCTTCATCGCGTTCAATAGCTGAAGGTTCATAATCACTATTTGTAAAAACTTTTTCTATTTTATATTTCTCAATCAGCTTTTTATAAACGTCACCAGGATAACCATAATATACTTCAAGTGATGAACCAATTTTTATTAATTGTTCCTGCATTTCTTCCAACGCTGCGCGAATAAATTCTACGCGACGATCATGTTTATCTTCTAACTCATCGAGAATATTTTTATCAAAAATAAAAATGGGAACCACAGGATTTTCACTTTTTAATGCATGGTATAATCCTGCATTATCATTCAAACGCAAATCGCGCCGGAACCAAAATATATTAACTGCTTCTTTCATTTTTATTAATGATTTTACAAGATAAATAAAACAAGAAGTTTGAAAAAAAGTTGAAAAAATCAGGAAAGATTTTTAAGAAGTTTGTTATAAATATCTGTTGTTAATAAATTACCATATCCATTTTCATCCATTTTTTTTATCCATCTTATCCCATAAATCGCATTCGATAAAAATATTTCATCTGCATTTTTTAAAGCATCGAAATCCAGTTGCGTTTCATTAATAATAAAATTTTCATCTTTGCATTTATCAAGTAAAAAACGGCGCATTACACCAGCAACGCAGCCTTCAGCCAATTGTGGCGTTGAAATAATTCCATCTTTTATACAAAAAACATTTCCAATTGTACTTTCGCAAATACGATCGTAAGAATTTAAAATAAGGCAATCATTCAACTGATTTTTTTTTGCAAACAATGCAGCCATTGCATACACTAAAAAATTATTGGTTTTTATATTGCTGAAATTATCACAAGCTTTTTTTCCATCGGGAAAAATTGAAACAACCAAACCATTTTCATTAATGTTTTTATTTTCCAAAGCAAGCGGCCAGCTTTGAATTATATAATTCGGGAAATGATTTTCCGGATCAAACAAACCACCATTTCCGCGAAAAATCATTAACCGTATTCTTGCCGCTTTTTGATGATTATTTTTTTTACAAAGCGTTACAATTTGTTGCGTCAAATTTTCTTCGTTAAAAAAAACAGGCAAATCAAATTGCAACAATTTTAATCCGGCAAACAATCTTTCAAAATGATATTTTGATAAAATAATTTTATTATTAATCATTTTAATGGTTTCAAATAATCCATCGCCATATCGCAACCCGCGATTATCGGCGCCAATAACTTTTTTATCTGATCGTATTATTGAACCATTAAAATTGATGTATGTATTCATTAATGAAAGTTCTGATTAATCAATTATAAAAAATAAAAAATCCCGGAATAACCGGGATTTTTTATTAATATTATTTTTCTGAAAATTTATTACGGCTGAGAAATAATCCTGTTTTTTACAGCATACATAACCAAACCTGCCATTGATTTTGAGCCGGTTTTTGTTTTTAATTTATCGCGGATGGCTTCAACCGTGCGCGGGCTTATTTCAACAATATCAGCAATTTCTTTAGTAGATTTTTCTTCACACATTAATTTTAAAACGGTTAATTCTTTTTCTGATAAGCTAACATCCTGCTGCATTCCATTCTCCGGGCGCTTCGTTCGCAAGCCTGTTAATAATGCTTTGTTGGTAAGTTCATTAAAGAAAAATTCCTGTTCGTAACAGGTTTTTATTGCCTGGTAAATCGTTTCTGAATCTGAGTTTTTAGTAAGATAAGAATTTGCACCAATTTCCATCAATTTAGAAATCATGGAATGATCATTATGCATAGAGAGAATAATAACTTTAATATCCGGGTATAGTTTGCGTATTTCCGGCAATGTTTGAATGCCATCCATAATCGGCATTTGTATATCCAGCAAAATTACATCTGGTTCAAAATGACGGAGTAAATTTAATAATTGCATTCCGTTGTCGGCTTCTGCAATAAGTTCCACATCTTTTTTTACAGACAGCGCCGTTTTTACACCTGCCCTGAAAAGAACATGGTCGTCGGCGATGATAACTTTAATAACACTGTCAAACTCGGTTTTTTTCATACGGTTGTATTTTCAAATTGTTGGTTCACGGATATACTTATCAATTAACTGCAAAAAGAAATAAAAATTGCATGAGTTACCATAGGATATTCACGAAATTATCGTATTTCAGCTTATACTAAAAACAAATTTCCGCTTAAGTATACGATCCTGTTATCGGACATTTCCGATCAAGTTTCTGTTTTTTTACGATACCGCCAGTAAAACCCGAACGATAAAAACAGGGCAGTTGTGCTCTTGTTCAGCATCTTGGGCAAGTCTATTTTTGTAAAAGAATAATGAGCGATTAGAATTGAAGCAAGTAAAAATTGCAGTTGGTTTTTCAAAATAAGAATTAGAAAGTTTCCCATAGCCAGTAAACCTTAAATCGAAATATCCGCATCTGTACATTAATGAAAACAGTCCGGTTTCCCGTTTCCGGCCGCCTTTGAAAGCTGTTTGTAAAACCGGACCCACACTTTGAGGCCAGTAAATCTTTCCCGTAGAAAAAATTAAACTTTTTCCTGAAAATTGTTTTCCGATCCCTTTTTAAAGCAGACAAGTGTTTTTATACCAAAATCAAAGCTTCAACTTTTTTTGGCAATCCAAACGATGAAAACGAAAGTATTAACAACAAAAAAGCGCCTTAAAAAAAGGCGCTTTTGTTATTATTATTAAAGCATATTAATCAATCAATTTGTTGCGCATTCCATACATTATTAATCCGGCAATTGTTTTTGCGCCAACTTTTGTTTTCATATTCTGGCGGATGGTTTCAATAGTTCGCGGGCTTAAAAATACTTCTTTAGAAATTTCTTCTGTTGTTTTATCCTGCGCGAGCAATTTTAAAATACGTACTTCTTTTTCAGAAAATTTTACTGGGTTTGGATAAAACTGACGAACCTGCCGCTTGGTTTGCAATTTTGATAAAACTGCTTTGTTTACCAAATCATTAAAGTAGAAATCATCATTCATGCAGGTTAAAATGGCTTGGTAAATTTCGTCGGGGTCAGTCGTTTTTGTGAGATAAGCGTTTGCGCCAAGTTCCATCATTTTAGAAATCATTTCCTGGTCGTCGTACATCGTTAATACAATAATTTTTACTTCTTCATATTCTTTGCGTAACATTCCGATAGCATTAATGCCATCAACTTCCGGCATCCTGATATCCATTAATAAAACGTCTGGCCTTTTGAGCTGCATTTTATGCATAAGATCTTTTCCATCTTCCGCTTCCCACAAAATTTTCAGGTATTCTTTATTCTTTAAAGCCATTTTAATCCCATCGCGAAAAATTTTGTGATCGTCTGCAATGGACACTTTAATTACTAATTCAGCAGTCATACCAGGTTGTTTGTAAAATAAAAGGGTTATAGATTTCTCATAATCTAATCAAATATCAAAATATTCTGTAACAAGAACGCATTTTTTTGTATAATCTACATAAAAACGATACGGAATCTTAATGCGTAGTTTCGCATTGAATGAGTAAATACATCTGCTCAACTTAGGGTTTCTACGAACGTAGAAGTAATTACTGCATTATAAAAAAGGGCAGTTATGCGCTTGTACACAAATTTATTAGTGTTTATTTTTGTGGCCGAAGTTGATTGATAAAGATTGAACACAAACCATCCAATGTCCCAATTTACCGTCCAGTAAATTATTTCCATGTCCTGGAAAAACCAAGTAAAATCCGATATCAGTCAACTTCATTTTTTTCTTCTTGGTAAAAATCCCAATTTTAAATTTTCAACCGCAAATATTTCTTTACTTTTAAATGTGAAGGAATAATCACACACCTTAATTTCTTTAAAGTTGACCGGTATTTTATACACATCAGCACATTAAATGTGCATATCCTCGTAAATTTCATTTTCTTTTCTGAAAAATTACTAATTTAGCGTTAGTAAAAGTACTATTTTAAATTAGTGTTTGTCCTCAATTTCGATTCGTACAAAACCTATGTTTTGCCTGCAAAGCCACAACAGATAAGCATTACAGGCAATTTACCAATTTTTAGATAAAACAATGCCATTGGTGGCCATTTATTTTAGCGGTTATTTTAAATCATTAAAACCTCATTTAATCACCATCTAAAACTTACTATTATGACTAACAAAACTTTTACAGCAGCAAACGGTTCTGCAAATTTATTACCTTGGTGGGTTTGGCCTTTTTAGGTTAACCGCCACAAATTGCGCATTTATATTGCCGGTAATTTAACCAGTTAATTTTTTAAAAGAAAATTATGCCGAAAAAGTGTTGAATGTTTTATATTTGAATTAATATTCAATATATTATCTTGAAGATACTTTTATTTTTTATTGGCAATATCGCACAGTTTTTACCCTTAGTTCTGTTTTTTGTTTTCTTCAGGAAAATAAATAAGATAGTAGAACTAAGGGTAGTTTTTTTATATGTACTTGTATCTTTAATTACTAATATTTTACTGGTTGTACTTAACAACTATGCTTCGCTAGTTATAAGCATTTCTGCAATTATTGAGTATGCATTCTTTTCCGCCTTTTTTTATATTTGTATACAAAATAAAAAGTTTAAAAATTTAATACTCTCACTCTCTGTTCTTAATATTTGCTTTGAAGTTTTTACTCTGTTTTTACACAAAAAGAATTTTGATTTTTGGGCTACACTAATTACTGCAGTTCTCGTTCTTATTTATTGCATTTTCTTTTTTTATGAAGAAATCAGCAAAACAGAAACTTTACTCATTTATCAATCTTATACTTTTTGGGTGGCTACGGGTTGTATAATATACCTTGCCGGAACATTATTTCTTTTTCTATATACATCGGATATGGAAGACAAGCAAAAAAGTTCTTTGTGGGTAATTGACATCGTGTTTGAAATAATTAAAAATATTTTCTTTTCAGTTGCTTTTGTTGTGGGAAAAAATAGTAAGAAAATCGCCGCGCCTGCATATTTTGATGATGATACGAATATGTTCAAAAAATCGTTTTAACATAAATTAGCCCAACACCCGAAGAAATTTACATGATACTATTACAAATTGCCACCACAGACAGCAAAGTTTCAACAGTGTTGTTTTTTGGAACTATTGGAATGCTGGCATTAACGATTGGCCTGATTGTATTTATCATTTTTCACCAGCGCAAAGTGATACGTTACCAGATGCGCCTGCAAACGATGGAACAGGATCAGCAAAAAATGCTGCTTAATGCATCCATACGCATGCAGGAAGAAGAACGCCAGCGCATTGCTGCTGACTTACACGACGACGCCGGCCCGTTACTTGCAACGGCCAGGCTTTACCTTAATGAAAATCTTGTTAATCTCGATAAGGCTTCGCAATTGCAAAGTATTTACAGTGCCAAACAAATACTCGACGATACAATTCAACTTATCAGGAATATATCTCATAGCCTGATGCCGCCAACATTAAAAAACTTTGGGCTTGAATCTGCGGTTAATGATTTGTTTCAAAAAATAAGTGGTTCCGGAAGCATGAATGCGAGCTCCCGTTTTCATGATTACAGGGAACGCCTTCAGCCAGAAACCGAATTAATTATTTTTCGCGTAATACAGGAATTGATTAATAATATTCTTAAGCATAGCAACTCAAGCTTTATTCATCTTACACAAAATACAAGCGGCAATAAATTTTTTATACGCATGCATCATGATGGCAGAGGCTTAACGCAAGCCGATTTCGAAAAATTAAATAAAAGCAACGTTGGCCTCGGATTAAAAAATATACAAAGCCGGTTAAAGGTTTTGCATGGAAAAATTTTCTTTGAAAAAGATTTGTCGCAAACTTATTATAAGGTAACTGTTGAAATAATGAAAGATGAAGAAACCAAGCCTCAATAGAAAATAAGATTTATGTATCTTTAATAACATTACCGATGACAGATTCCATGAATGTTATAAAAGTTGCTATTGCAGACGACCACAAAATTTTTCGTAAAGGCGTTATATTATCGTTGCGCCCTTATACCAATATAAAATTTGTTCAGGAAGCAGAAAACGGCCAGGAATTAATAGACGGATTAGCATCATCAGAACCAGACGTAATATTAATGGATTTAAGAATGCCGCAAAAAGATGGCATTGAAACTACAAAAGTTGTTGCCAAACAATATCCCAACATTCACATTATTGCATTAACGATGTATGAAGATGAACGCTTCGTAAGCCACATGATGGAAATTGGCGCGAACGGTTATTTATTAAAAAGCGCCGACCCTTCTGAAATAAAAAAAGCAATTGTGGAAGTGGCAACAAAAGGCTATTACCTCAATAATTTTGTAAACAGGATTTTATTAAAAAAATCACATTCAAGAACAAAAGTAATACCCAACCTTAATACCGAAGTAACGCTTACAGACCGCGAACGCGATGTGGTAAAATATATTTGCATGGAATTTACCGCGCAGGAAATTGCGCAAAAATTAGACGTAAGCCCGCGCACGGTAGAAGCAATTAAAGATCGGCTGATGGAGCGCTTTGGCGCAAAAAATACGGCTGGCCTTGTTTTTTTTGCAGTAAAAAACAACCTGATAGATTAATAAATTTGTTAGTCAAATATCCTTCTATAAAATCAAAACACCACCATTTTTATAAAAGGCCGGCAACTTGCCGGAGCAAATTTAAACATGCCGCAAACAGGTATTTTTTTTATTGACGCGCTAACTTTGGTATGTATTTTCCTGCCACTTTTACCTGTTGTACTCATTTTTTTTAAAAGGATTTATCAAAACGAAGCGCTGAATTTTTTAATGATTCTTTGCTTGCTCAATTTTATTAAAGGCGTTTTAATAATCGTTCCGGGATTAATAATTATTAATCAAAAAAACATCGTTACCATTTTTGCATTGCCTGAATTTATTATTCTGCTATTAATATTCCGATCAATTTTTTTTGGTAAAATAAAAAATATGCTGACTATTTTTTTGATTGCTTTTCTTTCTTCGGCTGTTACTTATTATTTATTAAACGGAATGGCTGAAAGAAAACAAACGATGGAAATTTTGCAGCAACTTATTATTTTCATCATTGCTGTTATCGGATTGTTTGAGCTGATTAATAAAAATGATATGGAGTTTTTCAGCATTCCATTATCGTGGATTGCAATTGGGACTGTTTTTTATTTTTCCATTTCTGTATTAATAAAAATTTTAAATACACTGTCGCCACAATTAAAAACCGAGACAAATTTTGATACGCAATTGCTTTTAAATATCGCCGGTTTTGTTCGTTATCTTTTTTACACTTTTGCTGCGTTGAGTTATAAACCCAAACGCATTAATGAAGAAAAAGCAAACTGATTATTAATAAAATTTTATTTCCGGAATTTCACCTTCTATAATAAGTTTGCCTGCGGTTTTATTTATAATTTCTTCGAAAGAAACGCCCGGTGCTTTTTCAATTAATTTAAAACCATTTTCAGTAATATCAATTACTGCCAGTTCGGTTACAATTCTTCTTACACATTTTACGCCCGTTAATGGCAGCGTGCATGCTGGTAATAATTTTGATTCTCCTTTCGGGTTTGTATGTTGCATGGCAACAATAATATTTCGTGCGCTTGCAACAAGATCCATTGCGCCGCCCATTCCTTTCACCATCTTTCCGGGAATTTTCCAGTTGGCTATATCACCGGTTTCAGAAACTTCCATAGCGCCGAGAACGGTTAAATCGACTTTTCCTGCGCGTATCATTCCAAAACTTTCAGCGCTGTCGAAAAAAACGCCGCCGGGCAAAACAGTTACCGTTTCTTTTCCGGCATTAATAAGATCTGCATCAACTTCTTCTTCCGTTGGGTAAGCGCCCATGCCGAGCATTCCATTTTCTGATTGCAGCATAATACTTATGCCAGCAGGAATATAATTGGCGACAAGTGTTGGAATACCAATGCCAAGATTTACATACATGCCATCTTTCAATTCCTGCGCAATGCGTTTTGCAATTCCGAATTTATCTAAAGCCATTTTTTATTTTTTTCAGAAAAGATTTATTAATAATTCATCAACAAAAATTTATTAATAAACATATAAAATAATGTTTGACGAAAATTATTTTATTAATCAGCCATGCGCATTGTTTTTCTTTCTATTCTTTTTTCATAATTTTTTCCCTGGAAAATCCGGTGCACATAAATTCCTGCAACATGAATATTATCAGGATCTAATTCTCCAGGTTCTACCAAATGTTCAACTTCTGCAATAGTAATATTTCCGGCCTTTGCCATTGATGTAGAAAAATTTCTTGTTGTTTTTCTAAAAACAAGATTGCCAAACGAATCTCCCTTCCAGGCTTTAACAATCGCGAAATCCGCATGCAGCGCGAGTTCCATCAAGTGTGGTTTATTATTAAACACGCGTATTTCTTTTCCGTTTGCAATTTCAGTTCCATATCCTGCAGGTGTATAAAATGCAGGAATGCCCATGCCGGCCATTTGTATGCGTGTTGCCAAAGTTCCTTGTGGTATTAATTCAACTTCTAATTCACCACTTAAAAGCTGGCGTTCAAACTCAGCATTTTCGCCAACATAAGAACTGATCATTTTTTTTATTTGCCGCGTTTTTAATAATAATCCCAAACCAAAATCATCAACGCCGGCATTGTTGGAAATGCACGTTAAATTATTAATTTCTTTTTTTACGAGTGCGGCAATTGTATTTTCCGGAATGCCGCACAAACCAAAACCACCAAGCATAATTGTACTTCCGCTGCCAATATCTTTTACAGCATCATCTGCATTAATAAATATTTTATTCATATAAAATTATTAATGCTATAAAAATACAACTAAACAATCTTTAAAAATGGTAGTTATTTTGCCTGTGCTTTAAACACTATTTTTGGTTTAATAGGCTTGTATATTTCTGTGCGTTGCTTGTTGGAATAGACAGAAAGGCTGTCGAAAATTATCTTCATTAAATCTGGCCGGCTAATGTAATATTGATAACTTTTTTCAAATTGATCGCGTGTAGTATGATGTATCTGAAACACCTGCTGGTACAATTTCATTGTTTCTAACCGCGTGTTTGTTTTTAAAGAATCTTTTAAAAGATATTGTTTTGAATATTGATCTGCAACGATCACATCCCACAATAAGCGCGGCATAGAATCACGCACAATTACACCATCTGGTACTTTATCTTTATTAATACAACTGGCTGCAAAAAAAATAAACAGCAATAAAAATAAAAACCTCATTGCAAATCCTGTTTATACAAACTAATATTTCCTATGTCCATTTTACTAAGCAGATCGAGCGCGCGGTTTTTTTCATCCGGCGTTCCTTTTTTAAAAGCCTTCGATAATTCATTTGCCTTTCCCTGGAAAAAAAATTGAAGAACCATGGTGTTTGGCGTTTCTGAATTAACGGTATTTAATTGGTTAAGCGCATTTAAAATTCCGCTGCGCGCGTCTTGTTCTTTGTCATACATCTGGTCTAAACCAAGCCTGTAATAATTATATGCAGCATCATGCACAAGTGCATATTTTGTGTTGGTTAAATTTTCCATCAACCAATATCGGTTGCGTACGCCATCAAAAGCTTTCCATCCATTAATATTTGCACCTTCCGGCGCATTGTTTACAATGTTTTGCGCTTTTTGAAAATTTGCATCGCCACCGCGCAGTGAAAAAGAATCAAAATCCAATCCCAAAATCGTATAAATATAATAAGCAATTGTTGCCGTAAGATTTGCCGCAAAAGGTTCCGAACCCTGCACACGCGTTTCACTAAAATCCAATGTTTGATATTCAACATACCTGAAAAGGAAATCGTTATCAATCATATTTATTAACGGGCTTGTGTAAGAGGAATTAAAAACCGGCCTTGCAGCCTGCACAGTAAGCGAAGCCTGAAACTCATTATTATCAAGTGCCTGGCTTATATCAATCAAAAAATTACAAGGAATTTTTTCATTGGATTGAAATGTTTCGTTCGTCCATCTGCGATTATTAATAAAAGTATTTAACGCCGTTTGAAGTGTTTGAAAAATTTTATGATCTACAGAAGACGGAACGCGGTTTGCGCGAATAGAAACTGTTGCCTGCAATTCCTGCGCATTTATTTTTGCAAAAAAAGCAACGCAAATTATTAATGATAAAAAAACTTTTTTACACATACATCATCATGTTTACAATCTTATCAACGATATCTTTTGCAACTTGTTGTTTTGATTTTTTTTCATAAACAGTCTCTTTTCCGCTCTTTTCAAAAATAGTTATTTTGTTAGTATCATAACCGAAACCTGCGCCTTCATCATTCAAGGAATTCAACACCATTAAATCTGCATTTTTTGATTTCAACTTGTTTAAAGCATATTCTTTTTCATTGTTATTTTCCAATGCAAAACCTATTAATAACTGGCCATTCTTTTTTTGTGCGCCAAGCGTTTTTAAAATGTCTTTTGTTTTTGTTAATTCAACAACAAACGTGTCAGTATTTTTTTTAATTTTTTTTGTTGAAAATTCAGCCGGTGTATAATCTGCAACAGCAGCGCTCATTACAGCAATATCTGCGGAAGCAAATTTTTCAACCGCAGCATTAAACATTTCATCTGCCGATTCAACATTTATAACATTAATATTCGGTGTATTAATTTTCAAAGAAGACGGGCCTAAAATCAAATCAACCTGTGCGCCGCGATTGGCAAATTCATTTGCAATGGCAGCGCCCATTTTGCCCGATGAATGATTGCCAATAAAGCGAACAGGATCGAGCGCTTCATGCGTTGGGCCGGCAGTTACCAATATTTTTTTACCCAATAAATCCTTCTTTAAAAAAAAAATATTTTCAATAAATTGAATGATGGCTTCTGGTTCGGCCATTCTTCCATCGCCATATAAACCGCTCGCTAATTCCCCTTTTTCTACCGGAATAATTTTATTACCGAAGGATTCGAGCTTGCTGAGATTATTTTTTGTTGTAGAATGTTTCCACATGTCTTCATCCATTGCGGGCGCAACTATAACGGGACAGGTTGCAGACAAATAAGTTGCGAGTAATAAATTATCGCATAAGCCAGTTGTCATTTTCGCCAATGTATTGCAGCTTAACGGCGCAATAACCATTACATCAGCCCAACGGCCAAGCATCACATGATTTGCCCAGGAAGCTGCATCAAATAAATCGATAAGCACCGGATTTTTTGAAAGCGTTGATAAAGAAAGTGGCGTTACAAAATCTTTTGCCGCAGGCGTCATAATCACTTTTACTTCGGCGCCGGCTTTTATTAATAAGCGCGTTAATAAAATAGATTTATATGCGGCGATACTTCCTGTTATGCCAAGCAATATTTTTTTATCCTTCAACATATCAATAAAATTATGGCTTTTTAATTATTGATTTATCGTACAAACTTCAAAAAAATAATGCGGCAGTATTTAAATCTGCCGCATTATTTTTTATTAATAAGAATGATTAATTATTAACTGAATAAATCATCTTCATTTTTACGATAGTAAATTTTGTCTTCCATAAATTCCTGTGTTGCAAGCAATGCTGAGTTCGGCATTCTTTCATACGCTTTAGAAATTTCAATCTGCTCTTTGTTTTCATGAATTTCTTCCAGACTGTCAGTATGCGTTGCAAATTCTTCCAGTTTATTATGCAATTCTTCTTTTAAAGAAATGTTTATCTGGTTGGATCTTTTTGCGATAATCGCAATAGACTCGTACAAGTTTCCTGTCTTGTCTTTAATGTCCGTTAAATTTTTTGTTTCAACCACGTTGGTGGTATTCGCGTTAACTTGCCTTCTTAACCTGCTCATTTTTTACAGATTTAATGATGTTTTGAGATGAACTTAAATATGTCTGAACTTCTTTAATAAATTTGCTTGATGGATAACGATCAATAAAATCGTTACATTCTGTAATTGCCTGCTGATAACGATCTTCCTTTTTTTCGTCGATGCTTAAATTGGCATATTCATAATAAGATTTAATAACGTAAAGCTTATATAAATCGCTTTTTTCAGAATCAGGATAGGTGTTCAGCAACGAATTAAAAACGATTGCTGAAGCTTTATATTGGGTAAGGTCGTAATATAATTGGGCGCTTTCGTATTCTTTCAATTCCAGCTTGGTGTGGCATTTATCAATAATTTCCGTTGCATCTTTAATTTTTGCAGAACCAGGATGCGTATTAATAAAAGCCTGCATAAAACCAATTGTCTTTGTTGTATTTGTTTGATCCAACTCTGCTTTTGGTGATTGCATGTAAAACGTATACGCCCGCATATAATCCATTTCCTCAGCTTTTGTGCTGTTCGGAAAAACTTCAACAAAACCTTTAAAAAGATTTTCTGCGTTGGCATAATCTTTTAAATAAAATGAGCAAAAAGCAAATTTATAATACAAGTTTTCAAACTGCGGGCCGCCTTTTAAAATGGGAAAAAGCTCCTCATAAATTTGCTGGGCATGATTGTAATCTTTCCTGTCGTAGTATTTATCAGCCATCCTCAATTGAAAATCGTAATCCTTGCTTTTGAAAACCCGGTTAAAGCTGGTACTGTCTTTACTTGTAAACAAACCAAAACCGTTTTGGGCTTTATGCCAAACGGTGCAGGATGATAAAACAACAGTTGCTAAAAAAAATATTATTAATAATCGCATAGAAGCGTGCAAAGTTAATGG
Organism: Bacteroidota bacterium; assembly: GCA_013288945.1. Classification (GTDB taxonomy): domain Bacteria; phylum Bacteroidota; class Bacteroidia; order Chitinophagales; family Chitinophagaceae; genus Puia. The sequence continues at coordinate 107,484 of JABDAZ010000001.1, read as the reverse complement.
TTTTGCGCAAATATTAAAGGTTTTACTTCTTATCCCAAATAAAACTAGTTAAGGATTACATAAAAAAACCTTCCGGGTTTCGCCGGAAGGTTTTTGATTTTATTAATAACGAGATTATTTCTTTTTCATCAAGTTTGGATGCGGCGCAGGAACTGTGTTAGGTCCTTCTTCACCAGTACCATCTTTCAGATCGATAGTGTTTTCATCACCGCCACTCTGTCCATACCTGAAGATAAACCTGTCTTGGCTCACACCTTCTTTTTCAACGAGGTATTTAATTACTTCGTTAACACGATCCCAGCTCAATTGCTGAGCAGATTTGCTTGATTCGCCATAACCAATAACTGCAACTTTACAGTTTGGATTGTTGCGTAATTTTTCAGCAACACTTGCAAGCAACGCTTTACCGTCTTTGCTTAATGTTACAGATTTTCCTTTGAAAGTAATGCTTGGCAAATCACCAATTGAGCATTTACCATGGCCGTTTCCGTAACCACCAGAATCCAATTTATCTCTCAACTCTTTGCAACAAGCTGGTTCTGGGCATTTACCAACACCATCAGCATCTACCGGCTGGCACTGAGTCGGAGTTATTAATTCCTTGTCTTTACAATCTGGAACACCATCACCATCTGTATCACGGCTAACACCGTGTGTATCTACAGGGCAACCTTTTGGAGTATTTGGCTCAAGGTCAAACTGATCAGTTACACCATCGCCATCCGCATCATCCAAAATTGGTTTTGGCAATTTCATGTGGCGTGGAGCATTGATTTCGCTGTAAGCATAATCCAATGGGTTAATCCACCACAATGGCTCAACAGCTTTTTTACCGATATTATAATTTAAACCAAGAGACAAAAAGTTATAAGAATCATAATCTCTTGTTTGTGCAGGGCTTGTTGAACTAGCAGGGTTATAATTTTCCTGCCATTGTTGGCCGTCTAAAAGATCGGTTTTAATAACCGTAAATTTATCTTCTAAAGCCAAATTGAATTTGTTATTCAATTTAAACTGAATGCCAGCACCTAAAACACCAATTGCTTTTAAAGGAGCGCCACCTAAAGTAGGTTGCAAAGGATCCCTTTCTGCCATTGTTTCATAAGTTTTGTCCATTCCAGCTTTTAGAGCTTTCTTCAAATCTTTTCTGTTGCTATAACCTTGTGCCATTCCAGCAACTTGTGTGTAAAGCGCATCATAAGGAAGGCCATCAGAACCAAGCGCATTGTAGAAAGTACTGTATGTTGCAGCACCGATACCTGCAAAAGCATAAATATTAAATCCTGTTTTTGCTTTGTGGAAACGGATATTATTCAAAGTAACCACGCCTTGTAATGAAAGTTCGTGGATGGTGGTTTTATAATTATAAAAAACAGCCTGTCCTGAAGCCGGATCGTAATATTTATTTAAAACGGGATTATTAGCATATCCATGAGATGGGCTCCAGTTAAGGCCTTTATCACGCATCCAGTCATATTCTGCTCTCAAAGAAAACACATAACCAAAAGCTTTTCTTGCATGAAAACCAAAACCGCCTGTTGGAATAACAGATCTTACATCACCAGAAATTGTTGTTAATCCGCCTTTAACACCAATTTCCCACTCGTTGCGGGGTTTGGCTGGAAAAGGATAAGCGTTGTTTAAAAATTCGTTGTGCTGTGGTAACCTTTTAGCAGGTATAAGAGAGGAGTCCCGAAGGTCATACCCGCTGGCATTCTGCTGTGCCATCGAGTTCGACGCGAACAGGCAAAGTAACCCAATAAATAATACGTACTTTCTACTTGCCATAACTGAAGTTTATGTGAATGAATGAATTAAACCCAATGTTAAATTAAATGCAAAAATATCAAACGGTTAGTAAAAACCAAATTTTTTTGCAAAAGACACAATAAATTTTTGATTCGTAATTACTCTTACCAGACACTTCAAAGATTAAATTAGATGCTTGCGTTAAAAATATTTGTAAAGTAGTAATTTGCCCCTTTTATACTTTATTAATGCAACTGTCGCAAAACATCTTAAAAGACGAACTGATAATCTTTGAAAAAAAGTTCAAAGAGGCCGTAAAAAGCCAAACGCCATTATTGGACAGGATAATGCGTTTTATCGTAAACCGCAAAGGCAAACAATTGCGGCCCATGTTTGTTCTTTTGTCTGCCAAACTCTGCGGCGACATTAATGAATCAACTTACCGCGCTGCTTCGCTTGTTGAACTTTTGCACACGGCAACTTTAGTGCATGATGATGTAGTTGACGAATCCCTCGAACGCAGAAATTTTTTTTCTACTTATGCACTTTGGAAAACAAAAATTTCTGTGTTGGTTGGTGATTATCTGCTTGCTAAAGGATTATTATTATCGCTCGATCATAATGATTTCCGCATATTACAATTGCTTTCCAACGCAGTGCGATTAATGAGCGAAGGCGAATTGTTGCAGATAGAAAAATCAAGATCGCTCAATTTGAATGAAGATATTTATTTTGAAATCATCCGCAATAAAACGGCTTCTCTACTTGCTTCATCGTGCGCTGCCGGCGCTTTTTCTTCCAGTAATAATGAAGCGCTTGCTGAAAAATTAAGAAGTTTTGGCGAAAATGTTGGCATAGCTTTTCAAATTAAAGATGATCTTTTTGATTACGGAAATGAAGCTGTTGGAAAACCTACAGGCAATGATATCAAAGAAAAAAAAATCACTCTCCCTTTAATTTATACTTTAAATAAAATTGATAAAGCGCAAAAAAGAGAACTGATTTATATTATCAAAAACAAAAATAAAGATGCAGAAAAAGTGCGCTATGTTATTAATAAAGTGGTAGAAAATGGCGGTATAAAATATGCCACCGAAAAAATGAATATGTACAGGGATGAAGCGCTTAAGATATTATATGAATTTGAAGATAACGATGTAAGAAAAGCGCTTGAAGAACTTGTTCGTTTTACAACAGACAGAAAATATTAATGTGAAATTTATTTAAACCTTTCTTATAGAAAAATGGAAAAAAGATGGAAGATTACAAATGTAAATGAAGACAAAATAAAACAGCTTCAGCAAGCGCTTAACATTAATGCATCTTTATGCAGGATGCTTGTTGAACGTGGTGTTGAAACTTTTGATGAAGCAAAAAAATTTTTTCGCCCGCAGCTTTCTGATTTGCACGATCCTTGGTTGATGAAAGATATGGACAAAGCTGTAACCCGCATTAACACAGCATTTCAGGCTAAAGAAAAAATATTGGTGTTTGGAGATTATGATGTAGACGGAACAACTTCTGTTGCATGCATGTTTCAATTTTTACAAAAAATTTATTTGCCGGAGCTTGTTGATTTTTATATTCCGCATCGTTATCGCGAAGGTTACGGCGTATCAAAAATGGGAATCGATTTTGCAAAAGAAAATAATTTTTCATTAATCATTTCTCTCGATTGTGGAATCAAATCAACTGAACTTATTGCTTATGCAAAAAGTATTAATATAGATTTTATAGTTTGCGATCACCATCTTCCTGACGATGAGTTGCCGCCTGCTTTTGCAATATTAAACCCCAAACAAAAAGATTGTAATTATCCTTATAAAGAATTGTGCGGATGTGGCGTTGGTTTCAAATTAATTACGGCGCTTGCGCAGCATTTAAACATCGGCATTAATGAAGTAAATATTTATCTCGATTTGGTTGCAACTGCAATTGCTGCAGATATTGTTCCGCTTACAGGTGAAAATCGTACGATGGCTTTTTATGGTTTAAAAAAAGTAAATGAAGATCCAAATTTCGGCATTAAAGCATTAATGTTTTTAGGCGGTTTACAAAAAAAACAATTGCATATTACCAATCTTGTTTTCATAATTGCGCCGCGCGTTAATGCTGCGGGAAGAATGGATGATGCAAGAAAAGCGGTACAAATGTTTGTTGCAAAAACATATGAAGAAGCATTGAATTTTGCTGAGATGTTGCATGCAGATAATACGGAAAGAAAAGATGCTGATTCAACCATTACAGAAGAAGCACTTGCATTAATAGAAGGCGATGAAATAATGATGAGCCGCAAGACAACTGTGGTTTATCAACCGCATTGGCACAAAGGTGTTGTAGGAATTGTTGCTTCGAGATTAATAGAAAAATATTATCGCCCCACAATTGTTTTAACGCAAAGTGGCGAAGTTGCTGCAGGCAGCGCAAGAAGTGTTTCCGGTTTTAATTTATATGAAGCGGTGCATGCTTGCCGCGAACATTTGCTTGGCTATGGCGGCCATTTTGCGGCAGCAGGAATGACATTGCATATTAATAAAGTGGATGATTTCAGTAAAAAATTTGAGCAGATAGTAAATGATACAATTGATCCTGCATCATTAATACCAGAAATTATTATTGATACAGAAATCAATTTTAAAGACATTAATAATTCTTTGTACAATATCCTTGTACAAATGGAACCTTTTGGCCCGCAAAATATGCGGCCAGTTTTTATTGCAAAAAATGTTTTCGATAATGGTTATTCAAAAATTGTAAAAGAAAACCACATTCGTTTTTCTTTGCGGCAGGATAATATTATTATCAGTGGAATTGGTTTTAATATGGCTGAAAAATTTCATTTTCTTTTATTAAAAAAACCGCTGGATATTATTTTTACCATTGATGAAAATGAATGGAACGAACAGAAAAAATTGCAACTGAAAATAATCGATTTGCGATTATCCGAAAATTGATTTTACAATTATTATTCATCTTTCATGAAGGTTTCCGGCTACTTTAATTACTTTATTTTTTTGTTGAAAAACTGGGATTTAAAAATCGCATTGTTTGTTATTTATTATGAAATGATCGGTGAAAAAAAATACCATCTTTCAACAATTGGTATTGATGATTTAAAAAGTATGGAAGATGAAACAGTTGATGTTTCACACGCAACAATGTATATGCCGCTTAATTATTTTGTACTTGATAATTTAATGAAACAGGTAATAAAATTTCCCGGCAATAAAACTTTTTTAGATATTGGTTGCGGCAAAGGCCGCGCAATTTCCGTTGCTGCTTATTATGGTTTTGAAAAAATAATTGGTATAGATTTTTCGCAGGAATTGTGTGATGATGCTATTAATAACATCAACCGGATTAAAGATAAATTTTATGCAGCTACAGTTTTTACGGTTATTAATGCAGATGCATTTGAATATGACATTCCGGATGATATAACAACCATTTTTTTATTTAACCCTTTTGACAAAGTGATTACTTATGGCGTTGTTGAAAACATAATGGCAAGTTTTAAAAACAACCCGAGAACGATAAGAATATTATACGCAAACCCACAATACAAAGCCTTATTTTTTGATGAAGGATTTGTAGAAATTTACCACGTTAAAAAATTTGAATATTTAGAAGCTTCTATATTGGAGAAGAAAGTTAAAATGTAAAAACTTTCTTTAATAATTTCGATTTTATTTTTCCTTTTTTACTTTCCTGGAGAATGAATTTTTCTCCATCATAATAATAACTAATCACAGTTTTATCAGATGGATCAATAATAAAATATTCTTTCACACCAAACTCTTCATACAAGGATTTTTTTACAACAAGATCATGTTTTTTATTACCGGATAAAATTTCAATAATTAAATCAGGCGCACCTTTTATTTTTCCATTTTGTATAATTCCACTATTGTCTGAAGCAATGAAAACAATATCAGGCTGTACTGCATTTTTGTTTCCGAGAAAAACATCAATCGGAGAAACTATACATTTTCCTGAATTAAATTTTCTGGTAAAAATATTAATATCTGTATGAAGGTTGCTAAGTAAATATTGATGATCAAAATCAGGCGAGGGTGACATATAGATAAGGTTATTAATTACTTCAGCCAGTGTGCCTTCCGGAAGCATTTCAAATACTTCCATTGCAGTGCGTGGAGGATTTTTAAATTTTCGTTTTGTTTGCATTAATCCCATCTAAGCAAGTTACAAATTTTTTAAAATAAAAAGTCCTGAAGAATTGGCTTCAGGACTTTGTGTGATTATAAAAAGTTATTAAGCTTGCGCGTTTAGCATGCTTTTATTTTCCATCAATTCTAGGCTGCGGCTTATAAATTGTGTCAGGTTATTTCCTTTTAATAAACCTTGAGAAAGCAATGCAAGATCTGCAAGGTTATGAACTACTTTTTCTTGTTTTTGTTTGTCATCTTCTTTCAAAATATTCTGATAGATTGGATGATTGCCATTAATAGTCAGCGTTACTTCATCAGGCATGTTTGCATAAAAACTTCCCATCGGTCCGCTCATTGCAGACATATCTTTCATGCGGCGCATAAACTCCGGGCGTGTTGCTACAACTGGCGGTGCGTCTGTACTTAAACCTTTTACTTCAACAGAAACATTTAGTGCTGGTATTTCCATACCAAATAATGTTTTAAGTTTTTCTTCATCATCTTTACTTAAAATGCTTTCTGAAATTTCCTGTTTGTCAATTAGATTATCAGCGATTTCGCTATCAACTCTTGTAAAATGTACATCGTTCCATTTCGATTCCATCTGGTTAATAAATCCAGCATCAACAAGTGTTTCTAATCTTACAATTTTAAATCCTTTTGCTTTCGCTTGCTGTATATAACTGTCTTGCTGAACAGGATTTGTTGTATATAAGATTACTAATTTCCCTTCTTTATTTTTTTGTAAAGCTTCGGTTTCTGTTCTGTATTCTGCAAGCGTATAAAATTTTCCGCCGTCAGCATCTTCCATGATTTGAAACTTGTTTGCCTTTTCTAAAAATTTATCATCAGTCATCATTCCGTACTTCACAAACAAACCAAGGCTGTCCCATTTTTCTTCAAACTCTTTTCTTTCTTTATTAAAAATTTCTTCAAGTTTATCAGCTACTTTTTTTGTAATGTGGTTATTAATCTTCTTCACATTCGGATCGCCTTGTAAATAACTTCTGCTTACGTTTAAAGGAATGTCGGGACTGTCAATTACGCCATGCAACAACATCAAAAATTCAGGAACGATATCTTTCACTTCATCTGTTACAAAAACCTGGTTGCTGTATAATTGAATTTTATCTTTCTGTATTTCGTAGCTCTGTTTTATTTTAGGAAAATATAAAATGCCTGTGAGATTAAATGGATAATCAACATTAAGATGAATCCAGAATAAAGGCGCTTCGCTGAAAGGATATAATTCTTTATAAAAATTCTGATAATCCTCCGTTGTTAATTCGCTTGGTTTTTTTGTCCACGCAGGATTTGTATTATTAATCTGTTTGTCTTCAAACTTAATCGGGATTGGAAGGAACCTGCAAAATTTATTAAGTATGGCACGGATGCGTTCTGCATCTAAAAATTCTTTGCTTTCATCATTTATGTGCAAAATAATATCTGTGCCGCGCGATTCTTTTTCAGTTTCTTCCAAAGTAAATTCCGGGCTCCCATCACATTCCCAACGTACAGCTTTTGCATCTTCTTTAAAACTTTTTGTAACCACTTCCACTTTTTCACTCACCATAAAAGATGAATAAAAACCCAACCCAAACTTGCCGATAATATTATTTTCGTTCTGGCCTTTGTATTTATTTACAAATTCTTCAGCGCCAGAAAGTGCAACCTGGTTTAGATATTTGTCAACTTCTTCAGCGGTCATTCCAATTCCTTTATCAGAAATGGTAATTGTCTTTTTTTCAATATCCAGTTTTATATCAATTGTCAAATCGCCCAAATCGCCTTTTGCTTCGCCGATAGATGATAATGTTTTTAATTTTTGCGAAGCATCAACAGCATTGCTTATTAATTCACGTAAAAAAATATCGTGATCGCTGTACAGGAATTTTTTAATAATCGGAAAAATGTTTTCCGTTTGAACGCGTATAGAACCTTTTTGCATAATTATTCTGGTTTTCACAGCATTGGTCAAAATAAATGCCATTTAAAGATTGCTGACAGGATGGCGCGGAAAATGTTAGAAGTTCGATGTGAGATGTTTGATGTGGATTTCGGAAGAAGTTTTATATGTTGTGAAGTTTTTTTCTATTATCCTATTTTTAATCCAAAAAATCTCATTAATCTTACAAATCTTAGTTGAGACATTTCCTACAAAATTCTTTGCCCGTTGCTTTCAAAGCATTACCTTTGCAGCCCCGTGGTAGAAATTGTTATTAATAAACGCTTCTATTAATGGATTTTTCAAACAATTATTTTTAATCAAAAAAAATCAGGGATCACAATGAACAATTACGAATTGATGGTGATTTTTACCCCTGTGCTTTCTGAAGAGGAATATAAAGCCGCTCAGAAAAAGTTCACTACGCTGGTAACCGAAAACGGCGGTAAAGTGACGCACGAAAATCCCTGGGGTCTTAAATCACTGGCGTATCCAATCCAGAAAAAAACTACAGGCTTGTACTGGGTTCTGGAGTACAGTGCGCTATCCGACTTCAATGAGAAACTGAAAATTCAGATTCTCCGGGATGAAACTATTTTACGGTTTATGGCTACAAAACTCGATAAATACGCCGTCGAGTACAATGGCAGAAAGAGAAGTGGCGTACCTACAGGAACTGAAAAAGCGGGGGCTTAAACTATGGCAAAACCAAATGAAATAAAATACCTCACGGCCATTAAGCCTGAGAAGCGCGCCAAAAAATTCTGCCGCTTTAAAAAGTACGGCATTAAATACATTGATTACAAAGACGCTGAGTTTTTGAAAAAATTTTTGAACGAGCAAGGCAAATTGTTGCCACGCCGCATTACCGGAAACTCGCTGAAATACCAGCGCAAGGTTTCTGATGCAGTGAAAAAAGCACGTCAAATGGCGTTATTGCCGTATGTAACTGACCTTTTAAAGTAAGCAAATCATGGAAGTTATATTAATACAAGACGTAGACAATTTAGGTGCCGCTCACGAAAAAGTGAGTGTGAAACACGGATATGCACGTAATTTTTTAATTCCCCGCAAATTTGCTGTTGAAGCCAATCCTTCTAATTTAAAACAATTGGAAGAACGGATGAAACAGATGAAAAAGAAGGAAGAAAAATTACTGGCAGAAATTAATAAAGTAATTGAAGTGCTGAAAGAATCTCCATTAAAAATCGGCGCTAAAGCTGGTACAAGTGGAAAGATTTTTGGCAGTGTTACTTCTGTGCAAATCGCACGCGCTATACGCGACCAGAAAGGTTATGAAATTGACCGCCGCCGCATACATATTATTGATGAAGTGAAGGAACTTGGAACGCACAAAGCCAAAATTGATTTCGGACATGGAAATGAAACCGAAGTTGAATTGGAAGTAGTAGCCGAATAATTTAAATTGCTATCTGAAAATATACAAAGCCTGCGATAATCGCAGGCTTTTTCTTTTATTTTATACTTAACTTTTTCAAACAAAAATATTATTATTCCCCAATTTCAGGAAATGTGGACAAAATTTCCATAAGTAATAAAAATCCCTATCTTTACAATAGCTCTTCTATATTTAGTTTTTACTCTTTGCTGTCGTGGCTTGCTATTAATAAGTTCGTTCAGTTCATTGTAGCTATATTATATGATGGGTCTGTTTTTTTCATTTTTAATTATTTTACAATGAACATTTACGTAGGCAACCTCTCCTGGCAAATGACCGATGAGGATCTTAGAAATCTTTTTGAACAACACGGCACTGTTGCTTCTGCCAAAATTGTGAAGGACAAAGTTTCCGGCCGCAGCAAAGGCTTTGGTTTTGTGGAAATGGAAGACGACACACAGGCACAAGCTGCAATCACAGCGCTTTACGACACAGAAGTTCTGGGCCGTAAAATTATTGTGAACGAATCTCAACCTAAGCCACAAGGTGGAAGTGGCGGTGGTGGCGGATTTAAGAAAAGAAGCTTTGGTGGCGGCGGAGGCGGTGGCGGCTACAAAAAAGGTGGTTACGATCGCGGTGGCGGTGGTGGCGGCTACAACAGGGATTATTAATTTATTTCAGTCAATATATCTTTGTTTCAAAATCCTTCCGGTTGGAAGGATTTTTTATTTTATGTAGAGAAAGCGAACATTAATACTGGTGATTTTATTAATGATTGTTATGTCACTTTAAAATGCATTGTTGGATTAAATCGAAATTGAATTATTTTATTTATTTGAATTCATTAATAAATAAAATTTCGTCATTAACAATTTTCTAAAAATAAAATGAAAAAAATATGCAGAGAAAGAATGATTTTATTTATTAGTAATATTGGATAATTATTTATAAACTTATTTCAACAATCTTATTTTAATACTTCGAAAGCTTGCTTCATTTCCATGATCCTGTAATAAGATATGCCCTTCTTTAGCTTCGCCGAAATTATTCCAGATTTTATATTTGCTTATGGCAACCAAATCACGAAAATCTTTTGAGCCGCGTTCATATTCCAAAACTTTTACGCCATTTAAATAATGTTCAACATGATTGTTTGGATAAACAATTATTCTTCCAGTGTTCCATTGGCCAATCGGATTGATAAAACGTTTTTGTTTGTTTGCTTTTATTAAATCATATAATGATGCAAGTGTGCGATCGCCATCTCTTCCCAATTTTGCATCCGGATGAAGTGTATCATCAAGCAACTGATATTCCAAACCAATTGCAGAACCTTCATTATGCTCTGATAATGTTACAAAATATTTTACTCCACTGTTTGCACCAGGTGTTAATTTGAACTCGAAAGAAATATCGAAAGCGCTGAATTCTTCTTTCGTAACTATATCTCCACCAACGCCACCTTCTTTTCCTTCCGATGCAAGTACTGTTAATACGCCGTCTTTTACCTGCCAGCCTTTTTCTGGAAAACCAGGTTTATAAGCGCCTTTCCAATTATCAGTTGTATTTCCATCAAATAATAATTTCCAGCCACTTTGTTTTTCATATTCAGTAAGTGTGTTTGGGATATAATTAATCACATAAATTCCTTTTGGAAATGGTTCAGGCTTTAGATCGGCTGTTTTGATTTTAATATTTTTAAAATACACTTTTTCACCAGCAAATTCAGGTTTTGAAACTGCATGAACTTGTAAACCAATAAAGCCTTTTGCATCAACTGTATCAATTATATCTGCCACCGGAATATTATTAATCCATGTCTTCATTTCATGGCCAATACATTCCATTTTTATATGATTATAAACGCCAACTTTAAAAGCATTCTGTGAATTTTGATTTAAAGAAGTTGGATATAACCAATCTCTTCTTCCCTCATCGTAAATTCCGCCAGACCATTTGCGCGATGAAGGATCAATTTCAAACTGGCAACCATAAACCAATCCTTTTCCATCGTGCCCATTTGGATCATAATGGCTGCGCATCTGAACTCCTGAGTTACTTGTTGTATCATTAATCTTCACATCCATTTCCAAAATATAATCACCAAATTCTTTCTCTGTAACTAAAAAAGTATTGCCAGAATTTAAAACGGTTGTGCCAACTATATTTCCGTCTTCAACTTTATAATCTGCTGTGCCGGCTAATTTTTTCCAGCCATTAAGCGTTTTGCCATCAAACAAATTATTCCATCCATTTTCATTTTGAGAAAATACAGAAGTTGAAAAAATAGCAATGAAAATTATTAATAAAAAAAAGTGATTACAGATTTTTTGGTAAATCATAATGGCAAAAATTATTAATAAAGAAAAATTAAATCAGGAAAACAAATGTAAAGAAAGAATGAGAAGTGAGATAAAAAATGCAAGAAGTAAAATGAAAATAAAATCATTAATACCAAAAAACAGCGATGGGAGTTCTGAAAATAAAAAGCCCCGGATATAATCCAGGGCTTCAATGAATATGGCAGCTACCTACTCTCCCGCATTGTGGTGCAGTACCATCGGCCATGAGGGGCTTAACTTCTCTGTTCGGTAAGGGAAGAGGTGAACACCCTCGGAAAAACCACCATAAGAATGTAAGACGAAAAGCAATAAGCTAAATCATCATTAATACAATTACATATTGGGAAGCTGTAGTAAAAAATAAAAAAAATTAAAGCATACGGGCAATTAGTACTACTCGACTTTACTGTTACCAGTTTTATATCTATAGCCTATCAACGTCATAGTCTCTGACGACCCTTAAAAGTAAACTCATCTTGTGGAAGGTTTCACGCTTAGATGCTTTCAGCGTTTATCCTGCCCATACGTAGCTACTCGGCACTGCACCTGGCGGCACAACCGATACACCAGCGGTATGTACGACCCGGTCCTCTCGTACTAAGGTCATGTCCACTCAATTTACTTGCGCCCATCACAGATAGGGACCGAACTGTCTTGCGACGTTCTGAACCCAGTTCACGTGCCACTTTAATCGGCGAACAGCCGAACCCTTGGGACCTTCTCCAGCCCCAGGATGTGACGAACCGACATCGAGGTGCCAAACCTCACCGTCGATATGAGCTCTTGGGTGAGATCAGCCTGTTATCCCCGGAGTACCTTTTATCCTTTGAGCGACGGCCCTTCCATACAGAACCGCCGGATCACTTTAGCCAGCTTTCGC
>JABDAZ010000001.1:0-90000 GCA_013288945.1 Bacteroidota bacterium | reverse complement strand
AAAATAGAACCATGGTAATTAACGCTTACCAAAAAAAGCCCGTGGCCAGGAACTGAGAAATCTGCCTTCGAAGAATCTTGCGATATTATTATTTTTTCAAACCCTTCCAATGAAGTTTTTCCGCGCCCAACTTGTAGCATTGTTCCGGCTAATCCGCGCACCATTCCTCTTAAAAAACGATTTGCCTTCACAGTATATATATAATGTTCGCCTTCCTGCTGCCATTCGCTCCTTATAATACTGCACTCAAAGTTTTTAACCTGCGTATTTCTCTTAGAAAAACTTGTGAAATTTGTATGCTCCGCAACAATTGCTGAAGCGGCTGAAAGTTTATTAATATCAAGTGTGTATGGATAATAATAAGCCGTGTCCTGCAAAAAAGGATTTTTCTTTTGAAACACATAATATTTGTACTCGCGGCTTATTGCATCAAAACGGCAATGGGCATTTGGCTGCACTTTATAAATGTTCCGCGCAACAATATCGGTTGGCAAAATGGAATTGATATTATATAAAGATGGCTGCAAAATTTCGCCATCAAAATCAAAATGAAAAAAGTTTTGCAAAGCATGCACGCCTGTGTCTGTTCTTGATGAACCTGTCATTGCTATTTTTTGATGAAGATATATTTCAAACGCTTTTTCAATTTCCTGCTGGATGGAATTCGCGTTTTTCTGTATTTGAAAGCCGCTGTAGTTTGTTCCTTTATATAAAACCTCCAGGAAATATCTTGGCATATTTATTTATTATGCGGAATAGCTGCGCAGATTATTGCTTAATCATCACATTAAACCGATCTGAATAATATTTGCTGGTGAGCAGCACAGAAAGCTGCGAATAATTTGCATAATCTGAAACAAACGGATATGCAGTGTCAAACAATCTATAACGGCCTTCATCTGTAGGAAAAACTTCGCTCAGCGCTTTTACCTGGTTGGTGGTAAAACATTTTGTCCTGAAAATTTTTCTTGCTGCAAGTATTTTGTCATCTTCATTTTCTGCTGCAAGCATTTTTACACGCAGTTTATCTACATCATAATCCGTTGCCATTATTTTACAATTGGTATTTGCAACAACAGTTTTTGGAGCGCTATTTTTTTGAGCTATTAATGTATCTTTTTTAATACTGTCAGTAGCTTTTGCAATTGTTTGCTGCGGAGCAATTGCTTTTTCTTCTGGTTTTATCAATGTAAGCGATGTATCTTTTGGCAACTCTTTTACACTATCTTTTTTCGGAATTATTGTTTCAGCAATTTTTTTAATCGTATCGGTTTGTGGTTTATTAATAGCTTCTTTTTCTAAAGGGATAACCATAAAAACGGTATCGCGTTTTCCATCTTTATTAATAGCCGCATAAATTAACTGAAGAGATGAATCGTTTTTCTGTTCAAACAATTTTTCTGCAAACACTTGCCGGCGTTGGGTTTGCGGCGAATCAATTTTCTTTTCTTCTTTATTAATAACAGCAGTTTCTTTTTTGAAACTGTCGGTTTTATTTCTTTGTGATAATGAAACAGTAAATGAAGAATCAACTTTTGCAACTTGTTTTTTTACAACTTCACTTTTTGCCGTATCTTTTTTTGAAACAGGTGGAATTTTATTATCAGCTTTCGAAACAGCTTTTTTTGCAGGTTCTGATTTTGCTGTATCTTTTTTTGGAATAACATCAACATAAGAATTGTATAAGATGGCTGTATCATTTACAACGCCTGCCATTAATCTCGAAAATGCATCATCTTTTTTTTCTGTTTTTGGAATTGTATCGGCATTAATAAAATTTTTGAAAGAATAAATGTTGCTCGTTTCAGCATCATTCTTTACAAAATAATTTTTGCTATTATTTAAAATGAAAACGGAATAATTTTTTTGCGGATAACATTTTGCCGTTAATAAAACCAATAATGTAAGGAAAGCGGTTTTTGACATAAGTGTATTAATATTCTTCCTGCAAATCTAATTAAATGCTTTGGCTGTTTAACCATTTATACAAATTTTATATGCAAAAGTTGGTAACAGTTATCTTTGCGCCTCACAAATATTTTATATGAAAAAAACAATCTTCTTCTTGCTAACGATGCTAACCGGCATTGCTTTGTTTGCCCAACCTGCACAGGAATCAAAAGATGAATCCTGGAAAAAAATTTACAGATCATCATCACCAAAAATTAATGATCTCATTCACACAAAACTGGATGTAAAATTTGATTACGATAAATCTTACATGTACGGAAAAGCGTGGATTACTTTAAAACCACATTATTACGCAACCGACTCATTAATGCTTGATGCAAAGGGAATGGACATTAAAAAAATTGCCATTGTAAAAGGTGAAAATAATACTACTTTAAAATATGAATATGATGGAATGATGCTGCATATCCATTTAGATAAAACATATAAAAACACGGAAAATTATACGGTTTATATTGACTATACTTCTAAACCAAATGAATTAAAAGTAGAAGGAAGCGCGGCAATTACTGATGCGAAAGGTTTATACTTTATTAATCCTAAAGGCGAAGAAAAAAATAAACCAACACAAATATGGACGCAAGGTGAAACAGAAGCAAACTCAGCGTGGTTCCCGACGATTGATAAACCAAATCAAAAAACTACGGAAGAAATTATAATGACCGTTCCTGATAAATATGTGACTTTATCAAACGGAAAAATGATTAGCCAGAAAAAAAATGCAGATGGCACACGCACTGACGATTGGAAAATGGAATTGCCACATGCGCCATATTTATTTTTTATGGGCGTGGGCGATTATGCAATTATTAAAGATAGTTATAAAGGAAAAGATGTAAACTATTATGTTGAAAAAGAATACGCTTCCGTTGCAAAAAGAATTTTTGGCAACACGCCTGAAATGATTGCATTTTATTCACGCATTACCGGAATTGATTTTCCCTGGGTAAAATATGATCAGATTGTTGGACGTGATTATGTAAGTGGTGCAATGGAAAATACAACATCAACCTTGCACCAGGAAAGTGCACAGCAAGATGCGCGCGAATTAACAGATGGCAACTCATGGGAAGATGTAATTGCACATGAACTATTTCACCAATGGTTTGGTGATTTGGTAACAACAGAAAGCTGGAGCAATCTTACACTAAATGAATCTTTTGCAGACTACAGTGAAGTATTATGGAATGAATATAAATATGGAAAAGATAAAGGTGATGCCGTGAATTTTGAAGGCATGCAAACGTATCTTGGCCAACCCGAAAACACTACAAAAAATTTAGTACGTTTTTATTATGCTGATAAAGAAGATGTGTTTGATGCAGTAACGTATTCAAAAGGCGGGCGCATTTTAAATATGCTGCGCAACTATGTTGGCGACAGCGCATTTTTTAAATCATTAAATCTTTATTTAACAACCAATAAATTTAAATCTGCCGAAGCGCACAATCTTCGCTTGGCTTTTGAAGAAATTACAGGACAGGATTTAAATTGGTTTTGGAATGAATGGTATTATGGAAGCGGCCATCCGAAATTAAATATTGATTATGTATATGATGATGCTGCAAAAAATGTGAAGGTGATTATTAATCAAACGCAGGATGGCGACAAGTTTTTTAAAATGCCTGTTGCGATTGATATTTATAATGGCTCACAAAAATACCGTCATAAAGTTTGGATAGAAAACAAAGCAGATACATTCAGTTTTGCATATTCTATAAAACCAGATTTAATAAATGTTGATGGAGATAAAACTTTATTGTGCGAAAAAGTTGACAACAAAACGCTTGATAATTTTATTCATCAATACAAACATGCAGCGTTGTATTTAGATCGGCGTGAAGCAATTGATTATTGCGCAAAAAATCAGGACGATTCAAAAGCGGTTGCATTATTAATGCTTGCATTAAAAGATAAATTTTCAGGCTTAAGAAATTATACATTGGGAAAATTAGATCTTAAAAAAGATGCCATCAAACAAACTGCAGAACCAATTATTAATGACATTGCGAAAACCGATCCACGTTCAATCGTTCGTGCAAAAGCAATTGAATTATTAGGAAAATATAATAAGGCAGATTACAAACCTTTGTTTTTAAAAGCCGTTAATGATTCATCATATAGTGTATCAGGAAGCGCGCTGGAAGCCTTATCAGCATTGGATAGTACAACTGCATTTTCAGAGGCAAAAAGATTATCTGTACAACCAGCAAAAGGAAAATTGTCTTCATCCATTTCTGGTGTATTAATAAAATATGGTGATGAATCAAGCTTTGATGCCATCACAAAAAGTTTTGAAGCAATGCCCGTAACGCAAAGCAAATTTAATTTCCTGCAATCTTACGCGGTATTAATATCAAAAGTGCAAAACACAGATAAAGTAAAACGCGGCATTGACGATATTATAGAATTCAGAAACGCCATTCCCGCAAGTGTACGCGCACAAACAGATCCTGTTATTAATAACAACATATTAAAACCAATAGCAGATAAAAAAGAAGCCGCCGGCTTAAAAGAACAAGCAGATTATATAAAATCGAAAATTAAATAAAAAATAATTTTATAAATATTATCAAAAAAAAAGCCATTCAAAATTTTGAATGGCTTTTTTGGTTTAATCTATTTATAAATTTTGCTAAAAAATCGGCTACATACTTGCCATTGCTTACCAACTTCCGCCAGCGCCGCCGCCGCCGCCGCTTCCACCGCCGAATCCGCCGAAGCCACCACCTCCGCCGCCGCCTGACCAGCCGCCACCGCCGCCTCCACCAGACCAACCACCGCGGCCTCCGCTTCCTATCATGTTGCCAATGATAAAAGGCAATATTCCTGAACCGCTGAAAAGCCCGCCACCACCGCTTCCGCCGCCACCGCCAATGCGTGATATTATTAAAATAATTACGACAATAATTATCATAAATGCAAAAATGCCAACTCCTGAACCACCTTTTCCACGATTGGCATAACCAGTCGGCGCTTTATATTCTCCGGCTGATGCTTTGATGATTGCATCGGCGCCATTATTGAATCCGCTATAATAATCGCCTTGTTTAAAAGCTGGTGTTATTTCATTTTCAATAATCTGGTGCGCAGTTATATCGGGCACTGCGCCTTCCATTCCATAACCTGTTGCAATAAAAACTTTGTGATCTTTTATTGCAGCAACAATTACCAAACCATTGTTTGTTTTTTTATTTCCAACGCCCCAGTCGCGCAAAATTTTTAATGCATAATCATCAATTGGATAATCATTGGTTGATTGTACAGTTACCACAACAATTTGTATCGATGTGCTATCGTCATAAGCAACCAATTTTTGTTCGAGGGAATTTATTTGATCGGCAGTCATCACATGCGCCACATCATTAACAAGCCGCGCCGGGTTTGGCTTTGGCGGAATATCCTGCGCATGTGCAAGAAGAAATGAAAATATTAATAATAATGATAAAAGCTTTTTCATTAAATTATTTCGCTGGTTTATCTTCCAAACACAATATCATCCGGTAATTCATTTTTATCCGTTGCTTCATCGTAGGGAAAATTGGTTTTTAATGCTTCGCCGATTTCTGAAATAATATGCACCAAACCTTCCGCATAATTTTGTTTATTAAAATGCGACAGCATAAGTTTCACTTTTTCATTCCAGAAAACATCTCCCACTTTTTCATGAATGCCTTTATCGCCCAATAATGCAAGCTGGCGATCTTTCATTGCAACATACACCAGCACTGCGTTTCGCGCTGCCGTGTTTTCCATCTTCAAACCAAAAAAGGCTTCTGCTGCGCGGTCAACCGGATCAACAAAGCGGCAATGGCTTTCTACGAATACACGTATTTCACCACTCGTTTGTTTTTCTGCCGTTGCAATGGCATGCACAATTTTCTCCTGCTCTTCAGCAGAAAAAAATGGTTTCTTTTTTAAAAAGGAAAATAAACTCAATGAGTTTGTTTTATTAATGTGATGTTGTTTGTAAAAAGCAATTTGTGAGAAGTAAGATGAAAAAATCATCATCTTACTTCTCACATCTAACATCTTTTTTATCAGCTTCCGAAATCAACTTTAGTATCTTTCGCGCCTTCATCGGATTTGAAGTTTGCTTTTTTATGATATCCGAAAATACCTGCAACAATATTTGCAGGGAAGGTTACCAGCTTGGTATTGTAATCTGTAATCGCCTGGTTCCAATCGCCAATGGCAACAGTTACGCGGTTTTCAGTGCCTTCAATTTGAGCCTGTAAATCTTTATATAAACCAGTTGCCTGCAAAGTCGGATACGCTTCTATATTAATATTAAGCGCTGCGCGGCCGATGCTGTTTAATTGTTTGTCGGCAGCAGCAACTTGTTCTGGCGAAGATGCAGGGCTGATATCAGGAACCTTTGAACGCATCTGCACAATTTTTATAAGCGTTGTATCTTCATTGCGTGCGGCGCCTTTAATTGTTGCAACCACGTTATCATAAATATTCTTTTTACGCTGATAGGTTTTTTCAACATCGCCCCATTTTCCATCAATGCCTGCTGATGCCGTAGCAAAACCGTTACGAAGTGAAATACCCCAAATAACAAGTATAGCCAACACTGCTATAATAATAATACTCGACCTTTTCATATTTTTTAAGATTTAAGTTAAGGCGCTAAAATTAGCACTTTTG
Organism: Bacteroidota bacterium; assembly: GCA_013288945.1. Lineage (GTDB taxonomy): Bacteria > Bacteroidota > Bacteroidia > Chitinophagales > Chitinophagaceae > Puia. Next base: position 83,376 of record JABDAZ010000001.1, on the reverse strand, counting down.
TAAGTACTGCAAATAAAATTTATATGAATGAATTTGCTATTTCACTTTTGCAAATTCGTCGGATAATTTATTAATGCGATCAATTGAAATTTTTTGTTTGCCAGATGCAATTACAATGCGGTAACGGAATGTTGCTGATTCGCCTTTCTTTAATTTGAAATTCAATTCCAGTTTTCCATTGCTGAAAATTTTTTGTCCCAATGTATTTGCAGCAAATAATCCATAACCGCGCGCGTGCCAGAATGTAGGATAACCGGGGTTTTGCGGGTTATCAATTATTGCAATGCTAATGGTATCATTATTTTTTTTGCCATAAAGTAAACACCATTTTGCGCGCGTTCCCCATGCGCTGTCACCTTGTTTTCCTTCGCTGGTTAAATAATTTCCTGTAACGGCGGAATTATCGCTTACTGCAACTTTTGTAATATTTCCTTTATCATCTATAAATTGCCTTTCATCTTTTATGGGCAATTCCAGTTCATGCGCAATGCGCAAACCCAACATGCCATCTTTCGTATCTTCAAAAAAAACATCTTGTTGCGCTATTAATGTTGTTGTGCGATCAATAATGCGTTCGTTGCTATTTGCTGAAAAAATAAATGTGGTTGATTCTATTAATAAAATATTTTTTTGTTGATCTGTCCAGTTGGCGTTGTAGGTTAATAATCCTTTTTCTCCGCTTTTTGTTTGGGTGATATTATTCGTTCTTATCCATCCGTATAAATGTTTTTTATCTGCAGGAATGTTGTAAGAATTATTCCAGAAATCCAATCCGTTTACTTTTTCATAATTGAACCACAAACCAAAATGATGCGGATGATCAGTTGGTTCGCCGGCGCGCGGTGCAAGCGGAAACCCGCGCGTGACAAGGTTTCCATCAGGTGCATAAATTGGAAAGAGAACTGGTTTTTCTAAACTATCAGGAAAAATAAATTCGGTAAATGACTGATCATTTACATTAATAATTACTTTCTGCTGATCAGAAACTTGCTGTATATTAATAAAATATTTTTTTTGCTGCGCGAATATTTGACTGGAAATAATAACAAAGAGCAAGAGTTGAAAATACTTTTTCATATCAAACGTATTAATAAAAAATAGAAGCATTTCTGTTTTAATAAATGTATAACTTTAATTGCTGCTTTTAAAAAACCGAAAACACCTTGCGTTCGCACAGCCGATTGATGAATCAACTGTACAAGAGTGCGACGCCAATGAAGCTGAATTATTAATCAAACGATTGGTTAAAAAAATTTTTATTAATAAATAAAATTGCCATGAAAAATTCTCGCAGAGATTTTATTAAGAAAACTACATTAACAGGTGCTGGCGTTTATTTGGGCGCAATGGGTTTTAGCGCGCAGAGTTACCGAAAAATTATTGGTGCGAATGATCGTGTGCGTGTTGGTGTTGTTGGTTTTTCCGACAGGCACAAAGATGCGCATGCGCCAAGTTTTATGAACCACTATAAAGAATTGAATTTTTATATTGTTGGCGTAAGTGACATTTGGAAAAAACGCCGCGAAGAAGGCGCTGCATTTTGGAAAGAAAAAATGCAGCATGATGTTATTGGGTATCGTAATAATGATGAACTGTATAATTCAAAAACTGTTGATGCAGTGTTTATGAGCACGGCAGATTTTCAACATGCATTATTAACGATTGAAGCCGTAAAAGCCGGCTGCGATGTGTATGCAGAAAAACCATTTGCAGAAACGATGGAAGATAACCGCGCGGCATTAAAAGCGGTGAAAGAATCTGGCAAGATTGTGCAGATTGGATCGCAAAGAAGAAGCGGCCCGAATTATAAAGCTGCTGCAGATTTTGTGCAATCAGGGAAGTTTGGAAACATCACGATGGTTGAACTGACATGGAATGTGAACCAACCCGGAAGATGGCGGAGAACCGCGCTGGTGCCGCAATTAAAAGAAGAAGATACGGACTGGAAAAGATATTTATTAAACCGTCCGTACGAACCTTTTAATGCAAGGCATTATTTGGAGTTTCGTTTATTCTGGCCATATTCATCTGGCATGCCCGGACAATGGATGAGCCATCAGATTGATACTGTGCATTGGTTCAGCGGATTGAAACATCCGAAAAGCGTGGTTGCAAATGGCGGCGTTTATGTATGGAAAGATGGCCGCCAAAACTGGGATACAACAAGTGCTGTTTTTGAATATGGCGATGATACAAATGAAAAAAATTTCCAGGTTGTATTTTCATCGCGCATGCATAATGGAGATGAAAACCCTTCTGAAATTTATTATGCAAATGGTGGCGAATTAAATTTAATAACAAATAAAATTTCTCCGCGCGGTGGATTGCATGAGCGTGAAGCTGCGGCGATGGGAATGAAACCAAATTTGTTGCCCGAAATAAGTTTGAGTGACATGCAGGAAAAAGTGGTTGCCTCCGCAAATACAGGCGGCGATGTACTTACATCCAACCACGTCCGCAATTGGATGGAATGTGTGCGCAGCCGCAAACAACCTCATGCACCTGTTGAAGCTGGCTATTCGCATTCTATTGCAACAATAATGACGAATGCCGCTGTGCGCACAGGTTACAAAGCAACCTTTGATGAAGCAACGCAGGAAGTGATGGTGAATGGAAAAGTTTTTAAGTTTTAATTTAAGACTACAAGGAACAAGGTTCAAGGCACAAGATTCAAGATTTTAAAAAAACAAAATCAAAAATGATTAAATACATTTTCAAGTGATTATTTCTTGTGTCTTGTTTGCTTAAACTTTGTGCCTTACTGTAAAGTCATTATTTCAACTCCAGCAAAACACAATTCGCATTTTCTTTAGTATTAGAAGCGATTTGAATATCATTTTGTGGCGGAAAGAAAAGAAAATTTCCAGCTTTAATTGTATGAACACTGCCTGAAGATGCAGTTGCAATCATCCCTGAAACATCTATTAATAAATGTGCGCAGTTTGATTTTAAAACATTGTATTGTTTGCCTGAAGAGATGTCAATGTTATAAACGCACACTAATTTTTTTGACCACTGAAATTTTATACCGTCTTCATTTATTAATGCGCAGCTATCATTAGCCGGTTTTTGTTTTACCAACTCAATATCCATGACATGAAATGGGGATTTGCCTTGATTCCATACCCTGTGTTTAATGGGTTTTTCATCGTATGCCGCATAACTTGTTGCGCCAGCTTTTACATCATTAATAACTGGTTTTTCGGCAATAATTTGTGTTCCGATAGTTGAGTTGGAAAGAAAAACCATTACAGAAGCTGCGGCATGAATATGTGTTAATGTGGTATCATGTTCATTAATGTGCACATCTAAAATCCGCACATAATCATTTTCTAAAACAATTTTATGATGTGGTTCATTGCGAACAGGAAGTTGCGCAATGCTATTATTGAAAAAAAGAAAAGTGTTTATTAATAAATAAAAACAAACTAGTTTTTTATTTTTCATAAAAAGAAATTTTTATTCTTTAATAGCAGCAATACCTGGCAAAACTTTTCCTTCAAAATATTCTAACAATGCGCCGCCGCCGGTTGATACATAACTTACTTTATCTGCAAAACCGAATTGATTAACAGCTGCAACACTGTCACCGCCGCCAACTAAACTGAATGCACCATTTTGCGTGGCGGCAGCAATTGCCGTTGCAATCGCTTTTGTTCCGTGCTGAAATTTTTGCATTTCAAAAACGCCCATCGGGCCATTCCATAAAATTGTTTTCGATTTTTTTATTACGTTGGTAAATTGTTCAATTGCATTTTCACCAATATCCAAACCCATCCACCCATCGGGAATATTATTGCTTGGTGCGTTTGACGTATTTGCATTTGCGTCAAATTTATCAGCAATGATCGAATCAGATGGAAGATGAATACAAACACCTTTTTTACTTGCTTTATCCAACAGTTCGAGTGCAGTTTGCACGCGATCATTTTCGCATAATGAGTTGCCGATTTTTCCGCCTTCGGCTTTCATAAAAGTGTACGCCATTCCGCCGCCGATAATAATATCAGTGGCACGTTCCAGCAAATTTTCTATTATTAATATTTTATCTGAAACCTTTGCCCCGCCTATAATTGCAACGAATGGTTTTTGCGATTCATGCATTACTTTTTCTGCACTCGCAACTTCGGCATTCATTAATAAACCAAACATTTTTTTATCCGCAGGAAAAAATTTTGCAATCACCGCAGTGGATGCATGAGCGCGGTGCGCTGTTCCAAATGCATCGTTCACATACACATCGCCGAGCTTAGATAATTTTTGCGCAAATGCTTCATCGCCTTTTTCTTCTTCTTTATAAAAACGTAAATTTTCCAGCAATAAAACTTCGCCAGGCTTAAGCATGCTTGCTGTTAAATATGCTTGTTCGCCAATGCAATCATTGGCAAATAAAACGGGCGCGCCGTTGAGCAATTCACTCAAATGTTTTACCAAATGTTTTAATGAAAATTTATCTTCCGGTCCGCCTTTTGGCCTTCCCAAATGAGACATTAATATTGCACTTCCACCATCACTCAATATTTTTTTTATTGTTGGAACAGTTGCAGTCATTCTTGTGTCATCCGTAATTTCAAACTTATCATTTAGCGGCACATTAAAATCAACTCTTACCAAAACTTTTTCACCAGCGAAATTGTGATCAGAAAACTTACTCATAAAAAATTATTTTTTGCAGATAATAACTTGTGTAACTGACTTGTCATTAAAGATACGTTGCTCTTCTATAACAAAATATTGAGAGATGTAATTTTTAAATTCTTCCGCATTCCACTCCCGGAAATGTGAAAGGTTTTCCGGCGGGCCATAATCATTAATACCCGCTACAGCATTGCGTTCTGGCGTGCTGATAATAATTTCTTTTGATTTTATTTTGCCCAAAAATTTTATTAATAAATCCGGGTTATTAATGTGCTCGATAACGTCTGAACAAACAATTAAATCAGCTTCTAATGTTTCCGGATCTGTTTTATCAAACTGCAACCATTCGCGTTCAGGATAATTTTGTTTGAGCCAGTTGCATGTATTTTCAACTTCCACGCCAATTGTTTTGAACAAACCGAGATAATGAACAAGTTTATACGCTGAGCCGCAACCAACGTCAATTACAGATGTGTAATTATTTTTTTCCAAAATATTTTTTGCAAGAAGGTAAACTTCTTTTTGCCATACATCGGTATTGGAAGTATCGTCGAAATCAATAACTGAAGAAGTGTGGTGATAACCTTTTTTAATAAAAAATTTTTCTTCGGGCTGAAAATTTTTATTAATGCCGCCAAATAATTGGAGAAATTTTTTGTAAGCAATGCGTTTTGCAATAAACCAGCGGCGCTTCCAGGTTGGGATGGTTTTTATCAAAACAAAAAATTAAAAAAGCGGAACCAAATTGGTTCCGCTGATAAAAATTTATTTAGAAATTAATTTCGCAAAGTAATGAACTGTACGAACGAGCTGGCTTACATAGCTCATTTCATTGTCATACCAGCTAACTGTTTTTACCAATTGCGTATCTCCTACCGTTAATACTTTTGTTTGCGTTGCATCAAATAAAGAACCGAAATGTGAACCGATAATATCGCTGCTCACAATTTCATCTTCATTGTATCCGAAACTTTCGTTTGCAGATGCTTTCATCTTCGCATTTATTTCTTCAATAGTAACTTTTTTACTTAACACGCTTACCAGTTCTGTTAATGAACCCGTAATAACCGGAACACGCTGTGCGCTTCCATCTAACTTGCCTTTTAATTCTGGCAATACCAAACCAATTGCTTTTGCAGCGCCTGTTGAATTGGGAACAATGTTCGCAGCAGCAGCTCTCGCACGGCGCAAATCACCTTTTGGATGTGGTGCATCCAATGTGTTTTGATCATTTGTGTAAGCGTGGATAGTTGTCATAATACCAGAAACAATTCCATAAGTATCATTCAACACTTTTGCCATCGGTGCCAGGCAATTGGTAGTACAAGATGCGCATGAAATAATTGTTTCACTTCCATCAAGTATATTATGGTTTACATTAAAAACCACTGTTTTTAATTCACCGGTTGCAGGTGCAGAAATAACAACTCTTTTTGCGCCAGCTTTCAAATGCGCGGCAGCTTTATCTTTATCGGTAAAAAAACCAGTGCTTTCAATTACCACATCCACTTCATGTGCGCCCCATGGAATTTGTGCAGGATCTTTTTGCGCATATATTTTTACAACATCTCCATTAACAGTTATTGAATCTTCCGTAGCTTTTACATCAGCATCAAAACGTCCCTGCGCACTGTCGTATTTCAACAAATGGGCCAGCACGGCCGGGCTGGTTAAATCATTGATTGCAACTACATCAATACCTTCCATTTTATAAATCTGGCGGTAAACCAAACGCCCGATGCGGCCAAAACCATTAATAGCAACTTTAACTGTGCTCATAGCTTTTTAATTTAAATTTTTAAATTTAAGGATGCAAAGTTACAATTATTAAGCGTTTTAAATGTAATTTTTTGGTTACCATCTTTCGCATTCCAATTAAGCAGCGGTTGCGTCGCACACTGCGGCATATGTATTTCAATTAAACAGTTCCAAAAAAGAGTTTTCAAAAAAGTTTGGCAGATTTTGCCCATGCCTATATCTTTGCACTCCTTTCGCAGAAAAGTTTGCGAAGGCAACAGAGAAAAACGCCGCGTTGGTCAATCGGTTAAGACGCGTCCCTTTCACGGACGAATGAGGGGTTCGATTCCCCTACGCGGTACAACACTCAACTTCTACATCAAAAAAAATGGTTGCAGAAATGCAACCATTTTTTTTTTAAACAACTTCTGCAATTTCCGTTAAGGGCATTATTGCTTTCAGAATATTTTTTCCCGCCAGCGAAACGGATAAATCAATTTTGCCATTAATCGCATTCAACCTTTCGTAAATAAGATTATCAAATACTTCCTTCTTTAATACTTCAAAACTCAGTTGCGGGCCATCGTCTTCAATACTCAGTTCAAAATTTTCGTTGGTGTTTATTTTTATTATCACTTTCGAAATTCCTTTGCGTAGGCCAAGTATTTCCAGCCATTTTTCTATCACACGAACGGCAACCAGTGAAGTATTCCGGTTTGTATTTTGGTTATTAATGCTGGTTAAAAAATTGATTTTAAAAGGGAAATTTCTTTTTATCTTATTAATATGATCTTCAATTACATTATCAGTTGTTAAATGATTAATCGCTGACGGAATAATAGCATTCGACAAATCGCGCATTTTATTTAAAACCTGTTTCAGTTCTTCTTTTGTTTGCTCAATCAGCAAAGTTCTTTGTGCATCAACAGTAAGTGCAATATCAAGATTAAGAATGCATGAAGCCACGGTTTGCGCCAAATCTTCATGCAGGTTGCCGGCAATTAATTTATTATTGTCTTCTGATTTTTCTATGAAACGGTGAACAGTTTTACTTTTAGAATCAATAATCGCATGGGCGCGATCTCTTATCAATTTATTTTTTAAGCGCAACTCCAAAAGTTTAGTAACCTGAGCAGATAAAATCCGCAGCACATTTTCTTCTTTTGCAGTAAGTATTTTTGGTTTAGTATCTATAATGCAAATTGTACCGAGTTTAAATCCATTCGAAATAATTGGCGCGCCTGCATAAAAGCGGATATTTAAATCGCCCGTTACAAGCGGATTATCGTGAAAGCGTTCATCTTTTGTGGCATCTTCCACATTAAAAATATCATTTTGTAAAATAGCGTGCGAGCAAAACGAAATATGTTTTTCTGTACTTTCTGCCTTCAACCCTTTTTTTGCTTTAAACCATTGCCGGTCATTATCCAATAAAGTTATCAGCGAAATAGGCGTATTACACATCTGCGAAGCAAGATCAACCAAATCATTAAAATCGTCTTCCGGTTGGGTATCAAGAATATTATAAGAAGCAAGTTCCAGTTGACGAAGTTCTTCATCCGCAGGTAATTCTGCAATTATCATAATATTGAATTTTTATTTTTTACAAGAACGCAAAACCTGAGAAAAAAAGCTATCGAGCGAGGAAGAATATTTATTAACTGTGATAATGATCACAAACTAGTATTTGCAATTAGTGGCGAAAATATTTAATACACGATTTTTTTCGTCAGAAAAATTAATGGAGAAACAGTAAAAAATAAATAATAAATGTTACCGCCAACATATCATAATACCAGCCTGAAATTTTTATAAGTGACTTTCATTAATGTGTAAAAAATCACTATTTATTAATGTTGATTATCTGCCACAAAAACTAAACTTACAAGTATGGATAAAAGTGTGGAAGAAAAAATCGAAAGAAATAAATGTATAAAAATTTTGCTTACGCGATGGATTGAAAAAAAAGAAACTGCAGGCAAAGCTAGTTTATTATTATCAAAAAATCCGCAGATAAAATTACCAAAAGCGCTGAAGCAAAAGTTGAATCCTTAATGTTTTTCAGAAGAAAACTATTATTTTTTCTTGCTTAATTTTTCAACTCGCGCACGTTTGAAATTTCATTGTTATTAACTTCAAACATTTTTGTTTGTTCATTATTAACCACGCAAATTTCATATGAAGTAAGACGGCCATCGTATAATTCAACAACGGTTTTCGTAGCATATGCAGGGAAAAAAGTATGTACGATATTTTTCAAGATCTCATTTAAACCGGATTCGTTATAATATTTTATAGCAAGCACAAACACGCCTTTTTTATTATAGAAAATTTTATTTAGCACCGAATCACTTTCAAAAACAGCGCACGAACCTTTTGGATTAATAAACCATTTTTCATTTTCTGCCTTCGGATAATTTTTTAAAAAATGGCGGAATGCCCGTGTATTAATTTCATTAAGGCGCACATTACTTTCAAAAGTTGAATTGCCGGAACCATAATTAAATTCGTTCTGGCTTTTTACAGATGCGTCAAATAGTTGGGCGTAATTATTTTGGGGAAAGAAAATTATAAGGCATAAAATGCCCGCGCAAAATATCAGGTTTTTCATACAGCAATGGTTTTAAAAAGATTTGAATCGTTATTTTATTAACGGGCGTTCCGAAAAAAAAGTATGTTTTATTTTACAATAAACAAATACAAAATTTCGCCGTTTAAAAAACTAAAATTTTTTAAAGCCATTAATCGATTTGAAAAATTTACTCAACAAAAAAGGCCACATTAATGTGGCCTTCATTTTTATATAAAATCGATATTTATTCGTGCGGCGCAGCGGTAATTGGCGCTACAGTATTTTCTTTTTCTTTTATGCCTTCTTCAATTTCTTTTTGAATACCGGATTTTGCATCATTAAACTCACGGATGCCTTTTCCCATTCCACGCATTAAATCCGGAATTTTTTTACCTCCGAATAATAACAGCACCACAAATGCAATCAGCATTAAATGTTCGGGTGCAAATAATGACAGAAAATAATAATGAACACTAAGTAATAACATAATGGCAAATTTTATAAGTAAAGTAATTATTTCAACAAGGTTTATATACGGAGTTTTTATGCTTTGCGATTTACCGGAAAAAGATATTAATTATACGTCATTCAGGTTTTGTTAATGAAGCAATCTTTTATACGATTTTGCGTTTTTCCGCGTTACTATTTTCCTATGAAGACTTATTTATTAAACACCTTACTTGTTTGCCTTTTCGTTTCGCTTGCGATAACTTTTTTATCAATAGAAAGCCTTGGCGACATTTTAATCCACGGCGTTTCTGCAAATATTTTTAAAACAATACTCAACAGCGTTTACCTGCTTTCTGAAATAGTTATTCTTACTAATTTTTACCAGTTTTTTAAAGGAAATATTTTAACCGATAAATAATATAAGGTTCAATTTTACATTATTATAATTTGCTACAATCCCGGAGTTTTCCGGGATTTTTTTGTTCAATAATTATTAATGATATTGTGTATAATAATTCAGATGTTTGCATCTTCTTTTAATCATTCAAAAAAATAATTTATGCCTAATTGGTTACGCGCACTTATAGCAGGTTACGGAGCAAAAAAATTGGGCGGCGGTTGTTTTAGCACCATCCTTGTTTTTATTGTAATTTATTATGCGCTTGGCCAGTGCAACCATCCGGCTGTGCAACATGGCAATATTAATACGCATGCAAAAGTGCAGGTTGCAAAAATCACTTCAGAAAAATGATTTGGAAACGGAAGAATTAAACTTCTTTTTCAATACGATTCTGGCATTTTTATTTTATTAATGATTTTATCATTAATGGGATAAACAAGCAATTATTTCAATAATCTTTCGCTTCAGCAAATCGTTTTGAGGTAGAAATTTCCGTTTCATCATTTTGATAGGTACAAATCTTGCGACATTAATAAGTTACGCGAAATTTGAACGAACCTTCAAACGAAAAAGCGGTTGTAAAAACAACCGCTCTGTAAACCTTATTCTATGAAAATAACAGATTTCCAAATGCGCAATAACCACTAGTTTACTAATAATACACAGCAGCCTAAAGTAAATGCCAGCGAAAGCGCCAATATAACAGCAATAGTGTAAGAAATTCCTTTGTTTAATTTTGAAGCAGTAACAGGGATTAATGTTTTCATGTGTTGGATTTTTTAGGATTAAAATATGAACTCATAGTGCAAAATCCATTCCGAAAATTGAATTATAATGGGCTATAGTGCTTATCCATGCTGCATTTGCGCGGATTACTACAACGCACCGTATATTCTGCAAAAACAATTAAATGGCATGATATTTTCGGATATTATGGTAAGTATCCGTTTTAGATCCATATATCTAAGCAACAGCAGCAAGTAACAATTTATTTGCTGCTGTTTTATTTTTTGCAAGAAATAGAATTTGATTTTGCCCTTTTTTGTTTAAAAAGATTCAAACAGTAAACTCATTAATAACGCGCAATTGAAAAAAAAACTGTCGTTTTATTATCAAAAAATCAGGCAATTGAATCGAAATGATTTTCAATTTTTTGACCGATTGATTCTAAAAATTCCGGCGTTATATCAGTTCTGTAATACGGATTATTTTCGCGTTGTTTCCATACAGATTTTTCCTGGTCTTTATTATCAACTATAAAATTGATTTCAATAACATCCGGTTCTGCGGAAGAATGTTCTTTTTTATATAAAATTTTATAAAATGATTCCGTGTCGGTTTCTTTATACGCTATTAATGCGTGGTAATTTTGTTCTCCAACTGAAAGAATCGTTTCAAAACTGTCTTCCATAATTTTTTTTATTACTAACAGTTCCATATTGTATGCCACATATTAATTATTGTTTGGTATAAGATCCATACAGCATCAAATCGTAATAAAAATTTATTTTCTGGCCTATCAGGTTAATAAATTCATCGGAAATATTTTCCCCTTCAGGCGCGCATTCATTCCTTAATACCCAAACCGGCGTTCCGTTGTCATTTTCATCCAGCATTTCAATTTCAAGGTTTACAATTTCTGAAGTTCCGTCGTTTCTTTTGTAAGAAACCACGAAAAAAGTATCCAGTCCGTGCGTTTCAGAAGTAACAGTGCATATATATTTCAATCCTTTTGATTCGAACTTTGTTACAAATTTGTCTTCCATTATTTTAAGTTTACAGATTAAAAGTTTGGTTTATTTATTAATTGAATATGATACTAATCTGATGCCATCCGATTTTATTTGCGATTTCCATTCATGAATAAAATCATTAATAAAAGCTTCAATAATTTAAAGCTTAACCAATTTCTGATTATAACTTTTACCATTTGAAAGGCCAATATGGACTATATAATAACCCGCCGGCAAAGCAGCAATATTTACAGGGTTAACGCCGCCGTGTAAAAGTGTTCCAGAAACTTTTTGGCCGCTTTGGTTAAAAATTTCTGCCATAAAATTATTATTTCCGGCTGCAGCTTCCTTTTGAATATTCACAATTTCCGTAGCAGGATTTGGCCAGATGGCAACTTGGTTTGTTGCATTAATAGTAATCGTTTTTATTAATGAAAAATTCGTTTTCCCGTCAAAATCAGTTTGGCGGATTCGATAATAAGTGCTGCCAGAAAAAGGATTAATATCATTAAACGAATAAGCTTGCGCACTTGTAGTATTTCCTGTGCTTTCGATCGTTCCGATATCGCTCCAGGTTTGTCCGTCTGCACTGTGTTCTATTGTATAATCTTTGCTGTTAATTTGCTGATCAACCACCCAATTTATTGATACGCTGTTGTTGCTTTGCAAAGAGACAGAAATGCTTTGCCATGAAACCGGCAATACGCTAATCGGGAAATTGCATGACGTTAAATCGCCGCCAACGCCCGATACACTGAACGAACCCAAATGTGAAAGGCTGAGGTTATTATTAAGAATGTATAAATCATTTGGCGTGCAAACATATATTTCGCCCGTCGAATTAAACGCAATGCCAGCAAAATTGCCACTTGGCGCTGCTGTAGTTGGCGCAATAAGTTGGGTAATTGCTATTGATGCAGTTGCAGTAGTCGGCAAAGGTGCGCTTACTTTATATACGCCATATAAATTTGAACCGGAAGAAACAATCCATAAATTTCCTAAACCATCAATTGCAATGTCGCCACTTGCCTGAGATTTAAACACGGTAGTGACGTTATTAGCATATTGGTCTGTAAAAGATGAACCTATTAAAGTCCACGCATTTGTAAGAATATTATAATAACATAAGTTCGAATTTTGATCCAAACAATAATAACCGGTTCCGTTAAAATTCATGCAGCCTCTGTAAATTATGGAAGTACTCGGGCTTGGCGCCAGCGTTGTATAAGCTTGCAATAATGGATCATAACAAACAAATATTTGTGATGAACCGGAATTTGCATTTTGAAAGAAATAAAATTTTCCGTTCTGCGGATTGTACCCAATTCCATTTGCGTTTGAAGTAGATGTTGGAAAAGACTGGTTAATAGTTGCACCAACAGATGAATTGCTTACTGTTATCGGAACAATGTTTCCAGAATTTGAAAGGCCGTAAATCACGGCATTTGGAGTTGTGCAAACCTGCGCCATCATACTAGTGACTGAAAATAAAAAGAAAAAAATGAGTAAAGATTTTTTGGTGCTAAAGGGTACGTGTTTCATTTTATAGGGTTGATAACGCCGGTAATTTCAATACCGGTGCCATTGTTGCAAACACTTACGTATCAGTAGATTACAAATTTTCCTTAAAATGGATTTATCCGATTTTGGGATGGAATTCCAAAAATCAGTGGACACTATTATTATGTGAAGATTTTTGAGATTGGGAATAATGAAGAAAATATGCTCATTAGTATATAAATCGAAAAGCCCTAAAAGTTTTAAATTAAAATTTTTAGGGCTTTTCATGATTTATCAATGAATAATAATCTATGTGTTTTAATTAATAAGTCATCCTACAACTTCATAAACAGAAACCGGGTTGGTTTTATTTTTTAATAAAACTTCTTTCAGTTTTATGCAATTAAATGATTCTTTTATTTTATGATACGAACCTTCATTAATTAAAATTTGCCCCGCTTCGGCAACGCCCTGCAAACGTTGTGCGGTATTTACAACATCGCCAATAACGGTATAATCCAGCCTGCGCAAATTTGCAGAACCAATATTGCCGGAAATCATTTCGCCACTGTGCACGCCGATGGCAACTTTTGGTAAAAAAGCACCAGCATCAACTTCGCGCGGCATTTTTTCAATTTGTGTGCGCACTGCAAGACAGGCATCAATTGCCCGATCCAAATGAAACTCGCCGCGAAAAACAGCCAGTATTGCATCGCCAATAAATTTATCGATATAGCCATTTTGCAAAATGATTTCCTTCACCATTATATCGAAATATTTATTCAGCATTTTTACAACCGTGTCCGGTTCTTCATTTTCAGTAATTGCTGTAAAACCGCAAATATCAATAAACACAATTGTCGCTTCAACCGTTTCATTAACCATTAATGAGCTTTCATATTCGCGTGTGCTCATAAAATTCAGCACGGTTTCATCAACATACATGCGCAAAATATTATTCTCTTTAATAGCTTGTAAAGTTTCGCGCGTTTGTACTACATGGCGTATTGCTTTTGCAATGGTAACTTCTAAATCTTCAAAATTTAAAGGTTTGGTTATAAAATCGAACGCGCCCTGGTTCATGGCGGTTCTTATATTTTCCATATCGCCGTAGGCCGAAACAATTACGGCTTTTATAATCGGGCTGATGGCGCTTAATTTGCCAAGCAATGTAAGGCCATCCATTTCAGGCATATTAATATCTGTAAGTAAAATATCAATATCCGGTTGTTCTTCTAAAACTTTTACGGCCTCATTTCCATTTACAACAAATACAAATTCATATTCTTTTTCACGGATTTGCCTGCGGAATTTTTGTTTTATTAACCGCTCCAAATCTGTTTCATCATCAGCCACTAAAATTTTCGTCATCCTAAATCGCTTTTAGTTTTTCTTTCAATAAATTAAAATCAACAGGCTTTGTAATAAAATCATCAGCGCCCAAACTCATAGCCGTTTTATAATTTTCAGAATCGCCATAAGCCGTTATCATCATCACAACGGGTGGTGGGTTTTCGTATTTGCTTTTAATTTTTTTCAGCAATTCCAAACCGCTCATTCCGGGCATATTAATATCAGAAAGTATAAGCACTGCTTCGTGCGCAAGCCTGTTAAGATAATCCAATGCTTCATCTCCCGAATATGCAAATGCAAAATCAAAATCTCCATTCTTTATTTCTTTGCGAAAGCGCTGTTGAAATAAAGTCTGCACATCTTTTTCATCATCTACAACTAAAATTTTCATGTTCATTTTTTTTATAAAAAGTATGATTTAATGTATAAAATTACATGGGCAGCGTAATAATAAATTCTGCAAATTCGCCATCTTTTGTATCCACTTTCATATCGCCATTATGGCCTTTATTAATGATATCGAAACTCATTGATAAACCCAAACCCGTTCCCTGCCCTGTTGGTTTTGTTGTAAAAAAAGGCTGAAAAATTTTATCTATAACTTTTTGTGGAATGCCGTTGCCATTGTCTTTTATCCTGATTTCCACTTTGTCGTTTATTTTTTTTGTAGTTACACATACCGTGGGCTCATAATTTGTGCCAGCTTCTTTTTTCTTTTCTGCAACTGCGTAAAAAGAATTATTAAAGATATTAAGCAACACTCGGCCAATATCCTGCGGAATGATATTTATTTTTTCAATCGATTCATCAAACGATGTTTTTAAAGTTGCATTGAATGATTTTTCTTTTGCACGCAAACCGTGGTAACTTAACCTTAAATATTCGTCTGTCAATTCATTAATGTTTGTCAGTTCTTTTTGTCCGGTACTTTTTCTTGAATGCTGCAACATGCCTTTCACAATTGCATCTGCGCGCTTGCCATGATGATTAATTTTTTCCTCATTTTCTTTAATATCTTTTGCAATGGCTTTTACTTCTTCAAAATTATTATTGTCAATTTCCTGCCGCATTTCTTCAATCAATTCTGTATTTACTTCAGAAAAATTATTTACAAAATTCAGCGGGTTTTGAATTTCGTGCGCAATGCCTGCGGTAAGTTCTCCAAGGCTTGCCATTTTTTCTGATTGTATCAATTGTGTTTGTGCAGCTTTCAATTCTTCCAGTGTATGTTCCAGCGCTTCTTTTTGTTTGGTAAGTTCAGCAGTACGTTGTGCAACCTGCATTTCCAGTTGCTCCTTCAACGAAACCATTCTCGTTTTTTGTTCTTCCTGAACCTTTGTTTTTATCTTTTCTTTTTCAAGATCCTTTTTTTGTTTGTTGGTAATAAACCACATCGCAACCATCCACACAAAAGAAAAAGCAATGCCCGTGCTTACCAAACTTTTTAATGCGCTGTAGGCTTTGTAATCTGTAAGGTTTATGATATCACTAAAAACAGATAATATAATAAAAGGCGCTACGGCGAGCAATACAGGCCGCGCTTGCGCAAAATCTTTTTCCGTGTAAAGAATATAAACAAGATACAATACCAACGCATGAGAAAGCCAAACTGCAACAGGTTTTAATGCACTAATGCCAAGGCCAACAACCATCAGGCCGATCGCGGCATACATTATATACACAAGTATTTTATCCCACTTAGGAATTTTTTCTTCCTTGTGCAAAACCGTGCGCAGATAGCGAACAATAATAATTGCAATGATTAATTCTAACAGCATGCTCAATTAATTAAAAACACACTTTATTCTTTCCACACCAATTCTTTTTTATTAAACAGTTTGGTAATTTAATAATAATTAGCTGAACTGTAATTTGAATGATTTTTTTATTTGCAAAAATCTGTTTATTAATAGCATTTTTATATTTTATAAGATTTGATTAATGCGATTACTAAACCTGGTTTTGTTTTTAATTTATTAATAATGATGAACCTTAATTTTTTGTACATAAAAATAAAAACTGGTTTTATTGACTATTTTTAAGCTGCTTAATTTACACTTTAAAAAATCACTTCTATGTTTAGTGTGCTTGATATATTTGGCCATCTTTCCAACGCGCTTTATACAATTGGTTCGGGCTTTCGCAATATACTTTACCTGCGCTGGGCCTTTATTGCAGCCGCTTTTATGGAAATAATTTATGATGCTTTTATTTCCGGAACAATTTTATGGACGCCTTTTTTATGGAGTATCGCATTAATAATTATTAATGTTTACCAGATATTAAGCGTGATGTACCAAAAGCGTTTTTTAAATTTATCAGAAGATGAATTGAAAGCTTTTATAATGATTGGTGATAAAATGGATGTGCTGAATTTTAAAAAAATAATGCGCGCCGGAACGTGGGAAAACTTTGCAGATCATAAAAATATTATGATAGAAAATGAAACCGCCGAAAGAATTTTTTTTCTTGTAGAAGGCGAAGCTGAAGTAAAAATTAAACAGAAAAAAATATCGGTTATTAAGAAAGGAAGTTTTATTGGTGAAATGAGTTTTCTTACAGGAGAATTGCCTTCTGCAAGTGTTATTGCTTCTGCCAATTCAAAATTAATTGGCTGGAAAAAAGATAAACTGAAAACATTAATGGAGAAAGATCATTTACTTAAACATGAAATCCATTCTCTTTTCAGTAACGATTTAATTTCAAAATTACATCACCACAACAGGCACAATTCTATTTTGTAATTTAAATTTTAAATAAAAACATTAATGAATATGCCTGCGCTTGATAACGCCGCCAGAAGCTTCTTTAACTGTATTTGCAAACACAAATGCTTCGGGATCTACATCTGCAACAAGGTTTTTTAATTTGCGCAATTCCAATCTTGTAATAATCGTAAAAACAATATCAACATCGCTATGTACTTCAAATTTGCCTGGCAAAAAACCACGTTGGCCTTTGTAAACAGTTATTCCTCTTCCCAATTCATTCACTAATCTTTCTTTAATAATTTCACTTTTTCCGGAGATAATTGTAACGCCTGTGTAAGCTTCAATTCCTTCAATTACATAGTCAACCGTTTTTGATGCGGTGAAATAAGTAAGCATAGAATACAGCGCAGTTTGTATTCCAAATTTAAATGCTGCAATGCTGAATATTACAATATTTAATGCAAGTATAATTTCACTTATTGTAAAACTCGTTCGCCGCCAGGTGTATAATGCGAGTACTTCAATTCCATCAACCGCACAGCCGGCGCGCATTGTAAGGCCGATGCCAATACCAAGAAAAAATCCGCCAAAAATTGAAACAAGTAATTTATCTGAAGTTATTAATGGATACGGAATATAATTTAAGCAAACGCCAAGCAAAATAATTGTGATTAATGTTTTAAATGCAAACCGCATATTAATGGTAAAAATGCCCATGATTATAAACGGCAGGTTTGCAATTAATATAATGTACGACAAATTATAACCAGTGATTTCATGAAGCAATAATGAAATACCTGTTACGCCGCCATCAAAAAAATCGTTGGGTACTAAAAAACCTTTTAACGAAAAACCTGCAATGACAACGCCGCAAATAATTAATAATAAATCACTGAAATAAAATTCCTGGTGGCCCGTAACTGATTTGTGAGAAACAATTTCTGATTGCAGCGCTTCTAAATTTTGTTGCTGGCCGGGCGCCAATTGTGCAATTGCTGTATTGGTAAAATAATGGTGTGCGTGCAAAAATTTTATTTGCTGATGCACCCATTCTTCGCGGCTTTTTATTAGGCCTGCGTTTTCTAACTCAAGATAGAGGTTGTCTGCATTTTGTGAGTACAAATTGGTGCCGAGATAATACAAATCTGCATCGCATAATATTTCCGCCAGTTTATTATCCGGCTGTTGCGGAATGCGCGTGGCCATAATCAATTGGCAAATTTGTTTTATTTCATCATTTGTATATTCAAACTGAGGAAGAAAAGTTTGTGCAAAACTGCATGAAACTTCTTCGTGGCCGGTGTGCGCTTCTAAAAAACCAGTATCATGCATTAACGCTGCAGTGCGCAGCAGCATTAAGTCTTGGCCGGAAATATTTTCTTCAGCTGCAAGTTTTTCAGCGTAGCCCAATACATCTTTTGTATGTTGAATATCGTGATAAATAAGATATGCCGGAAGTTCCGCGGTGAGTTTATCTATAACAAAACTTTGCAGCTTTTCAAATTGCATGATATTAGTAACTGTTGATTATTTGTAAATATAATAAGCTTTTGGTAGTTAAAAATGATTCGCAAAAATGAGCTGAAAACCGCTTGCGCGTATATTAAATTAATGCTATTTTTTTTTTTGCTAAAATTTCTTACGCCAGAATATTCTTATGATGAACATTAGTTCATTAATAAAAATCTTATTAATATCAGTTGAAATTTTTATCGCCGCAAAAATGTAATTTCATCCTGTTTTATTTGCTAACAGCTAACAGCTAACAGCTAACAGCTAACAGCTAACAGCTAACAGCTAACAGCTAACAGCTAACAGCTAACAACTAACAGCTTTTACTCTTTTTCAAAATGATAATTGTTTTGCAAAATGCCAATCAGCCGGCGGCCTTGCGCTATTAATGATTTCAATTCTTCATTGGCGCGCACATCCAGGTTTCGCCGAATGTTCAATTGTTCATTAAGAAATATTTTCATTGTTGTTTTGTCGCGGGTTATTAATGGGATGGTATCATTCGCCCGAAATTTTTTGTAGCCGTCACTATTTATTAATGAATCGAAATTCGTGTTTAAGTTTTCTACCAATTTATTAGGATAACTTATATCTACAATTTGATTTCTTAATGTATTTGCCTGCGTTGCTAAATCTTCATCGCTCCGGTAATCCTGATCCATGTGATGAGAAAGCGCATCGTATGATGATATGTAGCGAACAATACTATCATTAAAATAACGCAGGCTTCCTGAGTTTTTTATTTGATCCATGGTTGATCTGCTCCAGCGATAAGAAGGATAAGAATATAAAACAGTAAACGTAAAAAGATCAACATTTCGAACCTCTGCAGCCGTGCGGCTTTTAAGATAAGCAGTGAGGCTATCGGTATTTCTAATTTGTTTTTTTATATGGCCAATAATAAAAGTCATATTCGCCGTATCTCTTTTTATGTCCGTTGCCAAGCTGCGTGCATAATCTTTTACGCGTTCGTGTTCCACATTATGTTCACGAATATTTTCAGCCACAAAGCCAAGAAATACTGCCAAAAAAAGCATAAAGAATTCAAGCAAATATTCGCCAAATTTTTTTTTATGCGTTACATGGTGCGGATGTTTTTGTACCTCCATTTTGATTTGTAATTTTTTAATTATTGATATTGGATATTTTGTTATTGAGATATTTTGATACTGTATTTCAAAATTAATATTGATGATTTAATTTACAATGCATTCTTTAAATCAAAAATCACAAATCAGATAGCAAATATCAAATATCTTTTTTCTTAAACATTTTCATTAATAAATAAATGACTGAAAAAATCAGGATAAAAATTTCAATGCCAATAAATTCTTTTTTTGATAATCCTGTTAACAGCCATATAATTACAGCGCTTGCAAGCATCGGAATAATATAGCCGCCGGGCACACGAAATGTTTTTTCGCTTATTGCAACATCATTTTTCCTAAGCATTAAAGTTGATAATACAACGCCCAAATAAATAAGCAATGTTGCAGCCGTTGCAATAATAGCAAGTTGTTTAAACCCACCAGAAACTGCAAATAAAAAACCAAGTGAAGCATAAAATGAAACAGCAACATATGGCGTAAAAAATTTTGGATGAATTTTGCCCAATGCTTCTGGCATCAATCCATCTTTTGCACCTGCAAAAAGTATTCGCGGAATGGAAAGTATTTCGCCGCCTACATTGCCCAGCATTGAAATGGATGTGGCAATAACAATTAATACAATGCCCGTTTTACCAAAAATAATTCCTGCAACATCTGCAAGCGGCGCATCTTTATGTGCACTGATGTTGTTGCCTAAAATTCCCTGCACAACCAATTGAATAGAGATATATAAAACAAGCACGCTGAGTATACCAAAAAAAATACCGAGCGGCACAGTGCGTTTTACATTTTTTATTTCGCCGCCGTTGCTTAATGGTGTATCTAAACCAATAAATGCAAAAAATAAAAGCAATGATGCAGAACTGATATTATTAATGGACGGAGCAGAAGTCCACGCTAGATTTTTTGTTGAAACAAATGCAAAGCCGGCCGCTACCAATATTATTAATGGAATCAATTTTCCAAATGCTGCGAATTCAATAAACCGAATTCCGTTTTTTACACTGCGAATATTAAGAAATGCAAACCCGCCAAACAACAACACAAAAAATAAATCGCGGTAAATGACATTGCCCATAAATGGAAAAAAATATTTCAGTGTGTCTGCAAGTGCATTGGCAACTGCTGCATCTGAAATTACACAAGCGCCAAGCCAGTAAACATTATTTGCAATAAAACCTGCATACGGCCCAAATGCAGTTTCAATATAAGTGTACACACCGCCGCTTGCAGTTGTTTTACTGCCGAGTTCTGCAAAGCATAATGCAATTAAAAAAATAAGTACACCGCAAACGAGGTAAGCTGCAATTGCGGCTGCGCCCAGGTTTTCAGCGATGATTGCGGGAATAACAAAAATGCCAGTGCCAACAGTAATATTAAGAATTGCCATGGTAAGTGCAAACACACCGATTTCCCGCTTAAGGTTTTCTCTTTCTAAAACCGGGCTCATACTTGTTGGTTTTGGTATAATTAACCTGCATTGTTTTTATATTATTAAAAAGCAATTGCAAGTTATTCTTCCTTGAATATATCAAAATAATCGCTTGCTGAAAAAGATATTTTACTGAATTTATTAATGAAAATTTTGCGAAGATTAGAATGTGCGTATTTGTAAATTTTATTATTACTGTAGAAATATTAATAAAACATTTTTACTAAAATAGAACGCAGATTTTTATTATTAATAACGATAATAAATTCAAAAAATTCTTTTATAAAAATTCGCGTTCTTATTAATAGAATGCAATTTTATTTTAATGAAAAGTTCTATTCATGTTATTAATAAAATAAAAAAATTAATAAAGGAAAAAAGAGAAAGTGTATGTGAAAATTATTCACTTTGCCGGAGTGCAGACAACAATGCTTCTTTGCGGCCACGGGAAATTTCTATGCGGTTTCCTTCATTCATTAATAAATAACCACCAGAATCTTTCATGTATTTACTAATCTCATTCAGGTTTACTATAAAAGAATGATGCACCCTGAAAAACGGATATCCCGAAAGCATATCTTCCATTGCTTTCAGGTTTCTGGATACCACTATTTTTTTATTATTTTTTAAATGAACGATGGTGTAATTGCGTTCGGATGAACAACTGATTATCGAATCAACTGCAATCATTTCTAAACCATGTACCGTTGGCAGCGCAATTTTTGTAAATAGTTTTACAGGCGTACTCAACTTTTGCAGCATAATGCGCAACTTCTTTTCATGCAAACTATGCTGTACAATATATTGATCTTTCCCTGCAAAAGAAGGAACAGTAAAACGAAATGATTGTGCTGCAAAATTTTGGAAGCCGGCATTAAAAATTAATTCAAAATGTAGCAGCGGAATTTTTTCAGGCATTTCATTTTGCCCGTCTGCAATCATAGACGCACGCATAAGCAACAAACCAGTCTGGTTAAGTTCTGGGTAAGCAAGCATATCAGCCACGCTTATAAAGCATGCTTTAACAGGGAAGCCGGGCCAGAAGTGTTTAAGAAACCTGGTGATCGTTTCGCAGGAATACCCATCATCATCAATAACAACCGTAGAAATGTTCAACTTAAAAAATCCTTTTTATCCATGCTTTCGAATATAAAAATCTCCAGTAACTTATTAATGCGCGCAAAGTTTTTAACCAGCCTTTATTTTTAACGGAGGATTTTTTTTACCCAAAATATTGGCAAAAAACTGTCAATTCTTCACGACCATTTTTCCTATTCAAAAATAATTTTATTTTATATTTAATGGGGCTGAAATGTACTGCCAGCAAGTTGTTCAGGATGTAATGCATGTAAGGTAGGATTATTTGCAGGATATACAGTTTATTATAAATTGGTATGCATTTATATTTTTTGTCTGGCATAATAATTACGATCTTTCCCTGATGATTCCTAGAGTAGATTTAAAAAAGGGAAATTATTTTTATCCTCAAAACCTGCGCGATCTATTGAGGGTTGATGTGATAAATTCTACCGGAATAATATCCATGAACCAAACAAATTTTCCTGCAGCGCCATTTAATTTTGAAAGTATATTTCCGGTAATTCTTACGCCAAAAATTCTTGCTGCAACTCCTTTTAAATTTGTTCGTCACGATGCGTTTGGCAGATGGAAAACTTATCAGCATGACGATCTTATTATTCATTTAAGCGAACCGGGATTTCACGTTAATCACGGCAACAAGTTTATTATTTATGACGCGCTTCATCAACTCCAAAATATTTATATGTCTGTTACAAAAAAAGAACTTCCCATATTTTTTTAACTGCAAATTTTCCTGAGTTTACATTTATTGCTTCGGTATTTTTTTAAGATTTTATTAATAATCTAAATGAGAATTGACGAAGCTTTAATAATAAATTCAAATTTGTCTTAAGCATTGATGTACTAACTGTAGAAATTTATAAGCCAAGTGTGAAAATTAATACCCAAAGGGCTTACATAATCCTATTACTACGCTTAAATTATTAATGGCTTGTAATTTGACGAAATTTAGTTACGGATCTAATTAAGCCCCGTCAGTTTAAAAAATTTAAAATCATTTTCTATGTATTCAGCAATAGTTCCTGTAAAAGATCTAATACTTTTTTGCATTTCCGGCTCAAACAATTGCTCAATAAAAAAATTGGAAGATGCTATTTGTGATGAAGAAATTTCAAAGCTTTATGTAAACAATTGTTTGCAAAGCCTTGTAAATGAAAACATGGTTATTAATGAAGCCGGCGTTTTGAAACTGACAGCCAACGGCGCAAATAATTTGCAAAATTTTTCTACTTACAATACTTACCGTAACCTTTATGGCAATGTTGAGCCACAAACTCCCAATAAAAAAGTTGCTGAAAAAAAATACCACTTTCAAAATTTGTTTGTTAAGTTGCAGCACGTTTTAAAACCCTTAGCTATTAAATAATCAATTAATAAAGAATACTTCAGTAAAATAAATTACGTTTCAGCAAGGATCCGTTTATTAATTGCTCAACAAATCCGGATGGCTGATACCAGTACAAAACCTTATTTTAAAAATTTTGATGGCTTGCGCGCAATTGCGGCTACACTTGTATTTATATGGCATGTTGAATTACACAAACACCATTTAAATACCGCTAATATTTTTATACCCGATACAGGTTTTATCGGCGTTACCATCTTTTTAGTTTTAAGCGGTTTTCTTATTACCTATTTATTAATGCAGGAAAAAGACATTAATGAAGATATAAATTATAAGAAATTTTATATGCGCAGGGTGTTGCGCATCTGGCCGCTTTACTTTCTTATTTTGCTTACAGCATATTTTATTTATCCTGCAAACATGTCTCCGAAAGGATTACTGCTCGGTCTTTTTTTCTTACCCAATTTCGCTATTCTCGCAGGCCTGCTTCCGGCAGTTATTGATCCGATTTGGTCAATCGGCGTTGAGGAACAATTTTATCTTGTGCAGCCGCATATCATTCGTTTAATAAAAAAAGAAAATATAGCGTGGATTTTTATTTTGCTGCTTATTATTAATTATACGCTTCGTTATGTGCTGCGCAATTTTTATTCAGATGTGCATATGCTGCATAATATTGAATTTGCACTTTCTTATTTCCGGTTCGATTGCCTTATAATTGGTTCATTAATGGCTTTGTTTTATTATAATGAAAAGTATAATTATTTCAACACCTGGGCTACGTCTTTTATTTTTAGTAAAACGATGCAGGTTGTTTCCTTATGCGCGTTTATTGCATTTATAACTTTTAAAAATAAATATCCGCATGTGTTCGATAATGAAATGCTTACTGTAATTGCTGCAATAATAATTGTAAACCTTGCGCAGCAGGAAACATCACTGATTTCACTTAATAATAAATTCCTGAATTACCTTGGCAGGATTTCCTACGGATTTTACCTGCTGCATAAAATACCTTTATTTTTTATTCTTTTTATTGCAGGAAAATATCTTGCTGATTACAATAATGTGTACGTTAATATTTTTATTTATGTTTTTTCCTTCGGGCTTTCTGTGTTACTAGCCGGCCTTTCTTTTAAATATTATGAAAGTTATTTTTTAAAATTTAAAAATAAATACAGCGCGATAAAGCATTGATATTTTATTCTTATCAATTTAAAAATGTACAACCAACAAAAATATTTATTAATGCTATTATAATTCTTTAATCTTAATATTCTTCAGCCAAACTTTTTGCCCGTGATGCTGAAACATAATGTGGCCGCTTGTATTTTTTGCAAAATTTGGATTGTCTTTGTATTTACTTTTATTTATTAAGTCATTAATTTTTGCAGAACCGAGTTCATATTCAACCACTTTCTCACCATTGATCCATTGCTCTACGTGGTTATGATTTACTAAAAGCCTTGCTGTATTAAATTCGCCAACAGGTTTTAAATGTTTGTTTGTTGGAGCAATTAAATCATACAAAGAACCCGCAGATCTCCGCGGTTCGTGATCATTAAAATCAATATCATCCAATATTTGAAATTCAAAATTATCAAGCCAGTTCGGGCTGTTTCCATTTCCTGATTGATGGCTTGAATTTTCCTGCACATTATAAAAGATGCCTCTGTTGCCGGCTTTCGATACAGCCCATTGCAAGGTGAGATCAAAATTTGTGTACGTTTCTTTCGTTAAAAAATCTACATTCGGCACGTCTGTTTGCGCAACGAGCGCGCCATCTTCAATCTTCCATGCATCGGATGGAAATGAATCCATCTTATAGCCGCGTAAATTATTTACTGATTTGCCATCAAACAGATAATGCCATTTGTGCCCATGTTGCGCGTAAGATATAGTGGCGAAAAACATTGCCGCAAGAGAAAAAAAAAATAATTTTTTCATAATCAATTATACAAGATTTTATAAAACATTAATGCTAAAATTTATCATCGTTCACTTCAATCCAATTGTTATCCGGGTCTTGTAAATACACTTGCTTAATTCCATCAGGCCGCAATTGTGGCGATTTAGAATCTTGTTTCCAGTTGCCATATTTTATATGCAAATCATCCAGGTGTTTTGTAAAATTTGCGAGGTCAGTTACAGAATATGCAAAGTGCGAATTAATATCATGCGCATAAACTTCTGCCGCGCCTTGTATAAGATGCAACTGGCTATGATCGCCGGTTCTCAGCCAAACATGTTTGCCATCATGAAATGGTTCCGGAATTTCTTTGAGTTCCATTACATCTTTATAAAATGCAGCGCTTTTTGTAAGATCATTTACATACAAAGCAATGTGGTTTGTTTTTACATTATCCTGCGCATACATATTTAATGCGCCCATGCAAAATGCGATTAACAGCATTGCATTAATAAAAAATTTTTTACAGATCATACATGAAATTTTAATGAATAATAAATTGTTGTTTTTTATTTAACCCCATTTCCGGTTGATAAATTTACGGCAAGGTTGTTCTATTAAATAATAAGTTATTGAAGAAATTAAAACAAGCAAACCAAGATAAGCCATACAATAAAACATGCCGCTTGAAAAATCTATATTTTGTTTGCCACGGCCAAAACCTGTTACGCCCGGCAAACGCAACTCTTTTGAAAAAGGTTCCTGCAAAAAAATTTGCATGAGGTAAATTGAATAAGATATCCTTCCCAAGTATTGCACAATTTTATTATTGCACAATTGATGTACATAATTATTATTACATGCAAAAGAAAGCACAAGTGCTGCAAATAAAATAATACAAAACGCATCATTAATAGCAAAATGCAAAGCAGCACATATTAATAATATAATCAGCAATGCAATTGCATCTTTATTGAACAGGTTTTTAAACGCGCTTAACTGATAAGCTTTATAAACAATCATGCCTGTAATAAAACCTGCAATGCCACGCAAAAAACCATAATCATACGTTGTATTTAAATTATGCGGAACTGGTATTAATGGATACAAAGGATTTTTTCTTGGCAACAAGAACATGATAGACAAATACGCTGCAAAAACAAATAATACAAGTATAATAACAGCTTTTTTTTTATTAATAAACAAAGCCAGCATAGGAAAAATTAAATACGCCGCCCACTCTGCGCCGATGCTCCATGAAGGAATATTCCATGTATAAATGTTATGGATATAATACGCGTTTAATAATAAAAAGTTGCTGGGAATAGCAGCAGGATCTTCAATTCTATTTGGATAAGTTCCAGCAGGTGAAAAAATAAGTACAAGAATTATTAATAATGATAATGAAAAAAAATGCAACGGATAAATGCGCGCAAATCGTGCAACGATAAACTTTTTGAAAGTGATTTTTGAAATGGAATCCTGAAAATTTTCTTTATAAACATGAAGCATTATAAAACCGCTCATGATAAAAAAAAGATCAACCATTAAATATGATTTCTCAAAAAACATAGTTTTTTGTGCGGGCACAAACCGTGCAACAGCCATTTCAAAATGGAACACTGCAACAAGCAAAGCTGCTATTCCGCGCAGCGGCGTTAGGTTTGATAAATATCCGGCTCTGTGTTCCATCTTTTTTAAAAATACAAAAACCGGCGCTTTATAAACAAAGATTATTACAACTCATTTCTTTTCATTTTTGATACTGCATAATCAACCGCTCTTGCTGTTAATGCCATATAAGTTAGTGAAGGATTTTGTGTTGATGTGGACGTCATGCAAGAACCATCGGTAACAAACACATTTTGACAAGCATGAAGCTGGTTCCATTTATTAAGCAAAGATGTTTTTGGATCATGCCCCATTCTTATGCCCCCCATTTCATGTATATCAAGCCCCGGCGCTTGTTTGGAATCAGAAGTTTTAATCTCCTGAAAACCGGCGACAGTATACATTTCAGTCATTTGCTCAAAAAAATCTTTAATCATTTTATCTTCATTGTCATCATAGTCAATCGATATTTTTAATAGCGGCATGCCCCATGCATCTTTCTTTTCTTTATCAAGAGAAAGCGTATTGGTTTCTTTAGGAATTGTTTCCCCCATCATTTGAGAACTTATATGCCACGGGCCAGCTTGAAGGGGGGCAGAAAGTTTATTTTTTAAAGTTTCACCAAATCCATTTGTATCGGGGGGCACAACACTTCTGCCTGTAGAAAATGTGGCAGCATAGCCTCTTAAAAAATCCATTTCCTGTTTATATACATTTCTGAAACGCGGTATGTATGCAGATGTTGGCCTGCGTCCGTCCGTTGTTGAATCTTTAAAACCATCATAGCTTGCCGACATCCGCGCGCGGTAATTATGAAACGCAGCAAACTTTCCCATCAGCCCATTATCATTGCCCAACCCATTGGGAAAATGGCTTGACGTGGAATGAAGCAATAAAAGATTGGTATTAAAAGCCGCTGCATTTACAAAAATAATTTTTGCAAAAAAATCAATCGTCTCTTTTGTATTGGTATCAATAACGCGTACCCCAGTTGCCTTGCCTTTTTTATCATCATAAATAATAGAATGCGCTACGGAAAAAGGCCGCAGCGTCATATTGCCCGTTTTTGCAGCGTAGGGAATTGTTGTTGAATTTGTATTATAATAACCACCAAAGGGGCAACCGCGCTGACAAAGATCCCGCTTTTGGCATTGCCCCCTGCCTTGCGCTAAATGTATCGGCTGGGGTTCTGTGAGATGGGCGCAACGTGCATAAATAACATGACGATCTTTATACTTTTTTCCAATTAAATCTTTAAAATAATGTTCAACGCAAGTTAAATCCATAGGGGGCAAAAATTCACCATCGGGAAGATTAGGTATGCCATCTTTATTACCTGATATCCCCGCAAATTTTTCTACATAACTATACCATGGTTCAACATCTTTGTAACGGATTGGCCAGTCAACAGCAAAGCCATCACGCTGCGGGCCTTCGAAATCAAAGTCGCTCCAGCGCTGCGTTTGGCGTGCCCACATAATAGACTTGCCCCCTACCTGGTACCCCCTGATCCAATCAAATGGTTTTCCCTGCACGTAAGGGTGTTCATTATCTTTTACAAAAAAATGCATGGCATCTTCTTTAAAAGCATAGCACTTACTTATTACAGGATTTGCTTTTACAATTTCATATGGAACTTGCCCCCTGTGCTTAAATTCCCATGGATTCATATTTGTTGTGGGGTAGTCTTTTAAATGTTTCACATCTCTTCCTCTTTCCAACACCAATGTCTTTAAACCTTTTTCGCACAATTCTTTTGCAGCCCATCCCCCGCTCATTCCTGAGCCAATTACTATGGCGTCAAAAGTCCGGCTGTTTATTGTATCACCCATATTCAATAAAAATTTTAATGCTTGATTATTTTATTAATGGCACACATCCATGAAACCTTCCCGGCACCAGTTCGTAAACATGAATTTTTGTAAGATAGTATTGCGAGCTTGTAAAACTTTGTATCGCTAATTTTTTAAAATTATTATAAAAAAATGCTGCCCCCTCGACCGCATCTTTTTGGTTTTCCATTGTATTAATCAATTTTTCTTTTTGTTCACCGCTGCATTTTATAAAAGAATTTCCAAAGTTATTTTTTGATAAAGACTCAAATTCAGCAATGCCTTTTTCAAATTTTGATCGAAGCTCCGGATCATAACAATCATCAACCATCATTAACGCAAATTGATGAGTAGAAAGATCAGCCGCGCCCGGCGAAGAAGTTTTTGGGATAATTATTTCTGCAAGATCTGCAAGCATTTTTTGCTGGTCGCCGGAAACATTAATGTTTTTTAAAACAATGTCCGGTTTACTTTTTTCTTGCATGCAGGATGGAATCAAAAAAATTCCGGCAGCAGTAGCAAGTGCTATATTAATGGCTAATCGTCTGTTCATTTATTAATAGATTAAAAAGGATAATGCTTAAAATTAAAAAACAGGGCAATAGAAATTGCCCCGCGCTTTTACCATAAATTGACCTTAAAATAATTGACTATGATTTGAACCGATGCATGGTAAAAATAAATTCTATACACTTACCATCCTCTTTTCAACACACATCTCAACTACGTCAAATAAAATATTACAAGGGAAAATTCTTTTAAATACTACATCAACTCTACATCATCATGCTATAAATTTATTATCAGGATTATTTTATTAATGAGCTTGTTTTATTTAAAATAAGAAATGGCGGGCCATCTTTCCAGTCAACCTTTCGTTTCAAATTTGAAGGTGCGCGTGAAAAATTTCCGAGTAAAATGCTTTTCTTTCCATTGCCATAAATATCACCAACATCCATCGTGAGCCAATGCCCGTTCATTGCTTCAGGCACACTGTATGGTTTAAAATTTAACCCGCCGATATTTTTCAAATACACAAATCCTTCTTCAGGTTGCTTTGTATAATCTGCAAAAAATGATATCGCAGCGATATCGAGATTGCCATCATTATTAAAATCTGCAGCCATTGCTTTATAACAACCATTAATAGGAAAAAAATATATTTGTGTGAAATTGTATTTGCCATCATTCATAAAAATATATACACCATGATAAGGTTTAAACACCGGAGAAAAATCTGCATTGTCGCCGCAGGTATATAAAATATCAGGTAAACCATCTTTATTAAAATCATCTAATTCAAAATAAGATGAACCATAAGAAGGCGGAAAACGAAGCAATGTTTTTTGATCGAACTGGCCGTTGCCTTTGTTGGTAAATAAAAAAATCCCTTCATCGCCTTGCGCAAATAATACAAAAATATCCGGCAAGCCATCATTGTTGTAATCTTTCACATAAGCCTTAATAGCGCCAGGAACCGCGCGCAGTACGTGTTTCGTGAAAATATTTTTTCCTTTATTTTCATACCAGTTTAATGAGCCTGTTACATAACCAAATTCGCAAACGAGGTAATCATCAAGCCCGTCTTTATTTAAATCTGTTTTAATCAACTGCACCGGCCTTTGTAAATTATTAATATGAAAAGTTGTATCGATATGCATTTTTCCTGCAGCATCTTTTATTACATATTGCAATTTTCCGAAGCTGCCATTATTGGGATTCAGCACACCAATGTTGCAGGTAACCATTGTTTTATTTTTAAAATCAATATCAACCATTGCACTTGCGGCTTTAATGGAATCAATGATTTTTAAACCTGTATCATACCTAATTATTTCTTTTGTAAAAACATCGCTTTGCAAAATTGTATGAGGAATTGTTGTTGTGTCAACTTTTATATAACATGTATTCGGCGCTGGTTTGAAAAAGGGGGGCATGGAAACTGCAAACAAATCTTTCCTGATTTCAATGGGCATCGTTCTGTGCTGAGGGGGCAAAGTATCAGGGGAACTTGCCGTGTAGTAATTAATAATATCCTGCCATTCATTATCAGTTAAAAGTGGTTGAGAAGGATAAAAATTTCTTGGTACATTTTTATCATATCGCAATGACGGATAACTTTCCCATTTAAAATTGAATATGCCAAGCCGCGGCCCCATATTCGGAAGTACCCCCTTAACCCAAGATTCGGTATTTAAAAGTGAGGGGGCAGGAAGTAAATGGCATGACTGGCAATATTTTTTTGCCAATAACTCACCTGCATTAATGCTGGCTTCAGAAATATCTTTGTGCGGTTTTTTATTATAATCAGAACAGGAATAAAATAAAACGAACATTAATAAAATAAAAACAACAACATTTTTTTTTGCTGAAACCTGCATAGCTTATAAATTATTAAACACTAAAAAGAATCTTCGTTTTATTAATGAATTCCATTTACAACAGGCGAAACATCACGCATTTCACCTTTGCTGTTTGTAATTTTTATTTTTGAAATATTGGTATCAACAGTAATAAACCTGCCAGACTGAGATAAGAAAGATGAGCCATAATAAAATTCTTCTTTTCTTGATAATCCATTTTTATAAGTTATTAATGCACTTATATCATCAGCTTTAAGAGAAATACAATTCATATTTTTTTTCAATTCAAAAACTTTAAGTTGCCCCCTGTTTTGCGCTGCAATAATGAGGCATTTTCCAGAAGCGCTTTTAAGCTTTACCAAAGATTTTCCATTGCCCGGTATAAAAATTCCACTTTGCAAAATAGATTGTGGCGAAAAATTATTTTTTCCATCGCCCTTCATTAATAAACCATTCAATGCATCATAACGGCCAACTGAAACTTCAGTGCCGTAATCATTGCCATTCATTAATACATCAAGGTTTCCATCACCATCGAAATCATCTACCACCATTCCATTAATAGCTGAAAATTGCGCTTGCGCCGGTAATGAATTCATTGTAAAATTTCCATTGCCATTATTTTTAAGCATGCTCGTTTTAAGATTATTTGCATGAAGGATTAATGCCCCCTTGCGATCTTCTTCTGTAAGAATTTTACTCATATTTGCCGTAGCGTAAGATCTGTATGTAGGAAATTTTCTGCGTTTCTGATTTAACTGCCCAATTAAATCTTCCCAACCCTGCGCAGGAAATTCTTCTTTTATTCCATCCGTATCCGGCAGGTATAAAGATGGGACCATATCATAAATGCCATTGTGGTCAAAGTCTTTGCCATACACGTTTACAGGATATTCAGCACTTGCTTTATAAAACGAATTTTGCCCGAGATTGCTAACGATATAATCAATATTTCCATCGTTATTAAAATCGCCCGCAGCAATACTGTTCCACCATCCGGTTTGATTGATGACCCCCGATTTTTCAGTGACGTTTTTAAAAATTCCCTTTTCATTTTTTAAAAAAGTAACGGGCATCCACTCGCCTGCAAATATTAAATCTGGCCAGCCGTCATTATCAAAATCTGTCCAGATGGCGTCGCAAATCATTCCTGCATTTATTAAATCTTTTGCAATGAAGGGGGTAACATCGGTAAATTTTATTTTGCCATTCTTTGAATCATTTCTAAAGATAAAACTTGATACAGGCTTCGGATAATTTCCGGGATCAACACGGCCTGAAACAAACAAATCAAGATCGCCATCATGATCATAATCTGCTGCGCGAACGCAAAATTTACTTGTA
Source organism: Bacteroidota bacterium (assembly GCA_013288945.1). Lineage (GTDB taxonomy): Bacteria > Bacteroidota > Bacteroidia > Chitinophagales > Chitinophagaceae > Puia. Next base: position 50,724 of record JABDAZ010000001.1, on the reverse strand, counting down.
AAATTTTGTGGCAATGCTGTCGTGTCTCTTGTAAAATGTCCCTTGCCATCATTTATAAATAACATGTCCTGATATGTTGCGCTGTTGTGTGCATTTTCATATCCCCCACTTGTAATATAAAGATCCAAATCGCCATCATTATCTGCATCAAATAATAAAATGCCAAGATCATTACCTGGCTTATTTTTGATTACAGAATCAGGCATTAATGATTTTTGAATAAACTTTCCGTTCGCCTGTTGTAAAAAAATTGTTGCGCTATTAAATGCGCTGCCCCCTACAATAAAATCATCAAACCCATTTCCATCGATATCGCCAACAGTCAGCGCAGGCCCATATTCTGAGAACTTATGCGGCAGCAAACGTTGTATATCAAAATCAATAAAATCTTTTTGCTTGTGTGTAAAATGAATATCTACATCGCTGGTAAAATCTTTAAAAATTGTATTTGGCGCAAAAGTTTGCTGCGATGAAGAATAAGTAAGATTGGCGTTTTTTATATCAGCATTAACCAATTGATTTGCTTTTACATTTTTTAATAACTGCATTTTTCCATCGGGCCATTTTATTAATACAGTATCAATAATTTTAATTTCACCCAAACCAAAATGCGCCATATTCTGAATGGAAGAAAGATATCCCCTGTATGGCGTGTTTTCATAAACCTGTTGTTTGCCATTATTATAATGCAGTTCTGCAAAAGCGCCTAAACCATTTTTATTAAAGTTGCCCCCTGCAAAATTTATGTTTAGATAATTATTATTAAGCGATTCTTTTTCGCGCGATAAATTTTTATAAATGTGGGCGCCATCATTAATGTTATTAATAATTATATCCAAATCTCCATCGTTGTCAAGGTCTGCATAAGCAGCGCCGTTTGAAAAGCCAGGAGTCATCATTCCCCAATTATCTGTAACATCAGAAAATGTAAGATCCTGGTTATTTTTCAATGCATAATTATGAATTTTTACCTGCGGAATCTGATCAAGGACCATCTTCTTAGAAGCAAGCCTGGTGGCCATTTGACGGAACGCCATAAAATCATGATCGCTTACATCTTTGGGATATCCGTTGGTAATGATAATGTCCCGGAAACCATCATTATCAAAATCTGCAACCATTGGTGCCCAGCTCCAATCCGTTTCTGCAATGCCGCTATAAAAACCGATCTCGCTAAATATCGGATCCCCCACAGAATCATTTCCATTAACTCTTGCCCCCTGGTTTAATTGTAAACTGTTTCTTATGTACTGATACTGATACCCGAAATAATCAGCGTTTTGATATATACGATAATTGTTGCCCCCCAACATCATTTTTTTTCTAAAATTATCCGGGGGATCCATATCCAGTTCAACTACATCTGCAAGGCCATCGTTATTAATGTCTTCAATATCCTGCCCCATTCCATTAGCGGATGTATGTTTAAAATAAGTTTTGATTTTATTTGTAAAAGTTCCGTCGTGGTTATTAATGTAAAGAATATCATCGCCAATAAAATCGTCGCTAACATAAATATCTTTCCAGCCATCGTGATTAATATCCGCGATGGTTGCATCGTGGCCGAAACCTTCTAAAGTTATTCCTGCTTCTTTTGATACGTTTGTAAAAACAGGATGGTTTAATTTAGCATTCCAATCATTTCTATACAACCTGCCTGTACTTGGGAAAGAGCCATCATTTATTTTTGGACGGAATATATTGGTGTTATAATTTTTAGGAATTTGATTAACGACAAGATACATATCCAAATCACCATCGTTATCATAATCAAAAAAAGCGGCCATGGTTGAATACAGTGTATCATCCAATCCATATTCTTTTGCCATTTCTTTAAAATGGGGGATCCCCTTCGCGTCTGCCCCCTGGTTGATGTATAATAAATTTCTTCTTTGCTCAGGGTTTGATTTGATGGTTACGCAAACATAAATATCCATCCAGCCATCATTATTGATATCAACAACTGATACCCCCCGCGACCATTTTCCATTGCCTGAAACGCCGGCTGCATCTGTAATATCATCAAATTTAAAATTGCTTTTATTAAGATAAAGTTTGTTTGAAACGGTGTTGCCTGTAAAATAAATATCTTGCAAGCCATCATTATTAAAATCACCAATACCAACTCCGCCGCCGTTATAAATATTCGTCATATCCAACGGATTAACAGAGTCGTTTTCTATAATCTGGTTATTAAAATAAATTCCTGATTGTGCGGGGGGCACGAGCTCAAATAAAGTGGCTTTGCTTTTACAAGCATCAATTAATAAAATGGTAATAAAAAACAAGAATGCGTTTGTCAAGTATTTATCAAAAATCATAGACAGATTTTCAGGGAAATCTTATAAAAGATACATTCTATTATATATAAAATGCAAACGTTTATTAACAGGAAAGGAAGGGCGAAATGCCCTTCCTTTTATTTCTGCATTCAACAATTTCTACTACTGGTATCCTGGGTTTTGATACAATACTTTTTTACCGGATGCATTTTCGGCATCTATTTCATTTTGGGGGATAGCAAAATATTCGTTGACCCCTTTTGTAAACATTGCATTGTTATTAACGCGGTAAAATCCGTTTCTTGTTTTTTCAAAACTTACATATGCATTAAGCGTTGCTGCCATAGAGCCTGTGCCATTGTCCCATCTTGAAAGATCAAAAAAGCGCTGGCCTTCCATTGCGAGTTCAAGCCTTCTTTCCATTTCAATTGCATTAATAGCATACGTCTGCCCCCCTGCACTAAATGCTCCGAGGGGGTAAGGACTAACAGCATATTTGTCCCCCGGCGTTGTTTGCGGTGAATAAGTGCTTGTAGCTGCATTGTATGTTGCCCCCAAATACACAAAACCATTCGGGTTTGCTGCACGTTGGCGAACCATATTTACATAAGTTTCTGCTTTATCAAGGCTACCAATTTGTGCTTCACATTCTGCATCCCATAATAGTACATCAGCAAAACGGCAAAGGTTTACGTTATCTGCATCAACTTCTGCTGCCCCCCAAAAAACTGTTTCTGTTGATGAAAAAGTTCCTTGTTGGCTTTTTGCATAAGATGTTTTTTTAGCAACAAAATATCCGTCATTACTTTGATCGCGAATCCATGTGGTATCAATAATGCCCCAATCAAGATAAGGTTCTCCCGGGCGGCCTGCAACCCAGTCCAGGCGAGGATCTACAGTACCATGCCATGGGTTTGTATTATCACTTACCAAAGGTGCATTAATATAACTTCCATCTAACAAAGGCAAACCGTTTGCATCAGTTTTGAAAGCTTGTACCAGGCTCCATGAAGGGTTATTAAAACCGCAACAACCCGGGCCATGATTGTAAGGAAAATTAAGTTCATCCCCTGTATCGCCATTGCCCCCGTTTCCTGAAGTGGATGAACCATCATTTACAGAAGCCTGGCATGCAAATACACTTTCGGATCCATTTTTTTGTGCAGGGTTAAAATTACTTTCATAAAGAGGTTCAAGTGCATAGGGGGTACCGTTTGATGTGGTACCACTGCTAATTATTTGATCAAGCAATGTTTTTGCACTTGCATAATTATGTTCGTACATATAAGTTTTTGCAAGAAAAGCCATTGCAGCCCATTTATTAACGCGACCAATATTTGGTTGTGTTGTTGGCAAATTATTTACAGCATACATAAAATCTGCTTCTATCTGCGGCCAGATATTTATATAACCTGTACCAGAATAATTGGCAACATTCAAGTTGTTGTTTGCATATGAAATACTTTCATCAACATAAGGAAAATTGTTCCAAATTTTCTTTCCTTCGAAGTGATAAAAGCCACGCAAAAAACGCGCTTCAGCAACATACTCTGTTGTATCCGCCGAAGAAATTGAAGGAGACAAACGCACGGTACGTATTACATCATTTGCCCTTTGTATTCCTGTATATAGCACCACCCATTTTTCATCTAAATAAGCACTTGTGCCCGCTTGCGCGAGCGACCATGTTTCTATAGGAATTGCATCGGGTTGATCAGATGGAGTAGAACCTTTGTAAGAATCATCTGCCGCTTCACTTCCATAAACATAATTTGATGCAGCGCTTCCGTTTCCAAGATTTTGTCCGGGAACATTTTCACCAGATAATAATACATAGGCACCGATTAATAAACCCTGCACACCAGAATTATTATTAACGTTGGAAGCAAGCAAAGAACCTTGTGGTTGTAAATTTAATTTCTTGCTGCAGGCATAAATTAAAATTGTTGAAAGAATTATTACGCCCGGTAACACCCACTGAAATATTTTTTTCATATCGTTTTATTTTTATAAAATATAATTAATGTATTGTTACATTGACACCAACATTAAATGTCTTTTGGTTATTCGGATACACACCACCATCAATACCAAATACAGTATTGCTGCCCGGGTTAAGTTCAGGATCCAATCCTGAATAATTTGTTATGGTAAATAAATTCAGCACTTGCGCATACACTCTTAATTTATCAAAATGCAAACGTTTAATGGTGTTGGAAACAATGCTGTAACCAAGAGTTAGATTGCGGCAACGAAGAAAAGAACCGCTTTCCATTGTGTATGAATTGAACGCACCTGAATTACTAAACACTGCATCCTGCTCAAGCAATGGAACATTAGTTCCGGGATTAGCAACATGCGCTGAAGGGTCATTAATGTTTGTTGGCTGCCCTGCTGCATTAATAAGCCTTGCAGAATTAACCGCAACATTTTCACTAACCTGGTTGCCGAACGCTTGTGGAAAATCTGTTGATCCTTTTACAGAATTTAAAATATCATTTCCTATTGAAGTGTATAAGAACATATACAAATCAAAGTTTTTATAATTGACAGCAATATTTAAACCCGCACTAAATTTCGGATTTGGGTTACCAAAAAATGTTCTGTCATTATTATCAATCGTTCCGCTGTGATCTACATCTGCATATTTAAAACGTCCGGGGGCAGCGTCTTGCTGTTTTGGTGATTTATTTACATCATCCCAACTTTGAAACAAGCCAATTACTTTATATCCAAAAAATGCACCGAGCGGATGGCCTGGTTGAATTCTTGAAGTAACTGTTTGCGCGCCAACAGGCTGATTAATATATAAAGTTCCCGAAGGCAAACTCACAACTTTATTATTGTAAGAAGTGAATGTTCCTGTTAAATCAAATGTCAAATCTTTACGCACACGGCCATGATAAGTAAGTGATAAATCAATACCTGTGTTGCTTACATTACCTGAATTTAAAAATGGATCAAGCGTGCCCCCATTAATGCCGGGAACCTGCGGAACAAATAACAATCCACTGATTAATTTTTTATACCAGTCAATACTAAAATCCAATTTGTTTTTTAAGATACTTGCATCAAACCCGATATTAGTTAAGATATCTTTTTCCCAAGTTGTATTTGGGTTACCATACTGGCTTACATAAAGGCCTGCTGCCGGTGTAGTGCTTGTTCCATTAATATCATAATAAGATTGGTTGATTTGCTGGCCAAAAAGCGTGAATGCATTTGTTGGATTAATATTACTGATTGAACCCAATTTGCCCCAGCCTCCACGGATTTTTAATTCATCAAGCCAATCAATTCCTTTCATAAAATTCTCCTGCGAAATTCTCCATCCTGCAGATACAGATGGAAAATTTCCATAGCGCTGTGCAGGAACAAATACGGATGAACCATCTCTGCGCAACGTTGCACTTAAAAGATATTTTCCATCGTAGTTATAATCCAATCTTCCAAACAAAGAAAATATGGCTAATTGATAAGGAGTTTGAATTCCGTTATCACCAATCACACTTGAGTTATTTGTTTGCGTAGAAGCCTGACCAAAATTGAGTGTATATAAATTCGGGCTAACCGTTAAATTGCTTGAATCGGTTATATAATAATTGCCCCTTGTTGTTTGCACTGCGCGGCCTGTATTATAAATATATTCACTGCCCCCTACCACACTAATATCATGCTTGCCTATTTTGTTTGCATACTTAATCGTGTTTGTCCAAACAAGGCTGCTGTTCCATCCATAAGTTTCCAAATACAAATTTGCAGCATGGTTATTTTCTGCATTTTCATAAGGCGTACTTACAAAACCATTATAATAATTATTATCAGCAGTTCCACCAATGCTTGTATGTATGGTAAAATGTTTTAGAAAATCTACATCAGCAAAGAGGTTGCCACTAACTTGATAATCCTGGTTTACATTATTCGCCTGGCGCTCTTGTATAGCAACAGGGTTTGATGCATTGCCAAGCCCTAATGAAATACCACCTGCATAATTGCCTGCAATATCATGCACAGGAATAATATTTGGAAGCTGGTAAGCAGCATTAATAGAGTTGGTGCTATTAACACCGGGCGCATTTAAGTAACCCGGGTTTGTTTTATAAAAAGCAAAAATATTTTCGCCAACGCGTATATGATCATCAGCAAAACTAAATGTGGAATTGACCCTTACTGAATAACGTTTCAAACTTGTTTCAATCAATGTCCCCTGCTGATCCATATAATTAAATGCCATAAAGTAGGAAGACTTTCCAGTGCCCCCGCTTACAGAAATATTATGGTTCATTATTGGCGCTGGTTTAAAAATATCATTAAACCAGTTGTTACCCGCCTGATCGGCAACTGTAATGTGATTGTTATAAAGATTATAATCAGCCAAACTTGTATTTGGTGCCCCCTGCGGTGCCCCCGTTGGCGTTATATAATAAGGAACAACCGGCGTTGCGCCACTGCCGTATTGGGGGTCACTCGGCGTTAATCCATCATTAAAAGCTTGTGCCCATTTCACCTGGCCAGTTTGGGTTGGCGTTGCCAGTTTCCAACTTTTGCTTAATGGCCTTTGTGTTCCATAATAAGCATCGTAAGAAACTTTTATTTTTCCTGCCCCCCTTTTTGTAGTTATTATTATTACACCGTTCGATCCCCTCACACCATAAATGGCTGCTGCCCCCGCATCTTTCAAAACCTGTATGGATTGAATATCATTGGGATTAATATCATGCATGCTACCCGGCACACCATCAACAATTACAAGTGGTGAAGAATTACCTGATGAAGTAATACCGCGTATTTGCACAACAGCAGCGCCGCCCGGTGCCCCCGTTGTAAAAACAGTAACGCCCGAAGCCTGCCCCTGCAATAATGCTTCCGTACTGCCGGATGGGGTTTGCTTCATTTCTGCAACATTTACTACAGATACAGAACCTGTGATGTCGCGCTTTCTTTGTGTGGAATAACCTGTAACCACAACCTGGTTTAAGGTGCTGTTGGAAATTGCTAATTCTATTTCGCCAATATCCGTTTTGCCGGCTGTCGGTATTTCAAGATTTTCGAAACCAATTGACGAAACTTCGAGAAGGCTGTTATTTTTCGGCACCTTAATACTAAATGCCCCCGATGAATCAGTTTGCGTTGCAACCGTAGAACCTTTCACCTGCACGGTTGCTCCCGTAACAGGTTGTTTAGTTGTTGCACCTATAATTTTTCCCGTAACAGTTTTTTGGGCAACTAATAATGATGTAATAAGAAGGAAGCCTGTAAGCAAGCTACATATTTTGTATAGCCCATTCTTTTTCTTTGGCATAAGCAATCGTCGTTTTAGGTATAATGAATAATATTTAAACAAGACAAATCTAAATTTCTAACACAGCAACAGCTATTTTTCTACCACATCAACAGTACATCATATGTAAATTTTTAGGCGGAATTGCTGGCTTTAAGCACATCTTCACTACATCAATTCTATTAATGAAATGAAATATTATTTTACCGGTTCAGAGTTGCTTACAAAAGCAATATGTTTTCCATCCGGCGACCATGAGGGGGCATTAAGAGTGCCTTGCCCCCCAAATAAATACGCCAACACTTTTGGTGCGCCAGCTGTATTTAAAGGCATAATTTTTAGCGTTACATATTTGAAAGAAGGATGAGAATCTGGATCTATATCTTCTTCAAAAGAAATATAAACCATCTTTTTTCCATCAGGAGAAATGTGCGGAAACCAATTGTTGTATTCATCAAAAGTTAATTGCTCATTGCCGGTTCCATCAGTTTTCATTCTCCAAATCTGCATCGTGCCGGAAACATTTGCGTTGTAATAAATATATTTTCCATCGGGAGAATATTCCGGGCCATCAACATGCCCCCTGATATTAAAAGTGAGTTGCGTTTCTTTTTTATCAGCAAGAGAAACTTTGTAGAGATTATAGATTTTACTGTCGCCGCGTTTTGCAACAATCGCTACTTCTTTACCATTCGGGTTCCATCCATGCAAATAAGATGGCGTGCCTTCAGTAATTAATTTTGGTTCGCCACTCGTTAATGGCAAAGTATAAAGTGTTGATCCGCCGCCGGGCAAACCTTCTCTGTGGCTGCTTATTGCAAGCATTTTTCCATCGAAGGAAATTGCATGATCATTATTATTATGATTAATCGAACCTGTATTTAATTTTTCCGGCGTGCCCCCTTCAATTGGAATTGTATAAAGTGATCCACCTTCATTAAACAATAATTTTTTTCCGTCGGGCATCCAGTTTGGCGCTTCAAATTTGCCTTGCGCTTCATGAATTACTTTTCTTGTTCCGTCAGCAATATCAAGAATTTCTAACCTGCTTGCAAACACATCTGTAACCGGAGCCTGCACTGCGTGCGGGTTTGAAGTGTATGGATGAAAAACAGGTTTGTCTATACGAACGTTCCAGATTTTTGCATTTGCAACTACATTTGAATCGTGCGATAATATATAAATTCCTGCAAGCACTTCGCCGTTTAATACATCGCTTTCATACGATCCAACAAACTGTAATGGTTCCCCCGGATGTGCAATTCTCATGGTAATTGTTTTACCAATTCTTTCCAGTTGAATTGTTTGCCCCCCTTTTTTTGAATAGAAACGTTCTTCTTCGGGGTCACGCATAAACATGCCTTTGTACGTGCGCCACTGAAGCACAACCAATCCATCGATATGCTTGCATGCATTTGCACTTGCAGCACCTTCATCTGTTGATTCGCGAATCATCCAACCGATTTTGCGATGGCCAACTGCGCCAACGGTATCTCCGGTAAAAGCAAAATCTGCTGTTAATGTAAAATCGCCTTTTAGTTTTTTATATACAAAATGAAATTCATCCCGGTTGAACCAAATGTTTGATCCGCCACCGGAAATATTATACACCTGGTTTGCTTCATCATAACTTGCCGAGCCTGCTTTTTTTGGATTGCCGATATCAATACTGTTTTCAAAAATTCCAACTGCGTGTTGCGCAAAAACATAATTGTTTTGCAGGCAAAAAAGCAACAGCGTGCATCCGATAATTTTTGTAAGATTTTTTTTAAAGAGCGATGTCGTTACATTATTCATATGCTAATCGTTTTAATTGATAAGTGAAACTTTGTCATTTTTTCTTTCGTAAAATTGTGTACCATTAATGCCTGCAATAATTGCATCCGTTGCTATTTTATAGAAGAGGGAAATTTCTACCAGCCCTGTAATTTTTTTACATTCATTATTAATAAATTCTAAATCGGGCCATTCATTAAAAAAACAATCGATTAATAAATTTCCGTTTTGCGTTTTTACAAAAATGTTTTCGCCTGCCTGCATTCTTACATTAAAAATTGTTTCAGGAATTATATTTTTAATTTCTTTTTGAACAAATATTGTTGCTTGCGGAAGTACTTCAATAACCAATGGAAATTTTTTATCGGGCACTGCAACAAACTTGGAAGTATCTGCGAGGATAACAAACCTGTTTGCCATTGTTGCAAATAATTTTTCCTGCGTATGAATTCCTGATCCACTTTTTATTGCATTAAGATTATAATCAACCTGGTCGCAGCCATCAAAATAAATATCAAGGTTATCTGTTGTTGAAATATCATTAACAATTATCCCTGCATCCTGCAAAAAAATTTTTGTTGATGCTGATGAAGTATAAATTTTTTTACCAGGATTTTTTAAATCATTAATAATAAATTCTGCTAAATATTTAATAGTAGAACCATCGCCCAAACCGATGGAAGTATTATTTTTTACAAGTAACGAAGCAGCTCTTGCAGCTTCTTTTTTAAGATCCATCTTAATTACATTATGTTTTATTGCAGGTTAGTTTTGTGTAAACTCAATCGTCTTTTTTTCTCTTTCACTTATAAAAGCCAATTCAATAATACGTATCACATTGCGGGCTTGCTGCGCAGTTACCAGCAGCGGAACATTGTTTGTTATTGCTGCATAAATATTTTCATAATAACTTTTATAATCGCCTTTTTCACTTTCTACATTTCCGGTAAAATGTATACCGTTTGCAGTGGTATTAATAATGCCGGCAATGGCTGCAGGTTCCACTCCCCAGTTATTAATATCGTTTGGCGTTAAGCCAGCTTTAAGCGCTTCTTCCTGAACGTCCATTCCTTTTTTTATAAAAGTTCCTTCATTGCCCAATAATAAAAAACGGAATACTGGTTCGCGGATAAGCATGCCCGATTTTAGCGTGACTTTTATTTTTTTATAATAAAAAATCAATTCAAAATTGTCGTCTGTTTTTGAACCGGATCTTTGCCTGTTAATAAAAGCTGTTAATGCATCTGGCAAACCAAATAAAGTAACTGCCTGATCAATAAGATGCGATCCCAAATCATATAACAGGCCAGAACCTGGCGCATCATCTTCGCGCCATGCATTTGGTTTTAAAAAATTTCTGAAACGATCATAACGGCTTTCCAACTCAACAATATTTCCAAGCAAACCACTATCGATTATCTTTTGAACTGTTTTGAAATCGCTGTCAAATCTCCTGCTGTGATAAACCGATAATACTTTTTGTTTTTCATTTGCGAGATTAATAACCTCATCCGCTTCTTTAGAAGAAATTGTAAATGGCTTATCAACCACAACATGTTTGCCTGCATTCAATGCTTCTGTTGCCAACGCAAAATGCAATGTGTTTGGCGAAGTGATAATAACCAAATCTATAGTTGGATCATTAATAATGTCTTTGCTGTCTTTTACCAATTCAACCTGCGGATATCTTTTATTTGCAAGCGCGGCGTCACTAGGATTATTAACGCGGATTTTTTTCAGCATTAATCCATCAACACACGTTAATAAGGGGGCATGAAAAACCTGCCCCCCAATTCCGTAACCAATAAGCCCAACGTTTATTTTTTTTTTCATTTTAAAAAACGCTTTAAATAATAGGATGCGTTTTCAAATAATTAAAATCATATTCCATACTTTCAAAAGCATTGACAGCATAATCTTCCTGCTCAACAAAAAAATGTTTCATTCCTGCTTTATCAGCTTGCTTTAATAGGCCGGGAATATCTACTTTTCCTTTGCCAAATTCAACGCTCTTTTTTGTAGAGATATCTACATCTTTTAAATGCCACAATGGGAAGCGGCCGGGATATTTATTAAAGTATTCAAACGGATCGTGGCCTGCTGCAACTACCCAACCCAAATCCATTTCCATTGTTACCAATGATGGATCGCAACGGTTTAATAAAATATCATAAAGCACTTGCCCATTAACGGTTTCAAATTCTGTTTCATGATTATGATATCCGAATAACAGGTTTGCTTTTTTGCACTCTTCACCCAATTTATTAAACTCATCTGCGGAAGCCTGGTAATGTTCAACAGTTTGTCCTTGTGAGGGAAGCACTGCGGAGATAATATATTGCTGTCCAGTTTCAGTAGCTTCCTCAATTGATTTTTTCCAATCATTATCAACATGAATATGGCCGCTGCGGATTTTCATTCCTAAATCGCCTGCAATTTTTTTTATTTCTTTTGGAGCGAGGCCGTAATAATTCCCTTTTTCGCTTCGCGCAGATTCCAATTCTTTAAATCCAATCTTCGCTAATCTTTTAAGTGTATTGATAGGATCTTCAGCCATTTCTTTGCGCACGGTATAAAGTTGCACGCCAACATCATTCAATTTTTTTGGTTGAACATTTGAGCGGCCGGATTTTGGAAGTAATAAAGAACCGGCGATAATAAGCCCCGACGTTTTAAGAAAATTCCGCCGGGCATTAATAGAAAAATTTTGTTGCTTACGCGCAAGTAACAGATCAGTTTTTGACTTTTTCATATGCAATCGTTTTAAAAAAATGAGAAAGAATTCTTTGATATTAATGGAAGAAAATTTTAATTACTTCCCATATCTGAATTACTTACAAAGGCAATTTTTTTACTATCTGGCGACCATGATGGTGTGTTCATTGAACCTTGTCCGCCGTAAACATATGCCAACACTTTTGGCGTTCCTTTTCCATCGATTGGCAATAATCTTATGTAAACATGTTTGTATGGCGGATGAATTCCGGCAGGTGTTTCTTCTTTTAAAAAAGTAAGGTAAACAAACCATTTTCCATCGGGAGAAATATGTGCAAACCAATTGTTATAATCATCGTTGGTTACTTGTTCCTGGTTAGTTCCATCAGGATTCATTCTCCAAATCTGCATCAGGCCCGAACGAACTGAATTGAAATAAATATATTTTCCGTCTGGTGTATATTCCGGGCCATCATCCAGGCCTTTTGCATCTGTTAAACGAATTTCTTTTCCGCCGCCAGCAGGAACTTTATAAACATCAAACTCGCCATTTCTTTCACCACAAAAAACAAGATCCTTTCCATCAGGCGACCATCCATGCAAGTACGACGGGCCTTTTGGCGTAACTTGTTTTGGCGTGCCGCCTTCAAAAGGAACGGTGTATATTATTGATCCGCCAAGGTCTTTTACATAATTGCTAAGGCCAAGCATTTTTCCATTGAAAGAAAGTACATGATCATTATTATTATTAATAACAGTTCCCGTATTAATCTGTGTGGGCGTTTTAGAAGTTAAGTCGAAATTAAAAAGCAAACCCTTTGCATTATTAAACACAAGGCTTTTACCATCGGGTGTCCAGTTGGGCGCTTGTATAGAATATGGAACGGTATAAATAGTTTCTCTTTTACCGGAAGCAACTTCAAGCAATTCCAGATTGCTGCCCAAAGTCATTTGTGTTTTTTGATCTGATTCTCCTTTAAAAGGAACAGTGATTGATACGTTACTGAAAACACCAGTTTCCACAATGTCTGAATTATGCGAGCCTACAAAAAGCCCAACGAACACATCATCGCCAAGATCAATTGCTGCAATAGTATCTGTTTGAAACGGCTCGCCATAAATCGCAGCGCGCATAATATATTGATTTCCTTTTCGCTCCAATTGAAGAATGTTGGCATGTGTCATTTTCAATTTGTGTTCTTCCGTTTGAGCGCCAGCAGTGCGGCGAAATTGTAATGAAGTAAGTCCATCACCATGCTCTACGGCATTAACATGTGCAGAATTTCCGTCGAGCGTTTTGCGCACCATCCATCCAACTTTGCGGTGGTAGTTAACCCATGTTCCTAAAAATTCTGCGCGGGCAGTTACTATAAAATCGCCTTTCATTTTTTTCCAGCAAAACTGAAATTCATCGTGGTCGAGCCACACATTATAACCTGCGCCGGAAATTACATACTGACCGGTTTGTGGAATAAAAGTGCTTGAACCGGGTTTTACGTTTGTGCCAATATCGCCGGAACCATCAAAAATTCCTACTTTGTTTTGCGAGAAAGAATTAAAAGCAATAAGGCAAATGACAAGAAGCAATGCGTTAGATTTTTTCATTTAGTCTGGTTAAAATTTTTAAATCGAAATTGAAATACTTTGGAAACCAAATGTAAATTTCAATTACTCATTAATCGTTTTTTTTGCCACATCTGCACTACATCCATTAACAAAATCCGGCAAAATCAGGCTTTTGCTACTACATCACTACTACATCATAATGTTTGCTACTTCTTAATAAGCTACTTCATTTTAAATTTTTTACACTAAAAGTTTTTAACTTTAAAAACGATTTCAGATTGCGCCATTGAAAATTCTTAGTAAAAAATTTTATGCAGGAAATTTTATCTTGTATTTACATTTTGCCTTCTAAGCATTCGCTGTCCGGCGATTTTGAAAGATAGTTTGAACTAACCTGTTTTTTAAGATTACTCTCTAAAATGCTAACATTAAAAAGTTTTATTCTTGCCCTTTCCATCACATGGTTTGCGCTACCATGTTGCGCACAAAACATTATTGGCATTCCAGAAGTTATTAATTACACCAAATCCGTGTATGGCGCCGGCACTGAAAACCGCGGAATTGTGCAGGATAAAAATGGTGTAATGTATTTTGCCAATTACGAAGGCCTTTTAAGTTTTGATGGCGTTTACTGGAAAATATATCCGCTGCCAAACAAAACCATTGTTCGCTCTATCGCCATCGGAAAAGATAACCGCATATATGCGGGCGGTCAAAATGATTTTGGTTATTTTTCGCCAGATGCAAATGGAAAACTGGCTTATACCTCTTTAAAAAATTTACTTTCAGAAAAAAATTTTTCTTTTTCTGATATCTGGTTTACCTGCGCGTTTGGCAACGATGTTTTTTTTATGTCGCGGGAAAGAATATTTCAATTAACCAATAAAACAGTTACCGTATTTCAAGCGGCTGCAGACTGGCTTTTTCTTGGTAATAATAAAGATGAACTTATTGCGCAGGATAGTAAAAATGGCTTGCTTGCTTTTCGCGAAGGCGTATGGAAACCTTTTCTTAAAAAAAGCAGTTTGCCCGGAAAATTTCTGGCAACATGCATTTTTCCTTTTGGTAAAGACAGCAGTTTTATAGGCACTGTTAATACCGGTTTTTATGTTCTTAATAATGATACCATTTCTTCTTTTCATTTTAAAAGCGCTAACCCGGTTTTGAGCGAACGTGTATTAACAGCCATTCCTGTTAATAATGAATTGCTTGCCATCGGCACTACTTTAAATGGTGTTTATGTTGTAAATAAAAATGGAGAAATTATTCAAAACCTTTCCAGGAAAGAAGGGTTGCAAAATAACAATATCCTCAAACTTTTTTTGGATAAAAGCAACAACCTCTGGCTTGGCCAGGATAATGGAATTGATTTTATTGCGTATAATAATTCACTCAAACATATTTATCCTGAACAGTTGAATGAAGGCCTTGGTTATACTTCAGTAATTTATAACAATTACATTTATGTAGGCACATCAAACGGATTGTATTGTTTGCCTTATAAACAAAAACAGGATTTAAGTTTTTTAACCGGCGATTTTAAATATATACCAGGCACTAAAGGTTCAACTTTTGGATTAACAGAAGTTAACGGGCAATTGCTTCTTGGCCACCATGATGGCGCATTCCAGGTAATTGGCGACAAAGTAATTCCGCTAGATACGACTACTACTTTCTGGACGTTTGCGCCTTTTTCAAATGTACTGCCTTCCACACTTGTAGTTGCGGGAAATGATATTGGCCTTAATCTTTTAAAATTTGAAAACAATAAATTTACCGTCACCGGAAACGTTGCAGGCTACAATGCTTCTTCACAATTTCTTGCTATTGATAACAATCATTCCATATGGGTTGCGCATCCTTATCGCGGTGTTTATAAAATTGATTTAAACGATCCGCAACACGCCGTTGTAAAACAATACACTGAAAAAAACGGCCTTCCTTCTCACATGAAAAATCATTTGTTTAAAGTAAAAAACCATATTGTTGTTACCACAGAAAAAGGCGTTTACGAATACAATGCACAGACAGATAATTTTGAACCTTCCGCTTATTTTAAACCACTTTTTGGAGAAAGGTATATCCGCCATTTAAAAGAAGATGCGTCAGGAAATATATGGTTTATAGAAAATAACGATTTGGGTGTTATAGATTTTTCCGGAAGCCAGCCGGAAACAATTTATTTCCCGGAAATGAGTGGTAAAATGGTTGCTGATTTGGAACACATTTATCCGTATAATAAATACAATGTTTTTATTGGTGTTGAAAAAGGATTTTACCATATTAATTATGAAGATTATAAAAAGAACAGTTATCCCGTTCAGGTAAAAATCAGATCGGTACGCATTTTTGGAAAAACAGACAGTTTATTATACGGCGGATATTTTGGTGAAGTAGATGAAACAAAAGATCAGCCTGCAAGTTTTATTAATAACATTAATAACAAATGGAACTCTGTGCATTTGGAATTTACTTCGCCATTATACGTTGCGCAAAACAGCGTGAAATACAGTTACCAATTGGTTGGATATGATAAAGACTGGTCTGCATGGTCAAAAAAAACGGAGAAAGAATATACAAACCTTGCAGCAGGAAAATATACTTTTTTGGTAAAAGCAAAAAGCAATCATGGCAACGAATCTGAAGTAAGCAATTATTCATTTACTATTCTTCCGCCATGGTATTTTACCACGCTTGCATTTTTTATTTATGGAATTGTGTTTATCGGTTTCAATTATCTTTTTTTTAAATGGCTGCGCATAAAATTTTTGCAACAGCAAAAAAAACACCAGGAAGAACAAGCAAGGCTGCAATATTTGCACCAGCTCGAACTTGAAAAATCAGAAAAGGAAATCGTAAAATTAAAGAACGAAAAACTGGAAGCAGAAATCAGCCATAAAAATAAAGAGCTTGCATCTGCAGCAATGCACTTGCTTCAAAAAGGAGAATTGCTTGGCAATGTGCGCGAAGAAATTATTAAGCTAAAAAAAGTGCCCAACGGTGAAGGCTCGCCGGAAGAATTAAAAAAGATGTTGAAAATATTGAACGAAGAAAATAAAATGGATAAAGACTGGGAACAATTTGCCGTGCATTTTGATAATGTGCACAGCGATTTTCTTAAAATATTAAAAAGCGTTTATCAAAATTTAAGTGCGCATGAATTGAAGCTGAGTGCTTATTTGCGCATGAATTTATCAAGTAAAGAAATTGCACAACTGGAAAATATTTCCGTGCGCGGTGTGGAAATAAGCCGTTACCGTTTGCGCAAAAAATTAAAAATTCCGACAGATATAAATTTGTTTGACTTTTTAATTGAAGTGCACACAACCGGAAAATTATATAAAGGCAAAACTGTGCAGCATTAATAAATTTCAATTTAAAAACAAAAGCTATTACTGAGTGTGAATTGAAAAATACTACATCATTAATACAGCACCATTAATAAACTATGCAAAACACCACATCACTACCACAACAATTCTTTATAACAAAACGGATGTGATTTTGCTGGTTTTAATTTGTTGTAACTTTTCAGAAACATGATTGCCATATGAATAAAAAAAACGTTTTCAGTTATTTTATTTGCGTACTTCTTTTTGTACTTGCATCATTTTCTTTTAAGAAATCGCCAAACATTTCTGGAGATCATCCAACATTACAAATAGGCGCGGCTGCACCTGATTTTAACCTTCCAGCCGTTGATGGAAAAAAATATACATTGGCATCCTTTAATTCTGCAAAAATCCTTGTTGTAATTTTTTCATGCAACCATTGCCCAACGGCGCAGGCTTATGAAGATCGCATCATAAAATTGACCAACGATTATTCTTCCAAAGGCGTTTCGGTAGTGGTTATTATGCCAAACGATCCAACTTCAATCAGGCTTGATGAATTAGGATATACAGATATGGGCGATACGTTTGAAGAAATGAAAATTCGTGCAAACGACAAGCATTTTAATTTCCCGTATTTATATGATGGCGAGACGGAAGAAATTTCAAAAAAATACGGGCCGATTGCAACGCCACATGCATTTGTTTTTGATAAAGAAAGAAAGCTCCGTTACAGTGGCAGAATTGATGATGTTGAGAAGCCGTCAAAAACACCAACAACATTGGATTTGCGCAATGCAATAAATGATTTGTTGCAGAATAAAGAAGTGCAGGTAAACAAAACAAAAGTGTTTGGCTGCTCTATAAAATGGGCAGAAAAAAGTGACTGGATATCAAAAGCAAAAGATGATTGGGCAAAAGAACCTGTGAAACTTGACACGATAAGTGCGAACCAATTGAAAGAGCTGATAACAAATAACAACAGCGGAAAACTTTTATTAATAAATGTGTGGGCAACATGGTGCGGCCCGTGCGTTGCGGAGTTTGGCGATTTTATAACGATGAACAGAATGTACAGGCGGCGCGATTTTGAATTTATAAGCATTAGCGCAGATGAACCTGCTAAAAAAGATAAAGCGCTTAGCTTTTTAAAATCGCAGCAGGCTTCAGGTACAAATTTTATTTTTAGTACAGATGATAAATACAAATTGATTGAAGCAATCGATCCGAAATGGCAGGGCGCGTTGCCTTACACTTTACTTATTGAACCCGGCGGAAAAGTAGTGTATGCAAAAGATGGACCGATAGACGCTGCTGAATTAAAAAAAGCAATAGTTGATAACCCAACTATCGGAAGGTATTTTTAATTTCTGTTTCTTATTTTGAATTTATTGTAATTCTACATTAATCTCATAGAATAAAAAGAAATTTATTTTATGAGATTTTTTTTGTGCGCCGATTAATATCTGAAACCATTATTTATACCAATTATTGCTATTAAAGTATTTCATTTGCCAAACTCATTACTTTTAAATTTTGTTCAATTTTATTTTATAAAAAGGCTAATATTTAGCGGCTGCAAATTTGATAGCTATTCTACAAAACGTGTAGATGATGAAAGCAGGTATTATTTTTCCGCATCAGTTATTTGAAGACAATATTCTTATTGAAAAATGTGATACAATTTATTTGGTTGAAGAATGGCTTTTTTTCCGGCAATATAAATTTCATAAACAAAAAATTGCTTTGCATCGGGCAAGCATGAAGTTTTATGAAAATTATTTACAAACAAAAAAAATCAAAATAATTTATATCGACGCATTCAGCGACGTGGCTGATGTAAGAAAGCTGATTTTTTTCTTGAAAAATAATGGCACTGATACGATTGAATATATTGACACAACAGATTGCTGGCTCGAGCAAAGAATTAATAATACATGCAAGGCTTGTAATATTGCAGCAATAAAAAACCCAAGTCCACTTTTTATTAATACTGTAGAAGAAATCGCTTTGTATTTTGCAAAAAAGAATAAATTTTTTCAAACTGATTTCTATAAACTTCAGCGGCAAAAAAGAAATATATTAATAGATAATTTTCAAAATCCTGTTGGTGGCAAATGGTCGTTTGATGATGAGAACCGGCTTAAATATCCAAAAGGAAAAAAAGCGCCAGTAGTTGAATTGATAACGCCAACTAAATTTCATGATGAGGCAATTGAATATACTCAAAAATATTTTTCAGAAAACTATGGTACGATTAATAAAAAATTTCTCTATCCAATTACTCATGCAGAAAGTAAAAAATGGTTGCATACTTTTTTAACGTCGAGATTTTCTGAATTTGGAATTTATGAAGATGCCATTGTTTCAAAAGAAAATATTTTGAATCATAGTGTATTAACGCCCGTACTTAATATTGGCTTGTTGTCTCCAAAATTTATTATTAATGAAACTTTGGCTTATGCATTCACGCATCAAATTCCGTTAAATTCCTTAGAAGGTTTTATAAGGCAAATAATTGGATGGAGAGAATTTATAAGAGGCGTGTACGAAGTAAAAGGCACGCAAGCACGAACAAAAAATTATTGGGATTTTAAAAGAAAAATCCCTGCAACATTCTGGAACGGAACAACAGGTATTGAGCCGGTAGATACCACTATAAAAAAAGTTTTGGAAACAGGTTATTGCCACCATATAGAACGATTAATGATTTTGGGAAATTTTATGCTTCTCTGCGAGTTTGATCCTGATGAAGTATACCGTTGGTTTATGGAACTTTTTATAGATGCATATGATTGGGTAATGGTTCCAAATGTATATGGCATGAGCCAGTTTGCAGATGGAGGTTTGATGGCAACAAAACCATACATAAGCGGCAGTAATTACCTGCTTAAAATGAGTGACTATAAAAAAGGGGAATGGCAAAACATTTGGGATGGTTTATTCTGGCGGTTTATGCACGTACATCGCGATTTTTTTTTAAAAAATCCACGATTAAGTATGTTGATTAATAGCTTTGATAAAATGCCGGCAGAAAAAAAGAATGCTCACCTAAATAATGCTGATTTGTTTTTAGAATTGTTGTAGATTTTTTCTGAATTAGTAGCCAATAATAAATGCTGTTCATAATCTTGGTTTTCTTTCCACAGTTTAAAATAATATTTGAATAATGAATGTTGTTCTTCATTAAATGACGACAACTAATTGTTTCATGATTATTGCTTTCATTTTACTAGTATAATTTAACTTCATCATTTAATAAAACTGTGTATTTCATTTTAAAAAAAGTAATCAATTAGATATGCAAATGTTGATGTGAAATTTTATTTGTTTTTTGATAAAACATGCATGTAAAAAATATGCTATTTATTTTCTATTTTTTTAATTGAAGAAATGTTTATAAAATAAATAGTTGGCGCAAACTTATTAAGTATTAAAAATTTAATTTTATAAAACGAAACAATTAGAAATGAAAATTAGCTTTGCTGTTGGTGTCCGGCAACGAGTACGACATTGATAAAAAAATAAACAATTTATTTTTTCGGTTGTTCGGAGTAAAATATACAAAAACTAAAACTAAAAGAATGAGAAAACTGCTTATGACTGCGGGGCTTTTGGTCCTGCTTACCGCGCATGTACTTGCTCAAAACCGTGTGATAACTGGCGTATTAAAAGATGCTAATAACGCTCCGGTTTTTGGGGCTTCCATCACATTTAAAGGTTATACCAAAGGTACATCAACAGATAATGAAGGCGCTTTTATTATCTCAGTTCCAGCGGCTATAAATTCATTGATTATTTCAGGCGTTAATATTACTGCAAAGACAATTGATATTACAGGTAAAACAAACCTCGGCATTATTTCTCTCGACAGTAAAAATAAAAGTTTGGATGAGGTAGTAGTTGTGGCCTACGGCCAGCAAAAAAAGACGAATGTTACCGGATCAGTTTCTACCGTTTCAGGTGCGCAGATTGCTGATAAACCTTTTACTTCCGTTGATAAAACTTTGCAAGGTGCGGTCGCCGGCGTGCAAGTAAGTTCAACTTCAGGGCAGCCTGGTTCTGCAACTGATATACGCATTAGAGGAATTGGTTCTATATCTGCAGATGCCTCGCCGCTTTGGGTTATTGATGGCATGTATGCAAAAACCGGAGACTTTTCTAGCAATACAACAACATCAAATGTGTTGGCAACACTTAACCCCGATGATATCGAATCTATAACAGTATTAAAAGATGCAGCCTCAACAGCAATATACGGATCGCGTGGCGCAAACGGTGTTATATTGGTAACTACAAAAAAAGGAAAAGCTGGTAAAACGAGAATTATTGTTTCCGGTGAAGTTGGGCAAAATAGCCAGGCGTATAACCCAAGCAATAAGCCATTAAACAGTATTCAAAGCCAAACGCTTTTGAGGCAGTCATTAATAAATGCAGGATATGCTACTGATAATTCAAGTGCTGATGCTATTATTACTGATCCAAGTCAAGGGCTTGGCATTCTTCCAAATTATACTTCGATAAATACGAACTGGAATGATGTTGTTCAGAAAAAAGGAAACCAGTCGCAATATAATATCAGCATTAGCGGCGGTAATGAAAAAACACAAGTTTATGCTTCCGGCGGTTATTTCAACCAGATAGGAACTACGCTGGCATCAAGTTTCAAAAGATTTAATGGCAGCTTGTCGCTAACGCACAAAGCTACAGACAGGCTTACTATAACATCATCAATTAATGTTGGTTATTCCAAACAAAATACTCCATTCAACGGTGGCACGTTTGCTAACCCTGTGCTGGCTGCATTTTTTCTTTTGCCTTGGTATACTCCATATAATACAGATGGAAGTTTTAGGTTTGGTAGTAGTGATTCTCTTGGGGAATTTCCTTCCAACGGCGGATTATTTAATCCTGTTGTGATTGCTGCATATAATAATAATACCTATAGGCAAGTTAGCTTGCGAGGTAATTTTCAGGCCGAGTATAAAATTTTGAACAACCTTAAATTTACCACACATTATGGTGGCGAATACAATGATATTTCTGAAGATCAATATTTAAATCCGTTTTATGGAGATGGATATGCGGCGAGTGCTGCAGCAGCAGGAAGTGCATTTTCAGCTTACAAAAGAAATTATAATTGGACCTGGAGCAATTTTTTTGATTTCCGCCAAAACCTTAACAGAGATAAAGACTTTTATTTCGATTTAAAATTAGGTTACGAAGCAAACGAATACAACACATATAATTTACAAACCGGCGCACAAGGTTTTCCGCAAACATTGCTTTTAAAATATTTAACTTCAGCGGCAACGCCTACTACATCTTATGTTCTCCCTGGAGCAACAGCAGCTTCGTCTGAATTTTCTATAGCAGATATTAATTACAAAGACAGATATGTATTAAGCGGAAGTTTCCGCAGGGATGCGTCATCTGTATTTGGTGCCGATCATAAAAATGGTAATTTTTATTCGATAGGCGGCACCTGGAATATTAATGAAGAAAACTTTTTGAAAGAATCAAAAACTTTTAGTCTTTTAAAATTAAGAAGTTCATACGGACAAACAGGTAACCAACAAGGATTTGGTTTCTATACACCGCTGGCAACTTATGGTTATGGAAATAATTATGCAGGCCAACCGGGCAGCGGCCCTAATAATGTAGGCAACCCAAGTTTATCCTGGGAAAAAAATACAATTTTCAACGTAGGTGTTGACTTTGGAATTATTAATAACAGGATTACCGGAACTATTGAATATTACGCAAGAAAAACTACCAGCCTTCTTTTAAATGTTCCGCTTTCGTTAACCAGCGGTTTTACCGGGCAGGAAGAAAATGTTGGAGGCTTATCAAACAAAGGCATTGAATTTACACTTGGTTTGCGCCCGATTGTTACTAAAGATTTCAATTGGTCAATATCATTCAATATTGCCCATAATGTAAACAGAGTTACGGCGCTTTACAGAAACCAGCCAGTACCTAGCGGACAAGGAGAATTTGAATATACAGTGGGCCATGATTTCCTAACTTATTATCTTCCGCAATGGGCAGGCGTTAATGTAAATACAGGAGCGCCGCAATGGTATACAGATAATTCAAGCCACAAAGTATTAACGGGAAGCATCGACAGTGCAAACTTTGTATTGAACGATAAATATTCAGCTTCGCCAAAAATTTTCGGCTCTCTTACCAATTCATTTACTTACAAAGGATTTTCACTCGACGTTCAATTCAATTACAACTTTGGAAATTATTTGTATGATACCTGGGGTTTTATTAATGAAAGCGAAGGATCTTTTTTAGGTTCTTATAATCAAACCACGCGCGAACTTCAGGCATGGCAAAAACCAGGTGATAAAACAGATATCCCGCAAATTATATACGGCGGAAATAATAACTCTACCGGCCAATCAACACGGTATTTATTTAAAGGAAATTATATAAGATTAAGAAATGTGCAGCTCAGTTATTCATTGCCCAAAACTGTGTTTTCTAAAATAAATTTAAGCAGCATATCAATCTATGTGCGCGGAACTAATTTATTAACTTTTGCAACAGATAAAAATCTTCCATACGATCCCGAATCTGGTATTTACAGTGCTACCAACCTGGATATATTTATTCCAAAATCTATTACCGGAGGAATCAAAATTGGATTTTAATTTTTAAAAATCAAGCAATGAAAAAACTACTAAATAAATTTATTATAACAAGCCTTGCGGCTTCTTTCATTATTACGGGTTGCAGCAAAAGCTTTACTACTAAAACGCCTAACGATTCCATTCTTACCAGCGAAGCGCTCGCAACGCCAAGTGACTTAGTTACGGCACTTAATGGTGCGTACGCAGAAATGAGAATCACTTCATATTATGGCCGCGACTTTCCGGTTATTGGTGATTTGATGGCAGACAATACTTATGTGGAAATAAAAAACAGTAATAGATACATCCCGCAATATAAATATACTGTTCTCGTAACAGACGCTGTGCCCGGCGAAATTTGGCCAGCTGTTTATACAGCTATTTTGAGGGTTAATAATATTATTGATTCAAAAGTTGTAGGCACCGGTGTGGATGCAACGAAAGCACAGGCTTATGCAATCCGCGCTTTAAGTTATTTTAAATTGATAACGTATTTTGCAAGCCCTTATACTACAGATTCAAGTGCTTTAGGTGTGCCATTGGTTTTACATTACAGCCCTTTCGACCTTCCTGCGAGAAGCTCGGTTGGCACTGTTTATAATCAAATTGTGAGCGATTTAACTGCAGCAATTCCATTAGCTCCGGATTACAGCAGTTCTGTTTTTTTAAGTAAATATGCGATTGAAGGTTTGCTTGCAAAAGTGTATTTATATATGGGTGATTATCAAAAAGCAGAAACAACAGCTAACGATGTTATTAATAACAGTGGGTTTACTTTAGTAACGCCTGCAAATTATGCAGGCTTCTGGCAAGATCCCGGCATAAAATCAGACGCTGTGGAAGTGATGTTTGAAATTAATGAAGATGTACTTACGAATAATGGTTTCGATGATTTAGGTGGTATATACAATAATGGCTATCAGGATATTTATTGTTCGAGCCAATTGTACAATTTGTATAGTGCAACAGATGTAAGGACACAAATTCTAATTCCCAACTCAACAACAAAAAGTGGCGCTGCGGCTATCATTGTAAACAAATATCCAAATGCAGGAAACTCCGACAGGGACAATCCAAAAGTTATTCGCCTTGCAGAAGTTTATCTTATTGGTGCAGAAGCAGCAGCAAAAAATGCGGATGAACCAACAGCCCTTACGCTATTAAACACATTAATGGCCAATAGAGATCCTTCTTTTGCAGGTTATACAGATGCAGGGCAAGCGCTTATTAATGACATCGTATTGGAAAGAAGAAAAGAACTTGCTTTCGAGGGTGATCGTTTTTTTGATATGAACCGGCTTGGCCTTCCAATTGTGCGAGGCGCCAATCCCGGAGCAATTCCAACGGCGCCGCTCAATATCGCATATCCTGATAATGGAAGACTTGCACCAATTCCGCAAGCCGAAATTGAAGCCAACCCTAATATAGCCACACAACAAAATCCAGGGTATTAATAGTTTTTTTTAATTTACTTAAAAGCCGTTTTGCAAATTGCAAAACGGCTTTTAAATTATATGTTATAGCAGTTGATTGCTTTTTGAAAATTATATTAGACGAAAGAGATTAGCTAAAAAAATAAATCTGCGTTTTTCTCTATGCAAAAAAATTACACAGTTAAATTAAGTATGCTTGTGAAATTTTTTATTGGTAACCAATAACACTTCTGAGTTTATTCTAATCAACATTAATAGAACAGATTTCAAAATGAGTACAACTATCAAAGGCAGAAAGATAAAGTTGATTATAATTACATAAACCATCTTGATGCCTGACTGAAGCAAATCCTGAACTGAGTGTGGTGAGCCCGTTGTATGTTTGTTCAATAAAGTTGGGATCGTTTTTAAAATATTTGCAGTTTCGGCAAATCTTTACACAATCCGAATTACTCCATTGAATTGAATTGAAAATTTTCATTCATTAATGTGTTATAAGTGAAGACCAATAATGGCCAAATACAATTACTGAAAGAATATATCCCAAAATGATGTTTACAATTACTCCGGCAGTAAAAGCTATAAAAGGTTTGATTCCGGCATTGGCCAATTCACGAAACCTGGTAGTAAGACCGATGCTTAAAAAACTAAATGTAAATGCCCATGTTCGCAGAGATGTGATGGGTGCAATGAGAGATGGTTTCACTAATTTATTATAATCAGCAAGTGTATTTCCGTGAACTATTAATGTTGTAAGCACAGACGCAATCAGGAACCCAATTACAAATTTCGGAAAACGCCACCATATCTGGCCAACCTGAACTTTTGAATTAGTTTCAGATCGCTCCCATACGGTAACTGAAATAAACGCAAGTGCAAATGACCATATTCCGATCCAGACATCTCTTCCAATAACTTTTATAAGTGTATATGAAGCCAATGCTTGTTCAGGAGTTCCTGAAATTCCCAAATGCGCACCGGCATAACCGCCATACGATTGTGCAGCGGCAAGGCCTGCAGCATCTGCAAATTCTGATGTTCCAATCCATGCACCTGCAACTCCTGTTGGCAAGTGAAGTACGCGTGAAATCAATGGCAATGCGAAAATGAAAATAATCGCCCAAAATACAACCAGGCTTATGGCAATCGGCGGATATTCTCTTTTTGCACGAACAGCTCCTGCAACAGCAATGGATGCTGATACTCCACAGACAGCTCCGCCCGCGCCCAGTACTGCAGCAAGCCGATGGTCAAGGCCAAGTTTACGGGCTGTAAAAAAAATAGTAAAAAAAGTAACTAACGAAACGATTGATGCCTGCAATATTGCAACAGGGCCGGCCCATATAATCAGGGTGAAAGGTAAAGTTGCACCAAGCAGAATAATACCAAGCTTAATATAAAACTCAACCCTGAAACCAGCATCAAGCCAGCGGGGCAAGCCGATTACATTTGAAATGATCAGTCCCAAAACAAGCGCCAGCAAAGGTGGTTCGAGATTATAACGGCTTGCCTGTTCCCAGTTTCCCGCAGTATAGATAATGGTAGAAAGTATAAATAGAAAAATAAAAGACTGGACAAATGCTTTTGGTTTTTGCCCGGTAAATGAAACCACAATAGTGAATAATACCAAGAAGGCGACAAACAAAGCAACGTATCGAATACCATTTTTTGAAAACTGTTTGACAAGTTCTGATAATGTCGACCATTTAGATGGCGATACGGCAATCCAGGAAATGCTAGAACCGGTCAGATAAAAGGCATACGCTAATATTACTATACCTAAACCAAGCCACACTGCCCACCAATCTTCCTTTACCCAAAATTCCTGCCAGCGTGAAGGCTTTATTGCTACTTCTGGTTCAACATTGTTTGTGCTCATTTGCTTTGAAAATTTTGGCTTTATTAATAATACAATTAATCAGATTCTATAACTTATAATAAAAATAGGTTGAGAATATTATTCTACCAAATTGATAGACTTTAAATGTAATAAACTTCTTTGACATCAGTTTTACTGATTTTCATTCCTTGTTATAAGCTTGGTGGGAAAAACAAACTCAAGAATTATTAAACAGTTCTTACATAAAAATTCAACTTTATTAATATCAAAATCCATTATGTTTTTTGATATTAATAAAGTTGAAAAAATGGAATAGGTTGACCTATTAATATATTGAAACAGCGTTTTTAATTTGCAACCTGCTAACTAACTTTTGTATGTTGAAAAATAAATGGCCTTTGAAAAAATCAAAGGCCATTTGTTTTTAAAATCAGAATATATTTTATTACAAACTAACCACTTATAGTTTAAAAAATTTTTCTACTGCGCCTCAGAAACTGGTAATGGAAATTCTGTCCACACATCATCACCGGCTCTGTCAATTGGCAATGTACCTAACAAATTATACCTGCGCATATCAATCCAGCGATGGCCTTCATAATACAGCGAAAACCTGCGCTGGTTAAGCATTTCAGTGATTAATGCTGCTTGTGTAACTGCGCCGTTGTAAGCAGGTAAATTGTGTTTTGTCCTTATTATATTTAGTGCAATGACTGCATCAGGCAAATCATTTGTTTGAATATTTGCTTCTGCATAAATTAATATTAATTCTTCATTTCTGATGATAGGAATTGGAGCGGTGCTTGACGTATAAACCCAAACATCCCTGTTGCTCGACAAGCCATCCAGCGATGCGGGTGAAGTTCGCAAAGTTGCTTTATTAATACGATCATCGCCTGCTTCAATATCCGTTGCAAAACTTGGATGCGCAACCCTCACTTCACCATTTTGATTTTGCGGAATGAACATCGGGTTCAACTGATCGCCGGAACCTGTTCCGAAAACATGATTAACGCCGAGATAAAAATCATTGTTCAAACCAAAAAAAGATCCGCTTAAATCTGTTAATGCATCGGCCCACTGTTGGCGGTAAACAGCAACGCGCGCAGCAATTGCGCGGTTCACCTGCGATAATCCTGCAGCATCATTAAAGCCATTGAAACCTGCAAGCGTAAAGGCAATGCTCGCTCCATTAAATTGTGTTTGTGCAGAATCCAGCAACGCAGCAATGGCTGTTAATGCATCAGTATTGTTTACTATCGGGCCAAGATTATTTGGATCTGAAACATTAATGCGTATGCCATTTGTATCGGTTAAATTTAAGTTCATTAATAACTCGTATGCTTTTATGGTTTGTGCAAAACCAATGTAACCGCTTTTTTGTGCAGGCGTTATTAATGCAGAATTTGTTGCAGCCTGTATAAGTATGTTACAATTTTTTACAACGCTGTAACGTGCAGCCCAAGGGCTTGTTATATAAAAATTACTGTTGCTTAATGTGCCATCGTTTGCGCCCAATAAATCAGTAACATATCTTGGTTCTGAATTTGAAAAACGATAACCTTCTCGTCCTAAAGTTCCTGCATCATCCAAATAAAAATTGATATTGTTGCGCATGCCGGATTCTGTTCCGCTTACTAAATTGTTTAATTCGGCTGTAGTTGCATTACTCAGGAAAGCCTCTACTGTCGGGCTGTTCAGGTTGCCATAATCTTTTTTACATGAGTAAGAAAAGAAAATTATAATTATTATTATCGTGCTATTAATGATATTTTTTTTCATAACTGAAATTTTATAAGTTTTAGAAATCAACTGAAATATGAAAATCACCGCGCTTGGTTGCAGGATATGGATCAACATCTACACCCGTTGAAAAGCCTGTTCCGAAATTTGATACTTCAGGATCATAACCCTTATATTTTGTGATGGTAACAAAATTATTTAGCGACACGCCGACGCGTACATCTTTAATAAACTTAACCGGTATTTTATTAAAAGTATAATACAAACCAACTTCGCGAAGGCGCAAATAACTTGCATCCTGCACAAACATTTGTGCATTGGTTCCTATCTGTGAAATGCGGTAAATGCCATCTGGCAAACCAGCTTTGTTTGTAACCTTATCAAAATCGGCACTTGTTCCGCCAAAATCATTTTCAAGATTGGTGAGGTTTACATTGTCGCCACCTTTTTTCCAATGAATTAAAAAACGTAAACTTAATTTATTGAAGAAAGTAATTTCATTATAAGTATTCATTTGAAACGTTGGTTCAGCATCGCCAAGTTTGCCAACGCCTTGTCCGTTCAAACCCAAAATTTGTGTTGCAGATGCGCCTTGCTGAATTTGAAATGAACCAAGTACATAACCAAATGAACCTTGCGGAACAGATGGAATAGTAAGTTTGGTAACAAGTGATCTGTTTAACCAAAAGTTTACTGAAGTATTCCACGTAATGTTTCTTGAAGAAATTGGGCGAGCGTTCAAACCCAGTTCCACACCGCGGTTGCGGAGATTGCCGGCATTTGCCCAACTGCTTGAAAAACCAGATGAAGCAGGCGGATTACTCAGCATTAAGAAATCAAAAATGTCTTTATTATAATAAGTCAGTTCAAAACTGAGTTTGCCTTTTAGCAAACTGAAATCGATACCAGTTTCAAATTCTGTTTGT
This sequence comes from Bacteroidota bacterium, assembly GCA_013288945.1. GTDB lineage: Bacteria > Bacteroidota > Bacteroidia > Chitinophagales > Chitinophagaceae > Puia. The sequence goes on along the minus strand of JABDAZ010000001.1, from coordinate 21,189 downwards.
CTTTCTGGTTTGATATTTGGTTCGCCTTCCTGTGTTCCAACAATCACACCTGTGTTGCCACCAATGTTGGATGCAACAAGCGATGTAAATTTACTTCCGTATGCAGGAACGTTTGTTGCTTGCCCGAATGCTGTACGCAACTTCACATTATCAAACAAACCATCTTTAATAATACCCATGCGCGTTAAATTCCAGGAGATGCCGGCTTTTGGGTAAGTATAATATTTTCCTACATCGCCATTGTTTGATGAGCGATCAAAACGAACGCCACCAGTTAAAGTAATTGCATCAACAATGCTTGCTTCTTCCTGCACAAAAATTCCATTGTTCTGATATTTAGATCTGAACTGTGTCGCATTCAAAGCAGCAGCTTCATTCACGTTCGATTGGCCTGCAATAACCTGCGTTGCCACGTTTAATAAATTATTATAATCGCCATTTTCCTGCGTTAATCCTGCAGAAGTTGTAAACGACAAATTATGCGTTGGCGAAAAAGTATTAACAAGCGAAGCAATATAATTCACATCAAGGTTGCGCGTGAAACCCTGTATGGACGTGCCTTTATTAACAGCCTGAAATTGTAAGGTGCTTGGAAATAATGCGGTGGTAACAAGATTATAAAAATCAAAACCACCACGTGCTATAAATTTTGTAACGCTTGTGCTGCTTTTTTGCAAAGTTGCATCAACACTTAAACCTGTTATAAACCGGTTGGTTGATTCATTGTTTTGCATTAATGCAATTGTTTGTAAAGGGTTGGATGCTGCAAACGGATTATTCGGAAAATTTCCCAATGCATCCGGGTGCAATTGTGCAAATGATGGAGTTGATGAAAGTGCAATACCAAGTGAAACTCCTGCATTATCGTTGCCTGTTAATCCTCTGTCTGCAGAAGAATTGATATAGTTTGTACTGATTCCAATTTTTATATTATCAGTAATTTTATGATCAAGATTTAAACGAAAGCTGCTGTTTCTATAACCTGTATTTTTTACAATCCCGCCTTCATCTTTTTGCGCAGCAGAAAAAAAGAAAGTTGTTTTTTCATTTCCTCCGCTCACGCTTACAACTGTGTTTCTTGCAAAACCTGTGTTGCCATACACTTCTTTTTCATAATCATAAATTTGCCCTTTGGATTGCGCTGCTAAAAATTGTGCGCTCAAACCCGCGCTGGTAGCACTATCGCTTGATAAGCTTGCTGCGCGTTCAGCAGTAAACGTTCTTACACCTAATAATTTTCTTGCTTTAATAAAACCCAAATCCTGCGAAACAGCTATTTGTGTTTTGCCTTGCTTGCCTCTTTTGGTCGTAATGATCACAACACCAGCGGCAGCTTTTGAACCATAAATTGCTGCAGCGGAAGCGCCTTTTAAAATTTCAATGTTCTCAATATCTTCTGCACGTAAATCTGCAATTCTGCTGGAAGGATTATCCTGCGATGATGTTGGCGAACCGCCGGAAGCCGCGCCAGTTATAGCATTCAAGCCAGCTGATGTTGCCGTATTATCTACATAAACGCCATCGAGAATATATAATGGTTGTGTGTTGCCATATACAGAAGTTACCCCGCGCAGCTTTACAGAAATGCCACCACCCGGCGCGCCGGAATTTGCATTAATATATGCGCCGGAAATTTTTCCTTCCAGTGCGCCATCAAAAGTTTGTGCCGGTGCAACGCCATCCAGTTCTTTGGAAGATATTGTTGCCACTGCGTTTGCGAGGTTTTTTCTTTTTACTGTTGTTGATAATCCTGTTACAACAACTTCATCCAAACGCGCTACATCTTCATCTAATTTTATTTGCAAATCACTTATTGTTGCGTCAATTTTTATTGTGCGTGATGAAAAACCTGCAGAGCTTATTAATAAAGTTGCATTACCTGAAACTGATAATTTAAATTTTCCTTCTGCATCAGTTGTAGTTCCCTGTGTTGTTTGTTTTACGATAATACTTGCATTCACAACGGGCGCGCCTTTGGCATCAATAATTTTTCCCGTTATTGTTTTGTTCTGTGCAAAAAGTGAGGCCGGCAGCATGGTGCATAAGCATGCAGCTATTAATAAAAATAACTTTCTCATTCATTAAAGTTTTGGTTTGAATAATGATAACAGATCCTGCTTGCTAGAATATTTTATATTCAGCAGGAAGAAAAAAAAAGGAAAATGTTTTTATAATAAATAATAATAAAACCCTTGTAACGATTAGGCTTCGGGCGGGTTTTCTAAAACTTCTGAGGAATGAAAAAGACGACCGCTTATATAATTACACGGCCAATTTAAAGAAGTAAAAAAAGCGTAATTAATAATAGCAAAATAATTTACTACAAAATAATCTGTTGATATATTTTTAGAAAAGTTGGAATTGCTTTTTTTATTTTCCTTGTGCTGCACATCATTAACGAGTTTGAAAAAATTATCTTTTGCAGAAGATAATTTCATTGCATATTGATTCGGAATGCAAAGCATTTCCAGCGAATCACTATACATCCTGATTTTTACATAATTGTAAACTATACCATTAATATTAATTTGCCCATCAATTCTCTGAAAGTTTTTTTCATTTACATAAGCGGAAAAATATTTTGCAGAAATTTTTACAGAAACCAATTGTGTTTCATCAAAATTATTTTTATCCAATTGTGTTTCGAGTTGTGTATTTTCTTTGTATTCTAAAAAAGAAATAAACAACCGGTAACCATACCAGTTAAAAAATAACAACGCAATTAATAATATGGAAAATATTTTTTTCAAAAAATGCTTATTAATAAATTATACTTTTTGCGCTGCAGGCTGCGCACCTGAAAAAATATGTTTACCATATCCGCGCTCAGCCACTTGTTGTGCACGCGGCGGATAAGTTGACAAGTCAGTTGGCGTTGTTGCACCCAATCCATCAACATACCTATTGAACATACAAAACGCAGCAGCAATCAATACTGTATCGTGAATGTCTTTATCAGTTGCACCTTGTTTTCTTGCAGCTTCAACATCTTCCGTTGTTACAAATTTTCCACCTTGTTGCACTTTGGCAGCGATGTTTAATAATGATTTTAATTTGTTAGAAATATTTGCGTGCTGATAATCTTTTCTTACGTTATCAACCAGTTCACGATCTCCATTTAAATAAATACATGCAATTTCTCCGTGAGAATTATGACAATAAAAACACTCGTTTAAATAAGAAACATGTGTTGCGATGAGCTCGCGTTCTGCCGGGCTCAATCCTTCTGTTTCTTTTAATAATGCATTTGCCAGTTCGCCCATTGGCTCTGCAGTTTCAGGACTGAAAGCCATTAACCCGCGAATACCTGCGAAGTCGTTATTTACATTAATGTATGGCATAGTTTTTAAATTTTTGTTGTTAATAAAATTTTATAAAGTCCAATATCCAAAAAACAAAATCCAATTTTCCATTCAATTATTCATTAACTTTTTTTGCTGAATAATGAACCAAAAGTAAAAGTGTGCGACGCAACAAATGTTTAATACAAAATGGATTGCTTGGCAAAAAAAAATTTTTTAGTTTGTAAAATTTGTGAATTGGCTATTCGCTTTTAGCTGTTAATCTTGGCTTCTATTTGATTTTTTAATCAATCTCTTTATTTACAAAAGCCAACAGCTAACGGCTAATAGCTAACAGCCATACACTAACTTTTCACACTAACATTATATAAATCAAAATCAATGTAACCCTCTTCAGCACGCTGTTTCGCGCGGTTCACATAAAACTGTCGATCTTCCGGCGCCCATGTTGCAAGTCCGTCAACATAACGATTGAACATACAAAATGCAGCAGCGATTAATACCGTGTCGTGAATTTCTTTATCAGTTGCACCTTCGTTTTTTGCGGCTTCAATTTGTTCTGGCGTAACATTTTTTCCGCCGCGTTGCACACTTGCGGCTATAGATAATAATGATTTTAATTTTGGAGAAATTGATGTTGCATTAAAATCTTTTTTCACCGCATCAATTTTATTAATGTCGTAATCCAGATAATGCCCCGCAATGGCGCCATGAATATTCTGGCAAAAAAAACAATCATTTAATGACGAAACATAAGTTGCAATCAACTCGCGTTCGCCGCGTGTTAATGTGTTATTATCATCTCGCAATAAAACCTCTGCAAGTGCATTTAAAGGTTTTGCAGTTTGCGGGCTAAAAGCCATTGGCCCGCGAATTCCCGGCAATCCATCCTGTAATTTTATATGTGCCATTTGATGTATGATTTTAGATGTGTGATGTACGATTTATTAATCCTTTGTTTCATTAATAATTTTTAATTACTAATTATTAATCAACAATTATTTTGGAGTTACATAACCTTTCTCCGCTAACCGATCTCCCATTTCGTCATACACCGCCGCGTCGGTGGGAGCCCAGCTTGCAAGGCCATCAACGTATCTATTATACATTGAAAAAGTTGCAGCAATTAAAACCGTGTCATGAATTTCTTTATCAGTTGCATCATATTTTCTTGCTTCATTAATATCTTCTTGCGTTACTTTGTTTCCCAATATCTGCACTTTGCCTGCAATGTTTAACAACGCTTTCATTTTATCACTCACTGAAGAATGTTGCATATCATGCAACACTTCATCAACCATATTTCTTTCATCTTTGTACAAACTTCTTGATGCCGCTGCGTGGCTGCTCATGCAAAACATACATTCATTTCTTTTCGAAACATACGCAGCAATCAGTTCTCGTTCCGCAGGCGTTAGTGTAGATTCTCCGCGCAATAAAACCTGCGCCAAATCGTACAATGGTTTTCCCGTTTCCGGGCGAAACATTACTAAACTTCTTATTCCCGGAACACCTTCCGGAACATTAATATGTGCCATTTGATTTATGATTTTTAATTAATGATTTGTAATTTTTTTAATCGTGTTTTTATTAATAATTTTTAAACCTGAACTTTTATTTCAATTTCCACATTTGCACATTTTCAAATTTTCAAATTAAATGTATTGTCCAATCTTTTGTTTCATTAATCATCTCCTGTTGCGTCGCACTCTTGTACATTGGTTCTTTATTCAACAACAATTCCTGTAAGCAATGTTGCTTTTTCTTCTGCCACAGGAATATCTTTTGAAAAATAAGTTGCAACCAATCCAACAATAAAAATGAATGAGAAAATAAAAATTGCATTGCCATAGCCGCCAAGCAAAATCACGAGCGCGCCAATAAAAAACACAACTGTTCCGGTAAACAATCTTCCGATATTAAAACAAAAACCAGTTGCCGACGCGCGCACGACAGTTGGAAATAACAATGGAATATAAACCGCCATTGCGCCCTGGCTTATGCCAAAGAAAAATGCAAGTACAGCAAGCTCAACAAATGTGAGCATTGAAATAACAGTTGTCATTTTGAAAACAAAAAATGCGAATGCAAAACAAACTATAAAACACATCATCATTGTTTTTCTCAACCCAATTGCATTAACAACCCAGCCTGAAAAAAAACTTCCGCTTAATCCTCCGGCTGCAAGTATCATCACTGTAAACCCGCGCTGGTCGCGCGCATCAGTAATTGAAAAACTTTGCACCCAAGTTGGTGCCCACGAAAAAATTGCCCACAGCCCGATAAGCATTGCGCCAAATATTACGGAGCCATTCAATAAATTTTTCGCATATTCTTTATTAAAAAGCTGCCTGCTGAAAACTTCACTTTCTTCATTAACATGTGTTTTCCATTTTACAGATTCTTTCAAAACAAAAATGGAAACGATGCCTGTTAATAAAGGAATCGTTCCAAACAAAAAAGCATTGCGCCATGATGATAAAAAATTATTAATGATACCTGCTGCAAAAAAACCAACAGGTATTGCAACGGAAACTATGCCTAATGCAACAGCACGTTTTTTATCCGGCCATATTTCTGAAATTAAAATGGTTGTTGTTACTAAAACACCACCAATTCCAAAACCAGATAAAAAACGGCAAGCGCTTACAAGCGGCCATGATGGCGCAAATGCGGTTAGTACAGTAAAAATTGCATACGTTAATGTTGATAGCGTTACTGATTTTGATCTTCCGATTTTATCGCAAATAAATCCCCAGATAAAACCGCCAAACATCCATCCGAAAATAAATACGCAATTGATCCACGCACTTACTTCATTCATTTTTTCATCAGTTACATTTCCCAATAAATCTTTTACGGCAACTGGTAAATAAACCGACATCAACATCGTAACCACACCACCAAACATGGTGCTGATAAAACAAATAATAAATATCACCATCAAATTATTTTTGCTTGCTGGTGATGCAAAACCATTATTTTTTTCGTTCATATTTTTAGTTATTAATGTTGTTCAACGCCATTCTTTTTTAAATGATCATAACCTTGAGGCAAACGATTGTATCCATATTTAAAAAGCCGTTCGCCCAAACTTTGATAAAAATCTGGATCGCTTGGAGTGATTGTTGAAAGCCCGTCCACATAGCGATTGTAGAGGCAGAAGAGAGCGGCTATTAAAACCGTATCATGAATTTCAATATCAGTTGCGCCTTCTTTTTTTGCTGCATCAATTAATGCAGCTGTTACATTTTTTCCGCCTTTTTGAACCTGCGATGCAATCAATAATAACGCTTTCATTTTTTCACTCACCGGCGCTGTAGAAATATCTTGTTTTACTTTTTCTGAAGTTTCGTGTTCGCCTAATAACACATCGGCTGCAGCAGTGTGTGCGGCTGTACAAAATTTACATTCGTTGCCTTTTGATACAACTGTTGCAATCAATTCGCGTTCGCCTTCTGTTAATGTGGATGGGCCCCGCAATAAAATTTGTGTGAGTTCGCGAATTGGCGCGGCAGTGTCCTTGCTATATTCAAGTAAACCTGTTATGCCAGGTAAATGTTCCACCAAAGGAATGTAGGGCATGATGATTTGTTGTAAGTGTTGAAAAATGTATGATGCCTGAGTTCGATGTATGATTTGTGATGTGAGATGGAATGAAAATCAAAAAACAAAAAGTAAAATGTGTTGAAATGCTGTAATAATAAAATCATTATCATGCATCCAAAATTTCGAAACTCGGATTTCGAAACCCGTGTCACAATTTTACATCCAACATCAAAAACCTAACAAGCTTCCGGCGGCTGTTCTATTCCCCATAAAATTGTTTGGGGCAATGTTGAAGATGGAGAAAATGATTTTTTTAAATCATTAATCGAAAGATCTTTTATGAAAAGATCAGAAGTAGAAGGAAAATAATCTGAAGAAAAATTTTTAGAAAAATCTGTATGTGAATTTGATTTTTTTTGCTGGCCGCAATGTTTCAAATCATTTACCAAACTGAAGAATTCATTTTTGGCAGATTGCATTTGCATTGTGTTGCGATCCGCTATACACACATATTCCAGCGAATCATTAAACAATCTTTTCTTTACATATTTATATTGAATGCCTTTAATGTCCACCTGACCGCTTACTCGTTCAAACGTTCCTGAGTTGGAATAAGATGATAAATACGTTGCAGGAATTTTTATAGAAATTAATTGGGATTCATCGTACTTATTAATGTCCAGTTGCGCTTCCAATTGAGTATCTGCTTTGTCTTGCAAATAAGAAATTACAAATCGGTAACCGATCCAGTTAAACAGTAATAACGCGCAAAGAAGTATGGCGGCAATCTTTTTCACAATGAAAATTAAGAAAATTTACAAGAAAAAATATTTTTTTTTGATACATCAAAAAAATAACAGCGTTCGGTCTCTTGCGTAAGTGAATATTCTTCTTATACTTTCTATTTTTTAAGATATTTATCCATTAAATTTCGAACTGACATAGTTGGCGTTACTTCACCAACTCGTTTATAATGGGCTATAAAAACGCCTTTTGTTGTAATAATATTTTCAGTTAATGTAAAAGATGTAGCGATCGCATTATTATCAAACAACTTTTTACCACTGCCAAGAATTAAAGGAAAAATTCTAAGATGCATTTCATCAACTAAGCCATTTTGAAGCAGCAGATGGATAAGTTGGCTGCTACCCCAAACTTGAATATCGGGACCTTCAGAAATTTTAAGCTGGTGAATTTCTTCTACATTTTCTAAGAATACCGTATTATGCCAATCCGAATTTTTAACCGTTTTGGATAAAACATATTTTGTACTATTATTAATGCCAGGCCACATTTGCGCATTTGATGGCCAGAAGGAAGCAAAAATTTCAAAAGTTTTTCGGCCCAAAAGATAGTCTACTTTTTGACTTGCTTCTTTTTGAACTGCTTTACCACTCATTGCATCAGCATGCGCCGCCGTCCATCCTCCGTAATTAAAATTTCCAGATGTATCTTCTTCAGAGCCCATGGGTGCTTGCATCACTCCATCCAAAGAAATATTTGCAGTCACAATAATTTTTCTCATTATTTAATTTTCTATTATTCTTATTTTTTATAAACAGTATGTAGTTATGCCGTTTAAATTTATAACTATTTTTAAAAATCATAGTTGCTGCTTTTCTCAGACAGCAAAATTTTATTGATATTAATATTTTGCGTTTAAAGTTTGTATGATCGTTTGATTATACTTTACACAATTCGATAATTTTTAATAATGCCAAATTTTAAAAAGAGATTCAAACTATTTTTTATACCATCTTTCAATCTCTAATTTTTTTAATGGAAGTATTTTAATAAAGTCAAATTTTAGCGACAATAATTCTAGGTATTCAGCTGTATTTGCAACAATCCTAAATTCAATTTTATTGCCTGCAATTATTGAACATAAAATATCGTTTTTTTCTAATGACGCAATATCAGAAATTTTAATTTTTTTCCACATGATTAAAAGTTGAGGAAGTGAGATATCCGGTTGAACAATTAATCAAAATGGATTTATAAAAGGTACAACAAATTATGCGTTGTTAATAGGGAATACATTCTGTTATGGAATAGGAAGTTGCATTACATAATGTTTTCACTTTGCAAAGAATAACCTTTTAATAATATTCTTTTTTTGAGAAAAAAAGATGCGCAAAATTATACTCAAAATTTATGTAGTCTTTTTTTTCTCAAAAACTTTTGTATCCACGGCATTAAAGGTGATTTGTAAGCGGCACATATTTCGAAATATATCTAATTATAAGTAATAAAAATTTTCACTTTTAAAAATCATTTTATGCCAACAAAAAATGGAGATAATCAATCTAAACTTTTTAAATTTTTCCAGGAAGAACTTCAGGATATTTACTGGGCTGAAAAAAAATTGCTAAAAGCAATTCCGAAGATGGCAGATGCTTCCTCTTCGCCAGATTTAAGAAATGCATTGGAAAGTCACTTGCAGGAAACAAAAGGACATGTGGACAGGCTTGAAAAAGTATTTGAAATAATTGGCGTAGAATCCGATGCAAAAAAATGCCATGCAATGAGTGGGCTTGTAGAAGAAGCTGAAGAAATTATTGATGATACTGAGGAAGGTGCAATGAGAGATGCTGGTATTATAGCCGCTGGACAAAAAGTTGAACATTATGAAATTGCCACCTACGGCACATTGAAAAGTTACGCGCAAACATTGGGTTTTGAAGAAGCCGTTTCACTTTTAGAACAAACGCTTTCAGAAGAAAAACAAGCTGATGAAAAACTAACTGATCTCGCGGTTTCATCCATTAATGAAGAAGCTGCGCATGAGATGATGGAAGATTAATTGTTTATGCCATTAACTTTTTAATGGGCTTGCATCAAGTAAGCCCATTAATATTATGAATCAAGGTTGGTTGGTATTTTCATCTCCTTTCATCATTAATGTTGTTAATCTTAAGGACTTAAAGTTCGATAGATGGCGGCACCAATTTTGGTTATATTATCATCACTTTTAAAATCCGTTATTGATTCGAAGTATAATTTGACTAAATATTTTTTTATATATTATTAATGATTTTACAAAACGATACAAAATATATTATGAAAAGCCTGGCGTTAATATTTTCAGCATGTTTTATGACGACAATTTGTTTTGCAAAAATTCCCGAAAAAGTTATTAATGCGTTTCAATTAAAGTACGCTAACGCAACTAACGTAAAATGGAAAAATGATGTGATATATTGTACAGTCACATTTGATTTAATGAACGCAAAATATCACGCAACATTTGACAAAAAAGGCGAATGGCTACAGTCTACACAAAAACTTCGTGTGAACGAGTTACCAGAAGTTATAAAACAGAGTTTTAAAAAAACGAAGTATGCAAGTTGGAGCTTAGTGTCGTGCTTTGAAGAATATTTTCCGAGAGAACAGCCGCGGTACCACGTGCGTGCAGCCAAAGGTTCCATTCGCCGAAAAGATCTAGTATTTGACTCACAAGGAAAAATAGTACAAGGAAAATAATATTCTGCACCAAGCTGTTTGCATGATGTCTAAATCAAGATTATTAATGCCAGTTTAAGTTGTGTCGTTTTTGTCTTCTATTTTATAACCTTTAATCAATAGCCATAACATAAAAATTAATTCACCAAAGAAAGTAATGGTTATGAAACTGGAATTGAGATTAGGGAATAAAAAGGGTTTTAAAGCATCTGTCAGATAACCAAAGCCGCAAATAATGAGCACAACTCCCATCATTCTATTTATATAACCAGACTTGATAACTAAATAACCAAGCAACATCAAATGAATACTGAAAAAAATAATTCCGAAATGGTAATTGCTTCTGAAGGTTTTGAAACATAATATTATCTGAGTATTCAATTGAGTCTGTCCAGCTGCAACAGAATATTCTTCTGTACTTAGCAATTGAAAAACGGTAACAAGGTTTAAAAGCGCAGTCAAAGCTATTAATGCAAAAGCCAGTCTAAATAATGCAGTCAGTAAGGAAAGGTGTTTATGCACTGGTGCAAGTAAAATGTATAATAACCAAGACAATACGATATCCCCTGCAAAAGTTAGCAGGTAGCTGAATATCATAGAAACAAAAAGTGCTTTATTGTTTATGATATTATGAATGGTTTGTGGCGGGTTTATTAAATCAACAAGCTTAGGATATAAATAAACTTCAGCAAAAGGGGCTACCAATGCAATAACAAGAATTACAATTCCTGCGTATAGAGCTGCTTTTCTAAGCGGAATTTTATTTGAACTATTGATCATTGAAAATAAAAATAGTCAATCTACTTTGTCTTGCCTGAAACTATTGCTTGAATATGTTTAAAAGATGAGGATAAGAACTTTTGCCTGGCTTTGTTCGTCGGCTGGAACTATTGCTGATAGTGAACAAAAAGATGAGGATTTATTCGTCTGCCAGCATAGCAGCAAACCCCATGTTGACGGTAGTGTTTTTTACTTTCGGTCAGTCAATGCAACTTTAATTCCAAGTCCAATCATTGTTAGTCCGCAAATCTTATTTATCCAAGTTGATACTTTTTTATTAGTCTTCAATTTACTAAAAATTGCAGATGCAAAAGTTGCCAATATCAAACACCAAATTGTTCCTGTCAAAATAAAAGTTGTTCCTAATGTAATAAATGGCAAAATAGTATTCTTTAGAGTTGGGTCTATAAATTGGGGCAGAAATGCGATAAAAAATAAAGCAACTTTGGGATTTAAAACATTTGTGAAAATTCCGTCTCTGTATATTTTCCAATAGTCTGCAGAACTACTTGAAATAATATTGTCTGTTTTAAGTTGCGACTTGTCAGTAAGCATTTTGAAACCAATGTAAAGTAGGTAAGCTGCTCCTGCAAATTTGATAATGTTGAAGAGTAAAATTGACTTTGCAATAATTATGGAAAGTCCGAATGCAGCTAAAATTGTGTGAACAATACTTCCTGTCCCAATACCTAACGCTGAAACAATTCCTGCTTTTTTTCCTTGTCCAATACTTTTAGTCAAAATAAAAATTGTGTCATTACCTGGTGTCAGGTTTAATAAAATTCCTGTCAATAAAAATGTCTCAAAATGAATTATTCCTGTCATAAAATTTAGTTGATTTACTGGGTCCTGTAACATTACTGCCAACGACCAAGGCTTGCCACAGTACTGAATTTTCATATCCGTTAGCCGAGATCAAAAACCGGTCAATGATTTTATACTGAAGTTAATACAAATGTTCAATAGAATAATGTCCGCCGGAACGGAAGCTGATTAAAGATTCGCTGCTGATTGTTTTTCCGTCTGCCAGCATTGCGGCAAATCTGATGTTGGCTGCTGTATTATGATTTCTTTAGCGACGAATTCGGTGGGAGAAAATCATTAAAGTTGATGCCAGCCTGTTTCGCCAGTCTTAGAAGGTCTTGCTGAAGTTTTTGTTCAAAGGTAACTGTCTTGTCTTCTATATCAATTCCAAGTATCTCACCAATTTTGAAATACAGCTCATAACAAAACTCTCTATCTTCAGTGTCTAGCATTGCAACTTCTATTTTCTCAATAGAATCGCGGACTATCTTCTTAAGATTATCGTCAGTTGGCGTTTTGTTTAACTCTTGTAAAAGTTCTTTACAACATTTATTTATTTCGTCATTAATAAATTTTTTGTCCTGCTCGGTTGAATTTTCAACAGTTGACTGCAAATGCTGATATTCCTTAAACTTATCTAAATTGATAAATTGCGTAAGTTGCGATTTAATATTTAGAATATTGTTCATTGTTTGTTTGAATAGATGACTGTTATGAAGTTGCAGCCAACACTTAAATATACGCTATTCGAATCTCAGCATATAAAAAATTATATTGAAAATAAACAAGTTAATCTTCGCCTTTTTGTATTGTCGCTTCAAATTATAATTTGGAATTCAGTAAACTCGCCGTCTTTTGTATTCACTTTTATTTCTCCACCATGCGCTTTAATAATATCATAGCTCAGTGATAATCCTAAACCTGTTCCCTGACCTGTTGGCTTTGTTGTAAAAAATGGTTGGAATATTTTATTAATTACTTTTTGCGGGATTCCATTGCCATTGTCAGTTATACTTATCTCAACTTTATCATTTCTTCTTATTGTTGTTACAGTTATTGTAGGTTCATAATTTAATAATTGGAGTTTTGATTTTTCTTTTACTGCATAAAAAGCATTGTTGTAAATATTCAATAACACTCGTGCTATATCCTGGGCGACAATATTACTAGTGCCAACCGATTCATCATAGTTTGTTATTAATGCAGTATTAAATAATTTGTCTTTTGCACGAAAGCCATTATATGCAAGTTTTAAATAATCATCTGCTAATTTATTAATGTCGGTTAATTCTTTTTGCCTACTGTTTTCTCTGGTATGCTGCAGCATTCCTTTTACAATTGCATCTGCACGTTTTCCGTGATGATTTATTTTTTCTTCGTTATCTTTTATATCATTTGAAATTGCAATTGCTTCTTCCGTATTACCTGCTTTCAATTCTATTTGTAATTCATCAACAAGTTCTTTATTTACTTCTGAAAAATTATTTACGAAGTTCAATGGGTTCTGAATTTCATGAGCGATGCCCGCTGTAAGTTCACCAAGGCTTGCCATTTTTTCAGATTGTATCAATTGTTGCTGTGTTGATTTTAATTCAACCATTGCCTGCTCTATATTTTCTTTTTGATCTGCAATTTCTTCTTTTTGTTTTTGCAAAAGCAGGTTTGCTTTTTTGCGGTGCCGGTTATTTCGATACAATAAAGATGCAATAATCATAAAAACACCTATGCCCGCGAGCATGGCATAGGTTCTTATTTTAGTTTGTATTTGAATTTTTTCATTTTCTAAATCTTTAACGCGCATTTGTTCGTTAAAACTTTTGTTCTCAAAAGCAATGAGGTTTTCTTTTTCTACATTACCCAGTGAATCCCGCAATGCAGTGGCAAGTTTTAAATAAACAAAAGCACTGTCTGTTTTTTTTTGTTCTCCATAAGCAAGCGAAAGGGAAGACCATGCATCGGCAATTCCCTTTCTGTCTTTAAAAATTTTATAGGTTTCAAGTGCTCTGTAAGCATAAAGCAAACTGGAATCATGTTTTCCATTAATCCGGTACAGTTTGCTTAACGAAAGGCAAAGGCTTCCGACACCTGCAAGATTATTTTGATCCTGCATCCATTGCAATCCTTTTTGAAAAGCATTTCTGGAAAGATGAAAATTCCCTTGTTCAAGATAAGCGGCGCCCATACTGCCATATATCCAGCCAATACTGCTTTTGTCGCCATTTATGGGAGAAAAAAAGTTTAGTGCCTTTTGTTCAAAGTAAAGTGTAGAATCAAATTTTTTAATTTTATCCAGGTATATCGTTCCAAGATTCATAGTCGCTATCATGTTCAATATTGAATCGCCTAAAGATTCAGCTATTTCCATTGATTTCCGCAGGCTTTGCATTTGTTTTTTAATATCACCCGTATTGCCGAATAGTTGTGCGGAGTTAAAATAGATATATCCAAGCAAGGCAAGCCTTTCTTTGTGTGGCGTATGCCCTGGCTGCAGGTTCCAGGCAGTTTTTTCACTGGTCGAATCTTCTGCAATGGCCAATGCCTGCATTACAAGCTGTAATGCCTTTGGATAATCGCTCCATGCGTAATGATAAGCCAGTGATGATAATGACCCTGCCTCGTATAATTTCAGGTTTAGCTTTCTTGAGATTGATAAGCTTTGCCCCAGATAAAACTCCACACTATCCGCATTGGAATGGTCATAATAATATCCCAGCCCGCTTAACACATCCATGCGTATAGTATCATTTGGTGCATTTTGCAAAGCAGTATGCAGGCTGTCAAGTGTTTGTTGTTGTGATTGTGCTTTAGCAACAACAAACAATAAGTACAACAGCATTAATTTTAATGATTTCATGAGATTTATTTAGTGGCAAGTATTTGGTTCTTTGCTAAGTTTAAAACCTTCATTAAAGAATTAATATTATTCTTTTGTGCCTTCACAATTCAACTGCAATTATTAAAAATTACGAATAGCCAAACGTTACCAAGGAGTTTTTTCATTATGAAGTAAATTGAAAATTGACTTATAAATATTGTTATTTAATTAGCCTTCATCTCAACTGTTATTTCATAAATAAAATAATTTTTTTATTGAGTTATTAAAACTGTTTTCAATTGAATTAAAGTTAATATTTTATATAATAATCGGATCAAGCGCGAATGTTTTTGCACGGATTTTACTGGCAAAAGCATATGCGTCAAAACAACACGTTACCCAAACAGTTTTGCAAGCAATAAAATATTAGTTGCTAAAGCTTCTGTAATAAAGTTTTTAATTTGCATACGTACAACGTTAAGCGCTTTGTGCAAATTCAGAGCCAACACGCGCTGCCCATAATCGCCGGATGGAATATTTTATATTTGCTTTTCTTAATATTTTTTCTGTATGTAAGGTCCGCCGGTTTCGCCCCAACCCCATTCAGGCATTGGTTCTGTGTCATTCATTAAGTTTGTAGTAAGTTGAGAATTGATAACAGCAATCCGGGATCCCCATTCTAAATATCCGACGAAAGCCGAACGAAATTCAGGGTCACTCTTAAGGCCTATTTCGTCAGCAGTTTGTAATAAGAGTTGAAGCCAACGATGGCGTTTTTGTTCTGTCAACATTTTGCCAATATGGTGGCCAATCATTTTTGCATGGCTTCCTCCATCTTCTATTGTATATAGTTTTTCGCCACCAAAAACTTCTGCTACAAAATGTGCAACATGTTTGATGTGCTCTGACGACATATTTTTAAACACTTCGTTTAATAAATCGTCTTTCAAAACTTTGTCATAAAATTTGGTAAACAAAATTTCAAAAGTTTGCATATCTCCAGCCCATTGGTATAGAGTTGGAATGTCTTTCATCTTTTTATCTATTGAATATATTTTTTAAAAATAATGCATAACGATTTGGCTTGACTATCGAAAGCATTTAAAAAAAATTGAGTACAACTAAAGCCAATTAATAATTTCAATTTACAACATATTGTCAAACGTTTATCTTCTTTTATCATTAACAAATTCAATAGTCAAACGGACAGCTCGTTTGATTCATTAATATTTTTGTCTAAATATCCTGAAGTTTTTTCTTCGAAAAATTCAAAAAGTTTAAATTGATTATCTCCTTTTTTGTTTGCATAAAATGATTTTTGAAAGTGAAAATTTCAATTACTTATAACTAGATAGGTTTCGAGATTTGCTTTCAAACGCATAGGATTAGTAACTTGAGTTTCGAAATAATCTCTGAACTAAAAATTTACAAAAAGTGATTGTAAACATTCGCAGACAGCTGACATTATTTGTATGCGAAAAAGATGCAATAACAATCGAACAAATTCGTCAAAAGTTTAATCCGCTACAATTTAAATTAATAAAATCTCACGTTACTTTATGCAGAGAGGATGAAATTGAAAATCTTGAACAAGTAATAGAAAATTTTCTTTTTTCAACACACACCGAAATTGTTATTGAGTTTGGAAAAGTTATCAGGTTTGACAACGGTAAAGGACTTTTACTTTCAGCAAATACTGACAGTGAAGAATTTCAAGAGTTGCGCAAACAAATCCTGATTGGGCAAACCAGTTCAAAGAAGCAAGAGCCACACATTACATTAATGCACCCAAGAAATTCAATTTGTACGGACGATATTTTTGAGCAAGTCGCAAAAATGAGTTTGCCAAAAAAAATCAAATTTGATTGTGTAAGTTTAATTGAGCAAAAAGACGGTGGAAAGTGGAGTACAATTCAAAAATTCAAATTAAAAAACAATTAGTAAGGTATTAGAATGCCATTAATACACTGAAGATATTTTAAAATGAAAATTAATAACTTGTCAACATTCAAATAAAAAAGATTTTCCAGCAATGCTCATAATTTTTCTATTTTAAAAAGTGTCCTTAATGTGAATTGCTTTATCACTTATACACATTATAAAATTAAATGAATGAAAATCCGTTTAAGTTTTTTCTGATAAATTGATAACAAAATTCTTAACGGGCGGCTATTTCTATAGCTGCCATTTTTTTAAAATTTTGTAACTTCTTCGCTAGAGCGCTTCATAATAAATGTTAGGCTTTTCTTCTGCCAATAAATTTTTCAAATTTCCAAGAACGTTTATTCTAAACGCATGGCAGCATGTGCCTATTTGAAATTGCCCTTTATCAATGATAACTGTAGGCGGCATTTGATGTGCCGGGCAGTTCATCGTCTTCAATTTTATGCGGATGTCTTCGGAAAACATGCCGGATTTTTTTGGCAAAATAAAAAAATAACAAATCCGAGAAAATAAATTCAGCATAGTTTGTGATGTGTGTCACAGATTTTTATTAATCCTAATTTTAAATTTGTCAATTATGCTATTTTAGTGTTTGCTAACCATGACTAAAAACATCATTGCTAAAACCCGTAAGGTTATTGCATATTCCATTGCAATACTTTTAATTGTAATAATTGTCTTACTTATTAATTACGTTTTAGGATTTTTGTATACTACTCCTATATTTATTCCTATAGTTATTGTGGCTGCATTAATTGCTTTTCTCGAACTGATAGATACTGTTATTATATTTTTATTTAAAAACAAAAATTAAAGCGAAGGAGTTTGATAATTTCTCATTTGAAATTATAAATTATTTTTCCAAGATGTTTTTCAAAGTTGTTAAACTTACGCGCATGTCTTTCTCCAACATTTTCTCGATTAATGGCAGCATGATGTTCAACGGATACTTCATTGAACTGGAAGTATTCCAAATAACTTTAGTTTGATTGTCCGATAAGTATTCAGTTGCCATTGTAGCATAAGCAATGCCCGCAAATGGTCTTTTGAAACGAATTTCCATTTCGATATTTTTTTCTCCGACGATTCCTTTAATTTCCTGTTCTCCTTCACCCGCTTCTTTATTCCCATTCCACGCGTAAACGAATCCAACAGTTCCGTCAATACCATTAAATTCTTTTTTCATGTTTGGGTCTATCATTAGCCACTTATTAAAGTTGTCTTGATTTTTTATATGTTTTAGATAGTCAAACGCTTTTTGCTGTGATACTAGGATAATAACTTCGCTATGCGTTTTATACCCTTTCTTCATTAAGGCAGCAAAGATTAAAAGCAATATAACAATGGTTGCTATTATAGTTATAATTGTGATCGCAGTATTCATTTTGTTTGTCTGTGTTATAAAATGAATATAATAATTATTTTTTTATGATTACCTTCTTGCATGAACCATTTTTTTGGTTGCTTGGCAAATATTTAATTTAGTAAAATCTTCAAGTGATATCTTAATGACCGCGAAGGAAGCTAAAATATAAACCTATATGCAAAGTATATATACAACTGAAAGACTTTCATTAAGCAAACTCACTATACATGATGCTACTTTTATAAAAGAACTGGTAAATACAAACGAGTGGATAAAATATATTGGCAACAGAAATATCAACACAGCTGAGGATGCAAAAAACTATGTTAGAAAAATAATGAGTAACCCTGCAATTAACTATTGGGTAGTAACATTAAAAGGTGTAAGCATTAGCATCATAACCTTAATTAAAAGAGAATATTTAGAACACTACGATATTGGATTCGCCTTTCTTCCACTATTTTTTAAAAACGGATATGCATATGAAGCTGCAAAAGCAGTTTTAGAAGATGCCATGAATAATAATAATCATCAGAAAATCTTAGCTGTAACAGTAGAAGACAATATTAATTCCATAAAGCTTTTAGAGAAATTGGAAATGCGTTTTGAGAAAAAAATAAAAACTGAAAATGATGTATTATTTATTTTCTCTCGCTAATGTGATTGTAGTTTGAGAAAATTGCGGCAACCTGGCGTTAGCTGCAATTTTTTAAACAACCGAAATGTTTTTGCAGATCAAATTACATTGTAATTGATTGGCAACATTAATATTGTTGCCCAGGATATTTCAAGAGTATTATTAAATTTATAACAATGCTTTCTATGGTGTAAATGCCAAAGCAACCCAGCAAATATCAAATTATGAACCTACAATAACGGTAACTACAAAAAAAGTAATAATAAAGTTGAAATAAGTGTAAGAGATAATGGTAATGGAATTCCGAAAAAATTATTGATAAAATATTTCAGCCATTTTTCACAACTAAACCGACAGGACAAGGAACAGGGTTGGGTCTATCATTGAGCTATGACATTATTAAAGCGCATGGCGGTGAAATAAAAGTGAATACGAAAGAAAACGAGTTTAGTGAATTTGTTATCATTATTTGAAGTGATAGAAAAAAGGAAATATTCATTCCTTTGAACACATGCATGCCCACTTGTGTATTGTAGTATATAAATATAAAACGAGATTAAACTATTTTTTATACCATATTTCTGACGTTAATTTTTTTAATGGAAGAATTTTAATAAAGTCAAATTTTACCGATGATAATTGCAAATATTCTACGGTATTTTCAACTATTCTAAATTCAATTTTATTGCCTGCAATTATTGAACATAAAATATCGTGTTTTTCTAGGGAAGCAACATCAGAAAATTTAATTTTTTTCCACATGATTAAAAGTTGAAGAGGTGAGAATATCCGGTTGATCAGTTAATCAAAATGGATTTCTAAAAGGTACAACAATTAAAGTGTCTTTGCAACAAAATAATATTTCTATGTGGAATAATCTGCTAATCTCTTCTTTCGGAATTCCTTTGCCTTTATTTGTGACTGATAACTCAAATGTTGCATCATAGATAATTCCTGACACCACAATCCATTTTTAAAATCCTGTTGCAATTAGATTAGAATGTACTTTTGACAACAAATCTTCGGAACTAAATGGCTTTGCGAGACAATCTTCAGCTCCACACTTATTTTTTATTTCTATTATACTCTTGTCGGCAGATACAAGAATAACAGGAATATTTTTTGTTCGTATATTCTTTTTTAATTCAACGCAAATTTCACCGCCATTTTTTTCGCCTATATTAATATCAAGAAGAATTAAATCGGGTAGTGAATTGTATTTTATAATTTCAAAAACATTACCTGCATCATCTGTTTCAACTTTAAACCCTTGTGATTTTAAAATATACTGTATCATAAATAAGATATCTTTTTCATCATCAATTACAAGAATTTTTTTCATTATGCCAATTTATGATAGACCTCTTCAAATATATTGCCGCAAGAAATCTACACTAACCTGCAAACTATTTATTCCTTAAATTTAAAGTAGTTTAATCCTTCCCGAATTTGGCATAAGCAAAGGAGAAAAAAGGCAATGAATTTATTAATAACTTTCGGATACACTAACAGTTAAATTAGCATTGCTATGATACGTTTAATAATATCTATCTTTTTTATTAGTTCTGTTATGACTTCCTATGCTCAATCAACAGCCAAAGAAAAAGTGGCTATGGCTTATTATACAGGATTTGAAAAAAACATCTGGGATTCCGTAGCCGCTCAATTTGCTGATGACTTTACTTTTACCAGCCCCAATAATGACGATCATATCAATGTACAACAGTTTAAGCAAAAGTGCTGGCCGACTGCGGGATTTATTAAGAAGGTAAAATATATTAAGATGATTGAAAAAGGGGATGTTTTAATGTTACTGGTGGAAATATATACATCTGATAACAAGACCATCCGCAACGTGGATGTTTAATTTCAACAGTTCAAGCAAAATAAAATCTATTGAAGTGTTTTTTGGTGCCGGCGAAAAATATCCTGGCAACAAATATTGAATAGCATTCCACATCAAACATGAAAATTATACTGTTGGCATTTTAAAAGTAAACACTGAACCCTTATTAAGTAAGCTTTCGACCCATATAGAACCTTTGTGGTCTGCAATAATTTTTGCGGTGATATACAATCCCATTCCAAATCCTGAATATTTGCTCGACACTGCTTCATCCCTGTAATATTTTTCAAAAATACGCGATGCACTTTCTGCATTCATACCAATGCCGTGATCTCTAACGCTGCATACAAAATATCCGTCATCAACTGAAGTAATTATTTCAATATTCGTTTTTGGTTGCGAATATTTTGCCGCATTATTAATGATGTTTATTAAAACCTGTTCCATCCTCAGCTTATCTACCACGGCGCGTGAGTTGC
The DNA here is from genome assembly GCA_013288945.1 of Bacteroidota bacterium. GTDB lineage: Bacteria > Bacteroidota > Bacteroidia > Chitinophagales > Chitinophagaceae > Puia. The sequence goes on along the minus strand of JABDAZ010000001.1, from coordinate 205 downwards.
CATGGTGTAGCAGGGATATATTATGCATTGGATGAATTGGTATTACGGATTCAATTATTTCATTAATAAAAGGATTCATCTCCACTTCTTCAAAAATAAAATCAAGTCTGCCACTTTCAATTTTTGATATGTCCAACATTGACTGAATAAGTTTATTTAATCTTGTTACCTGATTATTTATTTTATTCAGATAAGTTTTTACTGG